>CAVULS010000010.1:0-100637 GCA_963742385.1 uncultured Alphaproteobacteria bacterium | reverse complement strand
TGTGCCAGCAAATTCCCCAGTCGCACTCCTCGTATTTGCCGTACGCGCAGCCACGAAGGCTGGCTTCGTAGCCGCCTCCACCGTACCAAGCACTGTCACCGTACAAGCCGGCATTATAACCGTCGCGGTAGCCGCGATAATATCCACGACGGTAAGCGCGACTTCGCCTGCCCGATATGGTTGATAATAACCGTAGTCGACAGGCGAACATCCATCAAAAGGTCCACGATGGACGCCTAGGCCGCACCCCCCGTTGCCGACTTGGATTGTCAGTCCGGCTTGCGTTGGACGAGGCACCGCAATCGGCATCGCGTAGGCGGTTGACCCAGCGAAGACGCCGACAACGAAGACGCGGGAAAGAAGCTTATTCATCTGCTTGCCCTCTCAAGTATAGCGGGGCGCCAATTTTAGAGTGCTTGTCGCGGCGCGGGACAGCCGTTCGATGCCCATCGCGGCAGAGGGGAATTGATCGGACCGCGAGCAATGATAAGGCCCGTATGTTTAAATGGGACTTAATTTATCGCGAAGCAACTTCAATCAGTTGGTGCGGCACGATGAAGATCACCACGCTCTGCGTGCCCGTTACTCCGGCCTTACACAGCGATAGATTACTCCTCGACGCTGTTAGCATAACGTGCACCTCAGGGAAGAGCAGAGCCTACGCGCAGAACTTACCGCCCTGCTGGCCAGGGTGTCTTGTCGAATTTGCTGAAGCCCTCTGCAAGTCCCCGGGAACCTGCGAAGGTGTCCACAGAAACCGCCCCCGAGATTCCTTTATCGTTCAATATTCAAGACGCATCGCTCGTTCTGTATCTCGGAAACTTCACCAGCGCAGCGGCCATGTCCTCGAGCGTCGGCGCGCCGTACTTCGCGCCCTCCGTTCCGTGTTTATGGCCGGTGATGTAGTCCGACATCCGCTCGCTTATGCCCGCCCGGTCCGCGATCTGCTTGAACGTGTGCCGCCAGGCATGCATCGGGCTCAGCTCCCTGTCCGTAACACCGAGTCCTCTCCGACCCCGTTGGCGAGCCTCTGCCGAACCGTCACGGCACGTGGCCGCTTCGGATTGAGAGGGTCAGACGCCACTTGATGCTCTGCCGGGTCATGGAAGAGCGGCCCCTTGCCCCGCGAGCGGACAAAGTCGAGAAACCCCTGCTCGATGACGTGCTCGTGGATCGGCACCGTTCGAGGCTTGCCGGTCTTGATTGTGCCTGCCTCCGGCGTGAGCTTCATGGCATGGATGCCCCGAACATTTTGGATGTCAGCACCGCGGAGCTGGTGATTTCCCGGCCCGCGCTCCAGAATATGCACAGAGCCACGGCACCCATCTGACCGCACCCTCGAAGGTCGTGCCCGGCGTTCCAACTTCAATGGCATCGCGAAGGATTGTTGCCGCCTCTTCCGGAGTGAACGCCTTCGTTTCGCGGTGCTGCACCCTCTTGGGTTCGGTAACCTTGTCATTCCCTTGAACGGGTTCGAGCTCATCAGCCGCTCACGCTTGGCCCAGCCGAACACCGTGCTGGCTGCACTCAGCCAGACTTCGTTGACGGTCCGTGCCCGACGCTTCGTGGTGACGAGCTTCCTCGCCCATTCCCTTACGTCGTCTTCGGTGAGGTCTTCAGCGTTGCCGAAAGACTTGTCGAGGTCGAGAAAGACCGGACGCCATCGGTTTATGCCTGATGAAGCCGGTTGCCGCGCCTTGACCCACGCCTCGAACAACGACCACGGCGACATGCCGTTGTTCTTTTTGACCGTGCGTCCGCTGAACTTCGGAAACTGCGAGGGGCGTCCGTCCGCGCTGTAGTCGCCGAGGCTGCGCCTCTCGAGCAGCAGGATGGCGGCGATGAACTCGTCGAGGACGCAGTCGAGGAACAGCGCCTGCGCTTCGCCATTGAGCACCACGCCCCTGCTGGCTAGGAACTGCGCCGTCCTCGCCTCGTCGGCAATGAGCGGGCGCATCCCCTCTCGCACTTGCGGCTCGCGCGTCCACTCAAGATCCCGCCAGCGGTTCTCGATGACCCATTGGGGCGCGAAATCCTCCAGCCGGTCGATCAGGACATCCCAGAGCACCCGCCAGTACTCAGGGGTGCCAGGGTCCGCTTCGTGCCGCGCGACGTACCAGACGTACCACTCGCCTGCGAGCGCATGGGCCTGTTTCCTGGAGAGCGGATCCCCTCGCCCCTGCGGGCGGCACGGTTGCTCTCAATGCGGGTCTCGACCTCCGCCACGAACTCCCCGTGTCTCGTCTTGACGACAGAGGTCGGCGTGCCCGCTGGCAGCGTCAGCTTGGCCTCCCAGCCGGCCCCGTACAGGCGCTGGTAGTCGGCCCGCACGTCCTTCGGGATGGCTTTTCTGGCCGTGAGCGAACCGGACCTTGATCGTCGGGCAGTCACCATGCGAAAGACCATTTGTACCGCCCTTTTGTACTTCGGGCTGTCCAAATGTTCCGTTGCTTCAGTAACTTACTGATCCGGCGGCGGAAACGGGGCCGGTGGTGCGGTCAAGAGGACTCGAACCTCCACGGGTTGCCCCGCTAGCACCTCAAGCTAGTGCGTCTACCAATTCCGCCATGACCGCATGGGGGAGGAACGAAAAGCTTTGAAAAAGCTCGCGTCCCGTCGAGCGCGGTCCATGTAACAAATAGGGTCTGGCCGAACAAGGGCCGCCATGACCACCCTGCCAACGAGGCGGCGGAGCCCTATATGACGCCGGGAAAGTCGTCAGCGCATGTCGGCCGGGCGCGGCAGCAGCTCGCCGACCTCGACCGCGATGCGGCTGCCATTGACCACCACGGTGCCCTTGGCGACCGGCAGGTTGTTGGCGAGGATATTGACGGCGTCGTCCTCGGAAGCGTCGAGCTCGATGATGGCGCCGCGGCCGAGGCGGAGCACCTGATGCACCGGCATGGAGGTGGTGCCGAGCACCACCGTGATATCGACGGAAACCTTGCTGAGTGTTGACAACTGCTGTGTCCCCTATCCGGCGCGACGCCGGGCTCACAGCCAAGTCACCATGGTATGGTGAATGCATGGTTAACGCGCGCAATGATCTGGAGATAGGGCTGGCGGCACCGCCCGGCGCGCCGCCGCTCGAATGGCGTATTGGCGATTCCCTCGTCCCCTATAAGCAGGCGGTGGCCTTTATGGAGGCACGCGCCGCTGCGATTGCCGCCGGCCGCGAGCCCGAACTGGTCTGGCTGATCGAGCACCCGCCGCTCTATACCGCAGGCACCAGCGCCAAGCCGGCGCAGGTTCTCGACGCGCGCTTTCCCGTCTTCGAAAGCGGCCGCGGCGGGCAGATGACCTATCACGGACCCGGCCAGCGCGTCGCCTATGTGATGCTCGACTTGAAGCGCCGCGGACCCGACCTGCGCCGCTTTGTCGCCAGCCTCGAGGAATGGATCATCCGCACGCTTGGCGCTTTCAATGTGCGCGGCGAACGGCGCGAAGACCGCATCGGCGTCTGGGTGCGGCGGGCGGACAAAGGGCAAGGCTTCGAGGACAAGATCGCCGCCATCGGCATCCGCGTGAAACAATGGGTGACGCTGCACGGCATGGCGCTCAACGTCGATCCGGAGCTGTCGCATTTTTCCGGCATCGTGCCCTGCGGCGTGAGCGAACAACGTTACGGCGTCACCAGCCTCGCCGATCTCGGACTGCCGGTGTCGATGCCGGAAGTGGACATGGTCTTGCGGCGTGAGTTCGAGGTGCTGTTCGGGCCGACCGATCACGCCGTCGCCAGCACCGAGAACACTTCGCCCGGGCGCCGTAACTTGAGATCTTCCGCCGTGCCCTCGCGCTGATGCAGCACGTCGACGCGGGCGCCAAGCGGGCCGCTGCGGCAGATTTCGATCATCACAGCGACAATTTCGACCTCGCCAATAAACATGGCTTCCACCGAACCGTCGCGGCGATTGCGCACCCAGCCGCCGACGCCGCGCGTGAGCGCTTCGTATTCGACAAAGGCGCGGAAGCCGACGCCTTGCACGCGGCCGTGCACCATCATGTGCCGGACGGTGCTCATGCGAGTTCTCCGACATCGATGGCGCGGGCGCCGGTCGAACGCGCGACCGACCAGCGTTCGACCGTCTGGATATAGCGCTCCGGCAGGTTCCAATCGCGCGCGGCCGCGGCGATCAATTCCACATAGCCGGGCTTTGGCCGCCCTGCGCGCGCCGCCGCAGCAAATAGATCATCGCCGGCGTGAGCTTGGCGCGCCGCCCGCACCGGCAGATGGCGCACGTCGTAGAGACCGGCGTGCAGCAATTCATAGGCATGCATCGCCGCGACATCGCGCGGCGTCAGCCGCCAGAGCACACCATGGACACGACTGCCGGCGCTCGGCTGCACCGAGCCCCAGCCGTCAACGCCGATGAAAAAGCGATAACCGTCCAATCGCGCCGGACCAAGAGCGCGCGCGCCCGGACAGCGCGCGGCCATGCCGGTGCGGCTCATGTTCGAGCCGTAAGCGAAATAAAGGGTCATGCAAACCGGACTCGCAGGTTTTGCAATTTATCGCCCCGCGAAGGCGGGGACCCAGTGATCCCAATCTATCCGCATAACGAAGACCGGGGTTACTGGGTCCCGGCTCGCGCTCGCTGGCGCTCGCTTGGCCGGGACGACAGCGATTGCTACGGCGACAGCGATTGCACAAACTCCAAAATCACCGCATCGACCGCCAGGCTGTCGCCCTGCTTGGCATTGATCTTCTTCACCGTGCCGTCGATCTCGGCGCGCAGCACGTTCTCCATCTTCATCGCTTCCACCACCGCCACGGTCTCGCCGGCTTTGACCTCCTGGCCTTCCTTGACCGCGATGGAAACCACGAGCCCCGGCATCGGGCACAGCACCTGCTTGCCGGTGTCGGCGACCTTCTTCGCCGGCATCAGCCGCGCGTAATTGGCCTCGCCCTCGGTATAGACATAGGCCTTGGCCTCGACGCCGCGGAAGGCGAGCGCAAAGCCGTTGGCAATGGCGCGCACCTGCACCGACACCGGCTCGCTGTTGATGGTGCCGTGCCAGACGAGATCGCCCGGCTTCCAGTCCGATTGCAGATGGCGCAGCGCGCCCTTTTTCTTGTCCTTGCCGCTGCCGGGAAAGCGCACACCGATGGTGCCGTTCTCGCGGCTGACGTCGAGGCGGTATTCGGTTTCGCCGAGCCAGACCGCGCGGTGGCTCTCGCGCGTCACCAGCCGGCTTTGCATCTGCCCGGAAATCTGCCGCTTGCGCTCGCCGAGCACGTGATCGATCGCCGCGGCGACGCCGGCCAGCACCTGCGCCCGTTCGCCCTCCGGCGCGATGGCATGGAAGCCGTCGGGAAATTCCTCGGCGATGAATCCGGTGGACAGTTTGCCGGCGCGCCAGCGCGGATGCGCCATCAGCGCCGAGAGGAACGGAATATTGTGGCGGATGCCTTCGAGCGTGAAGGCGTCGAGCGCGTCGGCCTGCGCGTCGATCGCCTCGGCCCGTGTCGGCGCGTGGGTGACCAGCTTGGCGATCATCGGGTCGTAATAGATCGAAATCTCGCCGCCCTCGTAGACGCCGGTGTCGTTGCGCACGGTGATGCCGCGCTCGCTGCGTTCGGCCGGCGGCCGGTACTTGGTCAGCCGCCCGGTCGAAGGCAGGAATTTGCGGTACGGGTCCTCGGCGTAGACGCGGCTTTCCACCGCCCACCCGTCGATCTTCACGTCGCTCTGCTTGAGCGCAAGCTTTTCGCCGGCGGCGCTGCGGATCATCTGCTCGACCAGATCGATGCCGGTGATGAGCTCGGTCACCGGGTGCTCGACCTGCAGCCGCGTGTTCATCTCCAGAAAAAAGAAGCTCTTGTCCTGGCCGGCGACGAATTCGACGGTGCCGGCGCTGTCGTAGCCGACGGCCTTGGCCAGGGCGACCGCCTGCTCGCCCATCTTCTTGCGCGTGGCCGCGTCGAGCAGCGGCGACGGCGCCTCCTCGATCACTTTCTGATTGCGGCGCTGGATCGAACACTCACGCTCATTCAGATAGATGACATGCCCGTGCTTGTCGCCGAGCACCTGGATCTCGATGTGGCGCGGATTGGTGATGAATTTCTCGATGAAGACGCGGTCGTCGCCGAAGGAGGATTTCGCTTCCGAGCGGGCGCGGGCGAAGCCTTCCGCCACCTCCGCCTTGGAATAGGCGATGCGCATGCCCTTGCCGCCGCCGCCGGCGGACGCCTTGATCATCACCGGGTAGCCGATCTGCTCGGCGATGACGACGGCTTCGTTGTCATCCTCGATAACGCCAAGATGACCGGGGACGGTCGAAACCTTGGCCGCGGCGGCCGCCTTTTTGGACTCGATCTTGTCGCCCATGGCGGCGATCGCCTTGGGATTTGGCCCGATGAAGACGATGCCGGCCTCCTTCAGCGCCCGAGCGAAGGCCTCGCGCTCGGAGAGAAAGCCGTAGCCGGGATGCACCGCCTCGGCGCCGCTCGCCTTGCAGGCGGCAACGATCTTGTCGATGACCAGATAGCTCTTCGCCGCTTCCGGCGGGCCGATGGCGATAGCGGTATCGGCCATGGAGACATGCAGCGCGTCCTTGTCGGCGTCGGAATAGACGGCGACGGTCTCGATCCCCATTTTGCGGGCGGTCTTGATGATCCGGCAGGCAATCTCGCCGCGATTGGCGATCAGAATGCGCTTGAACATGCTGGGCTTAAATCCACACCGCGAGCCGGCCCATGAACTTTGCGGCAGCGCAGCGAAAAAGGCAATGCGACGGCGGCCGCACCCAAGCGGTCGCCGTTCTTGCCAGCGTTTCCGCGCTTAGAAACTTAGCGCCTCGGTCAGGTCGCCCATGGCCGGATGGCCGTTGGCTTTCAGCGCCGCGTCGCGTTCCGCAAGGCCCGGCAGCTCCGGCAGATCGAAGCGCTTGGTGATGAAGCGCAGTACCGAGGTCGAGTCGTTCTGCGTGTGGTCGATGGTGCCCTTCTTGGCGAAGGGCGAGATGATGATCGCCGGGATGCGCGAGCCCGGACCCCAGCGGTCGGCCTTGGGCGGCGCGACGTGGTCCCAGAAGCCGCCGTTCTCGTCATAGGTCACCAGCACCAGCATGTGCGCCCATTGCGGGCTCTTCTGCAGATGCGCGATCACATCGACGATGTGCTCGTCGCCGGACATCACGTCGGCATAGCCGGCGTGCTCGTTGAGATTGCCCTGCGGCTTGTAGAAGGTGACCTGCGGCAGCACGCCGGCGTCGACCGCCTGGATGAAGGCAACACCGTTCATGCCGCCGTCTTTGAGATGCAGCGCACGCATTTCGGTGCCCGGCGCGTAGTTGGCGAAATAATTGAACGGCTGATGATGGAACTGGAAGTTCGGCACCGGCTTGCCGCGATTGCCGTCGAGCGTCGCCTGCCAGGCGCCCGCGTACCAGGCCCAGCTCACGCCCTTCTCGCTCAGCAGATCGCCGATGGTCTTGTCATGCTGCGGCGGCAGCGTGTTCGGCTTGGTGGGATCGGCGTAGCGCGGATCGCCCTCCGGCGCCGGCTTGTTGCTGCTCGGCTGATACGGCGGCTGCATGGTGTTGATGGCGTAGAAGTCGGGCGTGATCTGGCCGTTGTTGACGAATTTCGGAATGCCGTCCATCGCCGACTTCGGCGAATTGTCGGCAAGTTTCAGCGTGACGCCGTCCGCTTCCACCGCGGCGATCAGACCCTTGGCCGGGCTTTTGTCGGCGTCCGGATATTTCGGCGTGCAGGCGCAGACGAGCTGGAAGTGGTTGAGGAAGGAGCCGCCGAACGCGCCTTGAAAGAAATTGTCGGCGAGCACGTATTCTTTCGCGATCGGCCACAGCGGCAGCTTGGAGCCGTCGTAATGGCCCATCACCAAGCCGCCGGAATCGGCATAAGCGACGAACTTGTCGTTCTTGCCGCCGTCGATCTGCATCTGGTTCTGATAGAAAAGATGCCAGAGATCGTGGGTGACGACGCCGAGCTTGGTATTGAGCCCATTGGGATCGTCGATGGCGAAGGGCCCGACCGGCATATGCTCGGTCTGTGCCTGCGTCACCGGCGGCGTCACGCCCTTGGCGGTGAGCGCGTCCCAGACCGGCGGCAGCTCTTTAAGCTCATTGCCGTCGCGGTCGAGTTGCTTTGAATTTTCCGGCGTGACGTTCTGCAAGCCATCGGCGCCGGGGAACAGTGCCGTAGAGATTGTCGAAGCTGCGGTTCTCCGCGTAGATCACCACCACGGTATCGATATTGGCGATGCCGGAGCGCGGCGCCTGCGCCTGTGCGGCGCTGCAAAGCAGTGTGGCAGTCAGCAATGCCAGAACCGTGGCAACGTGTTTCATGGCGAGCTCCTTGAAAGGCAGCGGCGGGAACGGCAATCGATAAGCTTAAACCGCAGGACTATAACAGTTGCATGAATGCGAATGGGGATAAGGGCCTCCGCTGTCAGAATGCTGTCATTGAGTCCGCGCAATCATGAACCGCCCTAAAGCCTTAAATTTCATGCCCAGCAGATTGCTCTTGTTGATCTTTTGCGGCGCCGTTGCGGCGCCGGGCGTCGCCGCTGGCCACCGATCAGGGAATGACGCGGGCGCAAGCCTATGCGCGTGCCGCGGCGCTGGAAGCACTCGGGCGCAGGATGTTCGCCGACCCTTCTCTCTCCGCCTCAGGCAAAATGGCCTGCGCGACCTGCCACGACCCGAAGCGCGCCTTCGGCCCGCCGAATGCCCTCGATGTCCAGCTCGGCGGCAAGGACATGACGCAGCCGGGCCTGCGCGCGGTGCCGTCACTCACTTACCTGCAGGTGGTGCCGCAATTTACTGAGCATTATTACGAGTCCGACGACGAGGGCGACGCCAGCGTTGATAACGGCCCGACCGGCGGCCTGACTTGGGACGGCCGCGCCGACCGCGGCCGCGATCAGGCGCGCATTCCGCTGCTCTCGCCGTTCGAAATGGCCAATGATGACGAGGCGGCGGTGGTGGCAAAAATCCGGCGGGCAAGCTACGTCGGCGAATTCGCCAGGATTTACGGCGCCGACCTGTTTAAGGACGACGCCAGGACTTTCGCGGCGGCTATTGAGGCGCTGGAGGTTTTCGAGCAGAGCGAGCGCGAATTCTATCCCTACTCGAGCAAATACGACGCCTATCTCGCCGGCCGCGCGAAACTCACGGCGCAAGAAGCGCGCGGGCTTGCTTTGTTCGACGACGAGGACAAGGGCAATTGCGCGAGCTGCCACCGCAGCGCCGTCGACAACGACGGCACGCCGCCGCAATTCACCGACTACGGGCTGATCGCCATCGGCCTGCCGCGCAATCCGAACATTGCCGCCAATGCCGATTCGAAATATTTCGATCTCGGCGCCTGCGGGCCGCTGCGCACCGATCTTGCCGATCGCACCGAATATTGCGGCCTGTTCCGCACGCCGAGCTTGCGCAATGTGGCGCTACGCAAGACCTTCTACCACAACGGCGCCGAGCACGATCTGCGCAAGGCCATCGAATTCTATGTCGAGCGCGACTACCAGGCCGGAGAATTGGTATCCGCGAAGGGCCGACGGCACGGTCGCCAAGTTCAACGACCTGCCGGCGCGCTACTGGGACAACATCAATCAGGAGCCGCCTTTCGGTGGCAAGCCCGGCGCTGCGCCGGTGCTATCGCCAACGGAAATCGACGACATCGTCGCCTTCCTCAACACCTTGACCGACGGCTACAAGCCGGCGCCTTGATGAGCGGAATGATGTTTCTTTGCCGCGGCTTGGCGCAGTGGCTTTATCCTGCCGCGTTCTCGTGCAAAGTGGCTTGATCCTCTTTGCGCCCGGCCCTATTCCTGCGCGTTCCGGTACGCCTATATAGAGCATCGGCGCCCGTTCATAAGAGCATTGGAGGTTGTGATGGCATTGGCGATTGGCGACACCGCACCGGATTTCGAGGCGGAAACTACCGAGGGAAAAATCCGCCTTCACAACTGGCTGGGCAACTCCTGGGGCGTCTTGTTCTCGCACCCGAAGGATTTCACGCCGGTGTGCACCACCGAGCTCGGCACCATGGCGCGGCTCAAGCCCGAATTCGACAAGCGCAACGTCAAGATCATCGGCCTTTCGGTCGATCCGGTCAGCAACCACGCCAAGTGGGCAACCGATATCAAGGACGTCGTCGGCTTTGCGCCGAACTATCCGATGATCGGCGACACCGATCTGAAGATCTCCAAGGCCTACGCCATGCTGCCGGCCTCGACCTCCGGCACCTCGGAAGGCCGCACGCCGGCCGACAACAGACGGTGCGCAACGTCTTCGTCATCGGCCCCGACAAGAAGATCAAGCTGATCCTGGTCTATCCGATGACCACGGGCCGCAATTTCGACGAGGTGCTGCGCGTCATCGACTCGCTGCAGTTGACCGCCAAGCATCGCGTGGCGACGCCTGCCAACTGGAAACAGGGCGAGGACGTGATCCTCACCGGCGCGATTACCGACGACGAGGCCAAGAAGCTTTACCCCGGCGGCTACAAGCAGCCGAAGCCCTATATCCGCATCGCGCCGCAGCCGAAGGGCTGAGGCGCTGATCGCAACGTCACGCCGAAGGGCGCCCGAGCGGCGCCCTTTTCTCGCGCCAAGCGCACATTTTGTGCTGCCGGGAAATATGCGACAAAGCAGCTCCCTATCGACTGGAGCCAGCGCCATGAGCGACGCAGCCGTCAACGACGCCGCCAACATACAGCCGCCCTTCGCCGACTTCCTTGGCCTCAAGGTCACCTCCATTTCACCCGAGCGGGTGACCGGCGAGCTCAAGGCGCGCGATGACCTCAACAACCGCTTCGGCATCATGCATGGCGGCGCCATCATGGCGCTGGCCGACAATCTCGGCGGCACCGCCACCACCGCCAATCTGAAAGACGGCGAGTCCACCACCACCATCGAAAGCAAGACCAATTTCTTCGCCGCGGTGCCGATCGGCGATACCGCCTATGCCGAATGCACCGCGTTGCATCGCGGCCGCACCACCATGGTCTGGCAGACGCGCGTGACCCGAGGCGACGGACGACTTTGCGCGCTGGTGACGCAGACGCAGTTAGTGCTCAAGCGCGAGAAAAAATAAGACGCGAGCTAGCGCGCCGCGGGCGGACGATCCTTCGCCGCCATGCCATCGAGCTGCTTTTGCATCTTCTTCAGCCGGAATTCGGTGGCAATTCCGAACCAGCAAATGGACAGCAGCAGCCACCACAGCAGTTCATAGCTGTCGGGAACGTGGAAAATCCACGACATCATCGTATGGAGACTGGGGACCCAAGACATCATTGCTTTATTGCTTTCAGCGATGGCTTGCCCTCAGGTCGCATGACACTGCCTGCATTGGCAATATTTGATGCGCGTTAAGGTAAAGCCGGTACCGCTAATTCTCCGCCGCAACGGACGCGCCGACACCGCCGGCGGCGGGGCGCACAATCGTGCCGCGGCTCGCCATGACCACGCCGACGGCGCAGATCAGCATGCCGATGATCGACAGCATATCGAGCTTTTCGCCGAACAGCGCATAGGCCATCAAGGCGGTGACCGCCGGCACCAGATAGAACAGGCTAGCAAAGCCGGTCGCCGCCGAACGGCGGATCAGCCAGTACATCAGCCCGACGGCGCCAAGCGACATCACCAGCACCAGCCAGGCCAGGGCGAAGACGAGGTCCGCGCCCCAGTGGATCTCACGCGTTTCGAAGGTGAAGGCGCCGAGCCAGAACAAGGCGCAGGCGGTGACATATTGCGCCAGATTGCCGGTGCGCCAGTCGATCGTGCCGCAGAAGCGCTTCTGATAGAGCGTGCCCAGCGCGATACCCACGAGCGAGAGAAAACTCGCGCTCCAGCCGAGCCAAGTGCCGGAACCGCTGACGCTGCGATCGTGCAGCACCAGCGCGACACCGACAAGGCCAAGCGCAAGACCGAGCCATTGTCGCCGCGTCACCGTCTCGCCCATGAAACGGTTGGCGATGGTCGAGGTGACGACCGGCTGCAGGCCGGGGATCAGCGCCGAGATTCCCGCCGGCACGCCCTGGCTGATGGCGATGAAGACCCCGCCGAGATAGAGCCCGTGTACCAGGAGACCCGCGACCATGCTGTGGCCGATTTCGCTCGCGCTCAGCAGGCGCGCGCGCACGATCAGCGCGACGGCGCCGAGGACGAGCACGACAAGGACCATGCGTACGGCAAGGAAAGTGAGCGGCTCGATATAGGGCAGGCCGTATTTGGCGCCGATGAATCCGCTGCTCCACAGCACCACGAACAGAGCCGGCGCGGCGGCCACGGCCGCATCAGTCAAGCGCGTCGTCGGCATGGCGGGATGCTTATGAAGGCCGGAAAGGAAAGTCGATGCCGGCGACCTATACCATTTTACCGAATAACCGGCTGTTTTTCGGCGGGGTTCCCGCCGCAGCGCAACAAATTTTCCGATATCAGGAACCGAAACAAAGCGGCGCGGTTTCCTTCACTCAAGGCGCGAAAGCGCAGCGAAGGATGGAGGGTGACATGTCAGATCCGCGTTATACCGATCCGCGCTACGGCAATTCACAAATGAGCCCGCCTTTGGGCCGCCGAGGCGATCGCACCGACGGCACCTGGGGTTGGGTCGCGGGCATCGTCGTGATTGCCCTGATCGCGATCTTCCTGATCGCCGGCAGCAAAGGCTTGAGCAACAACACCGCCAGCAACACACCGCTGGCCGGTGCCACCGGCACCGCGCCGATACCACACAGCCCGGCGCCTAGCACGACCGGCATGGCCAGCCCGTCGCCGTCCGCAGTGCAGAAGCCGGCCAACAAGAACGGCAGCAATCAGTAACCGATGAGCGCGAGCTCCGGCGCCGACCGCGCCGGAGCTGAAGCGAGCGCATGGGCTTGCGGGACGCGTCCTCGCGGTGAAGACCGGCCGAGCCGCGTAGAGTTTAGCCGATGATTGCCGAGAGGCCGAAGCCTGCGGTGGCGCCGACCACGGCTTCGATCGCCTGGAACTGCGTCCCGCTCATGATGTGGCTGACATAGGGAAACAGCACGTGCCCGGCCGGCAGCATGACCGCAGCGATGGCGGCGACGCAGAGCAATCTCGAAATCAGCGCGCGGTCGATCATGCGAAACCCCTCCCCCGCCGGCTTGAGCCGGTCTTTTTGTATCCTGTCACGACAGAGCGGCTTTGTGCAATTGCCTCATTCGAAGGCCTTGTCGATCGGCACCCGGTAGCCATTGACCAGCCGGTTGGTCTCATTGGCCATGCCGGTGACCGCCATGACCTCGCCGAACATGGCCTGCGTCATGCCGGCCTTGCGCGCCGCCGCGGTGTGGCTGGCGATGCAATAGCCGCAGCCATTGCTGACGCTCACCGCCAGATAGATCATCTCCTTGGTCAGCGGGTCGAGCGCGCCCGGCGCCATGATCTCCTTGATGCTCTCCCAGGTGCGCTTCAGCGTCGCCGGGTCGTGCGCCAGATATTTCCAGAAATTGTTCACATCCGGGAGGTTGCGGCTCTTTTTGATGTCGTCATAGACCGCGCGCACGGCGGGCGAAGCATCGGCATATTCGATCGGCGGCATCGGCATCGGCGGCTCCTGATTTCGGCGCGGTCGGATGGCGTTCCTAATCCCCGGCAAGTGTAATTTTATGGGGAAGAGCCTATCGGCAGTTCAGGGCTCCGGCTAGTTTCGACATCGGGGGCGCAATCGGGGCTTAGGGGTTGAGCGTGGCATTGTACGATCATGCCGCCGACGTGGTCCGCGCCATCTACGACCACCGCATCGACACGCCGGCCATTCTCGACGCCGGCCGCTATTTCCCCAACGCGCGGCGTTTCACGCAAGCCTGGACCGACATCCGCCGCGAGGCGCTTGCGGTCGCCGAAACGCTGCCGCGCGTGCCGCGCTTCCACGATATCATGCCGGCGCAGGCCGACATTTCCGCCAATGACGGCCGCGACTGGCGGCTCCACATCATGAAGGCCTATGGCGTTGCCTTCGCCGACCGGCTCGAGCGTTGCCCGGCCGTCGCCGCGATCCTCGACGATGTGCCCGAGGCTATTTCCTGCTCGTTCTCCTTCATCGCCCCCGGCAAGCACATTCCGCGGCACCGCGGCCCGTTCCGCGGCATTCTGCGCTTTCACCTGATGCTGTCGATGCCGAACGACGACACCGGGGTGCCGGCCTGCGAGCTGCTGATCGACGACGTGCCCTATCGCCTTGCCGACGGCGAGAGCCTGCTGTGGGACGACACCTTTCCGCATGAGGTCAAAAACCGCAGCCAGCACGTGCGGATTGCGCTGTTGCTCGACGTCTGGCGGCCCGACATGCCCGCCGACATGCGGCTGTTGTCGAATGCGATCTATCTCGGCACCAAGACCGTGATCCGCATGGGCGCGATGGATTACACCGGCTAGATTATTTTTCACCGCCCTCTCCGCCTCATTGCCGGGCTTGACCCGGCAATCCATGATGCGCTTGAGCATTGAAAGACCGAACGTAAGGCCCGCAGTCGGGGCCTGTTCATCACGTATGCGTGGGTCAAGCCCGCGCATGACAGTAACGAAAGCCGAGGAACACCCATGCCGAAGACGCCGGATTATTTTCACGGGAAAACGGTTCTCATCACCGGCGCCGCCAGCGGCATCGGCCGCGCGACGGCGCTGATCTTCGCCCGCGAAGGGGCGAACGTCGTCTGCGCCGACATCGACGAGCAGGGCGTGGAGAAGACCGCGGAAGCGATCAACAAGATCGGCGGGCAGACGCTGGCGCTGGCCATCGACGTCACCAAGCGCGCCGCGATCGAGGATATGACCCAGCTTGCGCTCGACGGTTTCGGCCGCATCCATTTCCTGTTCAATTCCGCCGGCGCCGCGCTCAAGCGCTCGAAATTCCTCGATATCGACGACGATCTGCTCGAGCGCACCCTCGACCTGAACCTCAAGGGCACGTTCTACGCCATGCAGGCGGTGCTGCCGCACATGCTCGAACACAAGTTCGGCGTCATCGTCAATGTCGGCTCGATGGCGCACCGCCGCGGCGGGCCCGGCACCTCGGTGCATTATGCCGCCGCCAAGGGCGCGGTGGTGACCATGACCATGGGCGTGGCGCGCGAATTCGCCGCCCAGGGCATCCGCGCGCTGTCGATCTCGCCGGGGCCGATCGATACCGCCTTTGCCGCGGCGGCCGCGACCTCGCCGGAACTCAAACAGGCGATGCTCAACGACGTTCCGATGAAGCGCTTCGGCAAAGCGGAGGAGATCGGCGAACTGGTGCTGTTCATGTGCTCGGATGCCTGCGAATTCATGACCGCGGACACGGTCTACGTGAACGGCGGCGGCGGCTGGCGGTAATCCGCAGCCGCTTGCGGCGCTCACGCCATGAGTTTCATCGCTGCGCCGGCGAATAAGCGGGGATAATTCCCGTGATAAGTCGCGGCTTGCCGTACAGGGCGCGCGCATTGGCGTAGCTGTAATGCGCATCTTCAAGTTCGGGGCCCCATGCATCATCTCTCCGCTGACCAAAGTATCGGCCGCCAGATCCTCGACGTCTTCATCCGCCACCGCATGCAGACCGGCGGCACGCTGACGCGGAATTATTTCTTCGACGTGCGCGACAGCGATTTCCAGCGCGGGCTCGACGCCGCGGCGGCGAACAACTGGATCATTGTCGACCGGCGCAACCGCTATCGCTACGTGCTCACCGCCACCGGCTTTAGCGCCGGGCAGATGCGGGAGCTGCCCGCCGAGACCCAGGGCGCGGCATAGAGCTCGACTTGGGGCGCGGCATTGGCGCGACTGGGGCGTGGCGCCCCGCGCGCCCGGAATGACGAGGGGCGTGCGTCAGCGCCCCTGTTCTTTGCGGCGCGGGGTGCGCCGGAGTTCCCTTCCTTCTCCCTCCGAATAAAGAGGGAGCGGAGCGCCGAGAGGCGCTTCCGGTATCCTTACGTGCCGCGCGGCCTTTAAGGGCCACGCGGGCGCCTCTCGGCGCTCCACCCGGCTTCGCTTGCGCTACGCCGGGCTTACTTGCGGCGATTTCTGTCCCCGGGCCCGCGTTTCCTGGGACTGGCCCGGCGGCCGTAGCCGCGCCAGTCCCAGTCCAGCGAGCACCTCGCGGCGCGGTCGTAATGCCGCACGAGCGGGGCCCCGAGGCCTCCCGGGTGCGTGGCTTGCGAACCACGCCCGCGGGCGCCGCGCCCTGCCCCATCATCACGACGTCTCAGATGACGCCCTCGTAACTGAGCAGGACGGTGATAGGAATATATTCAGCGAATGGCGAATGTCAAGCCCCTCTCGCGGCCTCATGGTGCGGAGCGCCGCAAGGCGCGTCGCGACATGGGCCGCCCGATCCTTCGAGACGGGCGCACTGCGCCCTCCTCAGCGATGAGGCCGGATTGAAGCTGCGGAGCATGGGTCCCCGCCTTCGCGGGGACGACGGCTGACTGCCCCGCTCTCGCGCTGCGGAATATTGACCGCGCCGCGCCGTTAGTCTGGCAGAGGGAACCAGGGGGAGGAACAGCGATGACCAGGATCATGCCTTTGGCGCTTGCGGCGGCGCTCGTTGGCTTTGCCGGCGCGGCGCTGGCGCAAACGGCGCCGGTGCCGCCGGTCGGACCGGATTTCTCCAAGGTCACGGTGAAGACCACCGATCTCGGCCACCACACCTACATGCTCGAGGGCGTCGGCGGCAACGTCACCGTCGCGGTCGGCGACGACGGCGTCATCATGGTGGACGGCCAGTTCGCGCCGATGCACGACAAGCTCAAGGCCGCGATCGCCGCGATCACGCCCGCAGCCGGTCAAGTTCCTCGTCAACACGCATTATCACGGCGACCACACCGGCGGGAACGCGGCCTTCGCCGCCGACGGCGTCACCGTCGTCGCCCATGTCAACGTGCGCAGCCGGCTCGCCGCCGGCACCACCAACAACGTCACCGGCATCAAGGTGCCGCCCGTCGCGCCGGCCGCGCTGCCGGCGAAGACCTACACCGACACGCTGACGCTTGAGGTGAAGGGCCGCACCGCGCAGCTCACGCATCCGGCCAACGCCCACACCGACGGCGACACTTACGTCTATTTCGCCGACGCCAATGTGCTCTCGACCGGCGACACCTTCGCCAATGGCCGCTATCCCAATATCGATTTCGTGAAGGGCGGCAACATCAAGCGGCATGATCGCGGCGGCGGACGCCTATCTCGCCTTCGTCAATGACGAGACCAGGATCGTGCCCGGCCACGGGCCGCTCGGCAACAAGGCGCAGCTCGCGGAGTATCGCGCGATGCTGGTCGACCTCGCGCGACCGCATGGCGGCGCTGATCAAGGGCAAGGCAAAAGCGAAGCCGAGATCTATGCGGCCAAGCCCTTCGCCGATCTCGACGCCAAATGGGCGGCGAACGAACAGGCGGCGAAGAACTGGATGCGCGTGGTTTATTTTTCGCTGAAGGCGGAGTGAAGGGCGTGCGAGCACACTCCCCGTCTGTCAGGCGAAGGCGGCTGCGAGCGCTCAGCGGCGCAGACGGGTCGCGGCCTTCGCGACAAGCAGAAGCCCACCCCCTCACCCCGCCGATGCACGTCGGGGGCTCGCCGACCCTCTCCTTCACAGGGGAGAGGGAAAGAATTGCCCAGCGCACTACCCTTCCCGCTCCTCCGCCAGCACCAGCTTGTCGCGGGTGCGCGTGACGCCTTGCGGCCAGGTGCGGTCGAAGTCGGCGATCAGCTCCTTCAAGCCGGGGCCGTTGAGCGCCGCGTCCATGGAGAGCTCGTCGGCGAACTGGTAGAGCGCGTAGTGCACGTTGCGCTCGATGCTCGACCAGTAGCGCCAGGCCTTCTGGCATTTGAAGGCGCGGCAGGCCCACGGCAGGTGGTCGTCGGCGTACCAGCGGTCGAACTTGTCGCGCAGCGAGGGCTCGACGACGGCGCGGACGAGGAAGATGGAGGTGGGCATGGCTTACCCTAGCACAAGCGGCCGCGGCGGGCCGATTTGAACTATTGGCGCGGCGGCAGGCCTGCAAAGGCGGGCACGCCGTCGGCAATGAGATGGAAAGGCTGGCCTTCTGCCGTGAAGATCGCTTTTTGCGCGCCGCCATAGACCGAAGGGTCGTCCAGCGTTCCGATCTTGAGAACCACCGGCCGCAGGCCGGCCGCCGCGACATCATGTGTGTACCGCAAACCGCGCAGAACTCTCGCGTTACGGCGTCAGCCTTATCGGGCCGCCTGTAGGTCTTTGGCGCGCCTTTCGTGTAGGCGAACCCTTCCGCCGGCACGAGCATGAACAAATTAGGCGCGCCGCCCGAGAAATACTGACACGCGCGGCAGTGGCATTGCGCTTTTAAAACCGGCTCACCCTCCGCAACATAGCGCACAGCACCGCAATAGCAGCCGCCTTCGAGCCGCATGGTATTTCTCCTGCGCCGCCGACGAACCTGTCGGCATTAATGATTTTGCATACCAAATCGCGAATGACCCCTCAATGTTCGCGTTCTCAGCGCATACCGGCGGGGCATTTGCGCTCCGCGATGCGCGTGTCGCAGACCGAGACCTTGTTGAGATAGGCGACCCACTCCGCGGCTTTTTCCGGCAGCAGGCTCAAACTTGAACGCCTTCTGCACGACATAGAAGCTGTCATGGCCGGCGATCGCCTTGAACCAGGTGATCTCCGGCTTGCCGGTCTGCTTGTTGAGCGGACAGGACATGCGCCAGGTCATGGTGGTGTAGCCGTTGACGAGCCCGCCGCCGACCGGTGCGCTCTTGGCGCCGGCGCAGGACGAAGCCCACAGCTTCTCCAGGCGCAGGCGGTAGCGCTCACGCTGTCGTGCATGCCGAAGAAGATCTGCACCGTGACCATCTCGGTCCAGGTCTCGACCGTCTCGCCGGCCGGCACCATTTCGGTGATGACGCCTTTTGCCGTGTGGTTGGTGTAGCCGACCTTGTAGCCGGGCGGCATAGCGACGAGCAGGTTTTCGGCTTCTAGGGCGAAGGCGGGAAACGAGAAGAGGAGCGCAAGCCATAACGCCAGAAGCGCGCGGGCGGCCATTAGAGTCACCTTAGTGGTCGCATTTTGAGACGCGGCAGGCCGAGGGCGTGTGGTCGGCCGAGTACCAGCGGTCGAACTTGTCGCGCAGCGAAGGCTCGACGACGGTACGGATGAGGAAGATGGAGGTTAGCATATGATATCCTTCAGTTATTTGTAGGGCAATCTGGCCTGCACCCGGTTCCGAAGACACCGAGTTAGGTGTTTTAATGGAACGGGAGGTGGGTCATGGAGAGGCGGAAGTTTACACGCGAGTTCAAGCTTGAAGCGGTGCGGCTGATCAAGGATCGTGGCGTGTCGTATGCCCAGGCCGAGCAAGACCTGGATGTGCATCAGTCGCAGCTGCGCAGTTGGGTGAAGGCATTTGCGGACGATCCAACACAGGCCTTTCCTGGCCAAGGTCAGATGAAGCCTGAGCAGGCCGAGATCGCGCGGCTCAAACGCGAGGTCACCAAGCTGAAGGCCGAACGAGACATCCTAAAAAAGCCGCGGCCTACTTCGCGAAGGAATCGACGTGAAGTTCTCCTTCATTGCGAAGCACCGGGGAATCTGGCCGGCGGGTTGGTTGTGCGGGGCGCTCGGTGTCTCGCGGGGCGGCTTTTATGCCTGGCTGACGCGACCGCGCAGTCAGCGCAGCCGGAGCGATGAAGAGCTGGGTGCGAAGGTTGCCAGCAGCTTCCTGGCGAGCGATCGAACCTATGGCGCCAGGCGTGTGTGGCACGACCTGATTGCGGAGGGTGCGTCATGCGGATTGCACCGGATCGAGCGTTTGATGCGATTACAGGCTCTTAGAGCACGCCCGCGCCGCCGGCGCCTGCCGCCTGACCTCGGTAAGCGGCAGGCCGCCGCCGTCGCTCCCAATGTGCTCGATCGCAGCTTCGAAGCGCCCGCTGCCAATCGCAAATGGATTGCCGACTTCACCTACGTGTGGACGGCGGAGGGCTGGCTCTATGTCGCTGCCGTCATCGATCTGTTCTCCCGGCGCGTGGTCGGCTGGTCGATGAACGCAGCGATGACAGCGCAACTCGTCACCGACGCTCTGGTGATGGCGATCTGGCGACGGGGCAGGCCCGACGCGCTGCTGCATCACTCCGACCGCGGCAGCCAATACAGCAGCGAGCAGTTCCAGCGGCTGATGGCAGATCACGGCGTCGTCTGCTCGATGAGCCGTTCAGGCAATGTCTGGGACAATGCAGCGATGGAAAGCTTCTTCTCCTCGCTCAAGACCGAGCGAACCGCACGCAAGATGTACCGGTCACGGGACGAGGCGAAGGCTGACGTGTTCGACTACATCGAGCGCTTCTACAATCCGAAACGCCGGCACTCGACGATCGGATATATGAGCCCTATGGAGTTCGAGAGAGGCTGCAGTCCACGCCGCGTAGCGGTTCGACCTGCCACTGAGTTTTTCCTCCGCGCGGAGTTAAGTTCGGCCTCAATAAGGGGACGGCCGATGAAGCGGATTAGGTTCACCGAAGAGCAGATTATCGCGGTTCTGCGCGAGCACGAGGCCGGTGCGAAGACAGCCGATCTGGCGCGCAAGCACGGCATCTCGGAAGCTACGCTGTACAACTGGAAGGCCAAGTACGGCGGCATGGACGTGTCGGACGCTAAGCGTCTGCGGTCTCTGGAGGACGAGAACCGCAAGCTGAAGAAGCTGCTGGCGGAATTGATGCTGGACCAGGCGGCGCTGAAGGAGCTTCTGACAAAAAAATGGTAGGGCCCGCCGCCAAGCGCGAGGCTGTCGCTCATCTACGTAACGTGTGTGAGATGAGCGAGCGCCGGGCCTGCACCCTCATTGCCGCCGATCGCAAGATGATCCGGTACCGCTCACGCCGGCCGCCCGATATTGAGCTGCGCAGCCGTCTGCGCGATCTCGCCAACCAGAGACGCCGGTTCGGCTACCGACGGCTGTTCATCCTGCTGCGGGAACAGGGCGAGCCGTCCGGCATCAACCGCATCTATCGCCTCTACCGCGAGGAAGGGTTGACGGTCCGCAAGCGCAAGGCTCGGCGCAGAGCCGTTGGAACCCGCACGCCGATCCTGCTCGAGGCCAAAGTCAATGCGCGCTGGTCGCTTGACTTCGTCCATGACCAGTTTGCCTTGGGCCGGCGCTTCCGCATCCTCAACGTCGTGGATGATGTGACGCGCGAATGTCTGGCGGCAATCCCTGACACCTCGATTTCGGGCAAACGTGTTGCACGTGAGCTCACGGCACTCATCGATGCACGTGGCAAGCCCCAGATGATTGTCTCTGACAACGGCACCGAGTTCACCTCGAATGCGATCCTGAGCTGGGCAAAGGAGCATCGGGTGGAATGGCATTACATCGCACCGGGGAGGCCGATGCAGAACGGTTACACCGAGTTCTTCAACGGCCGGATGCGCGACGAGCTTCTCAATGAGAGCCTGTTCGTCGATCTCGACCAAGCCCGCCAGCTCATCAGCGCCTGGGTCACTGACTACAACACTGCGAGGCCGCATTCCTCGCTCGGATACAAAACGCCGGCGGCTTATGCCGGTACACTCACCGCGCCGAAGGGCGTAACATTGGCCGAGGCTCTAACTGCCGCTGGATGAAAGTTCAGTGGCAGGTCAGCTTTGCCCCATTTATTACTGCGCTCCAATTATCCGGGACCCACCGTTTTCGGCGATCCCAGAACTGAATTTCGACTTCTGAAAGGTCGCGACTATCTGAAGAAAATCTCGGCGATGAGAGATTGCGTTTCAAGATGAAGCTCAAATCGTCAAGGTTGTCGGACTGTCCAATCACAAACGTCCATATTGGCCAGCCGACACTAGATAGTCGCACGAGCTTTTGATCGTGAAAGTCATATAATTTATTTTCTTTGAGGTATTCATAAGGAAATACGATTAGACCAAGCAACGAGACAACGAGTTGCGTGACAATATGTACATCCGCACCTGCCTCACGTGCATTGGCCAAAACGTGAGGTTCTTCTGGGTACGCCAGCTAAAACCTGATATCGTATTCCGATCAATCCGATCCATTGCTGGGCACTTATCACACCGGCAAATTGTCGTGCTTCCTCGCCGGCATCTCCACCTTCTTCTCCCGCAGCATGGCCAGCGCCCGCGCGATGCGCCGGCGCGTCGAGTGCGGCATGATCACGTCGTCGATATAGCCGCGCTCGGCGGCGACGAAGGGCGACAGGAAGCGCTCCTCGTATTCCCTGGTGCGCGCGGCGATCTTGTCCTTGTCGCCGATGTCGGCGCGGAAGATGATCTCGACCGCGCCCTTGGCGCCCATCACCGCGATCTGCGCCGTCGGCCAGGCATAGTTGAGGTCGCCGCCGACGTGCTTGGACGCCATCACGTCATAGGCGCCGCCGAAGGCCTTGCGCGTGATCACGGTGACCAGCGGCACCGTGCACTGCGAGTAGGCGAACAGCAGCTTGGCGCCGTGCTTGATCAGCCCGCCATATTCCTGGTCGGTGCCGGGCAGGAAGCCGGGCACGTCGACGAAGGTGACGATCGGGATGGAGAAGGCGTCGCAGAAGCGCACGAAGCGCGCGGCCTTGCGCGAGGCGTCCGAGTCGAGCACGCCGGCGAGCACCATCGGCTGGTTGGCGACGAAGCCGACGGTGCGCCTGCGATGCGGCCGAAGCCGGTGACGATGTTGCTGGCGTAGGCGCGCGAGATCTCGAAGAAGTCGCCCTCGTCGACGACCTTGAGGATCAGCTCCTTGATGTCGTAGGGCTTGTTGGGATTGTCCGGGATCAGCGTGTCGAGCGGATTCGTCGATGCGGTCGGGATCGTCCTCGCGTCGGCCAGTCGCGGCACGCCGCTCGCGTTGTTGGCGGGCAGGAAGTCGATCAGCCGGCGCATCTGCAGCAGGCATTCGACGTCGTTGTCGAAGGCGCCGTCGGCGACGCCGGATTTGGTGGTGTGCACCGAGGCGCCGCCGAGCTCTTCGGCGGTGACCACCTCGTTGGTCACGGTCTTCACCACGTCCGGGCCGGTGACGAACATGTAGCTGGTGTCGCGCACCATGAAGATGAAGTCGGTCATCGCCGGCGAATAGACGTCGCCGCCGGCGCAGGGTCCCATGATGACGCTGATCTGCGGGATGACGCCGGACGGCGAGCACGTTGCGCTTGAACACCTCGCCGTAGCCGCCGAGCGCGGCGACGCCCTCCTGGATGCGGGCGCCGCCGGCGTCGAACAGGCCGATGATCGGGCACGCGCGCCTTCATCGCCATGTCCTGCACCTTGACGATCTTCTGCGCATGCGCCTCCGACAGCGAGCCGCCGAACACGGTGAAGTCCTTGGAGAACACGATAGACGGTGCGGCCGTTGACGGTGCCCCAGCCGGTGACCACGCCGTCGCCGGGGATTTTCTGCTTCTCCATGCCGAATTCGGCGGAGCGGTGCTCGACGAACATGTCGAATTCCTCGAACGAGCCCTTGTCGAGCAGCAGTTCGATGCGCTCGCGCGCGGTGAGCTTGCCGCGTTTGTGCTGCGCCTCGATGCGCTTCTCGCCGCCGCCGAGGCGGGCTTCGCTGCGCCGTTTCTCCAGCCTGTCGAGGATGTCCTTCATGGTCGCGTCTAGCCCCTGCGCCCTGCCCGGTTTCCGCGATGTTTCCCGGTTTTGGCTGCAAAAGCCATACCATGCATTCCGCCTCATCTTGAGCAGGGCGCGGAACGCGCCTCCTCAGCATGAGGCCGACAAGGCTTGGCATGGCCCGCAACCCTGCTTAGAACCCCGCCATGAGCGAGACCGCCGCGCAATTGCTGAGCCAGGGCCTGTTCCACCACCGCGCGGGACAGATCGACCTTGCCATGGAGCGCTACACGCAAGTGCTGCGCAACAACCCGAACAATGCCGAGGCGCTCTATTACGTCGCCGTGGTCGCCTGCCAGGAGGAGCAGTTTCAGCAGGGCATCGACCTCGCCCGCCGCTCGCTCAGCTTCCAGCCCGGGCAGGCGCGCGCGCACAACCTGATCGGCCAGGCGCTGCAGCGGCTCGGCAAGACCAAGGACGCGCTGGAGGCGTTCGACGGCGCGCTCGTCTGCGACATCAATTTCGTCGACGCCTATGGCAACCGCGCCAATGCGCTGAGCGAGCTCGGCCGCCCGGCGGAGGCGCTGTCGAGCTACGACCGCGCGCTGGCGCTGCGGCCGGAATCGGCCATCGACTGGCTCAACCGCGGCGCTTTGCTGCAGAGCCTCGGCCGCGCCGAGGACGCGATCGCGAGCTACGACCGCGTCGTCGCCCTCGACCCGGAGTTTGCCGGCGCGCACGTCAATCGCGGCGGCGCCCTGAGCGAATGCGGCCGCTGGGACGAGGCGCTCGCAGCCTATGACCGCGCCGCAGCGCTCGCGCCGAAGCTCGCCGAAGCCCATCTCGGCCGCAGCTTCGCGCTGGGCAAGCTCGGCCGCGCCGAGGAGGCGCTGGCGAGCGGCGACCGCGCCATCGAGCTCAAGCCGGATCTGGCGGCGGCCCATCAGGCGCGCGGCCGCGCGCTGCAGGCGCTGGGCCGCGCCGACGAGGCCCGCGCCAGCGCGGAAAAAGCCGCTGCGCTGGAAGCAAAACCCGATCCCGCGGCGGCGCCATGACCAACTTGCGCCTTCACAAAACCGCACATAAATGCCCATACTGTTGCAGGGGGGCGGCGGTCTGTCGCTCGGGGATTGCAGTCAACGCCAAACGAGGATTTGCCCCATGAACAATGTCACCAAGCCCGCATCCGCCGGCGCCCGCCTGAAGACGCCGACCGATCTCGGCGCCAACGCCACCAAGGACATCGCCGGCGCGCTCAACGCGCTGGTCGCCGACACCTTCGCGCTCTATCTGAAAACCAAGAATTTCCACTGGCACATGAGCGGGCCGCATTTCCGCGACTATCATCTGCTGCTCGACGAGCATGGCGACCAGATCTTCGCCATGACCGACGTGCTCGCCGAGCGCGTGAGGAAACTCGGCGGCACCACCATCCGCTCGATCGGCGACATTTCGCGGCAGCAGCGCCTCGCCGACAACGACGCGGCTTACGTCGACCCGCAGGACATGCTGGCGGAATTGCGTGACGACAATCAGCGCTTCATCGCTTCGATGCGCGAGACGCACGACGTCTGCGACGAGCATAACGACGTGGCGACCACCAGCCTGCTCGAAGTCTATATCGACGAGGCGGAAAGGCGGGTCTGGTTCCTCTACGAGGCCGCGCGCCGCGGCGATCCGACCGGACAGTAAATAACGAGGCACGGAGTTGCGGCGGGCCGTATCCCGGCTCGCCGTGCGCGACGATGGATCAGCGGACTGACCGCTTTGGCCTGACATCGTCCGCAGCCTCCGGCGGCACGATCAGGATCGTCTCCCGGCAGGAGCTTTCCGGCTCGCCGCGCTGGCAGGCCGCGTTCGCGCGCCAGCGCAAGGATCACCGCTACTACGAACTTGTCGAAGACACGCTGCGGGACGGCTTCAGCTACGGCTATCTCAGCATCGAGAGCGGCGGCGAAGTCCGCGCCGTCCAACCCTATTTCGTCATCGACCAGGACCTGCTCGCCGGCAGCAGCGGCGCTGCCAAAAAGCTCGTCGCCGGCGTGCGCCGTGTCTGGCCGCGCTTCATGCGCGCGCGCACGCTGATGGTCGGCTGCGCCGCCGGCGAAGGACATCTCGACAGCGACGACCCAGCCAGTGCAACCGAAGTCGCGCAAACCCTCGCCCGCTCGTTGCCGCAAACCGCGCGCGAACTAAACTGCGCGCTCGTCGTGCTCAAGGAATTTCCCGCCCAATACCGTGCCCCGCTGGATTGTCTGCGCCCGGCGGGCTTTGCCCGCATTCCCAGCATGCCGATGACCGTGCTTGATCTCGGCTACGCCAATTTCGAAGACTATCTCAACAAAAACCTGAGCTCGCAGACTCGCGCCAATGTCCGCCGCAAGCTGCGCGTTGCCGGCCGCGCCCAGCCGCCGATCATCATGAGCGTGGTGACGGACGTCTCGGCAATCGTCGACGATATTCATCCGCTTTACGAAAAGGTCTTGCAGCGGTCGTCACTGCAGTTCGAGAAGCTGACCAAGGAATATCTCAGCGAGCTGGGGCGGCGGATGCCCGACAAGGTGCGCTTTTTCATCTGGCGGCAGGGCGAGCGCATCATCGCCTTTGCGCAATGCGAAGTGCATGACGGCGGCATTTGCCACGACTATGTCGGGTTCGACTATTCCGTCGCCTTCGCGCTGCACCTTTATTACCGGGTGTTTCACGACATCATCGAATGGGCCATCGCCGAGGGCTATCAGCGTTTCTACAGCAGCAGCCTCAACTACGATCCGAAATGGCATCTGCGGCAGTCGCTCTACCCGATCGATCTCTATGTTCGGCACACCTCCGACGCAATCAACACCGTGTTCCGTCGTCTGCTGCCGCTGATGGAGCCGACGCGGGCCGATCCGGTCCTGCCGAATTTTCACAACTACCGCGAACTGTGGGAGTGAGCGGCGACGCAAATCGCGGAAAAAATGAGAAGGGTCAGGTCTAGACGTGCTTGAGCACCAGCGCGGCCGCGCGCAGTTCGGTCTCGCGGAAAGCGCGGCGCGCGAGCGCGATCTCGTCGCGGCCCCATTGCGACATCTGCCAGTCTTCATCGACATGGGCCGCGGTCCACACCGCATCGGCGTCGAATGCGCCAGCGGCGAGCGCGAGCGCGAGCAGGCCTGAGCCGGTCAAGGCCGTGACCGAAGACACCGCGGCGAGCCGCCAGGGCTCGGCGGGAATTTCAACACGCGCGGCAGCGATCGCCGCCTCCGGCTGCGCGGCGAACATCACGCCCTGGATCTGGACAAAGCGCGCATTGAGCGCGCCGCGTGCCCATTCGAGCACAGGATCCCAGGCGAGCGCCTGCCGCTCGACCAAACCGGCCGGCGCCTCGGCGCGATAGCAGACCAGATCGGAGCCGAGATATTTCGCCACCTCGTCAATGACCGCGAGGCGGTTATCGGCGACGGCATCGATGACCGCATTGGCGAGACGGGTCAGCGGCATCCGCGCCGGATCGATGAACTCGCCTTGCGCATTCCATTCCTGCGCCAGCGCATCGGCGAGCGTGCGGTTCGGCGCCGCCAGCGGGCGCCGCGCCGGCGTCTTTACCGGCTTGCCATCGAGCAGCAGCGCCAAGCCGCCCTCGCCGTCCCCGGCGTGGGCGCGCTCATAAAAGCGCTTGCGCAATTGCGCCCGCACGCTGCGGCGCGCCGCTTCGGTGGGATCGAGCGGCGGGTTTTCGAAAATTTCGTTGAAAATATCCCGCATCAGAACTTCGTGATTGTGCGCCGCAACAAGCGTCATATAGGCGGGGACCCCCCGGCCAACGGCCAAATTACCCCGATCCCGCCCGCTAAGCATCAGCTTCCGGCACGTATTTCGGGCCTTGCCGCGCCTTGCTGGCGCCGCTTTCCCGGCGCGAAAAGGCGGCCCCGCGGTGAGCGGCCGGTTCACCATGACCTAAGGATAAGTAGCCTTAGCCGGGCCAACTTAATATTATTGAGGTTCGGATTCGCAGCCGGGTGGCGCGGCCGAACGCCGGGGGCAATACAGCCGTCAAGAGCTGCGACGCGACACGGATTTGTTCAGCGTAGCCGGGCGCGTTTCGAGGAGTGAATGAAGAATACCGATATTGCCGCCCCCGACTACTTTCATAAAGTCGTCGATTGCCAATGGGCCTGCCCGGCGCATACGCCGGTGCCGGAATATATCCGCCTGATCGCCGCGGGGCGTTATTCCGACGCCTACATGATCAATTGGCATTCGAATGTGTTTCCCGGCGTGCTCGGCCGCACCTGCGACCGCCCTTGCGAACCGGCCTGCCGGCGCGTGCGCGTCGAAGACCAGCCGGTGGCGATCTGCCGCCTGAAGCGCGTCGCCGCCGACTACAAGGACGATATCCGCGAGCGGCTGCCGAAGCCGGCGGCGAAGAAGAACGGCAAGCGTGTTGCTCTTGTCGGCGGTGGCCCCGCCTCGCTCACCGTCGCCCGCGACCTTGCCCCGCTTGGCTATGACGTTGTGGTCTTCGACCAGGACCCCAAGGCCGGCGGCATGATCCGCACGCAAATCCCGAAGTTCCGCCTGCCCGACTCGGTCATCGACGAGGAATGCGGCTACATCCTCGGCCTCGGCGTCGACTTCCGCGGCGGCAAGCGTATCGACAGCATGAAGGCGCTGCTGGCCGAAGGCTGGGACGCGATCTTCGTCGGCTCCGGCGCGCCGCGCGGCCGCGACCTCGATATCCCCGGCCGCAAGGAAGCGGCGAAAAACATCCATATCGGCATCGATTGGCTCAACTCGGTGTCGTTCGGCCACACGACGAAAATCGGCAAGCGTGTCGTCGTGCTCGGCGGCGGCAATACCGCCATGGACTGCTGCCGCTCCTCGCGCCGGCTCGGCGGCGAGGACGTGCAGGTGGTGGTGCGCTCGGGCTTTGAGGAAATGAAGGCGTCGCCTTGGGAAAAGGAAGACGCCATGCACGAGGGCATTCCCATCCACAATTACCTGGTGCCGACTCGAATTCACCCACGACAATGGCAAGCTCACCGGCATCACCTTCGAGAAGGTGCGCGCCGAATACGACGCCAAGGGCCGCCGCAAGCTGGTGCCGGCCGGCGAGCCGCCGCAGCATTTCCCCTGCGACGATGTGCTGGTCGCCGTCGGCCAGGAAAACGCCTTCCCCTGGATCGAGGCCGATGCCGGCATCGAGTTCGACCAAAACCACATGCCCAAGGTCGATGCCAAGACCATGGCCTCGACCAACCCGAAAGTCTTTTTCGGCGGCGACGCGGCCTTCGGCCCGAAGAACATCATCTGGGCGGTAGCGCATGGCCACGAGGCCGCGGTATCGATCGACAAGATGCTCAACGGCGAGGACATCGCGGAGCGCCCTCTGCCGGCGGTCGAACTGATCAGCCAGAAAATGGGCATCCACGAATGGTCGTACAAAAACGAAGTGATGCTCGACAAGCGCTACAAGGTGCCGCTGCGCGACAAGGTCGTGGCGCTCAAGGACATCAAGGCCGAGGTCGAGCTTGGCTTCGACCAGCAGTTGGCGCTGCATGAAGCCGGACGCTGCCTGAATTGCGACGTGCAGACGGTGTTTTCGGCGCAGCTCTGCATCGAATGCGACGCCTGCGTCGACATCTGCCCGATGGACTGCATCACCTTCACCCAGAACGGCGAGGAAGCCGAGCTGCGCACGCGGCTTGAGGCGCCGTCGAAGAATCTCACCCAGGACCTCTACGTGCAGGACGGCCTGAAGACCGGCCGCGTCATGGTCAAGGACGAGGACGTCTGCCTGCATTGCGGGCTCTGCGCCGAGCG
The DNA here is from genome assembly GCA_963742385.1 of uncultured Alphaproteobacteria bacterium. Taxonomy (GTDB): domain Bacteria; phylum Pseudomonadota; class Alphaproteobacteria; order Rhizobiales; family Xanthobacteraceae; genus Pseudolabrys. Next base: position 71,320 of record CAVULS010000010.1, on the reverse strand, counting down.
CTGCCCAACCGGCGCCTGGGACATGCAGAAATTCTTGTTGGATATGACTTACGCAGGAAATTCATGCCGACCGTCTCGCCGATCAGCCGCGTAAACGACTTCGTCGTCCGCTTCGCCAATGTCAACGGCTCGGGCTCGGCCAGCGCCAACGAGATGTTTGCCCGCGCGGTGATGCGCATGGGCATTCCGGTGGCGCCGCGCAACATCTTCCCGTCCAACATTCAAGGGTTGCCCACCTGGTACGAGGTGCGCGTGTCGGAGGCCGGCCACCTGGGCGCGCGCGGCGGCACCGACCTGATGGTGGCGATGAACCCGCAGACCTTCGACAAGGACATCGCCTCGATCGAGCCCGGCGGCTACGTGTTCTATGATTCGACCAAGCCGCTGCCGCTGTCGAAATTCCGCTCCGATATCGGCATCATCGGCGTGCCGCTGACCGCGATCTGCAACCGCGAATACACCGATCCGCGCCAGCGCCAGCTGTTCAAGAACATCATCTATATCGGCGCGCTCACCGCGCTCCTCGACATGGACGTGGCGGTGGTGGAAAATCTCATCGGCGAGCAGTATCAGGGCAAGGACAAGCTGATCGGGCCCAACGTCAAGGCGCTGCATATCGGCCGCGATTACGCGCTGCTCAATCTCGACTGTCCGATCGGGCTGCGGCTGAAGAAGACCGACAAGGTCGGCGACCGCATCTTCATCGAGGGCAATTCGGCGGCGGCGCTCGGCGCCGTCTATGGCGGCGCCACGGTCTGCGCCTGGTATCCGATCACGCCGTCGTCGTCGCTCGCCGACGCCTTCACCCGCTACTGCTCGAAGCTGCGTGTCGATGCCGACAGCAAACAGGCGAAATACGCGATCATCCAGGCCGAGGACGAGCTTGCCTCCATCGGCATCGTCATCGGTGCCGGCTGGAACGGCGCCCGCGCCTTCACCGCGACCTCCGGCCCCGGCATTTCGCTGATGCAGGAGTTCATCGGGCTCGCCTACTTTGCGGAAATCCCGGCGGTGATTTTCGACGTGCAGCGCGCCGGCCCCTCGACCGGGATGCCGACCCGCACCCAGCAGAGCGACGTGATCTCCTGCGCCTACGCCTCGCATGGCGACACCAAGCACGTGCTGCTGTTCCCGGAGGACCCGGCGGAAGCCTTCGATTTTGCCGCCACCTCCTTCGATCTCGCCGAGCGGCTGCAGACGCCGATCTTCGTCATGCTCGATCTCGACATCGGCATGAACCATCGTATGTGCAGGCCGCTCGCCTGGGATGACAAGCGCGTCTATGACCGCGGCAAGGTGATGACGGCGGAGGAATTGGAGGCCGGCAAGGAGTTCGGCCGCTACCTCGACGTCGACGGCGACGGTATTCCCTATAGGACTTACCCGGGCACGCACCCGACCAAGGGCTCGTTCTTCACCCGCGGCACCTCGCGCGACCGTTATGCGCGCTACACCGAGGAAGGCGCGCCTTACGTCGACAATATGCAGCGGCTGATCCGCAAGTTTGACACCGCCAAGGACCTGGTGCCGCGCCCGCTGATCGCCAACGCCGGCAAGCCGACCAAATACGGCGTGATCTATTACGGCTCGACCGCGCCGGCGATGGACGAGGCGATCGCCATGATCGAGGCGCGCGGGCACACGCTTGACCGCGTGCGCGTGCGCGCTTTCCCTTTTCATTCGAGCGTCAACAGCTTCGTCGCCGAGCACGATTTTACCTTCGTGGTCGAGCAGAACCGCGACGCGCAATTGCGCTCGCTCATCGTCAACGAATGCGGCATCGATCCGGTGCGGCTGGTGCCGATCCTGCACTATGACGGCACGCCGATCACTGCGCGCTTCATCGCCAAGGCGATCGGCGACCATCTGGATCAGTTGAAAGTAAAGCCGATGCGTGTGGTGTCCTGATCCACGCTCGGTTAGTAACCAATCTTCGTTGTGGTAATAAGAAACCGCCATCGCAAATCGGCGTGCGTTTAGGCTATTTCTAGACTCTGGTTGCGAACGAATCAGGCGCGACCGGGTTGAACCGCGTTTGCTAACGCGCGTGCGGGCTATCTGTAGGCCCCTACGTTATTCGGGCTGTGGCAACAATGGGAAAAAGCAGAATTGCCAATTTGGCGGTGTCTGTTGTGCTGCTTTTGTCCGTCATCGCTGCCGTCCTCTTTGTTTCGGCTCCGGCTGCGCTCGTGGACGCGTGGTCTAGCATCGCGACGTCGTCGATTCTCATCATTATGCTCTGCCTCACCGTCGGCATGCTGCTGTCGGCGTTGCGGTTAAAATTCATCACCGCCGATCTCGGCTATTCGCTGTCGATGCGCGACGCCACGATGACGCTGAGCGTCGGCCAGCTTGCCGGCAATCTGTTTTTCCAGTCCGCGGGGCAGTTGATTGGACGCGGAGCTGTGCTGGCGCGCCGCGGCATCGGCCCGTCCGCCAGCGTCATGATTTCCGGCTATGAGCGAATTCTGGCGCTTTGCATCTCGGTGACGCTGGCTGCCGGCGGCGCGTTCTATCTCTTTGGACGGCTCAGTTTCAATCTTCAGGCCGGCGGCCTGACGCTGATGAAATTATTGCTTGGGCTTGCTGCGGCAATCGCGGCCGGCGCCGCCCTTGCCTGGGGTCCGCATGCGGCGCGGGTCCTGCGGCAATTGACGCCGGCGCTTACCTTGCGGCTGCTTCGTGGCGCGGCCCTGTCTTTGGCCATTCAGCTCACCACCCTCGCCGCCTATATCGTTGCCGGCCGCGCGCTGGCGCCGCATATCGATTTCGTCGCGCTTGCCGCCGCATCCTGCGTCATCATGTTCGCCGCCAGCCTGCCGATCAGCCTTGGCGGCTGGGGCATGCGCGAGATGAGCGCGATCATGGCCCTGCAAATGGTTGGGCTTTCGAGCGCCGCAGCGCTGCTGGTCGGGCTATTGATAGGCGGGCTCTCGATCGCCGTTGTCGGCGTCACCGCTGCATGTTTGATTGTCGGTGGCCATAGGAGCCAATCCCAGCGCGCCGCCGCATCAGCCGCTGCGGTACCCGATTACACGGCGATGCTCGACTGGCTGATCCCGGCCGCGGCGGCGACAGCCGTGTTCTTTCAAATCTACATCCCGACCGGACGCGGCGCCCTCAATGTCAACCTCGCCGATCCGGTGGTGCTCGTTGGCGCGGCCTTGTTCGGCCTTCGCCAAATTGGACTCGGCTGGCCCCAATGGCGGCTGCCACAGCTCAATTTCTATATAGTGGCCGCTTCCGCCGTCATCGGCTTTTCGTTTTTGCACGGGCTTGCGGTCTTCGGCTGGACCGAGTGGGCTTTCACCAATCGTTTGGTCGGATGGGGGATATTGCTGTGCTACGGCGTGACCGGCGCGCTGATTGCCCGGCGGGCCAGCGACGAGGGACTTGAGCTGCTGCTGCTCGTGTTTGTCGCCACCGGCGCGGCGATTGCCGGGCTCGAGCTCTGCATTGTGGCGTTGATCCGAATTGGGCTGACCCCACTCATCGCCTTGGTCGACTATCGCATCACCGGTTTTTCGCAGAATCCGAACGCGTTTTCATTCGTGCTGCTGATGACACTTGCGGCGGCGCTGACACTGCAGGGCCGGCTGCGCTGGCGCATCGCAATCATGGCGATCGTCGTCACCGGCCTCTGCTATGCCGGGTCACGCGCCGGCATACTCGCGGCGCCAGTCGTGATCGCGCTTGCGCTCGTGTCAGGCGTCAAGATTCGGCCAATCCTTGCCGCCCTGGCCTCGTCCGCGGCGATTTTGCTCGCGCTTGCTGTGCTCCCCTATGTGCCTTTCGGCTCCGGCGCTGGCGGACCAAGTGCAATGGCGCAGTGGGCGCTGCAAAGCGCTATAGACAATCAGCAGCACATCGAAACGGTGCTCCAGGGCTTGGCGATGTTCCTCGCCCACCCGCTGTTTGGGGCCGGGCTTGGCGCCTATATGGCCGAGCAGCTCGCAAGCACGGGCGTGCCCCTCGTAATCCATTCGACCCCGGTGTGGCTGCTGGCGGAAACCGGCCTCGCCGGATTTGCCGTCTTTGCCTTTGCCGGCTGGCGAATTTTTTCCACCGGATTCAGCCGGCGGTCCGAACCAGCAGGGCTCCTGGTGGTGCTGACGCTCACCGGTTTCGCTGTAATGACGCAGGCGCATGACCTGCTCTACCAGCGGGCGCTGTGGCTGCTGCTGGGGGCGGCGCTGGCCATCGGCGCAGAAGCGGCCAAGCCGGCGACAAAGCCGTTAACTGTCTGATTTAGCGCCCTTTAAAAGCCATTAGCGCTGGGCTATTGTCGTACCATCATGACCTATCTCGCCAAGCCGAAATTCCATCATCCGAACCTGCCGAAGAACGACCTCGGCTACACCCACCGCGACTATGAAGGCACGGTGTCGACGTTGTGCGCCGGCTGCGGCCACGATTCGATCACGGCCTCGATCATCCAGGCCTGTTTCGAGCTCTCGATCGAGCCGCATCGCGTCGCCAAGATCTCCGGCATCGGCTGCTCGTCGAAGACGCCGACCTACTTCCTCGGCAATTCGCACGGCTTTAATTCGGTGCACGGGCGCATGCCCTCGGTGCTGACCGGCGCCAATCTCGCCAACCGCGACTTGATCTATCTCGGCGTCTCCGGCGACGGCGACAGTGCCTCCATCGGGCTTGGGCAGTTCGCGCATTCGATCCGCCGCGGCGTCAACATGACCTATATCGTGGAGAACAACGGCGTCTACGGGCTGACCAAGGGCCAGTTCTCGGCGACCGCCGACCGCGGCTCAAAGTCGAAGCGCGGTTTCATCAACACCGACAATTCCATCGATCTCGCCGCCATGGCGCTGCAGCTCGGCGCCGGCTTCGTCGCCCGGTCTTTCTCCGGCGACAAGACGCAACTGGTGCCGATCATCAAGGCGGCGATCGCGCACAAGGGCGCGGCTTTCATCGATGTGATCTCGCCTTGCGTTGCCTTCAACAACCACGCCGGCTCGACCAAGAGCTTCGACTTCGTGCGCGAGCACAACGAGGCGGTGAACCGGCTCGATTTCATGACCTCGCGCATGCCGATCGAGGTCGAGTATGAGCCCGGCACGGTCGAGGTGGTGGAGCAGCATGACGGCTCGAAACTGACGCTGCGCAAGCTCGCCGCCGATTACGAATTGCACGACCGCACTGCGGCGCTGGGCTTCCTGCAGCACCACGCCGCCAAGGGGCAGATCGTCACCGGGCTGCTCTACGTCGACGAGGACGCCTCGGACCTGCACGCGCATTTGCGCACGGTGGACGCTCCGCTCAACGAGCTTGCCGAGCACGAGCTGTGCCCAGGCCAGGCGGCGCTGGACAAGATCAACGCCGGCTTGCGGTAAGCATTTCTAAATTGTCATGGCCGGGCTTGTCCCGGCCATCTCGCCTAGGTAGGCACTGTGTGTCCCCGAACGGCATGCGCGGGTCAAGCCCGCGCATGACAACGGATAGCACTATGGAATTCCGCCAGCTCGGCCGATCCGATATCCGCATCGCGCCGCTGGTGCTGGGCGGCAATGTGTTTGGCTGGAACGTCGACGCGAAAACCTCGTTCGCCATTCTCGACGCCTTCATCGACGCCGGTTTCAATGCCATCGACACCGCCGACAGCTATTCACGCTGGGCGCCGGGGCACGTGGGCGGCGAGTCGGAAACCATCATCGGCAAGTGGCTGAAGCAGAGCGGCAAGCGCGACAAGGTCGTCATCCTCACCAAGTTCGGCGAGGACATGGGCGAAGGCCGTAGCACGCGAAAAGACTACATGCAGCGCGCGGCGCAGGCCTCACTGCGCCGGCTGCAGACCGACCGCATCGATCTCTATCAGACGCATTTCGACGACGAGATGACGCCGGTCGAGGAGACCATGGCGGGCTTTGCCCAACTCATCGCCGCGGGCAAGGTGCGCGCGGCGGGCGCGTCCAATGTGAGCCCCAAGCGCTTTGAGGCATCGCTTGAGGCCAGCAAGCGCCTCGGCCTGCCGCGCTACGAGAGCCTGCAGCCGCTCTATAATCTTTCCGACCGCAACGAGTTCGAGAGCGGCTACGCCGCGATCTGCCGCAAGGCGAAAGATCGGCGTCATCCCCTATTACGGGCTCGCCGCCGGCTTCCTCACCGGCAAATACCGCTCGCCGCAGGATGCCGACAAGAACCCAAACCGCGGCGGCCGGCTGAAGAAATATCTCAACCCGCGGGGATCGCGCATCCTCGACGCCATCGGCAAGGTCGCCGCCAGGCACCAGGCGACCTACGCGCAGGTGTCTCTGGCCTGGCTGATCGGGAAAATCACCGCGCCGATCGTCAGTGTCACCAGCCTTGACCAACTCGCCGATATCCTCAAAGCGCCGCGGCTCAAGCTGACGGCGGAGGATATGGCGATATTAAGCGCGGCCGGGAAATAGATTTTGCTTCGTCATGCCCGGCTTTATGCCGGGCATCTGCGTCTTGCTTTGCGACCAAGACGTGGATGGCCGGGACTAGCCCGGCCATGACGACGCATCGACTACGACGCCGCTTTTTCCTTGTCGTACCACGGCGCCCAGAGCACGCGGTTTGCTTCCAGGTAGCTCTTGAGGCTGGACAGGACGAGCGGCCAGCCATTGCTGATGCTGGCGAACACTTTGCTGTTTTCCGCGAAGCCGTCGTGGGTCACCGTGAGCTTGACCTGGTCGCGCTGCTGCTCGAGCTCGTAGACCACGCGCGAGGGCTGCTCGCCGCTGAACGCCTCGTCGTGCATGGGCCTGAAACTGTGTGAGAGCCGCCGCGGCGGATCGTATTCGAGCACCTCGCCCTGCAGGATCAGCTTGCCCTCGCGGTGGAAGGTGATGGGCGAGCCGACCTTCCAGTCGGAGGTCACGGCGTTGCCGAACCAGAACTTGCCGGTGGCCTCGGTCGAGGTCAGCGCCTTGAACACCTTGTCCGGCGTCGAGGCGATGTAGCTCACATAGACGAAAACGGGCTTACTCATTTCTCTTTCTCCTCACTCTGTTCCAATGCCTTTTTCATGTCGCTCAGCGCCTGAAGGCGATGGCTTTCGAATTTCCCGATCCAGCGTTCGCCGATCTCGTGGATCGGCACCGGATTGAGGTAGTGCAGCTTCTCCCTGCCCCGCCGCACGGTGGCGACGAGATTGGCCTCCTCCAGGATGGCCAGGTGCTTGCTCACCGCCTGCCGCGTCATGTCGAGGCGGGCGCAGAGCTCGTTCAGCGTCTGGCCGTTGTCGGCGCGCAGCCGGTCGAGCAATTCGCGCCGGCTTGCATCGGCCAGTGCCTTGAACACCGCATCCATGGGCGACAATATGCAACCTTTTGGTTGCCTGTCAAGGCGTCATTTTTGCGTGCGGCAATTCGCGTTCGCGGGTTACTGATTGATGCAGCCGCCGACGTAAGCGTTGCGGTTGCCGGTCTGCGCCTGGCCGTAAACACCGGCCTGGTGGGCGCAACGCATGGCGCGGTCCTGCGCGGTCTCGCTGCCGCCGGGGCCGGAGCCGACCGGCGCCGGCAAGTTCGGCAGCACCATGCCGGTCTGCGGCACATACATCGACGGCGGCACCGGCCGCGACGGCGTGACGATGGTCGGCACCGGCGGCGGATTGTAATGCAGTGGCGGCGGCAATGGCGTCGGATAGACCGGGCTCGAGGAGCCGATGCGCTTCCTGGGCTTTGGCGCCGCTTTCGCGGTATCCGGCGCGGGTTTCGTTATTTTAGGCCCGGGCTCTTGCTTCGGCGCCTTGTGCCGCCGCGCCTCCGGAGATCCCGGTTCCGGGCGCATGATGGTGTAATCGTCGTCGGATGGGCGCGACCCGGCGCGGCCGACACCGGCTGCGACCAGCGCCAAGGCAAGCAAGCCGAAGATCGGATATTTGCGCGCCATAAAGATCAGATAGGAAGCCGGCCACGCGGCGGCTACTCCTCCTCCGGTGCTTCTTCGATCGGGTCGTAGCGCTCGGCGTCGAAGCCGAGCAGGTTCCACGATTGCCGCATGTGCGGCGGCAGCGGCGCCGAGACGTCGATCCTCCCGCCGCGCGGATGCGGCACCGCGATGCGCCGCGCGAGCAGGTGCAATTTGTTCTGGATGCCGCCGGGCAACTGCCAGTTCTCCTTGTTGAAATATTTCGGGTCGCCGACGATCGGATGGCCGATATGCGCCATGTGCGCGCGCAACTGATGGGTGCGGCCGGTCACCGGCTTGAGCGACAGCCAGGCGAGCTGCTGCGCCGCGGTCTCCACCACCGCGTAATAGGTGACCGCGTGCACGGCGTCCTTCTCGCCGTGCTTGGCGATGCGCATGTAGGAATCTTCCTCGACCTCCTGCTTGGCGAGATAAGTCGAGATGCGCCCCTGCCGCGGCTTGGGCACGCCGACCACCAGCGCCCAGTAGATCTTGCGCGCCGAGCGCGAGCGGAAAGTCTTGGCCAGCGCCGAGGCGGCAAAGCGCGTCTTTGCCACCAAGAGGCAGCCAGCGGTGTCCTTGTCGAGCCGGTGCACGAGGCGCGGGCGCTGGTCATCGGCGCGCGGCCCGCGCAACGCTTCCAGCATGCCGTCGAGATGATGCGGCGTGCCGGAGCCGCCCTGCACGGCAAGGCCCATCGGCTTGTTGAGCACCAGCACGTCGGCGTCTTCGTAGAGCGTGATCGACTTGATGAAGGCGCGGTCCTTCTGCGCCTGCGGCGCATCGTCGCGCGGCTTCGGCGGCTCCAGCTTGAGCGGCGGGATGCGCAGCCGCTGTCCCGCTTCCAGCCGCGCCTTCGGCTGCGTGCGCTTGCCGTCAACACGCACCTCGCCTTTGCGGATGATGCGCTGGATGTGGCTGAAGGACAGGCCGGGAAAGCGCGCCTCGAAGAAACGGTCGACGCGCATGCCGGATTCGTCGGGCGTCACCGCGACGGTTTGCACCGATGTCGGCATCGCCACAGTCGCTCGCACCGTTCCGTCCTCCTGAGGCTGAGGTGACCGGCGCAGCCCGCCCTCGAAGGATGAACGGCCCGAACGGCCGGGGCCGTCGCCCTTCGCGGCGCGCTGCGCGCGCACCTCAGGGTGACGGGTCTGGCGGGGGTGCACCTCGCCGCGCTTATGCCGCGGCCCGGCCTGTTGCCGTCCGCCGCCGGGCTGGCGCGGGCCGCGCCGGTTTCGAACTCATGGCGTTGCCGCGGCGAGCCGCGCCAGCACCGGATCGAGGCCCTCGAGCCGGTCAAGCCGCAGCTTGAACAGATCGGTGAGCGCGTCGCGCATTTCACCGGCGCTGCGCAACGTCTTCTTCTCGGTGCCGCCGCCGGTCGTGTGGATGGCGAGCTGGTTGTCGCGGATGGCGTAACGCCTGCCCGGCTCGGAGCGCGCGCCGAGCAGGCCGTTGACGAAAATCGACTGCGGGTGCGTCGATGTCAGCCAATTGCCCATCTCATAGTCGGCGGGGTGCGTGTCGGCGAAGTCATAGGCATAGAGCGGCGTCCAGGCGCCGTTGATCTTGGCCTCCTGGATGATGACGCGGTCATTTTCGTCGACAAGGCGGAAATCCTCATGCGGCGTCTTCTGCTCGTGGCGGGAATTGAGCTTCAACGGCGCCGTCAGCACGTTGCCGCCAAAGCCGACGTCGACCAGGTAGTCGTCGCCCTCGGCCGCGACGAACAAGATGCAGTGCACGCGCGGCGTCCTCACCCCTTGCGGCACGGCCCAGCGCACGCGAGCGGTGCCCTCCTGCACCTTGAAGCCGAGCTGGCGCAGGACATCGGCGAACAGAGAATTGTGCTCGAAGCAGTAGCCCCCACGGCCGCCCTCGACGAGCTTGGCCTGCAGCGAGGCCGCATCGAGCTTGACCGGGCGGCCGAGCAGCGGATCAAGATTCTCGAACGCGATCGCCTGCGGATGCAGGTTGTGCAATTCGCGCAGCGTCGCGACAGAGGCGTCGCGCTTTCCGGTATAGCCGACGCGGCGGAAATAGGCGTCGAGATCGATGCTCATTCCCCGCCTCGGTCTTTCCGCAGCTTCGCCCAGTATTCGAGCCGCTTCCTGATCTCGCGCTCGAAGCCGCGCTCCGGCGGATTGTAGAAGCGCTGCCGCGGCAACGCCTCGGGAAAATAGTTCTGCCCGGAAAAGGCTTCCTCGGTGGCGTGGTCGTAGGCGTAGCCGCGGCCATAGCCTTCGTCCTGCATCAGCTTGGTCGGCGCGTTGAGGATATGCTTGGGCGGCAGCAGCGAACCCGCCTCCCTGGCGGTGCGCATGGCGGCGCCGAAGGCGGCGTAGCCGGCATTCGATTTCGGCGCGGTGGCGACGTAAAGCACCGCTTCGGCAATGGCCAGCTCGCCTTCGGGCGAACCCAAGAAATCATAGGCGTCCTTGGCGGCATTGGCGATCACCAGCGCCTGCGGATCGGCCAGGCCGATGTCCTCGATCGCCATGCGCACCACGCGGCGCGCGATGTAGAGCGGCGGCTCGCCGGCATCGAGCATGCGGCAGAGATAATAAAGCGCGGCATCGGGGTCGGAGCCGCGCACTGACTTGTGCAGCGCGCTGATGAGATTGTAGTGGCCGTCCTGCGCCTTGTCGTAGATCGGGGCGCGGCGCTGCACGATGTCCTGCAATTGCGCGGCGCCGAAGGTTTCGTCAGGCCGCGCGGCGCGCCACACTTCCTCGGCCAGCGTCAGCGCGGCGCGGCCGTCGCCGTCGGCCATGCGTTTGAGGCTTTCGCGCGCCTCGGCATCGAGCGGAAGGTTACGGCCTTCGATCTGCTCGGCGCGGGCCAGCAATTTTTCGATCGCCTCGGCGTCGAGCGATTTGAATACCAGCACGCGCGCGCGCGACAGCAGCGGCGCGTTCAACTCGAACGAGGGGTTTTCCGTGGTGGCACCGACCAGGATGATGGTGCCGTCTTCCATGACGGGGAGAAAACTGTCCTGCTGGGCGCGGTTGAAGCGGTGGATCTCGTCGACAAACAGCAGCGTCCCCTGCCCCAGTTCGCGCCGCCTCCGCGCTTCCTCGAACACTTTCTTCAGGTCGGCGACGCCGGTGAAGATCGCTGAAATCTGCTCGAAATGCAGGTCGGTCGCCTGCGCCAAGAGCCGCGCCACCGTGGTCTTGCCGGTGCCGGGCGGGCCCCAGAACACGAGAGAGCCGAGCGAGCGCGTCGCCAGCATGCGGGTGAGCGCGCCGTCGGGGCCGAGCAGATGGTCCTGGCCGACGACCTCATCCAGTTTGGTTGGGCGCAAGCGGTCGGCGAGCGGGCGCGGCGCATCCTTGTCGAGGCCGGCGGCGGCGAACAGCGTGGGCGCGGATTTTTTCGCCCGCGGGCTCATCCGTTGAACACGGCGGTGATCTGCTGCTGGCCGCGGCGGATGACGATCCTCCAGGAGCGGCTCGGCTGCTCGGTCAGCCGCTCGAGCTCGGCGGTGCGCGTGATCTTCTCGCCATTGACCGAGACGATCACGTCGCCGCGCTGGAAGCCGAGATTGCTGGCATAGGAGCCGCTGTCGACGTCGACGATGACGACGCCCTGGTTGGCATTGTCGAGTTGCAATTCATCGGCCAGCGCGGGCGACAGGTTGGCAACCTTGGCGCCGGAGAACGGCGAGCGCGAGCGGATGATGATTTCATTGCGCGGGGTTTCCGGCGCCGTTTCCAGCGCCACCGAGATGGCCAGATTGCGGCCGCGGCGCATCACGCCGAGGTTGGCGGTACCGCCGAGCGGCTTGGTGGCAAAGCGGTAATCAAAAGCATTGGGATCGTCGACCTCCTGCCCGTCAACCGAGACGATCACGTCGCCGGCCTCGAGGCCAGCACGCGCCGCCGGGCTCTGCGGCGTGACATCGGCGACGAGCGCGCCGGCCGGGCGCTTGAGGCCCATGCTGTCGGCGATGTCGGCGGTCACCGGTTGCAGCTTGGCGCCGAGCCAGGGCCGCTCGACCGCTTTGCCGCCGTGCTCGGCGGACGCCACCACCACTCGCACCATATTGGAGGGAATGGCGAAGCCGATGCCCTGCGAGCCGCCCGAGCGCGAGAAGATCGCGGTGTTGATGCCGGCCAGGCGTCCCGCCATGTCGACCAGCGCGCCGCCGGAATTGCCCGGATTGATTGCGGCGTCTGTCTGGATGAAGAACTGATAATCGGTGATGCCGACCTGGGTGCGCGCCAGCGCCGAGATGATGCCATGCGTCACCGTCTGCCCGACGCCGAACGGGATTGCCGATGGCCAACACCACGTCGCCGACTTGCAGCGCGTCGGAATTGGCAAAGTCCAGCGTCGGAAAGCGTTCATGGGCATCCTTGATGCGCAGCACGGCAAGATCGCTGCGCTTGTCCTTGAGCACGATCGAAGCCTCGAATTCGCGCTTGTCGGCAAGCGCCACTTTCACCTCGTCGGCGCCTTCGATGACGTGCACATTGGTCACGACCAGACCGGAGGGGTCGACGATCACGCCGGAGCCGAGCGAGCGCTGCACCTGCCGGCCGGCATCGCCGGGGACGCCGAAGAAACGGCGGAAGACCGGGTCGTCGAACAACGGATTGCGGTTCTGCACCACCTTGGCGGCATAGACATTGACCACCGCCGGCGCCACGCGATGCACCACCGGCGCATAGGAGAGGCGGAGCTCCTCGGCGCTGGGCACGCGGCGCTCCTGCGCGGCGGCGCCCTGGACGGCAATGCCGGCTAAAGCGACGGCGGCAAGGGCGATAGTGACGGTTCGGCGTAAAGACATGGGCGATTCCCGGCTGAACCGTCGAGATATAGGCCCCTGGCGGGACTAAATGAAGGCCGGCAGAAAGCCGGCCAGGGCCCGGCCTTGGGCCGAGCTGCTGCGGCTTCAGCTTGTTGCCGTCATTTTTTTATGCGCTATTTTTGCCAGCCGACACCGGCCACCGACCAGGAGGAGAAACGATGATCCATAAATTCAGCGCCTTTGCTTTAGCCGCAGTTTCGCTTGCCGTCGCCATGGCCGGCACGGCACAGGCCGCGGAAACGCAGGTGCAACGTGGCAAATACCTCACCAGCGTCCTCCCCTGCACCGACTGCCATACGCCCGGCACCTTTCTCGGCAAGCCGGACATGACGCGCTATCTCGGCGGCTCCGAGGTCGGCTTCGAAGTCCCCGGGCTCGGGGTGTTCTACGGTCCCAATTTAACCCCCGACGATGAAACCGGCCTCGGCAAATGGACCAAGGAGCAGATCGCCGCCGCTATCACCGAAGGCAAGCGCCCGGACGGCCGCATTCTGGCGCCACCGATGCCGGTCGAATCGTTCAAGAACCTGAAGCATTCCGACGCGCTGGCGATCGCCGCCTATCTCAAGACCCTGCCGCCGGTGAAGAACAAGGTGCCCGGCCCGTTCGGGCCATCCGAAAAGCCGACCTCATTCGTCTACCAGGTGCTGCCGCCGGACCACTACACGCCGACGCCACCGCCGCCGCACAAGTGAGCGCGGCATCGCTGGAATAAAAAAGGGCGGCCTCGAGGCCGCCCTTTTTCATTTCATCGTAACGCGTCATCGAGCAAAGGCGCGCGTTTTGCAAACGCACGGCTTCCAATCGCGACGGCAAGCGCAACGACAATCAAGACCGCGGCGACCGCGAACGTGACCCGCGTTCCGGCGGCAACGGCCTCAGGGCGCGCTGCTGTGATCGCGATCGTACCTGATGCGAGCGCGAAGACGGCGCCCATGAATGATGCGCCAGTGATGAGCCCGAGATTGCGCGACAGGTTGAGCATGCCGGAAATGACGCCCCGCTGGTCCGGATCGATGTCCATCATGACGGTGGTGTTGTTGGCTGCCTGGAACAGCTGATATCCGGGGGTCAAGATAGCGATCGCGGCAATGTAGCCCGCAATTCCGAAGATCGCCGGAAGCACGGACAGCGCAAGTGAACCAGTAGCCATTTCGATAAGTCCAACGACGATCACGGCCGGCGCGCCCAAGCGGTCGACAATCCGGCCAGCTGGGACGCCGCTCAGTGTGGAAATAATCGGGCCAATTGACATAACGATTCCAACAAAAGCCTCGTTAAGCCCGAGCGCTCGAGAGAGGTAAAACGGCCCGACCACAAAAGTCGTCATGATAACCGTGGCGACCAGCGCGTTCATTGCGAGGCTCGCATTCAGCATTGGATCGCGGAACATAGCTAAACGGATCAAGGGCGAGGCCACCCTCGCCTCGACAAGCGCGAAGAGGCCGACACCTAAGAAAGCGGCCACCAGCAGAACCACGTTGAGCGCGCCAAAATGGACACCCCCCGTGGTCAGAGCGAGAGCATAGGCCGCGAGCGTCAGCACCAGCAGCAGCGTGCCGCTCTTGTCGAAGCCGATGCGAAGCGAACTCGGTTTCGGGCGATCGGCCGGCAGGGCACGATAGGCAAGAAAGAACGTGAGTATCCCCAGCGGCACATTGACGAGGAAGATTGCGCGCCAACCGAACCCGGCCATCAGAACGCCGCCGAGTGAAGGACCGAGCGCGGTGCCGACCGCAGACATCGTTCCGAGCAGCCCCATAGCGCTGCCGGTTTTTTCCTTCGCAACCGTCTCACCGACAAAGGCCATGGTGAGAGCCATCATGATAGCCGCCCCAAGACCCTGCACCGCTCGGGCGACGACCAGGAACCAAAGCGCAGGGGCGGCTCCACACAGGAACGACGCCACCGTGAACAGGAAAATTCCGACCAACAGCAGCCGTCGACGCCCAATAACGTCACCCAGCTTTCCAACGCTCACGATCAAGGTGGTGATAGCAAGGAGGTAAGCGAGGACGATCCACTGGACCTGCCGGAACGAGGCGTCGAACGCCTCTGCCAAAGTCGGCAAGGCAACATTGGCGATGCTGGTGCCGAGCGAGGACAGCAACATCGACAGCGAAAGGCTGACCAGCGCCCACCGAACCGAAGGCGGCCGTTCGGCGCTTTCTGCGGCGGCTTCATCCCGGATTGCAATGATTGGCTTCAACATGGACTCCGTTTTTGCCGGCTCCCGAAATGGGGCCGTCAGAGACGTAGTCCTTTGCCTGACAAGGCGGAACACGCACCATTTACACTTTATTCGTGCGTTTAACGCCATATCACAACGGAACCGTGCTAGGATGGTTCGATGTCGAGGCCCGATCTCAATCTCCTTGTCACCCTGGACATGCTGCTCGCCGAAGGCAGCGTGGCGCGCGCCGCCAAACGGTTGCGGCTCAGCCCATCGGCGATGAGCCGGGCGCTGGCGCGGCTGCGTGAGACGACCGGCGATCCGCTGCTGGTTAGGGCCGGGCGCGGTCTCGTTCCCACGCCGCGCGCCCTCGAATTGCGCGAGCGGGTCGTTCAGCTCGTGCAGGACGGCGAAGCGGTTCTCCGCCCCGTCGAGAGGCTCGATCTCAAGAATCTCGTGCGCACCTTCACGATACGAAGCACCGACGGCTTTGTGGAAAACTTCGGGTCGGACCTCATCGCGCGCGTCGAGAAGGAAGCGCCCGGCGTGCGGCTGCGCTTCATGCAGAAGCCGGACAAAGACAGCACGCCGCTTCGCGAAGGGATCGTCGATCTGGAAATCGGCGTTGTGGGGCAGGCAACGGGTCCGGAGATGCTTGCGCAGGCCTTGTCCCGCGATCGCTTCATTGGTGTTGTGCGCAAGGGCCACGCATTGAGCAAAGGCAAGATCACTCCCGAACGTTATGCGGCCGGCAGGCATATTGTCGTCTCGCGGCGTGGCCTCGACAAGGGACCGATCGACGAAGCCCTAAAACCGTTACAGCTGGAACGGGAGGTTGCCACCATTGTCGGCGCCTTTTCGACGGCGCTGGCGCTGGCCCGGGCGACGGACCTGATCGCCAATGTTCCCGAACGACATACCGGCAACCTGCGCGCCGGGATGTTCAGCTTTCCCCTTCCCGTCTCGACGCCGGAGATTACGGTTTCAATGCTTTGGCACCCGCGGCTGGACGCAGATCCGGCGCATCGCTGGCTGCGTGGATGCGTTCGGGACATTTGCCAAACGGCCGCTCCCTGAACAACCGCACGATCCGTCGGCGTTCGTCACTCAAGCGCACGACGCCAACGCAAAAGGGCGGCCCCAAGGCCGCCCTTTGAATTTCGATTGGCGCCAGGTCAGGCCGGGACGGCCGCCTCTTCCGTCGCCGATTGCGCCTGCACGGGGCCTGAATCCTTGCCCTTGGCCTCGACGTCGCGGTCGACGAATTCAATCACCGCCTGCGCGGCATTGTCGCCATAGCGGAAGCCGGCCTTGAGCACGCGGGTATAGCCGCCGGCGCGCTCCTTGTAGCGGGGGCCGAGCACGTCGAACAGCTTCTTGACCATGGCGACGTCGCGGATCTCCGAGATCGCCTGGCGGCGCGCGGCGAGCCCACCCTTCTTCGCCAGCGTCACCAGTTTCTCCACCACCGGGCGCAATTCCTTCGCCTTGGGCAGCGTGGTGACGATCTGCTCGTGCTTGATCAGCGCCGCGGACATGTTGGCAAACATGGCCTTGCGATGCGCGGGCTTCTTGCCCAGCTTGCGGTGAACTTTTCCGTGACGCATCGCAGGAACCTCTTAGTCTCTCTACTCGTCATCCCGGCGTCGTCCACGGCGATCCCGCATCGGCGGGCAAAGCCGTGCGTCCCTTGATCCGGGATCGCGCCTGCGCAGGCCGCGCCCCGAAATGGCAGGCGTTCTAGTAGTGATCCTCGAAGCGCTTGGCGAGCTCTTCGATGTTCTCCGGCGGCCAGCCCGGCACTTCCATGCCGAGATGCAGGCCCATCTGCGCCAGCACTTCCTTGATCTCGTTGAGCGACTTGCGGCCGAAGTTCGGCGTGCGCAGCATTTCGGCTTCGGTCTTCTGCACCAGATCGCCGATATAGACGATGTTGTCGTTCTTCAGGCAGTTGGCCGAGCGCACGGAAAGCTCGAGCTCGTCCACCTTCTTGAGGAAGGCCGGATTGAAGGCGAGGTCGGGAATGGTCTCCGCGGCCTGCTCCTTGCGCGGCTCCTCGAAATTCACGAACACGTTGAGCTGGTCCTGCAGAATGCGCGCGGCGTAGGCCAGCGCGTCCTCGGGGCTCAAGGCGCCGTTGGTCTCGATGGTCATGGTCAGCTTGTCGTAGTCGAGGATCTGGCCCTCGCGGGTGTTCTCGACCTTGTAGGAGACCTTGCGCACCGGCGAATAAAGGCTGTCGACCGGGATCAGGCCGATCGGCGCATCTTCCGGACGGTTGCGCTCCGCCGCCACATAGCCCTTGCCGGTATTGACGGTGAACTCCATGCGGATCTCGGCGCCCTCGTCGAGGGTGCAGAGCACGAGGTCGGGATTGAGCACGACCACGTCACCGACGGTCTGGATGTCGCCGGCGGTCACGGTGCCGGGACCCTGTTTCTTCACCACCATGCGCTTGGGGCCTTCGCCCTGCATCTTGATGGCGATGTCCTTGATGTTGAGCACCATGTCGGTGACATCCTCGCGCACGCCGGCGATCGAGGAAAACTCGTGCAGCACACCGTCGATGTGCACCGACTGCACCGCCGAGCCCTGCAGCGAGGAGAGCAGAATGCGCCGCAGCGCATTGCCAAGCGTGACGCCGAAGCCGCGCTCGAGCGGCTCGGCGACGACGGTGGCGACGCGCGCCGGCTCGTTGCCGGCGGCGACCTGGAGCTTGTTCGGCCTGATCAATTCCTGCCAATTCTTTTGAATGGTCACGTCTTCACCTTTTGAGCGCGAGTTATCCCGGCGCACCCCACCCGCCGTTGTGGGGGAAAGTTCGGCGGTTGCGGGATCAAGCCCGCTCGAATGAACGTTCATACGCGACGACGCTTACGCGGCCGGCACCCGTTGTGCGGGATCGTGGTCACGTCACGGATGGAAGTAATGGTAAAGCCCGCCGCCTGCAGCGAGCGCAGCGCCGACTCGCGGCCCGAGCCCGGACCCGACACCTCGACTTCGAGCGTGCGCATGCCGTGCTCCTGCGCCTTCTTGGCGGCGTCCTCGGCGGCGACCTGCGCCGCATAGGGCGTCGATTTGCGCGAGCCCTTGAACCCCATGGTGCCCGACGACGACCAGGCGATGGTGTTGCCCTGCGCGTCGGTGATGGTGATCATGGTGTTGTTGAACGACGCATTCACATGCGCGACGCCGGAGGCGATGTTCTTGCGTTCGCGCCGGCGGACGCGGGTGGCTTCCTTACCCATTCTCAAATCCTTTCGCGGCCCGCAGCGGTCAAGCGCGGGCGAAATCCTGTTACTTGCCCTCGACCTTCTTCTTGCCGGCGATGGTCTTCGCCGGTCCCTTGCGGGTGCGGGCATTGGTGTGTGTGCGCTGGCCGCGCACGGGCAGGCCCTTGCGATGGCGCAGGCCGCGATAGCAGCCGAGGTCCATCAGCCGCTTGATGTTGAGCTGGACTTCGCGGCGCAGGTCGCCCTCGACGATATAGTCGTGGTCGATCAGCTCGCGGATCTGCAGCACCTCGGCGTCGGTGAGCTGCGACACTCGCCGCTCCGCCGGCAGGTTGACCTTGGTCACGATGTCCTTGGCGATCTTGGGCCCGATGCCATGGATATACTGAAGCGCGATGACGACGCGCTTGTTGGTTGGCAGATTGACGCCCGCGATACGAGCCAATGCTCTCTCCTGTTACCGGCTAGCGGCGCTGACCGCGCCGATTTTCTCTGTCCCGTGAAGGGGATAACGCAAAGCGTAACACGACGCCCTGTCCCGCCTGACCGGGACCCGGCATCGTGCCAACCTTCTGAATGTGCCGCTTATTAGGGGATTCATCTGGCTTTCGTCAACCTCCGCCGGGTACGGCTTTTGGCTTGTCCCGGCTTGTTTTTGCGCCGTCCGGCAGCCCCCTTACGGGCGGGCTTCCGTGCCAATTTGCGGGACTTGGCGGCCCTTGCCCGCCGCCGCGGCGCCGGCCTGGCGCGGGCCCGCTTGGCCGCAGGCTTGCGGCGGACAGGCTTGCGGGCCGGCGTTTTGGCGGCACCTGGCAGCAGAATCTCATCAATCGCCGCGGTCACCGCATCGATCGGCGCCATCCCATCCACCGCCTTGAGCATGCCTTTGCCGGCGTAATGCTCGATCAGGGGCGCGGTCTGCGTCCGGTAGACCCCCAGACGGCCTTTCAGCACCTCTGGATTGTCGTCGGCGCGCAGCTTCTCGCCGCGGGCCGTCATTTCCCTCACCCGGTTCTCGATGCGCTTGAGCAGGATATTTTCGTCGGCCTTGAGCTGGATGACGCCATCGAGTTCGAGCCCGCGCTCCGCCAAAAGGCGCTCGAGCGCCTCGGCCTGCGCCACCGTGCGCGGAAAACCGTCGAGCACGAAGCCGGGCCTGGCGTCGGGCTGGTCGACGCGGTCGGCGATGATCTGCACGACCACCTCGTCAGGAACCAGCTCGCCGCGGTCCATGATGCTTTTCGCGCGCAGGCCAACCGGCGTTCCGGCGGCGACCGCCGCACGCAACATGTCCCCTGTCGACAAATGAACGATACCGTGTTTCCGGACCAGGCGTTGCGCTTGCGTGCCCTTCCCCGCCCCCGGCGGGCCGAGCAAGATCAGTCTCATCGATTGCGCCCCCGCAGCTTCGAACGTTTGATCAGACCTTCATATTGATGCGCCAGCAGATAACCCTGGATCTGCGCCACCGTGTCCATGGTCACGCTGACCACGATCAGAAGCGACGTGCCGCCGAAATAGAACGGCACCGCGGCGTAGGAAATGAGAATTTCCGGGATCAAGCAGACGATGGCGAGATAGAGCGCGCCGACCACGGTGATGCGCGAGAGCACATAGTCGATGTATTCCGCCGTGCGCTCGCCCGGTCTTATGCCGGGGATGAAGCCGCCGTGTTTCTTCAGGTTGTCCGCGGTCTCAGTCGGGTTGAACACGATCGCGGTGTAGAAGAAGGCGAAGAACACGATGAGCCCGATATAGAGGATGAGGAACAGCGGCCGGCCATGGCCGAGCAGCGTGGTGATGGTGGTGAGCCAGCCGGGCCCGCTGCCGGCGTTGAAATTGGCAACCGTCGTCGGCAACAACAGCAACGAGGAGGCAAAGATCGGCGGGATCACGCCGGAGGTGTTGAGCTTGAGCGGCAGATGCGAGGACTGCCCCTCGAACATGCGGTTGCCGACCTGGCGCTTGGGATACTGGATGAGCAAGCGGCGCTGCGCGCGCTCCATGAAGACGATGAAGGTGATCACCGCCACCGCCATGACGATGACGGCGAGGATCAGCCCGGTCGACAGCGCGCCCTGCCGGCCCAATTCGAGCGTGCCGGCGATCGCCGCCGGCAGCCGCGCGACGATGCCGGCCAGGATGATGAGCGAGATGCCATTGCCGATGCCGCGCGAGGTGATCTGCTCGCCGAGCCACATCAGGAAGATGGTGCCGCCGGTCAGCGTGATGACGGTCGAGATGCGGAAGAACCAGCCGGGATCGCTGACCACGCTGCCGGCGCCTTCGAGCCCGATGGCGATGCCATAGGCCTGGAACGCCGCCAGCACCACGGTGAGATAGCGTGTGTACTGGTTCATGATCTTGCGCCCGGCCTCGCCTTCTTTCTTCAAGGCTTCGAGCGTGGGCGAGACCGTGGTCATCAGCTGAATGATGATCGAGGCGGAGATGTAGGGCATGATGTTGAGCGCAAAGATCGCCATGCGCTGGATGCCGCCGCCGGAAAACAGATTGAACATTCCGAGGATGCCGCCGGACTGGGTATTGAAGATCTGCTCCCAGGCATTGGGATCGATGCCCGGCAGCGGGATGTACGTGCCGAGCCGGTAGACCAGAAGCGCGCCAAGCGTGAACCAGATGCGCTTCTTGAGCTCGTCGGCCTTGGCGAGCGCCGAGAAGTTGAGATTGGCCGCCAGTTGTTCCGCTGCCGAAACCATCAGTCGCTCCTTCGGCCCCCACTCCCCGCCATGCCCCGGCCCCGATCAGATCGGGGCCAAACTCCGGCGGGGCATCCAGTAATCGCGATTCGTTAGATAGGCAGGTACGTCCGATTTGATAGTCAGGGGTTACTGGATCGCCCGCCTTACGCGGGCGATGACACGTTGTTGTTACTCCGCGCTCTTGCCTTCAGGCTGCGGCGCCGCAGCTTCGGCCTTGCCGGCCTTGGATTTGCCGCCTTTATCGCCGCCCTTGGCCGCAGCCAGCGCCGCGCGCTTGTTCTTGCCGCGCGGCTCGCCTTCGGCCGCATCCGCCGGCGCCAGGATTTTCACCGTGCCGCCGGCCTTCTCGACCGCTTCGATTGCCGATTTCGACGCGCGCCAGACCGCGAGATCGACCTTGCTCTTGAGCTCGCCGGTGCCGAGCAGCTTGACGCCGGCCTTGGGCCGACGCATCAGCCCGCCCTTGACCATGGCGGCGACGTCGATGGTCGCCTTGGCGTCGATGCGGCCGGCATCGATCGCCGCCTGCAACCTGCCGAGATTGGTTTCGTTGAGCTTGACCGCGAAGGACGTGTTGCGGAAGCCGCGTTTGGGCAGGCGGCGATGCAGCGGCATCTGCCCGCCTTCGAAGCCCTTGATGCGCACGCCGGTGCGCGCGGTCTGGCCCTTGCCGCCGCGGCCGCCGGTCTTGCCCATGCCGGAGCCGATGCCGCGGCCGATGCGCATGCGGTTCTTGCGCGCGCCCGGATTGTCGGCGATCTGGTTGAGTTTCATCGTATTCGTCCTTTGACCCCTTATTTGTCATGGCCGGGCTCGTCCCGGCCATCTCGTTTAGGAAGGCAGCGCGTCCCTAAGCGGGGTCACCGGGACAAGCCCGGTGACGACAAGAAAGAAGTTACTTCTCTCGCCGACCACGCGCACCAGATGCTGCAGCTTGCGGATCATGCCGCGCGTCGCCGGCGTGTCCGGCAGTTCCTTGATACGGCCGATCTTGTTCAGGCCGAGCCCGATCAAAGTCGCCCGCTGGTCGAAGTGGCGCCGCATCGGGCTGCCGACCTGCTCGACCTTGATGGTTTTTCCTGCCGCCATGGTTCCAGTCCTTATTCGGCGGTGGCTTCGGCGTCGCCACCCTCGCGGCGGCGCGCCTGCAGCGCGGAGACCTTGATGTTGCGCCGCGCCGCAACCGAGCGCGGCGAATCCTGGTGCTTGAGCGCGTCGAAGGTGGCGCGCACCATGTTGTAGGGGTTGGAGGAGCCAAGCGATTTTGCCACCACGTCCTGGATGCCCAGCGTCTCGAACACCGCGCGCATCGGGCCGCCGGCGATGATGCCGGTCCCGGGAGGCGCGGCGCGCAGGAACACCTTGCCGGCGCCGTGATGGCCGATCACGTCGTGGTGCAGCGTGCGGCCTTCGCGCAGCGGCACGCGCGTCAACCCGCGCTTGGCCGCATCGGTTGCCTTGCGGATCGCTTCCGGCACCTCGCGCGCCTTGCCGTGGCCGTAACCGGCGCGGCCCTTCTGGTCGCCGACGACGACGAGCGCGGCGAAGGCGAAACGGCGGCCGCCCTTGACCACCTTGGCCACGCGGTTGATGTGCACCAGCTTGTCGACGAACTCGCTGTCGCGCTCTTCGCGCCCGCCACGTTCACGGTCGCGTCGCGTTTCTCGTCGGGGTTCATATGCCATAGTCAGACCAATCCGTTCTTTTTTCTGCGCCTAGAAGTTGAGGCCGCCTTCGCGCGCGGCATCGGCCAGCGCCTTGACGCGCCCGTGATAGAGATAACCGCCGCGGTCGAACACGACGTCCTTGATGCCCTTCTCCTTGGCACGCTCGGCGATCAGTTTGCCGACCGCCTTGGCGGCGTCGATATTGGCGCCGGTCTTGGCACCTTCGCGCAGGGTCTTTTCCAGCGACGAGGCCGCCACCAGGGTTTCGCCCTTGTCGTCGTCGATGAGCTGGGCATAGATGTGCTTCGACGAGCGGAACACCGACAGCCGCGCGCGGCCGTTGCGCATGGTGGCGTGCTTGACCTTGCGGCGTATCGTCGCCGTTCGTCGCGCAGTCCGGTCACTCAATCTCGACATCGCGCATCCCTTATTTCTTCTTGCCTTCCTTGCGGAAGATATATTCGCCGACATATTTCACGCCCTTGCCCTTGTAGGGCTCGGGCCCGCGGAAACCGCGTATCTCGGCCGCGACATGGCCGACTTTCTGCTTGTCGATGCCGGTGATGACGATCTCGGTCGGCTTCGGCGTCACAATCGCGATGCCTTCCGGGATCGGATACATGATGTCGTGGCTGTAGCCGAGCTGCAGCTGCAGGTTCTTGCCCTGCACCGCGGCGCGATAGCCGACGCCGGTGATCTCCAGCTTCTCCTCGAAACCCTTGGTCACGCCGGACACCAGGTTGGCGACCAGCGTGCGCGAAGTGCCCCACAGCGAGCGGGCGCGCTTGGTTTCGTTGCGCGGATCGATCTTGATCGCGCCCTTGTCCATCGTTGCGGTGACGTCGTCGTGGAGGACGAGCTGAAGCGCGCCCTTGGGGCCCTTCACCTTAACGGTCTGCCCTTCCACATTGGCGGTGACGCCGGAAGGGACCGCAACACCTTTGTTGCCGATACGAGACATTAGAGGCTCATCCGTTTTATCTGGCTCACGTGCTTCACTTACATTTTCCTTTTGCGCATCTTGTCCGAAAACCGGTTCCCACTTTTCGGGATCATGCGCTAGAACACCGTGCAGATGATTTCGCCGCCGACATTGGCGTCGCGGGCATCGTGGTCGGCCATCACGCCCTTCGGCGTCGACAGAATGGCGACGCCGAGGCCGTTATTGATGCGCGGCAGCGCCCTGACCGAGGCGTAGACGCGCCGGCCAGGCTTGGAAATCCGCTCGATCTCGCGGATCACCGGCGTGCCGTCGAAATATTTAAGCTCGATCTCGAGCTCGTTGCGGCCCGAGGCATGCGCGACGCTGGCATAGCCGCGGATGAAGCCCTCGCTCTTGAGCACTTCGAGCACGCGCTCGCGCTGCTTGGAGCCGGGCATCGACACCTTCGACTTGTTGCGCATCTGCGCGTTGCGTATGCGCGCGATCATGTCGCCGATCGGATCGTTGACTGCCATCTCGATCCTCCTTACCAGCTCGACTTCACGAGGCCGGGAATAAGCCCCTTGGAGCCGAACTCGCGCAGCGCGATACGGCTGAGACGGTGCTTGCGGTAGTAGCCGCGCGGCCGCCCGGTCATCTCGCAGCGGTTGCGCACGCGATTGACGGATGAATTGCGCGGCAATTCGGACAGCTTGAGCGTCGCGGCAAAGCGCTCCTCCATCGGCAGCTTCTTGTCGCGCGCAATCGCTTTCAGCCGCGCGCGCCGGCCGGAATATTTCTTGGCCATTTTCTTGCGCCGGTTGTTCTTCTCGATCGAACTCTTCTTCGCCATTACTTTAGCTCCTTGTTTCCGCGTCTGAGGACGGCCTGGTGCCGCCTCACTGCCGGAACGGGAAGTTGAAAGCTGTGAGCAGCGCCCGCGCTTCCTCGTCATTGCGCGCGCTGGTGCAGACGGTGACATCAAGGCCCCACACGTCGGTCGCCTTGTCGAAATCGATCTCGGGGAACACGATGTGTTCCTTGATGCCGAGGGAGAAATTTCCGCGCCCGTCGAAGCTCTTGGGATTGAGCCCGCGGAAGTCGCGCACGCGCGGCAGCGCGATGTTGATCAGCCGATCGATGAAATCGTACATCCGCGTCTTGCGCAGCGTGACCTTGCAGCCGATGGCCTGGCCGTCGCGCAGCTTGTAGGTGGCGATCGATTTGCGCGATTTGGTGACCACCGCCTTCTGCCCGGCGATCATCGACAGATCGGCGGCGGCCGAATCGACCTTCTTGCGGTCGGCGACACCCTCGCCGATGCCCATATTGAGCACCACCTTGGTGATCACCGGCACCTGCATGCGGTTCTTGTAACCGAACTGCTGGGTGAGCGCCGAGCGGATCGTCTGCTCGAACTGGTCGCGCAGCCGTGCCTTGTAGTCGGAGGGCACACGCGGCTTCTTCACCTTGGGCGCGCCGTCGCCTTTAGCCTCTTTCGCAGCCTTGGGCGCGCCCTGCGGCGGCTTCGGCTGTTTCGGTTGCTTGGGCTGTTGATTCTGTTGCGTATCAGCCATCGATCTCGACTCCCGAGCGCTTGGAGATGCGCACTTTGCGGCGCGCGTCGCCCTCGCCCACGAATTTGAACCCAACGCGGGTCGGCTTGCCGTCCTTGGGGTCGGCGAGCGCCAGGTTGGACAGGTGGATCGCCCCTTCCTTGGAGATGATGCCGCCTTCCTGCTGCGCGGTCTGGCGCTGGTGACGCTTGACCATGTTGACGCCGCGCACCAGCGCGCGCCCGTCGGCGGTGCGCACCTCGACGACCTCGCCGCTGCGGCCCTTGTCGCGGCCGGTGAGCACGATGACCTTGTCGCCCTTGCGGATCTTGGCGGCCATCACAGCACCTCCGGCGCAAGCGAGATGATCTTCATGTGGTTCTTGGCGCGCAATTCGCGCGGCACCGGCCCGAAGATGCGGGTGCCGACCGGCTCCATCTGCGGGGTGATCAGCACCGCGGCATTGCGGTCGAAGCGGATGACGGAACCGTCGGCGCGCTTGATGTCCTTGCGGATGCGCACCACGACCGCCTTCATCACCTCGCCCTTCTTGACGCGGCCGCGCGGGATCGCTTCCTTCACCGAGACGACGATGACGTCGCCGATGGTGGCGTATTTGCGCTTGGACCCGCCCAGCACCTTGATGCACATGACGCGGCGCGCGCCGGAATTGTCGGCGACGTCGAGATTGGTTTGCATCTGGATCATGGCGCTTACTGCACTTTCTGCTTCTTTTCGCCGCGCACGACCGCCCAGCGCTTGAGCTTGGAAATCGGCCGCCGCTCCTCGATCCACACCACGTCGCCGATGGCGAATTCGTTGGTCTCGTCGTGGGCGTGATATTTCTTCGAGCGGCGCACGGTTTTTTTCATGGTCGGATGAGTGAAACGGCGTTCGACGCGCACGACCACGGTTTTGGCCTGCTTGTCGCTGACGACGACACCCTGGAGTGTGCGCTTCGGCATCTTTTAATCCTCTGACTTCTTCGCTTTGGCGCGCGATTTCGGTTTCGCGGCGGCCTTTGCTTCGGATTTCGGTTTCGCGGTCCTGGCTTTCTTTTCCTTGGGCGCAGCCGCAGCCTTCGGCGCCGCGGCCTTCGCCTCGGGCTCCGGCATGCCGGTACGCTTCTGCGCAGCAATCGTCTTCATGCGCGCGATGTCGCGGCGGATGACGCGCACACGCGAGGTATTCTCCAGCTGCCCGGTGGCGCGCTGGAAGCGCAGATTGAACTGCTCCTTCTTCAGCTTGAGGACCTCTTCGTCCAGCTGATCGAGTGTCATGGCTCTTACGTCGGCGGCTTTCATCAGCATCACTCGGCAATTCGTTCGATAAAGCGGGTCTTGACCGGTAGCTTGGCAGCAGCGAGCGCCAGCGCTTCCTTGGCGACGGCGATCGGGATGCCGTCGACCTCAAACAGAATGCGGCCGGGCTTGACGCGCACAACCCAGACTTCCGGGTTGCCCTTGCCTTTGCCCATGCGCACCTCGATCGGCTTCTTCGACACCGGAACGTCGGGGAAGACGCGGATCCACACCCGCCCCGACCGCTTCATGAAGCGGGTCAGCGCGCGGCGCGCGGCCTCGATCTGGCGCGCGGTAACGCGCTCGGGCTCAAGCGCCTTGAGGCCGTATTGGCCGAAGGCAAGCGTCGCTCCACTGGTGGCGACACCGTGGATGCGGCCCTTGAAGCCTTTGCGGAACTTGGTGCGGATCGGTTGCAGCATGACTCAATTTCCTTAGGCGGCGTCGCGGCGCGGCCGGCCCTGGTCGCCTTCGGCAAGTTTCTTGTCCTGGGCCATTGGATCGTGCTCGAGGATCTCGCCTTTGAAGATCCACACCTTGACGCCGCAGGTGCCGTAGGTGGTGAAGGCGGTGGCGACGCCGTAGTCGATGTCGGCGCGCAGCGTATGCAGCGGCACGCGGCCCTCGCGATACCACTCCATGCGCGCGATTTCGGCGCCGCCGAGGCGGCCGGAGCAGTTGATGCGGATGCCTTCGGCGCCGAGGCGCATTGCCGACTGCACCGCGCGCTTCATGGCGCGGCGGAAGGCGACGCGCCGCTCGAGCTGCTGCGCGATCAATTCGGCGACGAGCTGCGCGTCGAGCTCGGGCTTGCGGATTTCGACGATGTTGATGACCACGTCACTGTCGGTCATTTTGGCGACGGCGCGGCGCAGCTTCTCGATGTCGGCGCCTTTCTTGCCGATGACCACGCCGGGACGCGCCGAGTGGATGGTGACGCGGCACTTCTTGTGCGGGCGCTCGATGACGATGCGCGACACCGCCGCCTGCTTGAGCTGCTTCATCAGCTCGTCGCGGATCTTGATGTCCTCGTGCAGCAGCGTGCCGTATTCGTTTTTGCCCGAATACCAGCGCGAGTCCCAGGTGCGGTTGATCCCGAGACGCAAGCCGACCGGATTGACTTTTTGACCCATCGTAACTCCTCAGGCCTTAGCCGTTTCCGCCTGCGCCTCGACCTCGCGCACGACGATGGTCAGGTTGGCAAACGGCTTGAAAATACGCCCCACCCGGCCGCGGCCGCGTGGCGTGAAACGCTTGATCACCAGCGCCTTGCCGACATGGGCCTCGGCGACGATCAGGTCGTCGACGTCGAGGTCATGATTGTTCTCGGCATTGGCGATCGCCGATTCCAGGCACTTGCGCACGTCCTTGGCGATGCGCTTGCGCGAAAATTCGAGATCGGCGAGCGCACTCGCAACCTTCTTGCCGCGGATCAACTGCGCGACAAGATTGAGCTTCTGCGGCGACACCCGCAGCATGCGGGAGACCGCTTTGGCCTCGTTGTCCTCGAGCGTGCGCTCGCGTGAGCTTTTGCCCATCTTGATCGTCCCTTAGCTCGATGCCGCCGGCGCAGCCGCAGGCGCCGCCGGCGCGGCTCCAGGCGCAGCGGGTGCAGCCGCCCGCTTGGCTTTGCGGTCGGAGGTGTGGCCGTAGAACATCCGCGTCGGCGCGAACTCGCCGAACTTGTGGCCGACCATCTCCTCGGTCACCATCACCGGGATGTGCTTCTGCCCGTTGTAGACGCCGAAGTTCAGCCCGACGAATTGCGGCAAAATGGTCGAACGGCGGCTCCAGATCCTGATCATCTCGTGACGGCCGGACGAGCGCGAGGCCTCCGCCTTGCGCAGCAGATAGCCGTCGACGAACGGGCCCTTCCATACTGAACGAGTCATCTCTTCGGTCCCTACTGCTGCTGCTTCTTGCGGTCGTGCCGGCTGGCGATGATGAATTTCTTGGTGCGCTTGTTCTTGCGCGTCTTGGCACCCTTGGTCGGCTTGCCCCACGGCGTCACCCAATGCTTGCCGCCCTTGGTGCGCCCGCCGTGCGGGTGGTCGACCGGGTTCATGGTGATACCGCGGTTATGCGGCATACGCCCGCGCCAACGCTGGCGGCCGGCCTTGCCGATCGTGGTGTTCATGTTGTCCGGGTTGGACACCGCGCCGATGGTCGCCATGCAGCGGCCATGCACCAGGCGCTGCTCGGTCGAATTGAGGCGCAGGATGACGTAATCCTGGTCGCGGCCGACGATCTGCGCGTAAGAGCCGGCCGAGCGCGCGATCTGTCCGCCCTTGCCGATCTTGATCTCGATGTTGTGCACGATGGTGCCGACCGGGATATTGGCGATCGGCATGGCATTGCCGGGCTTCACGTCGGCAGATTCAGCGGCGATCACGCTGTCGCCGGGCGCCAGGCGCTGCGGCGCCAGGATATAGGCGAGTTCGCCGTCCTGATATTTGATCAGGGCGATGAAACCGGTGCGGTTCGGGTCGTATTCGAGCCGCTCGACGGTTGCCGGCACGTCGCGCTTGGTGCGCCTGAAGTCGATCTTGCGATAAGCCTGCTTGTGGCCGCCGCCGCGGAAACGCGAGGTAATGCGGCCGTTATTGTTGCGGCCGCCGGTCGAGCTCTGCCCTTCGGTGAGCGATTTCACCGGCGCGCCCTTGTACAGCGTCGAACGGTCGACGATCACCAGATGGCGCTGGCTCGGCGTGGTCGGATTGTATGTCTTCAATGCCATCGCGACTTGTCCTTACAATCCCGTGGTCACGTCGATGCGGTGACCCTCTTCGAGTGTCACGATCGCACGCTTGACGTCCGACTGCTGGCCGAGGCGGTTCTTGAACGCCTTGCGTTTTCCCGGGCGAATCAGCGTGTTGACGTTCTTCACCTTCACGTCGAACAGCTTCTCCACCGCGTCCTTGATCTGCGGTTTGGTGGCATCGCGGCGCACCTTGAACACGACCTTGTTGTGCTCGGAGGCCATGGTCGCCTTCTCGGTGATCACCGGCGAGATGATGACGTCGTAGTGGCGGGGATCGCTGGTGGTCATTTGAACCGCGCCTCCAGCGCATCGAGCGCGGCCTTGGTCAGCACCAGGGTCTTGCGCCGCATGATGTCGTAGACGTTGATGCCCTGCACCGGCAGCACGTCGATATTCGGGATATTGCGCGCGGCCGAGCAGAAATTCGCGTCGCACTCGGCGCCGTCGATGATCAGCGCATTGTCGAAGCCGAGCTTGCCGAAGGCCGCGGCCAGCGCCTTGGTCTTGGCGTCCTTCACCGCCGCCTTGTCGATGACGACGATGCCGCCATCCTTGGCCTTGGAGGAGAGCGCGTGCTTGAGCGCGAGCGCGCGCACTTTCTTCGGCAGGCCGATGGCGTGGCTGCGCACCACGGGACCGAAGGCACGGCCGCCGCCACGGAATTGCGGCACGCGCGCCGAGCCGTGACGGGCGCCGCCGGTACCCTTTTGCGCGTACATTTTCTTGCCGGTGCGCCAGATTTCGGCGCGGCCCTTGGACTTGTGGGTGCCGCGCTGACGCTTGGCGAGCTGCCAGTTGACGCAGCGCTGGACGATGTCGGAGCGCGGTTCGAGACCGAAGATCGCATCCGGCAGATTGACCGAGCCCGCTTCCTTGCCTTCGAGGGTCGTGATCTTGAGTTCCATTTATGCGCCCTCCGTCTGGGCGGGAGCCTCAACGGGCGCCGCTTCAGCAGCCGGCGTGGCCGCTGGCGCGGCTTCCGGTTTCGCCGCAGCTTCGGCGAGGCGGAACTTGCCCGGCTTGGGCGCCTCTTTCGGCAGGTCTTTCTTCACCGCGTCGCGCACGGTGATCCAGCCGCCCTTGGCACCGGGCACCGCGCCCTCGATCAGAATGAGCCCGCGTTCGACATCGGTTGAGACGACGCGAAGATTGAGCGTGGTGACGCGGTCAACACCCAAGTGCCCCGGCATCTTCTTGTTCTTGAAGGTCTTGCCCGGATCCTGACGGCCGCCAGTGCCGCCGATCGAACGGTGCGAGATGGAGACGCCGTGCGAGGCGCGCAATCCTGCGAAATTCCAGCGCTTCATGCCGCCGGCAAAGCCCTTGCCGATGGAAATGCCGCAGACATCGACGAACTGCCCGGCGACGAAATGATCGGCGGTGATCTCGGCACCGACCGGGATCATAGCATCGTCGCTGACGCGGAATTCGGCGAGCTTGCGCTTGGGCTCGATATTGGCCTTGGCGAAATAGCCGCGGTCGGCCTTGCTCATATTGCCGGCGCGGCGTTGCCCGGCGCCGAGCTGCAGCGCGACATAGCCGTTCTTGTCTTTGCTGCGATGGCCGACGACCTGGCACTGCGCCAGGCGCAGCACCGTCACCGGAACGTGCTCACCTTGTTCGGTGAACAGCCGGGTCATTCCGACCTTCTGTGCGATCACTCCGGAGCGCATCGCTTGCCTCACTTCACCTTAGAGCTTGATCTCGACGTCGACGCCGGCGGCGAGGTCGAGCTTCATCAGCGCGTCCACCGTCTGCGGCGTCGGATCGACGATGTCCAAGAGGCGCTTGTGCGTGCGCATCTCGAACTGTTCGCGGCTCGTCTTGTCGACGTGCGGCGAGCGGTTCACCGTGAACTTCTCGATGCGCGTCGGCAGCGGAATCGGACCCCGCACCTGCGCGCCTGTGCGCTTGGCGGTGTTGACGATTTCGCGCGTCGACGCATCGAGGATGCGGTGATCGAACGCCTTGAGCCGGATCCTGATATTCTGGCCGTTCATCTGCTTTTCTTTCGTAAGACGTGGATGGCCGGGTTTTCACCCGGCCAAGACGCCTCTTTCAGCCCTATTCGATGATGCTCGCCACCACGCCGGCGCCGACGGTGCGGCCGCCCTCGCGAATGGCGAAGCGGAGTTTTTCCTCCATGGCGATCGGCACGATCAGGTGCACTTCCATCGCCACGTTGTCGCCCGGCATCACCATCTCGGTGCCGGCCGGCAGGTGCACCACGCCGGTCACGTCGGTGGTGCGGAAGTAGAACTGCGGACGGTAGTTGGTGAAGAACGGGGTATGCCGGCCGCCCTCTTCCTTGGTGAGGATGTAGGCTTCCGCCTTGAACTTGGTGTGCGGCTTGACCGAGCCGGGCTTGCACAGCACCTGCCCACGCTCGACTTCCTCGCGCTTGGTGCCGCGCAGCAGGCAGCCGACGTTGTCGCCGGCCTCGCCCTGATCGAGCAGCTTGCGGAACATTTCGACGCCGGTGACGACCGTCTTCTGCGTCGGGCGGATGCCGACGATCTCGACTTCTTCGCCAACCTTGATGACGCCGCGCTCGACGCGGCCGGTGCACACGGTGCCGCGGCCGGAGATGGAGAAGACGTCTTCCACCGGCATCAGGAACGGCTGATCCTTCGGGCGCTCCGGCTGCGGGATGTACTCGTCTACCGCCTTCATCAGCGCCAGAATCGATTCCTTGCCGAGCTTGTCGTCGGAGCCGTCAAGCGCCTTGAGCGCCGAGCCCTTGACGATCGGGATCTTGTCGCCGGGGAAATTGTACTTGGAGAGCAATTCGCGGACCTCGAGCTCGACGAGCTCCAAAAGCTCCGGATCGTCGACCATGTCGACCTTGTTCATGTAAACGACGAGCGCCGGAACGCCGACCTGGCGGGCGAGCAGGATGTGCTCGCGGGTCTGCGGCATGGGCCCATCGGCCGCGGAGACGACGAGGATGGCGCCGTCCATCTGTGCCGCGCCGGTGATCATGTTCTTCACGTAGTCGGCGTGGCCGGGGCAATCGACGTGGGCGTAATGGCGCTTGGCCGTCTCGTATTCGACGTGCGCGGTGGAGATCGTGATGCCGCGCGCCTTTTCTTCCGGCGCCTTGTCGATCTGGTCGTAGGCGGTGAACGTGGCGCCGCCGGTCTCCGCCAGTACCTTGGTGATCGCGGCCGTCAATGTTGTCTTACCGTGGTCGACGTGGCCGATGGTGCCGATATTGCAATGCGGCTTGTTGCGCTGGAATTTCTCTTTTGCCATGGAACTCTCCGTTCAGATTCTCAAAGGTTAGATTTCGCTACGCGATTCTAAGCGAACTTCTTCTGCACTTCGGCGGACACGTTCGCCGGCAGTTCAGCGTAGTGGTCGAATTGCATCGTGAATGTCGCGCGCCCCTGTGACATCGAGCGCAGATTGTTGACGTAGCCGAACATGTTCATCAGCGGCACCATCGCATTGATGACGTTGGCATTGCCGCGCATGTCCTGGCCCTGGATTTGGCCGCGCCGCGAATTCAGGTCGCCGATGACCGAACCGGTATATTCCGCCACTGTCACCACTTCGACCTTCATGATCGGCTCGAGCAGGACGGGCCTGGCTCTTCTGCATCGCTTCGCGCAAGCATTGCGCGCGCGCGATTTCGAACGCCAACGCCGATGAATCGACGTCGTGATAGTTGCCGTCGATCAGCGTCACCTTGAGATCGACCACCGGAAAGCCGGCGAGCACGCCGGAACCGAGAACGGATTCGAGCCCTTTCTCGACGCCGGGGATGTATTCCTTCGGCACGGTGCCGCCGACGACCTCATTTTCGAACTCGAACGGCGTGCCGGCGCGCTGTCGGCTCGGCGACGATCTTGACTTGCGCGAACTGGCCGGAACCGCCGGTCTGCTTCTTGTGCGTATAGTCGTGCTCGACGCGCTGGGTGATCTTCTCGCGGAACGCGACCTGGGGCGCGCCGATATTGGCGTCGACCTTGTAGGTGCGCTTGAAGATGTCGACCTTGATGTCGAGATGCAGCTCGCCCATGCCGCGGATGATGGTCTGCCCGCATTTCCGGATCGGTGGTGACGCGAAACGACGGGTCCTCGGCCACCAGCTTGGCCAGCGCGACGCCGAGCTTTTCCTGATCCGCCTTCGACTTCGGCTCGATAGCGATCTCGATCACCGGATCGGGGAATTCCATCTTTTCCAGGATCACCGGCTGCTTCGGATCGCACAGCGTATCGCCGGTGCGCACTTCCTTGAGGCCCGCCAGCGCCACGATGTCGCCGGCAAAGGCTTCCTTGATGTCCTCGCGATTGTTCGCATGCATCAGCAGCATGCGGCCGATGCGCTCCTTGCGTTCCTTGGTCGAATTGATCACGCCGGTGCCGCTGGTGAGCGTGCCGGAATAGATGCGGCAGAAGGTGATGGTGCCGACGAAGGGATCGTCCATGATCTTGAAGGCGAGCAGCGCCAGCGGCGCATCATCCTTCGGCTCGCGAATGACGTCTTCGCCGTTGTCGGGATTGATGCCGTGGATCGGCGGCACGTCGAGCGGCGACGGCAGATAATCGACGACGGCATCGAGCAGCGGCTGCACGCCCTTGTTCTTGAAGGCGGAGCCGCAGAGCACCGGAAAGAACGCGCGCGGTGATGACGGCTTTGCGGATCAGCTTCTTGATGGTGGCCTCGTCGGGCATCTTCCCTTCGAGGTAGGCGGTGGTGGCGTCGTCGTCGAGTTCGACCGCGGCTTCAATCATCATCTCGCGGTATTCCTTGGCCTGCTCGAGCATGTCGGCCGGAATATCGATGTCGTGGTAATTGGCGCCGAGCAGTTCGTCGTCCCAGACCACGCCCTTCATGCGCACGAGATCGATGATGCCCTTGAAGTTGCTGCTCGGAGCCGATCGGGAGCTGGATCGCCACCGGCTTGGCGCCGAGGCGGCTTACGATGTCGTCCATGCACTTGAAGAAGTCGGCGCCAATCTTGTCCATCTTGTTGGCGAAGACGATGCGCGGCACTTTGTATTTATCGCCCTGGCGCCACACCGTCTCGGTCTGCGGCTCGACGCCCTGGTTGGAATCGAGCACGACGACCGCGCCATCGAGCACGCGCAGCGAGCGCTCGACCTCGATGGTGAAGTCGACGTGGCCCGGCGTGTCGATGATGTTGAGGCGCTTTTCCTTCCAGAACGCGGTGGTCGCGGCCGAAGTGATGGTGATGCCGCGTTCCTGCTCCTGCTCCATCCAGTCCATCGTCGCGGCGCCTTCATGCACCTCGCCGATCTTGTGGCTCTTGCCGGTGTAATAGAGGATCCGCTCCGTGGTCGTGGTTTTCCCGGCATCGATGTGCGCCATGATGCCGAAATTGCGGTAGTCCTCGATTGGGTGGACGCGGGGCATTTGCGTTCTATTCCTTGAGGTTGTTCGTCGTCACCAGCGGTAATGCGAGAACGCCCGGTTGGCTTCCGCCATCTTGTGGGTGTCCTCGCGCTTCTTGACGGCGTTTCCCCTGTTATTCGACGCGTCGAGCAGCTCGGCCGACAGCCGCTCGGTCATGGTTTTCTCGTTGCGGTCGCGCGCGGCCGAAATGATCCAGCGAATGCCCAGTGCCTGACGGCGCGACGTGCGCACTTCCACCGGCACCTGATAGGTGGCGCCGCCGACACGGCGCGAGCGCACTTCGATCGACGGCATCACATTGTCGAGCGCCTGCTGGAATACCGAAAGCGGATTCTGCTTGGTCTTGCCCTCGATCATTTCCAGCGCGCCATAGACGATATTCTCGGCAACCGACTTCTTGCCGGCATACATCACCGCGTTCATGAACTTGCTGACGACGACGTTGCCGAACTTCGGGTCCGGGATGACTTCGCGTTTTTCGGCGGCGTGGCGGCGGGACATCTGTTTGCTCTATCTCTGTTCTTGCTCTGGCGATCCCGGCTCTCGCTCCGCTTGGCCTGGATAACCGTCGCTTTGCTCCGGTTACTTCGGCCGTTTGGCGCCGTATTTCGAGCGGCGCTGTTTGCGGTTCTTGACGCCCTGGGTATCGAGCACGCCGCGCAGGATGTGATAGCGCACGCCGGGCAAATCCTTGACGCGGCCGCCGCGGATCATCACCACCGAGTGTTCCTGCAGATTGTGTCCCTCACCCGGGATGTAGCCGATCACCTCGAAGCCATTGGTGAGGCGAACCTTGGCGACCTTGCGCAGCGCCGAGTTCGGCTTCTTCGGCGTCGTCGTGTAGACGCGGGTGCAGACGCCGCGCTTCTGCGGCGAATTCTCCAGCGCCGGCGCCGTGTTGCGCGCCTTCAATGGCTTGCGCGGAGTGGCAATCAACTGGTTGATCGTCGGCATTGAGCGCCTTTCGCTTACCTTTCGTGCGGGCACGTGCCCGGAATCGGCTCGGGCTTTCGCCCCTGCACACATCACGCGGGCTCGACCGCCCGCCTCGTCGTTTGGGCTTTTCGCCCCGGCATTTCCGCGGAATACGTCCGCACGCACGCAAAACGAAATCGCGCCATCCGCTATCTTTGCGGGGGCGCTCTTTCGGGTCCGGACGGCGCGCAACGGCAAAGCTGCGCACCGATCGCTTCAAGCCTGACAGCGGCTGTCAGAGGCAGCGTTTGAGCTTCATTCGTCGAGGCGATGCGCCGGCGCAGAAATGAGAAAAACTTATATCTTCTCAGATGCTTAGCCGGGCGGCCGTTCCGAGCAAGCGAAGCTCACCGCCTGCCGAAAAGTGGTGGGTATGTATCGGCGGGTCCGCCCTAAGTCAAGGCGAAAAGGGCTGAATTATCGGGGCTAATCGCGAATTACGTAGCGAGCGCGATGACCGCGCCGGCATGGCCCGGCAGGTTGATCGAGCCGCTGACGGGGTTGCCATCTCCTTCCGGGGCCGTTGCGACAAGGATGGTCCCCGCCGCTGGCGGCAACGCGACAGCCGCGGGCTCCGCTCCGAAATTCAGAGCGACCATAATGCGCTCGCGCTCCGCCTCCCGCAGATAGGTCAACACTTGATCGCTGACGTTGAGGAGCCGATAGGCGCCTCCGGTCAGCGCCACACTCTTCCGCCGCGTGGCGATCAGCCGCCGGTAAAGATTGAGAAGTGAGACCCGATCGGCGCTCTCGCTTGCCACGTTGACGCTGGAAACATCCCCGGCGAGCGGCAGCCAGGGCTCGACAGTGGAAAATCCGGCCAAGGCGCCGGCGTCCCATTGCATCGGCGTGCGGGCCCCATCGCGGCCGGGCACGTGCAGCACGGCCGGATCGCGCGAGCGCTCCGGCGCGATCGATGCCTGAGCCATGCCGATCTCGTCACCGTAGTAGAGCGTCGGCGTGCCACGCAGCGTCAGCAGCAGCATGGCGGCGAGTCGCGTATTCTTTGGTCCAATGCGGCTCGCGAGCCGCGGCCGGTCGTGATTGCCCATGACCCAGTTCGGCCAGGCACCCTGGGGCAAAGCCGCCTCGTAGCGCCCGATCAGCTTCGCGATGGCGCGCGGCTTAAAAGGCGTCTCGATCAAACTGAAATTAAACGGAAGATGCGCGCCGCCAAGGTCGCGCCCGTAATAGGCGGCGAGCTTCTCGGCCGGCAGATAGATTTCACCGATCAGCACTCGGTCGGGAAACTCGTCGATCACCGCGCGCAGGCCGCGGATCACCTCGTGCACCTCAGGCCGGTCGGCGGAATAAAGCGGCAGCAGGCGTCGGTAGTCCGCATCGCCCTCGCGAAACTCCGGATTGGGCGGATTGTCGCGGAAGTTGATCGTCCTTGATCAGATGCCAGATCACATCGACGCGGAAGCCGTCGACGCCGCGCCTGAGCCAGAAGCGCATGACCTCGTGCATCGCCTCGCGCACGTCGAGGATTGCGCCAGTTGAGGTCCGGCTGTTCTTTCAGGAACGCATGATAATAATATTGGCCGCTGGGCTCATCGAATGTCCAAGCCGAGCCGCCGAATACCGAGAGCCAATTGTTGGGCGGTCCGCCGCCGGGGCCGCCTTCGCGCCAGATGTACCAGTCGCGTTTCGGATTGGCGCGCGACGCGCGGCTGGCGATGAACCACGGGTGCTGGTCCGAAGTGTGGTTGGGCACCAGATCGAGCAGCACCTTGAGCCCGCGCGCATGCGCGGCGGCAAGCAGCGCGTCGAAGTCGCGCATGGTGCCGAACAGCGGATCGACGGCCAGGTAATCGGAAATGTCGTAGCCGAAATCGGCCATCGGCGAAGCAAAGATCGGCGACAACCACAGCGCATCGACGCCAAGCGCGGCGAGATAGGGCAAACGCTCGAGTGATGCCTTTGAGATCGCCGACGCCATCGCCATCCGTGTCCCGAAACGAACGCGGATAAACCTGGTAGAGGATGCCCGATTGCCACCAGTGCATGCGCACCGCTCTACGGCAGCGTTCGTTACCAGTGTGTGACAGGCCGGCAATGAAAAAGGGCCGCCTCATGGGCGGCCCTTTCGATGTCGTAACGGCGGGGCTTACTCGGCCGCCGGCAGCGCCGGCGCCGGCTCGGCAGCAGCGGCCGCAGCCGCCTTGGCGGCATCCTTCTCGCGCTCCTCGAGGATGAGCGCGTCACGCTTGGTGGCAACCTCGCGCAGCGAGTTCATCATGGCGCCGGTGCCGGCCGGGATCAGGCGGCCGACGATGACGTTCTCCTTGAGGCCGTCGAGCGTGTCGATCTTGGCGTTGACCGCCGCCTCGGTGAGCACGCGCGTCGTCTCCTGGAACGAAGCCGCCGAGATGAACGACCGCGTCTGCAGGCTCGCCTTGGTGATGCCGAGCAGCACCGGATGGCCCGTCGCCGGCTTCTTGCCATCGGCTTCGACGCGCGCATTGATCTCGTCGAGCTCGGTCTTGTCCATCTGCTCGCCCTGCAGGAGATCGGTCTCGCCGGCGTCGTCGATCTCGACCTTCTGCAGCATCTGGCGAACGATCACCTCGATGTGCTTGTCGTTGATCATCACGCCTTGCAGGCGATAGACCTCCTGGATCTCGTTGACCAGATAGGCGGCGAGTTCCTCGACGCCCTTGATGGCGAGAATGTCGTGCGGCGCCGGATTGCCGTCGACGATGTAATCGCCCTTCTCGATGACGTCGCCATCCTGCAGGTGGATGTGCTTGCCCTTGGGCACCAGATATTCCTTGGGCTCGTCGCCCTTGGCCGAAGGCTCGATGGTGATGCGGCGCTTGTTCTTGTAGTCCTTGCCGAAGCGCACGGTGCCGCCGATCTCGGCGATGACCGCCGAATCCTTCGGCTTGCGCGCCTCGAACAGCTCCGCCACCCGCGGCAGACCGCCGGTGATGTCGCGGGTCTTGGCGCTCTCCGTCGGGATACGCGCGATGACGTCGCCCGCCTTGATGTGCCCGCCCGGATCGACCGAGATGACGGCATCGACGGCGAGCTGATAGCGCGCCTCGCCGCCTCGGGACAGCTTCAACAGCTTGCCGTCCTTGCCCTTGATCACGATCGCCGGACGCAGGTCCTGCTGGTTGCGCACCGGTCCGGTGCGCCAGTCGATGACCACGCGCTTGGCGATGCCGGTCGACTCGTCGAGCGCTTCCGACAGCGAGATGCCGTCGACCAGGTCCTCAAAGGCGATCGAGCCCTCGACTTCGGTGAGGATCGGCCGCGTATAGGGATCCCACTCGGCGATGCGCTGGCCGCGTTTGATCTTGTCGCCGTCCTCGACGCGCATGCGCGCGCCGTAGGGAATGCGGTGATGCGCGCGCTCGGTGCCGTCGGCATCGATCACCGACACCACCATGTTGCGCACCATCGCCACCACGTCCCCATCCGAGTTCTTGGCAATATTTTTACCCTTGAACTTGAGCTTGCCGTCGAAGTTCGACTCGATGAACGACTGCTCGGAGATTTGCGCCGCACCGCCGATGTGGAAGGTGCGCATGGTGAGCTGGGTGCCCGGCTCGCCGATCGACTGCGCGGCGATGACGCCCACCGCCTCGCCCATGTTGACCGGAGTGCCGCGGGCAAGATCGCGCCCGTAGCAGGAACCGCAGACGCCGTTGGCTGCCTCGCAGGTGAGCACGGAGCGGATCTTCAGCTCCTGCACGCCGGCGTTGGTGATCATCTCGACTTCAGGCTCGGTGATCAGCGTGCCGCGCTTGACGACCGTCTTGTTGCTAGCCGGATCCTTGACGTCTTCGGCGGCGGTGCGGCCGAGAATGCGCACGGCGAGCGGCGCCACCACTGTGCCGGCGTCGATGATCGCCCGCACCTTGATGCCGTTCTTGGTGCCGCAGTCCTCGGTGGTGATGATGCAGTCCTGCGCCACGTCGACCAGACGCCGCGTCAGATAGCCTGAGTTCGCCGTCTTCAATGCGGTATCGGCGAGGCCCTTGCGGGCGCCGTGCGTGGAGTTGAAGTACTCCATCACCGACAACCCCTCCTTGAAGTTGGAGATGATTGGGCTTTCGATGATCTCACCCGAGGGCTTCGCCATCAGCCCGCGCATGCCGGCGAGCTGGCGCATCTGCGCCGGCGAGCCGCGCGCGCCGGAATGCGCCATCATGTAGATCGAGTTGACCTGCATGTCGCGGCCTTGCGCGTCCTTCTTGGTGGTCGAAATTTCCTTCATCATCGCTTCGGCGATCTCGTCGGTGGACTTCGACCAGGCGTCGACCACCTTGTTGTATTTCTCGCCCTGGGTGATGAGGCCGTCGTTGTATTGCTGCTCAAACTCCTTGGCGAGTTCGCGCGTCCTCTCGACGATCTTCCACTTCGACTCCGGCACCACCATGTCGTCCTTGCCGAACGAGATGCCGGCCTTGAAGGCATGGTAGAAGCCGAGTGCCATGATGCGGTCGCAAAAGATGACCGTCTCCTTCTGTCCGCAGTGGCGATAGACGGTGTCGATCATCGACGAGATCTCGCGCTTGGTCATCAAGCGGTTGACCGCGTCGAACGACACTTTCGGGCTCCTCGGCAGCACATTGCCGAGGATGACGCGGCCGGGCGTGGTGTCGAACCACTTCTTGAACGAATTGCCCTTATCGTCGACGCCTTCCCAGCGGTATTTGATCTTGGTGTGCAGGTTGACCGCCTTGGCATGCAGCGCATGCTCGATGTCGGCCATGTCGCCGAACACCTTGCCCTCGCCGGGCTCGCCCTCGCTCATCAGCGACAGGTAATAGAGGCCGAGCACGATGTCCTGCGACGGCACGATGATCGGCTGCCCGTTCGCCGGATGCAGGATGTTGTTGGTCGACATCATCAGCACGCGCGCCTCGAGCTGCGCTTCGAGCGACAGCGGCACGTGCACGGCCATCTGGTCGCCGTCGAAGTCGGCGTTGAAAGCGGCGCAGACCAGCGGATGCAGCTGGATCGCCTTGCCCTCGATCAGCACCGGCTCGAAGGCCTGGATGCCGAGGCGGTGCAAGGTTGGCGCGCGGTTCAAGAGCACCGGATGTTCGCGGATCACCTCGTCGAGGATGTCCCAAACCTCCGGCTTCTCCTTCTCCACCAGTTTCTTCGCCTGCTTCACGGTGGTGGACAGGCCCTTGGCGTCGAGCCGCGAATAGATGAACGGCTTGAACAGTTCGAGCGCCATCTTCTTCGGCAGCCCGCACTGATGCAGTTTCAGCTCGGGACCGACCACGATCACCGAACGGCCGGAATAGTCGACGCGCTTGCCGAGCAGGTTCTGGCGGAAGCGGCCCTGCTTTCCTTTCAGCATGTCGGCGAGCGATTTCAACGGACGCTTGTTGGCGCCGGTGATGACGCGGCCGCGGCGGCCGTTGTCGAACAGCGCGTCAACCGCTTCCTGCAGCATGCGCTTTTCGTTGCGGATGATGATGTCCGGCGCGCGCAGCTCGATCAGCCGCTTCAAGCGGTTGTTGCGGTTGATGACGCGGCGATAGAGATCGTTGAGGTCGGAGGTGGCGAAGCGGCCGCCGTCGAGCGGCACCAGCGGCCGCAGGTCCGGCGGGATCACCGGCACGACGGTGAGGATCATCCATTCCGGCTTGTTGCCGGAGGCGATGAAGGCCTCGATCAGCTTCAGCCGCTTGCCATATTTCTTCTTCTTGATGTCGCTGTCGGTCTCGCCGATCTCGGCGCGCAACTCGGCCTGCATCTTGTCGAGGTCGAGGGCTTTGAGCATCTCGCGGATCGCTTCCGCGCCGATGGTGGCGGTGAAGCTGTCGGCGCCGAACTCCTCCTGCGCCTTGAGATACTCTTCCTCGGACAGCAGTTGACGGTCCTTGAGCGGGGTGAGGCCCGGCTCAAGCACGACGTAATATTCGAAATAAAGGATGCGCTCGAGGTCCTTGAGGGTCATGTCGAGCAGCAAGCCGATGCGGCTCGGCAGCGACTTCAAGAACCAGATGTGGGCGACCGGAGCTGCGAGCTCGATATGGCCCATGCGCTCGCGCCGCACGCGGCTGAGCGTTACTTCGACCGAGCACTTTTCGCAGATGATGCCCTTGTACTTCATGCGCTTGTACTTGCCGCACAAGCACTCGTAATCCTTGATCGGCCCAAAGATGCGCGCGCAGAACAAGCCGTCGCGTTCGGGCTTGAAGGTCCGATAGTTGATCGTTTCCGGCTTTTTGATCTCGCCGTAAGACCAGGACAGAATCTTTTCCGGGCTCGCGATCGAAATCCGGATCTGGTCGAAGACCTGCGCCGGGACCTGCGGGCTGAAAAGATTCATAATCTCTTGATTCATCTTATTCTCCTCGACCGGGGGATCGCCTTTCCCCCACCTGTCGTTTGAACGTCCAAATATCGCGGAGCGGCACCCTCGCCGCTCCGCTTCAGTCGATTATTCCGCGGCTTCCTGCGTCTCGCCGCCCTGACCGCGCCCCTGCTTGGAATTGTGCAGATCGACGTTGAGGCCGAGCGAGCGCATTTCCTTCACCAGCACGTTGAACGATTCCGGAATGC
Source organism: uncultured Alphaproteobacteria bacterium (assembly GCA_963742385.1). GTDB lineage: Bacteria > Pseudomonadota > Alphaproteobacteria > Rhizobiales > Xanthobacteraceae > Pseudolabrys. The sequence continues at coordinate 29,377 of CAVULS010000010.1, read as the reverse complement.
CCGCCTCGAAGGTGTCGTCGCCGCGCACGATCGCCTCGTAGACCTTGGTGCGGCCGGCAACGTCGTCCGACTTGACGGTGAGCATTTCCTGCAAGGTGTAAGCCGCGCCGTAAGCCTCGAGCGCCCACACCTCCATTTCGCCGAACCGCTGGCCGCCGAACTGCGCCTTGCCGCCCAGCGGCTGCTGGGTGACCAGCGAGTACGGGCCGATCGAGCGGGCGTGGATCTTGTCGTCCACCAGGTGGTGCAGTTTCAGCATGTAGATGAAGCCAACGGTGACCTTGCGGTCGAACACGTCGCCGGTGCGGCCGTCGAATACGCTCACCTGCCCGGAATGGTCGAGGCCGGCGAGGTCGAGCATCTTCTCGATGTCGGCCTCTTTGGCGCCGTCGAACACCGGCGTCGCGATCGGCACGCCGTGCCGCAGATTGCCGCCGAGCTCGACGAGCTCATCTTCCGACAGCGACTTGATGGTCTCGTCGTCGCCATAGACCTTCTTGAGCATGTCTTTCAGCGGCCGCGAGTTCGTGCTTGCCGTTATAGGCATCGACCGCCTGCCCGATCTTGAGACCGAGGCCGGCGCAAGCCCAGCCCAGATGCGTCTCCAGGATCTGGCCGACGTTCATGCGGCTCGGCACGCCGAGCGGGTTAAGCACGATGTCGACCGGCTGGCCGTCGGCGAGGAACGGCATGTCCTCCGCCGGCACGATCTTTGACACCACGCCCTTGTTGCCATGGCGGCCGGCCATCTTGTCGCCGGGCTGGATCTTACGCTTCACCGCAACGAAGACCTTGACCATCTTCATCACGCCGGGCGGCAATTCGTCACCGCGCTGCAGCTTCTCGACCTTGTCGAGGAAACGTTGTTCGAGCAGCTTCTTCGACTCGTCGTACTGCTTGCGGATCGCCTCGATCTCGCTCATCAGCTTGTCGTTGGGCGAGGCAAACTGCCACCATTGCGAGCGCGGATACTCATCCAGCACCGCCTTGGTGATCTTTGAGTCCTTCTTGAAGCCCTTCGGCCCGGCGATGCCCTGACGCCCTTCCAGCAATTCGGCCAGACGGCCATAGACGTTACGGTCGAGGATCGCCTGTTCGTCGTCGCGGTCCTTGGCGAGTCGCTCGATCTCTTCACGCTCGATAGCGAGCGCGCGCTCGTCCTTCTCGACGCCGTGGCGGTTGAACACGCGCACCTCGACCACGGTGCCTTGCACACCCGGGGGCACGCGCAACGAGGTGTCGCGCACGTCGGACGCCTTCTCGCCGAAGATGGCGCGCAGGAGTTTTTCCTCCGGCGTCATCGGGCTTTCGCCCTTGGGCGTGATCTTGCCGACCAGGATGTCACCGGCATGAACTTCGGCGCCGATATAGACGATGCCGGCTTCGTCGAGGTTCTTCAGCGCCTCTTCTGAGACATTGGGGATATCGCGGGTGATTTCCTCGGGGCCGAGCTTGGTGTCGCGCGCCATCACCTCGAATTCCTCGATGTGGATGGACGTGAACACGTCGTCTTTCACGATCCGCTCGGAGAGCAGGATCGAGTTCCTCGAAGTTGTAGCCATTCCACGGCATGAACGCGACCAGCACGTTGCGGCCGAGCGCGAGCTCGCCGAGATCGGTCGAGGGACCGTCGGCGATGATGTCGCCCTTCTCGACGCCGTCACCGACCTTCACCAGCGGGCGCTGGTTGATGCAGGTGTTCTGGTTCGAGCGCTGGTATTTCATCAGCCGGTAGATATCGACGCCGGGCTTGGTCGGGTCGGTCTCGTCGGTGGCGCGGACGACGATACGGGTGGCGTCCACCTGGTCGACGATGCCGGTGCGGCGGGCCGAGATCGACGCGCCACTATCGCGCGCGACCACGCCTTCCATGCCGGTGCCGACGAAAGGCGCTTCGGAACGAACCAGCGGCACCGCCTGGCGCTGCATGTTTGAGCCCATCAGCGCGCGGTTGGCGTCGTCGTTCTCGAGGAACGGGATGAGCGCCGCAGCCACCGAGACGAGCTGCTTCGGCGACACGTCCATGAAGTCGACCTTGTCGCGGGGAACGAGATGCACGTCGCCGGCATGGCGGCACACGATCAGGTCCTCGGTGAAGCGGCCGCGGTTGTCGATCTGGGCATTGGCCTGGGCCACCGTGTAGCGGCCCTCCTCCATCGCCGAGAGGTAGATGACCTCGTCGGTGACGCGGCCGTCCTTCACCTTGCGATAGGGCGTTTCGACAAAGCCATACTTGTTCACCCGCGCGTAAGTGGCGAGCGAATTGATCAGGCCGATGTTCGGCCCTTCCGGCGTCTCGATCGGGCAGATGCGGCCGTAATGCGTCGGGTGCACGTCGCGCACCTCGAAGCCGGCGCGCTCGCGCGTGAGGCCGCCCGGACCCAACGCCGAGAGACGCCGCTTGTGCGTGATCTCGGACAGCGGGTTGGTCTGGTCCATGAACTGCGAGAGCTGCGAGGAGCCGAAGAACTCGCGCACCGCGGCAGCCGCCGGCTTGGCGTTGATCAGGTCCTGCGGCATGACGGTGTCGATATCGACCGAGGACATGCGCTCCTTGATCGCGCGCTCCATGCGCAGGAGGCCGATGCGGTACTGGTTTTCCATCAGCTCGCCGACCGAGCGCACCCGGCGGTTGCCGAGATGGTCGATGTCGTCGATCTCGCCTTTGCCGTCGCGCAGATCGACCAGCGTACGGATTACCGCGATGATATCGTCCTTGCGCAGCACGCGCATGGTGTCGGGCGCATCGAGGTCGAGCCGCATGTTCATCTTCACGCGGCCGACGGCGGACAGGTCATAACGCTCGCTGTCGAAGAACAGCGAACGGAACATGGTTTCCGCAGTGTCGACGGTCGGCGGCTCGCCCGGGCGCATGACGCGGTAAATGTCGAACAGCGCGTCCTCGCGCGTCATGTTCTTGTCGACGGAGAGCGTATTGCGGATGTAGGCGCCGACATTGACATGGTCGATGTCGAGCAGCGGCAGTTCCTTGTAGCCGGCCTCGATCAGCACCTTGAGATTCTTCTCGGTAATCTCCTCGCCGGCTTCCAGATAGATTTCGCCGGTCTTGCCGTTGGCGAGATCCTCGGCGATGTAATGGCCGATGAGTTCGTCGTCGGTCATGCGCAGGGCCTTGAGGCCCTTTTCCTGCAACTGGCGCGCCTGGCGCACGCTGATCTTCTGACCCGCCTCGACCACGGTGCGGCCGGTGTCGGCGTCGACCAGATTGTTGACCGCCTTGTAGCCCTTCAAGCGGTTGGCATCGAAGGGAACGCGCCAGCCTTCCTTCTGCCGCTTGTAGGTCACGTGCTTGTAGAAGGTCCGCAGGATTTCCTCGCCATCGAGGCCGAGCGCATAGAGCAGTGACGTCACCGGAATCTTGCGGCGGCGGTCGATGCGCGCATAGACGATGTCCTTGGCGTCGAACTCGATGTCGAGCCAGGAGCCGCGATAGGGAATGATGCGGGCGGCAAACAGCAGCTTGCCGCTCGAATGCGTCTTGCCCTTGTCGTGATCGAAGAACACGCCGGGCGAGCGATGCATCTGCGAGACGATGACGCGCTCGGTGCCGTTGACGATGAAGGTGCCGTTGTTGGTCATGAGCGGGATGTCGCCCATGTAGACGTCCTGCTCCTTGATGTCCTTGACCGACTTGGCGCCCGTCTCCTCGTCGATATCGAACACAATGAGGCGCAGCGTCACCTTGAGCGGCGCGGCGTAAGTCATGCCGCGCTGGCGGCACTCGTCGACGTCGTATTTCGGCGGCTCGAATTCGTACTTGACGAATTCCAGCATCGACGAATTGGAAAAATCCGAAATCGGGAACACCGAGCGGAACACCGCCTGCAGTCCCTCGTCCGGACGCCCGCCTTCGGGCTCCTTCACCAGCAGGAACTGGTCATAAGACGCCTTTTGAACCTCGATGAGGTTCGGCATCTCCGCCACTTCTTTGATTGATCCGAAAAATTTCCTTACGCGCTTGCGACCGGTAAACGTCTGCGCCATCGTTTCTCTCTCGATTCGATTTGGGTGGGCCAACGCGGGCGCCTCTCCGAACAGTCGCAATCCATCGCGACCATCAGGACAGGCGTCGGAGTTTCCCGTTTCTATGTGATTCGGACCGCGTCCGAACCGCCGCACACTTCACATTTCCCTTGAACGGACCGCACCATTCAGGGCTCGCCTCCACCGCGGCCGGGGGCCGGCCGCTGCACTATTTTTAGCCTTCTGAACCCCCGGGCGATCGGGCCCGGGGATTTCTCGATCTGGGTCCCGGCCCTCGCTTCGCCAGGCCGGGATTTCGCTTAAATAAGCGCTACTTATTTAAGCTCAACCTTGGCGCCGACTTTTTCGAGGGTGGCCTTGATCTTGGCCGCCTCGTCCTTGCCGACACCTTCCTTGACGGGTTTCGGCGCGCCCTCGACCAGGTCCTTGGCCTCCTTGAGGCCGAGACCGGTGAGCGCCCGCACTTCCTTGATCACCTCGATTTTCTTCTCGCCAGCAGCGGCAAGAACCACGGTGAACTCGGTCTTCTCCTCAACCGCAGCAGCGCCGCCGCCAGCGGGACCGGCCGCCACCGCAACCGCCGCGGCAGCGGAGACGCCCCACTTTTCTTCCAGGAGTTTCGCCAGATCCGCCGCTTCCATGACGGTCAGGCTCGACAATTCATCGACGATCTTTTGCAGGTCAGCCATTTTTCGTTTCCTAAGGTTCGAACCAGTCGGGTTTGTTCAAGAAAGAGCCATCACGCCGCAGCGCTCTCTGAAGGGGCCTTGGAGGCATAAGCTTGGACCACGCGCGCGACCTTGGCGGCCGGAGCGTTGGCGAGTTGCGCGAGTTTGGTCGCCGGAGCCTGGATCAGGCCGACGATCTTGGCACGCAATTCGTCCAGCGACGGCAGCGAGGCGAGCGCCTTGACGCCGTTGAGGTCGAGAGCCGCCTTGCCCATCGAACCGCCGAGAATGACGAACTTCTCGTTCGCCTTGGCGAAATCGACGGCCACCTTCGGCGCCGCCACGGGATCGCCGGAAAAGGCGATCACGGTCGGCCCCTTGAGCAGGGGCGCGATCACGGCAGCGTCGGTGTCCTTCAGTGCGATTTGGGCGAGACGGTTCTTCGCGACCTTCACCTGCGCGCCAGCGCCTCTCATCTGCTTGCGCAGATTTTGCATCTGGGCGACGGTGAGGCCGGAATAGTGAGCCACCACCACGACGTTCGAGGCCTTGAAGACCCCGTTCAGTTCGGCGATGGACTCCTGCTTTGCCGCTCGATCCACTGCAAGCTCTTTCCGGTATGACGGTTGGCCCGCGTTAAGCGGAAACCGCCGGGTTGATACCAGCCGTCCCGCTGTGCTCACGCGAAGCAAACCCAGGCAGGACGACGCTTCCAGTAATCCTGCCCCCCGCCACGGTACAAACACCGCGAACAGGTATCCGAGGTTCGAACCAGACTCGGCGCAGCGATGAAGCCGCGCAAACTCGGGTCTCAATCCCCGTCTATGCTGGCCCTTTTCAGGATTAAGCTCGGTCTTGCGACCGGGCGCCGGCAGTCTCGGACAGGTCGGCCAATTCGTTTCCGGATTGGCCTTGCGGTTCTTAGAAAGCGATCCCTGCCTTTCCTCTCAGATGTCCCGCCGGGATGTCTAAAAGGCTAAGCCCTTGATCACCTTTGATTTTAAGGACGCGCAAAGGCGCGCCGGCAAACAGGCCGGCACGCCCGATGGCGACCATTTAGAGAGTCCAAAGGCCTTTGCCAAGCCCTAATCCGCAAGAATCCACGCCAAAAAAGAGCCGAATTGTGCCGAAGAACCCGAATTAGCTCCCCGCCGCAAACAGCGACGATGGTTCGACTTTCACCCCCGGCCCCATGGTCGAGGAGATCGCCACCCGGTTGATGTAATGGCCCTTGGCCCCCGGCGGCTTGGCCTTCTGCACCGCATCAGCGAAGGCCTTGATGTTCTCGACCAGCTTTTCCTCCGGGAACGAGGCCTTGCCGACGCCGGCCTGGACGATGCCGGCCTTTTCCACGCGGAACTCGACCGAGCCGCCCTTGGCGCCCTTGACCGCATTGGTCACGTCCATGGTCACCGTGCCGACTTTCGGATTCGGCATGATGCCGCGCGGACCGAGCACCTTACCGAGACGGCCGACCAGCGGCATCATGTCGGGGGTGGCGATGCAGCGGTCGAAGTCGATCTCGCCTTTGTTGACTTTCTCGACCAGGTCTTCGGCGCCGACAACATCAGCACCGGCGGCCTTGGCCTCGTCGGCCTTGGCGCCGCGGGCGAAGACGCCGACGCGCAGCGTGCGGCCGGAACCGTTCGGCAACGTGACCACGCCGCGCACCATCTGGTCCGCGTGCGTCGGGTCGACGCCGAGATTCATCGCGACCTCGATGGTCTCGTCGAATTTTGCCTTGGCGCGTTCCTTCACGAGCTTAACCGCTTCGACGATCGAATAGGCCTTCTCGCGGTCGATACCGTCGCGCGCGACCTTGGTGCGTTTTCCGATTGCCATGACCGTTACTCCGCCACCGTCAGGCCCATGGAGCGGGCCGAGCCTTCGATCATCTTCATCGCCGCCTCGATCGTGTCGCAGTTCAAATCCTTCATCTTCTGCTCGGCGATTTCCTTGACCTGAGCCTTGGTCACCTGGCCGACCATGTCGCGGCCCGGTGTCTTGGAGCCGCTCTCGAGCTTGGCCGCCTTCTTCAGGAAATACGACACCGGCGGCGTCTTCATCTCGAAGGTGAAGGAGCGGTCCTGATAGGTCGTGATGACGACCGGGATGGGAATGCCCTTTTCCATTTTCTGAGTCTGCGCGTTGAACGCCTTGCAGAACTCCATGATATTGAGGCCGCGCTGGCCCAACGCCGGCCCGATCGGCGGCGAGGGGTTGGCGGCGCCGGCCGGCACCTGCAATTTGAGGAATCCAGTGACTTTCTTGGCCATCGTTCTACTCCGTTAGTGGTGCGGATATTGACGGTTGGCAGCCGCCTCACCTCCCACATCTGCTCACTTGTCATAGCCGGGCTTGTCCCGGCCATCTCGCTTAGCTTGGCACCGCAGTGCCCAATGACCGGGATTGCCGGGATAAGCCCGGCAATGACGATCAGAGTTTCTCCACCTGCCCGAATTCCAGTTCCACCGGCGTGGCGCGGCCGAAGATCGAAACCGCCACCTTCACCCGCGAGCGGGCTTCGTCCACTTCTTCCACCGTGCCGTTGAACGAAGCAAACGGCCCGTCCGACACGCGCACCTGCTCGCCAACTTCGAACGACACCGAGGGCTTCGGCCGCTCGATGCCTTCCTGCACTTGCGTGAGGATGCGCGCAGCCTCGGCGTCGGAAATCGGCATCGGCTTCTTGTCGGTGCCGAGGAAGCCGGTAACCTTCGGCGTGTTCTTGATCAGATGATAGACCTCGTCGGTCAAATCCATCTTCACCAGCACATAGCCGGGAAAAAACTTGCGCTCGGCGTCCACCTTGCGGCCGCGGCGCACCTCGACGACCTTCTCGGTCGGCACCATCACTTCTTCAAAGTGATCGGAGAGCCCGCGCTGCTTGGCCTGTTCGCGGATCGATTCCGCCACCTTCTTCTCGAAGTTGGAATAGGCGTGGACGATGTACCAGCGCTTGGGTTTGGTCGTGGTGGTCGCGGCGATGTCGCTCATCTCTCTCAGTCTTTCAGCCTTCAGCCGGCAATGCCGAGCACGAATGTAACGGCAACGCGGATGATCTGATCCGCGAGCAGGAAAAATACCGACGCAATTGCCACCATCACAAACACCATGGCGGTGGTGATCATGGTCTCCTTACGCGAGGGCCAGGTGACCTTGTTGGCCTCCTCGCGCACCTCCTGGAGAAACTTGAACGGCGATACTGCCATTATTCGCGTCCTGAACCGGCCTGCGCGGTCCCCATCTAGTCACCGCCGGGCGTTTTCGCTTGCGCCCGCCTAACAAATCCTGACCGCCGACCCCTGGCAGGAGTGGCAGGACTCGAACCTGCAACCCCCGGTTTTGGAGACCGGTGCTCTAGCCATTGAGCTACACTCCTCCGGAAGCGGAAGCGGCGAACCTAAAGGTCCGCCGCCGCGATGTCATGCATTATACACACCGGCATTGCAAGGGTGCCGGGCCCTGATTTCGCTGGCGTCTGCGCCAAATAGCGGCTCGATTGCCATGGCGGCTTTCGGACGCCGTGCTGGACGACTCAGGCCCCCTATTTTACCTCTCGGCGGACAGGGGAACCGCCATGTCATTGCCGCTTCCGCAAACCAACCAGCCGCTCAACGTGCCGCAGACGCTGGCGCAGGCCATCGCGCTGCACCAGCTGGGTCGCCTCGCCGACGCGGCCGGCCTTTACGCTGCGATCCTGGCGGTCCGCCCCGACCATTTCGACGCCCTGCACATGCTCGGCGTGATCAAGCTGGCGCAAGGCCAGCCGCAGGAAGCGCTGCAATTGATCGCCAATGCCATGCGCGCAAAAAAGCCGTCGCCGCAGATCCTGCTCAACCAGGGCCTGGTGCTCAACGCGCTGCAACGCCACGAAGAGGCACTGGCAAGCTTCGATTCCGCGATCAAGCTGAAAAAGAAATTTCCTGACGCGCATGTCAATCGCGCCGCCGTGCTCGCGGTGCTCGGCCGCGACGAAGAGGGATTGGAAAGCGCCCGCAAGGCGATTGCGATCGCGCCGAACAACGCGGAAGCGCACTACAATCTCGGCAATTCGCTGCGCCGGCTTGGCCGCCACGGCGAAGCGCTCGAGAGCTTCGAGCGCGCCATCGCGCTGCGACCGGACTATGTCAATGCGCTCAACAATCGCGGCATGGCCCTGCATCAGCTGAAGCGGTTCGATGAAGCCCTGGCAAGCTACGAGCGCGCCCTCATTCTGCGTCCGCTCAACTCCGATGCGTTGAATAATCTCGGCAGCACCTTGTCAGAGCTCAAGCGCTTCGACGAAGCGCTCAAGGCGTTCGACGCCGCGCTGGCCTTGCAGCCGAACGACGCCGAGGTGCTCTACAATCGCGGCAATGCGCTGAAAGGGGTAGGTCGGCTCGACGAGGCACTGGCGAGTTACGATCACGCGCTGAGCGTACGGCCAAACCTCGCCGAGGCGCTCAACAATCGCGGCAGCATGCTGCACGAATTGACCCACTTCGATGAAGCGTTGGAAAGCTTCAATCGAGCGATCGCCCTGCGGCCCGGCTACGCCGAAGCAGTCAGCAATCGCGGCAATACCCTGCATGAACTCGGCCGTTTCGATGAGGCGATTGCGAGTTTCGACGAGGCCCTCGCCTTGCGGCCGGACTTCGCCGAGGCGCACAATAACCGCGGCAACACGCTGCAGGCGCTCAATCGCTTCGACGAAGCGCTGGCGAGCTTCGATCGCGCGCTTGCCCTGCGGCCCGATTACGCCGAAGCCCATCATAACCGCGGCACCACGCTCAACGCGCTCGGCCGCTTCGCCGAGGCGCAGGAAAGCTTCGACCGCGCACTGTCGGTGCAGATGGATCTTGCGGAAAGCGCCTGACGCGGCAGCGTTCAGGGCTGGATTGCCGCCATCGACGAAAACAGAATCTTGAACGCGCTTAGCTCTTCGTCATTCGTTTCGGGCTCGACTGCCGGCTCGTCATGGCAAATAGACCGCTTTCAGCAACTCCAGGGCCGATTTGCAGCTGTTCAGATTGCGCTCGATCCAGATCATTTTGCGGAACATGTTCCAGGCGGCGTCGATGCGGTTGGCGCTAGTCGACTTGATCTGCGACTCGTCGGAGAAATCGGACAGCGTGGTGACGAAAGGAAACAGCGAAAAGATTTTCAAGTCGCCCTTATGCGACAGCTGCCTGAGAAAGAGATCATAAGGCAGGTTGATTTCGGTGTAGGAGTGCAAAAGCTCGTACACCTTCCGTTTTGATTTGCCGTTGATGAGGTAAGCGGTCGAGCCGGCAAAGCCGACGCCGCAAAGATCCATGAACGCCACTTCGATTTTTTTGGCGCGCAGATCGCGCCGGTATTTCAGCAACTCAAACATCGTCGTCATGTTGGGGATGCAAACGTCGGTGAACAAAAGGTCCCAATCCTTGTCCTTGTTGCGCTTGAGCACCATGTCGATGAGCGTGCAGGTGCGCACGCCGAACTGCGCATCGTCTTCGACGATGAAAAAGGTCTTGTCGTCGTCGAGATGCCGGCCGATGAGGAACTGGTGGCTGAGAAAGCAACCCTTCTCCGCCGGCTTGGTTGCACCCGGGATGCGGTTGGTTTCGACGTAGTTTTTGTCGACGGCGGGAAAGCGAAACAGCTCCCAGCCGGGTTTTTTGCACGCGGCAAAATTCTTTTCGAGGCGGAGCTTGCGCTCTTCGGCCGCGTCCAGATTGACGTAGTAGCAGTCCATGCGCGCAAGCGGCCGGTTGAGCGAATCAGCGGCCAAAGCCTACGAAACAGACTGTTAACGAAGAGATGACGCCAATCTTCCGATGCTTTGGCGGACGCGCTTGCTGAGCCATCACTCGCGGAAATGCCCGCCTTCGCGCGATTGGGCCTCAGTGCAACGGCCTTCACTCGCTTCGCGAGCAAAGGCTGGAGCGGGTGAACGGAATCGAACCGTCGTCATCAGCTTGGAAGGCTGTTGCTCTACCATTGAGCTACACCCGCGGAACGCACTCGCTTACAGCGATTAAGCCCGCCTTCGTTGCCGCGCAACTTCGGCGCGGCAGCCTTCGTGCAAGCTGGCCTGCCGAGCCGAAGCTCCGAAGGAGCGAAGGCTGGTGGGAGAGGTAGGACTCGAACCTACGAAGGCATAGCCAGCGGATTTACAGTCCGCCCCCTTTGCCGCTCGGGACACTCTCCCTTAAGCCCGCCGATAGCGTATTGATCGCGAAAGATAAACGGCTTGTTTATCGGCCAGGATCGCGGGGTTTATGGGCAGCCCCCCGGCGCAAGTCAATGGAGGCTATCGCGTTCAAGGTCGATCAGTTAAGGCTCGGACATGCCCTCCCGTTCCCCCTCCAGCCGCCGCCATTCGCCGGGCAAACCGGGCGCGACCCGCGAGCAGATCGAGCGACGCCAGCGCTTCGAGCGCGCCCGCCGCGACAGCCTGCTCGAAGCCGACGGCCCGGCAGCGATCTATGGCTGGCATACGGTGACCGCGGCGCTGCGCAATCCCGCGCGGCACCTGCGCCGGCTGCTGGCCACCGAGAACGCAGCGCGGCGGCTCGCCGATGAAGGCATCGAGCTGCGGATTGCAGCGGAGATCGTGCGACCCTCGGCGATCGCCGAGCGGCTTGCACCTGATGCCGTGCACCAGGGCCTCTATCTCGAAGCCGACCCGCTACCATCGCCGGCGATCGAGGATGTCGCGACGAAAGGCGTGGTGCTGGTGCTCGACCAGATCACCGACCCGCACAACGTCGGCGCGATCTTCCGCTCGGCCGCGGCGTTTGCGGCGGCCGCCATTGTCACCACGCAGCGGCACAGTCCGGAGGCGACCGGCGCGCTGGCCAAGGCAGCATCGGGGGCGCTGGAAAATGTGCCGCTTATCAGCGTGCAGAATTTGGCGCGCGGTTTAGCGGCGCTGAAAGCCAGCGGCTTTCTCGTAGTCGGGCTCGACGGCGACGGCGACGCCGATCTTGCCGCCTTGCCGCTGCGCGCGCCGCTGGCGCTGGTACTCGGCGCCGAAGGCAAGGGCCTGCGCCAACTCACCAAGGAGACATGCGACCACGTCGCCCGCATCGCGCTGCCCGGCGCCATCAAGAGCCTGAATGTGTCGAATGCCGCGGCGGTTGCGCTTTATATCGTCAGCCAACACGCGCGCTTGGGCTAAAACGCAGAACGGCGGGGCCCCTCACCCGCCGTTCGCTCCCACTAACTCGCTTTTGCCCGAGCGTGATCTATTGCCGAAAACCGGTTCCCGTTTTCGGGATCATGCTCGTTGGATCTATTCGCCGCGCAGCGCCTTGGCCTCAAGTTCGCCGCGCTTGCGGGTGAGCCGGATGGTCATGCGATCAGGCCCGAGAATAGTGACTTCGGCGTCGGCGTGAATGACGCGCGGCTTGCCGTCGCCGCGCTTCGTATTCTTGCCTGCATCTTCGACCGCGACTTGTGCGTGCTGCGGCGCCGACGGTGAGCCTTCGACCACGTGCCGCCGTTCAATGACGCGCGGCGGGTCATCGACCACGCGCGTGGTCTCCTTGACGATTGGTTTCTCGTGCACGACTTTTTTGCTGGTGACGACCGTCTGTCTGGCGTCATTGCGCTTGCGTAATTCCTCGATCAGCCCGCGATCGGCGGGCTGATGCGGATGCTCATAGCGCGGCGCGTCGGGATTGCGGCCGCAATCGACACAGGTGACGTACGGATAGTTTCGCGGCTTTGCCGGCCGGTGAATCACATAGGTGTTGGGCGCCACCTCGACCGCGTAAGGCTGCTGCGGCTGACCCGCATAGGGATAGAGCGAAGGCCGCTGTCCGGACGGCGCGCCATAGGTTTGCGCCTGCGCGCTGCCGACGGCAGTGGCGAATAAAATGAGGACGGTTGCAATGCGCGTGTGGATCATGGGAATCACATGGCTCGAGGTTTTGCTGGCGGCAGCGGAACCGGCCGGCGGTGCGGAATGCTTTCATCGGCGAACGTGCGCGCGCGATCCTGCGCAAACAGCGCATTGGTAGACCAGGCGCGATAGAAGCTCTTCGCCGGCACCGGCGGCTTGCCGTGCAAGGAAAGATTTTCGCGACGCCCGATGCGCGGCCGCTTGCCGGTCGCGGGAAAATAATGGCGATGCTCCCAGGGCGGCTGCCACCAAGTGCGCACTAGCACGCCGGGATCGTAATCATAGATCAGCAGCGGCTGGGCGCGAACGCCGCCCAAGGCAAAGGCGCCATATTGTACTTCGCCGGGATAGCCGCCGGGCGCTTCGACCAGATCGGCGGCCCGCACGGGCGCCGCGGCGACACCGAGCGCCAGCAATACAATAGTGAAGAGTCCGCGCATGCGGTGCAGTTCCAACATCATCTCGGCTGCATTTTATACGAAGGCTTTACTTTGACCCGCGCTATCGCGGGGTAACATTAATCGCGACGCCGCTTTGCCTCGGCTTGGAACTGCCGCAATTCGCGGGCGTTATTCGCGCGCCGGACTACACTGCAAATAAAGTTAATCGCCCTTGCCACACCGCAATCGTCCACCGACGCCAGCCGGCCGCACCGCCCGCCCGCGCTCGAATTTCCGTCAACGCTACGATGATCTGGAGTCGCGCCGCGATACGCTGGTCGCGCGGCTCGCCGCACTCGGCGAAGCCGCACGACGCCACGCCGGCTATCAGAACGCTGCCAAGTTGCTCAACGATACGTTCCGCAAGTCGTCTTTGGCGCAGCGACTCGCCGTGCTGCAGGCGGCGGCGTGGCTCATCGACATTTTGGAAAAGCTCATCAGCTATACTTGATGAGACGCCGATCAGATTTTCTGGCGCGATCTTCTTACCCTTCAATTTCAATAACTTGCCCATATCCTTTATACTTTAGTCTTACGACCCCAGTTGCAAAGACTGGGCACGGGGCGAAGCGTATTTTTCTGACCGGGGGCGGATACGACAAACGACGATGCTGCGGGAGTAGTCCGTCCCCTAACAAGAACTAATCAATATTGGGGAAAGGGATACGCCCATGTCTGCAATGACGGCTAATACCTACCGCGAAGGCGGGATGACGGCCGAAGAACGGATGGTCATCTTCGCCTCGTCGCTCGGCACCGTGTTCGAGTGGTACGACTTCTACATCTACGGCACGCTCGCGCCGATCCTCGCCAAAGAGTTCTTCTCCGGCGTTAACCCGACGGCGGCCTTCATCTTCACGCTACTTGCCTTCGCCGCCGGTTTCGCCGTGCGTCCGTTCGGTGCACTGTTCTTCGGCCGGCTCGGCGACATTATCGGCCGCAAATATACCTTCCTTATCACCATGTCGCTGATGGGCATTGGCACCTTCTTCATCGGCGTGCTGCCATCCTACGCTACCGCCGGTATCATCGCGCCCATCATTCTGATCTGTTTGCGTCTGGCGCAAGGTCTGGCGCTCGGTGGCGAATATGGCGGCGCCGCGATTTACGTCGCCGAACATGCGCCGCCGAACAAGCGAGGTCTTTACACGTCGTGGATTCAGACCACGGCAACGCTCGGCCTGTTCATGGCGCTGCTGCTGGTGCTCGGCATCCGCACCAGTCAGGGCGAGCCGACCTTCGCGGCATGGGGCTGGCGCATTCCATTCCTCCTTTCCGCCATCCTGCTCGCGGTTTCGATCTGGATCCGGCTCAAACTCAACGAGTCGCCCGTGTTCCAGCGTATGAAGGAACTCGGCAAAGGTTCGAAACAGCCGCTCACGGAAGCCTTCACGCAGTGGTCGAATGCCAAGATCGCGATTGCGGCGCTACTTGGCGCCACCGCTGGCGAGGCGGTCATCTGGTACGGCGGACAGTTCTACGCGCTGTTCTTCCTCACCCTGACGTTGAAAGTACCCGCGGTCACCGCACAGATCCTGATCGCGGTATCGCTCCTGCTCGGGACGCCGTTCTTCATCGTCTTCGGTTGGCTCTCGGACCGGATCGGACGCAAGCCGATCATTCTCGTGGGCTTTGCCCTCGGCGTAATCACTTACTTCCCGATCTTCCAGGGGCTCACGCACTTCGCCAATCCAAAGCTGGAAGCTGCGCTCGCAGCCGCGCCGGTGACTGTCGTCGCCGACCCGAGCGAATGCTCGTTCCAGTTCAACCCGGTCGGCATCGCCAAGTTCACCTCGTCTTGCGACATCGCCAAGTCGGCGCTGGTCTCGCGGTCGGTGAACTACCAGAACGAAGCGGCACCCGCGGGGACCAAGGCGAGCGTCAAGGTCGGCGATACCACCATTTCGACCACGACGCCTGATTTCGCCAAACAGCTCGGTGACGCCATCACCAAGCATGGCTATCCGGCCAGCGCCAATCCGGCCGACATCAACTACGTCATGACGGTGATCCTGCTGACCATCCTGGTGATCTACGTCACCTTGGTGTACGCGCCGATCGCCGCCTGGCTGGTGGAATTGTTCCCGACTCGCATTCGCTACAGCGGCATGTCGTTGCCCTACCACATCGGCAACGGCTGGTTCGGCGGCTTCCTGCCGGCGACCGTCTTCGCCATCGTGGCGGCGACCGGAAACATCTATTCCGGCCTGTGGTACCCGATCATCGTGGCAGCGATGAGCTTCGTCGTCGGGCTGATCTTCCTGCCCGAAACCAAGGATCGCGATATCACCCAAATGTAACCAAGGATGAGCGGCGGCGAACCGGCCGCCCCTTCACAATATGACGCCCCGCAGCCCTCCGGTTGCGGGGCGTTTTCCTTGTGCCAAGCATGAATAAACAGCCGGCTTGTCGCCGCAAGATGACGCTGGTAGCTGTCATTTCCAGCCGGGTTAGCTCAGCGGTAGAGCAGCGGTTTTGTAAACCGTTGGTCGGGAGTTCAATTCTCTCACCCGGCACCAAAAAAGAGGCATTCCGCCCTTTAAAAAATACATCAAAAGTCGTGACTTTCGGCCCGCCCCCTACCTTTTCGGCTGTTGCCGACTGTGCCAAACTGATGTGTTGGTAATACTTGGAGAGCGAGCATGCCTCAGGGCACGGTAAAGTGGTTCAATCCGACGAAGGGCTATGGCTTCATCCAGCCCCAAGAAGGCGGGAAGGATGTGTTTGTGCACATCTCGGCAGTCGAACGCGCCGGACTTAGCACGCTGAACGAAGGACAGACCGTTCAGTACGAACTCGTCGAGAACCGTGGGAAGACGTCCGCGGAGAACCTCAAGGTCAAGTGATCTGGTTTAAGGTCGTTTGACCTCGACGCCCGTTTTCACTTTCGGCCTCTCTGTCTCGATCTGCTCGCGCCGCGCTGTGCAAGCGCGGCGGGCTTGCATGCGCCTTTTTTAGCCGCGCTAGCGCTGCAGCTTCTGCAACTCGGGGAACGGCGCGTAGACCGCGTCCTTGCACAATTCGCGCGTCGGCGGCCCATCGAGAAAGCGATCGAGTTTGCCCGAGACATAAATCGCGGCGCCGACCTTGCTGCCGGTATATTTGCCGTCGCTGTTGCGCGCGTTGTAGCGCACGCAGGCGATAAACCGCTCGCCGGGCCCGACCGCCTTGCGGAACGGCGGCGACACCGAAGCATCGCGGACATGACTCGGGTCGTTGAGATAGGTGCGCAGGAAGGCGAGTAGGTCCTGCTTGTAGTTTTGCGGGACGACGTTCTGCGCCTCCCATTGCGCCTTGAGTTCCGCCTCGCTCGGCCCGACATCGGTGGTGCAGCCGGCAACCAATAGCGCCGCAGCGAACGCCAAATATCTCATCAATCCGCTCTCCGCGCGCACCGTTCGCCCTGCCTGCATTTGCGCGACCGCCGGCGCCTTGGTCAAGCGGTCCCTCGGCTCGGATCAGAGTAGTGCCAAGCTGATCTTGGGGAAGATCATCAGTATGATGGTCACCAGCGTCATCACCACGACAAACGGCGCCGAGCCGATGAATACATCGCCGAGCGTGACATAGCCGTGCGGCAACGTGCCCTTGACGACAAAGACCGACATGCCGAAGGGCGGCGTCAGCAGGCCTATTTCAATGGAGACGATGGTGATCAGGCCGAACCAGATCGGATCGGCGCCGAGCGCCGAGACGACCGGAAGCACGATCGGCAGCATGATCAGCATGATCGATACCGAATCGAGAATCATCCCGAGAAACAGGATGACGATGAAATAGACGATCAGGAATGTCGGCATCCCTACGTCGAGATGCGTGATGGTTGATGTCAAGGTCACGGGCAGTCCCGACAGCGTCAGCATCCGCGCGTAAAAATTTGCCGAGATAATCAAAAACAAAAGAGCGGCGGTGATATAGCCGGTTTCCAGCGCAACGTCGCGGATCACCGTGAGCGTCAACTTGCGGCGCACCAGCCCGATGATAAACGCCGCCAGGGCGCCGACCGCGCCGGCTTCGGTCGGCGTGAAAACGCCGAGATAAATGCCGCCCATCACCAATGCGATCACGCAGATCACCGGGATCAGCCGCGCCACGATCGTCTTAAACGACATCGATTGCAGGTCGACCGGCTTTGGCACGCCGGTAAAGCGGGGGAAATAGATCGCCAGCACGACGTTGAGGACGGAATAGGCGCCGGCGAGCAACAGCCCGGGCAAGATGCCGGCAATGAACAGCTTGCCGATCGAGGCCTCGGCGATCAGGCCATAGATGATCATCAAGATGCTTGGCGGGATGATCATGCCGAGCACCGAGGAGCCGGCCACCACGCCGACGGCGAAGCGCTTGCTGTAGCCGCTCTCGACCATCGGAAACACCGCGATGCGGCTGAAGACGGCGGCGGAGGCGATCGAGCTTCCGGTAATCGAGGCAAAGATGGCATTGGCCAGCACCGTCGCGATGCCAAGTCCACCGCGGATGCGCTGAAGCAATGCACAGGAGATGACGAAGGCGTCGCGTCCGACGTCGGCCTTTTCCAGCATCAGCCCCATGATGACGAACAGCGGCACCACGCCGAATTCATAGGAGCGAATAGTGCCGCTGGCCGATATGCCGAGTGCGCTCTCGGCGATGGTGAAATTATTGCGCGTCAGCCAAATGCCGACGAACGAAAGCCCGAGCAGCGCGAAGGCAATCGGCATCCCGACCGCGACGGCAACGATCAGCCCGATGAGCGACACGATCGCGATTTGCACGGACGACAGCTCAAGAGCGAAATTGAGCAGGAAATATGCCGCGATCACCACAACGAGCAGCAAGGCTGGGAGCAGATCGTGCTTGAGCGATGCCCCGCTCGCCTCGCCGAACGACGTGTTCCAGCGCAGCCCAGCTGCCGAATGCGCTATCACCCGCAGGCATTCGAGCAGCGCCACAGCGCAGCCGATCACGACTCCGAGCTTGAACGGCCACAAGACGATGATGTAGGCCCCGGCAGCGCCGGTAAATTCGCCCGATGAATAAGACGCGATAAGATCAAGCAACAGCCACCGCAACGCCAAAGCCAACGCCAGCGCCCCGACCGAGAAAAAGAAAATATCGGCGATGCGCGCCAGCGCCGGGCGCTTCGCGGTCCAATGGCCGAAGATAAAATCGGCGCGGATCAGGCGGCCGTCGCGGATGGTACTGCCGAACTGCAGGAACACCGCCGCAACGATCAGGTTCGAGATAATCTCGGCTACACCATTGATCGGCTTGTTGAAGAAAAAGCGCATGCCGATGTCGGTGCAGACCAGTCCCATCATGAACAGGATGCTGGAGGATGCGACATAAGAGAGAACGGTCGGGACAACTGAATAGACGCGCTCGGCTTGCGCCAACGGTCCGGCCGGTGTTTCGCGCGTGAGCGTCGCCATCACGTCAAGCCCTGTGTGACGTCACCCCAAATTCCCACCGCCGCCGCGCCAATCGATAGGCGCGGCGGGATCGAGCCAAACAGGGCCAACAGTGTTCAGGCTTCCTTGTCCCAATCGCGCAGCGGCTTGCCGCCATGGCTGCGCACCGACGCCATGAATTGCTTGAGCATGTCGCGGGCCGGAATGCCCTTGGCCTCGAGATCGGTCACCCACAGCTTGGTCAGCGGCGGCATGCTGTCGACGAACTGCTTGCGTTCGGCCTCCGGCATGGTCGACACCTTGGCGCCGGCGGCGGCCATGCTCTTCATCGCCAGCTCGTGCTTGACGTTGACGATGCGCGCGTTCTCGGTGCTGTATTCGCGGCCGAGCTTGCTCAGCACCTTCTGCACTTCCGGCGGCATGCGCTTGTAGGTTTCCGTATTCATGCCGGCGCCGCCGAAGGTCAGCGGGCCGGTGTCGACCTGGGTGACGTAGGGCGCGACCTCGTAGATCTTCAGCGGCCAGGCGCCGGTTGGAATCAGCAGGCAGCCGTCGGCGATGCCGGTCTGGATCTGCGAATACATCACCGGCAGGCCGGCGACGATGGTGGTGACGCCGAGATTGGCCGTCCACGGCGCCAGCACCGGCGCGCCGACGAATTTCTTGCCCTTGAGGTCGGCGAGCGAATTGACCGGGAATTTCGTGAACAGGTGATAGCCGTCCGACACGCAGGCGCCGAAGCAGGTCACCTTGTTGACCGCCCACTCCTTGCCGACCGCTGCGTTGTGGTCATTCAATTCGTTCATCACATCGACCGCCTGCTGCACGCTGTTGGTGGCAAACGGCGTCTTGTACATGATGTTCTGCAGCGGCAGCTTGGCCGGCTCCCACAGCGCGCCGATCCAGCCGATGTCGGTCAGGCCATTGGCCACCGCAGTCAGCGTGTCCTGGAAGCCGTAGAGCGAGCCGCCGAAGGCCTCCGTCCAGTTGATGCGGTAAGGCGATTTCATCGCCTCGAGCTCCTGGTTCGTTTTGCCGACGACGATGGTTTTGAGCGGCTCGACCCAAGGTATCGTGACCGGATGGCTCGAGGCGATGGTGAGCTTGATGGTCTTGTCCTGGCCGAAGGCGCGTCCGCCCGGCACGACCGCCGGCGCCATCACGGCCGCCGCAGCACCGGACAGCAAAGTCCGTCGAGAAACCCGCATTGCATCCTCCCTTGACTCGTTGCTTTTGTTGCAGCGACTTCACCACTTTGGCGCAGCGATCACAACACACGATACGACCTGCCGTAGGTCACGGCCCACATTTCAACGTCCCATTATCGATGGGGAATGGCGCTGTATGATGCGGAATAGAGCCCGCATGTCCGGTGTGTGCCTGGCGGGAGGGGCGGCAAATGGCGAGGGCGGCTGCGGTAAGGCCGCCCGCACAAGGAGTTGCAAAATGAAGCCCCTGTCGCGCCGCGAATTGCTGGCGAGTTCGGTGTTTGCGGCCAGTGCCGCGCTTTTGCCCGCCGTAACCGGGGCCGCAATTGCGCCAGCCTCGCGACAGGGCCCCGGCGTTTATCGCTACAAGCTCGGCGACTATCAGCTCACTGCGCTCTATGACGGCACTTGGTTCCTGCCGATCGACGAGCACTTCGTGCGCAATGCGAGCGGTGCGGCCGTAAACGAGGCGCTCGCCGTCGCCTTCCTGGCGCCGAACGTGCTGCCGATCACCTTCACCGCGCTGCTGGTCAATACCGGCAAGAAGCTCATCCTGATCGATACCGGCACAGCCGGACAGATCACCGACTCAGCCGGCTTCATGAACGATAATCTGGCCGCGGCAGGCGTCACGCCGAACGCAATCGATACCATCATCATCTCGCATTTCCATCCCGACCACATTAACGGCATCAAGACCAAGGACGGCGACAAGGTCTTCGCCAACGCCGAAATCCTGGTGCCGGAGCCGGAATGGTCCTACTGGATGGACGACGCGCATATGACCGGCGTGCCGAAATCGGTGCACGGCTATTTTCTCAACGCGCGGCGTATCTTCGAGGACATCGCCAAAGAGGTGCGGCAGTTCAAACCGGGCGCCGAGGTCGCGCCCGGCATCGTCTCGATCCCCGCCTATGGCCACACGCCCGGCCATACCGCTTTCGCCATTCACTCCGGCAACCAGTCGCTGCTGGTGATGAGCGACACCGTGCGCAATCCGTATCTGTTTGCGCGCCACCCGAACTGGCAGCCGATCTTCGACATGGACGGCGGCCTCGCGGTGAAGGCGCGCCGGCACATGCTCGACCGCGCCGCCAGCGACCGCATGCTGGTCGAGGCCTATCACTTCCCCTTCCCGGCCTGCGGCCACATCGTGCGCGCGGCAAGCGGCTACGAACTCGTGCCGGTGATGTGGGCGCCGTTGTAGCTGCTTGCCCGAACAGTTTTGCGCGGCGGCGGCCGGCACGATCAATTGTTCACGCGCACCCCGCCGTAGACGCCGAGCCCCGGCCGCAGAAATCCATAAGGGACCTGGTACTGATAGTCGAAAAGATTATCGGCGCGGGCGAAGACGGAGACGTGTTTGTCCACCTCATAATTCGCCGCGATATTGACTGTCGTATAGGGCGGCGCATCCAGTCGTGGAATGAACACGGATGTATCGCGATTGACGTCGACCCATGAACTGACATGCAGCACCGTGGCCGAGAGTGTCAGGTCGTCGCGCGGCGTCCACACCGCCGAGAGACTGGCCTTGCTGCCCGGCCGACGGAGCAATCCGAGCCCCGTCATTTCGTCGCGCGTGAATGTCGCCGTGTAATCGGCGCGAACTTTCAGTTGGTCGCTGATGACCGCGGACGCGAATGATTCAACGCCGTCCATTTTCGCGTGCCCGATGTTTGCGTATTGCGCGGTAAAGGTCACGCCGTTGAATTGATTGACGATGAGGTTGGTGATGTCGTTGTGGAAGTAAGTCAGCCCGACATTGACCCGACCATTGAGCAGCGGCTGCTCGAAGCCAAAGTCATAGCCCTTGCTCGTTTCCGGCAGCAGATTGGGATTGGCGACCTGGAAAATTGACGGGTTGCTGACGTAAAGCTCGACAAGGGTCGGCGCCTTAAAGCCGGTGCCGTAGCTCGCCTTGAGCTTGGTTTCGGTGCCGGGAACAATGAAGGCGGGCGCGATCCGCCACGTCGTGTGCGGCCCAAAGCTTTCGTTATCGTCGTAGCGAATGTTGGCGACGACAAAGAAGCGCTTGGCGAATTCCGATTGAAGCTCGACAAAGCCGGCCTTGTTTCCCCTGTTCGCTGTCGTTGTCGTCTGGCACGCCGGCTACCGTCGCCGTCGAATCCGTGCGCAGCGATTCGCGTCTCATCTTCCAGGCCGAGCACCAGCGTCTGTCCCGGAACGACCCTGACTTCGCCGCGCCAGTCGTATTTGGTTCTCTTCCCGACATTTGTCGTTGGCGGCGCCACCGAGCCGAACGGGTTGAAACTGTCGGCGTTGGGATCGGAAAACCAGGCCCATTGATCGGTATAATTCACGCCGAACACATTCTTGAACCTGTCGTCGAACAGCGACCAGACGACCTCGCCGCGCGTGAATAATTGATGATTGCGCTGCGTGTCCTGCAGCACCTCCGGCGCGCTGTTGGGCGGGAAATTGACGCCATCGTCGGCGGTGAGCCCGTGCTTTGCGTCCGTGTAGCGGCCGACCAGATTGACCGCGAGATTGTCGGCGAGATTGGCGCCCAGTCGCGTCGAATAGGTCCAGTTGTCGTAGTTGTCGTTATTGCGCGTCTCCCCGGGCGCAAGCAGCGCGAGCGGCGTGACCGGAACGGAGCCGGTCCGGAAGTGCAATACGTTGAACGCATAATTGATTTCGCCCTGCGATCCGCTCAAGCCCGGCCGTCTGGTTGAATGTCTGGAATGAACCGCCCTCCACGGAGGCTTTGACCTTCGGTGGACCCTCGCCCTTTTTGGTGGTGATGGAAATGACGCCGCCGATCGCGTCGGAGCCATACAGACCGCTTTGCGGACCGCGCAGCACTTCGATCTGCTCGATGTCGCCGGTCAGCAGATGCGCAAAGTCAAAAGTGCCGTTGGCGATGCTCGGATCGCTGGCGTCGATGCCGTCGATCAGGACTTTGACGTGATTTGAGTTCGTCCCGCGCATGAAGACCGACGTCTGCCCGCCCGGGCCGCCGCTTTGCACGACGTTGAGACCGGGCACCGTGTTTAGGGCATCCGGCACCGTACGTATTTGCTGGCGTTGTATATCCCCGGCAGTGATCACGGTGACCGAGCTCGCCACCTGATCGACGGGGGTTGGTATCGTTGTCGGGCTGACAACGATCGGCGGCAGAACTTGAGTGACGCCCTGCGAATTATCCTGTGCGCGTGCCGGCTGCGCGACCGCCAGCAAGGCAACGAGAGCTACGAGTCCACTGTCCATATCGTCCCATGACGCAACGTTCCTTCGTTTGCGCTCCGCGAGAATCGAGGAGCGCATCGGGTGAGACCAAGCCCGATGCGAAGGACGAATGAGTGCAACACGCCAAAGCAACGCGCGACGCTCAACCGTCGAAGTCGTGGGAGGATTTCTCTCACGGCCATCGCACCGGCATTGTCGTCACCGCTGCGAAAGACCGCTCCGTATGGACGCCCCGTCCACCGGTTGGGTGACCGCGCTGGCAGGTCTCCTGGCTCGCGGGTCGTTGCCTTTAGTCCGGCCTTCCCAGTTTCCCAGTGGCCACGATGGACTTGAAGCTCGCCGCTTACAGTTACGGGGGTAGCCACGGATTATCCGCGAGAGGCGGAATTCCGTGTTCCCTCTTTCGTCCCCGGCGTTACCCGAGGAACCAACGCGCTAAAATGTTCCCTCCAATGCAGGATCAAGTCAAGCGCCGCTAAATCGGCGCCTGGCCGGCCAAGGATTATACGAATCACGGGTGGAAGTTTTTTCCACTCGACCGGGACTAGACGCCGCTTGCGGGTTGTTTCTCTGCTGACACACCATTTCGTTCCGCGAGAAGAGGTTCCGCATGACTTACGCCCAAGCGATTCGCCGTATCGGTATATTGACCGCTGCCATCCTGCTCACGACAAGCATCGGCGTGACGCCGCTCTACGCGGTCGACAGCGATAATCCTGCCCCGCACGCCGACAACGCCGCCAAGAAGAAGACCGACCAAAAGACCAGCAAGGCCAAGGTGCAAAAGCCGGAAGAAACTACGGGTCGGTCGGCCCCGGCGCCTTATATGCCGGAGCCCCCGCACGGATCTGGCTATTAGTGGGGAACAGGGGCGTTGAAACGACCCATTTCGGTGTAAGATTTGCCCCAGCCAATTCGCGAGAGGAGTTCTGCATGACCGCCAGCCAAGCGCTTCGTCACATCGCCATAGTCGCCGCCGCCGCCTTGCTGGTGACTGCCGTCGGCCTTAAGCCGGTTGCCGTTTACGCCATGGGCACCGACAATCCGCCGCCGTCCGACGACAGCAAGAAGAAAAAGAAAAACAATGGCAGCGCCATTGAGCAACAGGAGCAGCAGCAGGCCGACGCGAGATTCCTGCGCGATTATCGCGCCGCGCGGCAACTGATCCTCGCCGGCAATTACACCGGCGGCATCGCCGCCATGCATGCGCTCGGCCGCGATGAACATCCCGACGTCGCCAACTACATCGGTTATTCCTATCGCCGGCTTGGCGATTACGAGGATGCCAAGATCTGGTACGAGAAGGCGCTCGCCGCCGATCCCAATCACGTGCGCACTTGGTCGTATTACGGCATGTGGCAGATGGAACAGGGCAACCGGCTTAAGGCGCTGGATGATCTGCAGAAGGTCAAGCTGATCTGCGGCAATGCGACTTGCGAGGAATATCGCGAGCTCAGGGCCGTCATCGACGGCAAGGCCAGCTACTGAATTGAGGCAACGGCCGCGCCCCGCCCCTGAAAACCAGGGGCGGGGCGCAGTTTTTATCGGCTATGGATTTTCCGAGGCGCTCGCCGCTTTAGAACTGCCCCGTTTCCGCTTCGCCGCAGTCGCCGTCATCACTGAGTTCGGGCGCGCTGCACCCATCAAAGGCACCGCGACGGACGCGCTAGCCGCCCGCGTCGTGCTCTGGGGCACGAATGGTCTCGTGGTGGCGGCCTAGCGCTCGCTGCTCTCCTGCACGATCCACTGATGATAGGCCGGATCGAGGCTTTCTACCGGCAGCACCATGATCGCCGGCGTCGTATAGGAATGCAGTTGCTTTACCGCCGCCCCAACCTGCTCGGCCAAGGACACGCGCGTCTTCACCAGCATCACCGCTTCCTCGGCCCGCTCGATTTTACCCTGCCACCAGTAATGCGAGATCATTCCAGGGAGGATATTGACGCAAGCCGCCAGCCGTTGCTCGAGGATTTGCCGCCCTGCCCGCTCCGCCTCGACAATCGAGGGCCAGGTCGTATACACGAGCACCGCACGTTCCATGTTTGAGCCTCCCAAGAGCCGCCAATGAGCCGTCCGGCCCAGCGTTTCCAGCACATCGCCTTTGTCGCCAGCGCGACGCCGGAGGCACGCGAGGCCTATGAGCGGCTGGGAAAGCGCTACGGCAATTGCGAGCCGAAATCCGCCGATGTCATCGTCGCCCTCGGCGGCGACGGTTTGATGCTGCAAACCCTGCATGACTTCATGAGTTCGGGCAAGCCGATCTACGGCATGCATCGCGGCACCATCGGCTTCCTGATGAATGACTATTCCGCCGACAAACTGGTCGAACGCCTCGATGCCGCGCAGATCGCCGTCATCCATCCGCTGCTGATGCGCGCACGCGACGCGCAAGGCCGCGTGCACGAGCATCATGCCATCAATGAAGTGTCACTGTTCCGGCAAAGCGCGCAGGCGGCGCACCTGCGCATCCTCATCGACGGCAAGGAGCGGCTCGCCGAACTCATCGCCGACGGCGTGCTGGTGGCAACGCCCGCCGGTTCCACGGCCTATAACTTATCGGTGCAGGGACCGATTATTCCGATCAATGCGCCGCTCCTGGCACTGACGCCGATCAGCCCGTTCCGCCCGCGGCGCTGGCGCGGCGCGCTCTTGCCGGACAAAGCCAAGGTCACCATTGAAGTGCGCGATGCAGGGAAACGTCCGGTGGCGGCGGTCGCCGACCACGACGAGGTGCGCTCGGTGCGCTCCGTCGATATCAGCATGGACCACTCGATCGCGCTCAACATGCTGTTCGATCCCGGCCACAATCTCGACGAACGTATTTTGCGCGAGCAGTTCGGTTTCTGAGCGCACGCGCGCAAACACGGCGCCAAGATATCACTCGCTAAAGTGACGGGGAACCGGCATCTCTGCCGCGGCTGAGCGTATCCGACGGCAACTCGCCGAACGTCCGACGATAATCACTGCTGAAACTGTCAAGACCGGCGAAGCCGCAGGCGGTGGCAACGCTCGTGATTGTTGTCACGGCCTCGGGCCGTTGCAAGAATTCACGCGCCCGGCAGAGCCGGACCTGACTGAGGAATTCCAGTGGAGAGTAACCGCGGCCCTTCCGAAACGAGCGAAACAGGCCGAACACGCTGACCCCGGTCACCTGTGCGAGATTTTCCATTGTGATTGCATGTTGCCAATTTGCCTCGATGTATTCCTCAGCCTGGCGAACCTGCCAAGGAGCGATGTCCGCCGGCGTCCGCGCCAGCAAATGATCGTAATTGTGCGCGTTCGCGTGAAGAAACATCACCATCAGCACCTGCTCGAATTCCTCCAGCACCAGATCGGGAAGCGGAACAGGCGCCTTGCCGACTTGATCGACGAAAAATAAAAAGTGATCGCGCAAGGCTTTCGCTGCAGGGCGGGTATCGTCGCGTATAGGATTGAACCTCAGCGGGCAATTGATCGACGCCCCGGTTATCGCGGCCAGTTTATTTGCAAGCGCCTGCGTATCGACGACGAAGAGATAATGCTCATAGTTTGCATTGAGTTTGACCGCGAAGCTCATGCCTGGCGTTACGGTCATGCCGCGCTGCGGATTTAATGCGCTCTCGGTATCGTCGACTCGCGTTTCACCTCTTCCGCGAACAGGAAACGTTTGCAGGGTGAAGCGGCTCTCCGGATAAGCAAGGCCCATTCGGATCCCATATTTGGTGTAACCTAGGGCCGAATTCTTCATTTGAAAGTGATTTAGAACGACATCGACTTCCTTGATGCCGGCATCGAGCGCCAAGGCGGGCTTAGCGTAAACTCGCGCCAGCGCCGCGCACATTTCATCCGGATCTTTCGTGCGAATGAGCGGAAAGCGATCAAGCGACCACGGAGATGCTCTCACAGGGTCGTGGTCACAATCTCGACGAACGTATTTTGCGCGAGCAGTTCGGTTTCTGAGCGCACGCGCGCAAACACCGCGCCAAGATATCACTCGCTAAAGCGACGGGGAGCCGGCGTCTCTGCCGCGGCTGAGCGTATCCGATGGCAACTCGCCGAACATCCGACGATAATTACTGCTGAAATTATCAAGACGGGCAAAGCCGCAAGCGGCGGCAACGCTCGCGATTGTCGTCACAGCCTCGGGCCGTCGCAAGAATTCACGCGCCCGGCAGAGCCGGACCTGCCTGAGGAATTCAGTGGAGAGTAACCGCGGCCCGCCCTAAACGAGCGAAACAGTGCGAACGCGCTGACCCCGGTCACCTGTGCGAGATTTTCCATTGTGACCGCATGCTGCCAATTTGCCTCGATGTATTCCTCAGCCTAACGAACCTGGCAGGGAGCAATGTCCGGCGGCGTCCGCGCCAGCAAATGATCGTAATTGTGCGCGTTCGCGTGAAGAAACATGACCATCAGCATCTGCTCGAATTCCTCCAGCGCCAGATCGGGAAGCGGAACAGGCGCCGTGCCGACTTGATCGACGAGAAATAAAAAATGATCGCGCAAGGCTTTCGCTGCAGGACGGGTATTCGCGTATAGGATTGAACCTCAGCGGGCGGTTGATCGACGCCCCGGTCATCGTGGCCAGTTTATTTGCAAGCGCCTGCGTATCGACGATGAAGAGATAATGCTCATAGTTTGCATTGAGTTTGACTGCAAAGCTCATGCCTGGCGTTACGGTCATGCCGCGCTGCAGATTTAATGCGCTCACGGTATGGTCGACTCGCGTTTCACCTCTACCACGAACAGGAAACGTTTGCAGGGTGAAGCGGCTCTCGGGATAAGCAAGGCCCATTCTGATCCCATATTTGGTGTAACCTAGGGCCGTATTCTTCATTTGAAAGTAATTTAGAACGACATCGACTTCCTTGATGCCGGCATCGAGCGCCAAGGCGGGCTTAGCGTAAACTCGTGCAAGCGCCGCGCACATTTCTTCCGGATCTTTCGTGCGAATGAGCGGAAAGCGATCAAGCGACCGCGGAGATGCTCTCACAGGGTCGACCCTTGTCTCGATCGCAATTGCGCCAGAAATTCCGAGGGGGAATAACCACGGCTTTTCTTGAACGAACGGTACAGGCTGAAAGCGCTCACGCCGGCGACCTCCGCGAGATCTTCCAAGGTAATCGTCCGCCGCCAAATGGCCTCGATGTAGTCCTCGGCCTGTTGGACCTGCCACGGCGCGGCATTCGGCGGGTCTCGTTCCAGCAAATGACTGTAATTGTGGCCCGATTGATCGCCTTCACCGCATTGCGGCGCGCCGCGGCCGGATCATTGCGCACCCATGGCTCGTCGAGCTGGATGACGTCGGCGCCGGCGGCGACGAGGTCGTGCGCCTCCTCGTTGACCGCGGCCGCCATATCCATCGCCAGTGCCTCGGCGTCTTTATAGAACTCATCCTTGGCCTGCTGGCTCATCGTGAATGGGCTCGGCAGCGTAATTTTGGCGGTCCGGTCGGTGTTGCAGCGCAGCGCACCTTGACAAACCCGGGGTGATCGATGTCGACGCCTTCGAGCGCGGTGGCAAAACGATTGGAATAGCTCTCTCGGCGAATCTCGCCGTCGGTGATGACGTCGATACCGGCGCGTTCCATCTCGTGGATGGCAACGATAGTCGCTTCCTGGGCTTGCTCGAGCCACTCGTCGGGCACGCGCCACATCTCCTTCAAGCGGACCCGCGGCACGACCTTGGACAGCATCTTGCGGTCGACCAGCCAGTCGGGCTGCGATCGCTGCCGACGCCGGTGGTGGGAAACAGCTTGTCGGCCATTGAAAACTCCAAAGGCATAGTCAGGCAGCCGCTTGCGCCGGCATTTCCGAGAGGTCGACGGTCGCGGTTTCGCGCCTGCCCGCGGTCTGCCAGACCAAGGTGCGGCGCTCGATGAAGCGCATGGCGAAATCGTAGACGATCGCCAGCGCCAAGATGATGGTGATCGCGGCGAAGACGCGCGGGCTGTCGAGCGTGGTGCGGTTCTTGGTGACCAGGTAGCCGATGCCATTGGCGGAGGTCAGCATTTCCGCGAACACGACGCCGATAATGGTGAGCGCGCCGCCGAGACGTAAGCCGGCAAGGACCGTCGGAATGGCCGCCGGGATGATAACGCGGCCGATGAGCTGCGGCAGGCTCGCGCCCATGCTACGCGCGGCGAGCAGGTATTGCTCGTCGATGACGCGGATGCCGGCAGCGGTCGACAGCAGCACCGGGAACAGGCCGTAGACGCCGCCAAAGACGATCTTGGATTGCGAGCCGATGCCGAACCAGGCGGTGAACACCGGATAGAGGATGACGATCGGCACCGCATAGAGGCTCGAGAAAACCGGCAGCATGAGCTTGCGGATGCTGGCGACGCCGCCGACGATGGCGCCAAGCAATATGCCGACGCCGCAGGCAATGAGCATGGCGACCGCGACCTCGTAGACCGTGACCAGCAAGGCCGCAACATAGATGGCGCGATCGAGCCAGAGCACGTGGAGCGTCTTGGTCAGCGGCGGGATGAACAGCTCCGGCAAAATGCCGAGCCGCGGGATTGCCTCCCAGAAAACAAGCAGCGAAAGACCGATGAGGCGGCGAGCGGTCTGCGGCGATGGGCGGGTCATGCGCGGCC
>CAVULS010000009.1:0-296079 GCA_963742385.1 uncultured Alphaproteobacteria bacterium | reverse complement strand
CGACATCATCCGATAGCAGACTATTGGGTAACCGTAAGTGGCGTCCACATGCCAGCGGCACTTTTGTGGGCGCGATTGATCTCGTATGAGATCAAAAGTGCAAAGACGCTTGTGATAAGCGATTGAGCGCCGAGACAAATATAGATAGTTGCTGAATTGCGACAAAACCACGGCGCAAAGGTCAAAGAATTATTGGCGCAGCCCGTCAGTTGCCGCTGCGGAAGACCTGGATGTCGAGGTCGCGGATTTTCTTCCGCAGGGTGTTGCGATTGACGCCCAACAGATCGGCGGCACGGATCTGATTGCCGCGTGTGGCGGCAAGCGCCGCCGACAGCAATGGATATTCGATCTCCCGCAGCACGCGGTGATAGAGACCGGCCGGCGGTATGCCGTCGGCGAAACCGGCGAAATAAGTCGCGAGATGGCGCTCGACGGCGGCGCCGAGATTCTCTTCGGCACGGGGCTCCTCGCCGCCCGTCGGCAGCGCCGGCTGGGCCAGTTCGGATTCGATCACCGCCGCACTGATCGTTTCCTGTGGATAGAGCGCGGCAAGCCGCCGCGCCAGGTTCTCCAGTTCGCGCACATTGCCCGGCCAGCGGTGCCGCTTGAGCCGCTCGAGGCCGGCGGGATCGATCTGCTTTGCCGGCAGGCCTTCGCGTTGCGCCTGCGAAAAGAAGTGACGGATGAGGTCGGGAATATCCTCGGTCCGTTCGCGCAGCGGCGGCAGACGCAGCGGCACGACATTGAGGCGGAAAAACAAATCCTCGCGGAACAGCCCCTGTTGAATCAGTTGCCGCAGGTCCTTGTTGGTTGCGGCGATGATGCGCACGTCGCTCTTAATCGGAGTGCGGCCGCCGACAGTCGTATATTCGCCCTGCTGCAAGACGCGCAGCAGACGGGTCTGCGCTTCCATCGGCATGTCGCCGATTTCATCGAGGAACAGCGTACCGCCCTCCGCTTGTTCGAAGCGGCCGGAGCTGCGGGTGTTGGCGCCGGTGAACGCGCCCTTCTCGTGCCCGAACAGTTCCGAACTCGATGAGATCGCGCGGGATTGCCGCCATGTTGATGGCGACGAAGGCGCCGGTGCGCCGTTTGCCGTAATCGTGCAGCGCTTTCGCCACCAGTTCCTTGCCGGTGCCGGACTCGCCCGAAATCATCACCGTCAGATCGGTCTGCATCAGCCGCGCCAGCACGCGATAGATTTCCTGCATCGCTGGCGAGCGTCCGACCAGCGGAATGTTCTCGAAGTCCTCGCTCTTGGCTGCTGCCGGCTTGCGCTCCTTCGGCTCCGACAGGGCACGGCCGACGATGGCGATAAGTTCTTTCAGGTCGAAGGGTTTGGGCAGGTATTCGTAAGCGCCACGTTCGGAGGCGCGGATCGCCGTCATAAACGTGTTTTGCGCGCTCATAATGATGACGGGAAGATCGGGGCGCGCCTTGCGGATGCGCGGAATGAGATCGAAAGCATTTTCGTCGGGCATCACCACATCGGTGATCACCAGATCGCCGTCGCCCTGGCTGATCCAGCGCCACAGCGTGGCGGCATTGCCGGTCAGGCGCACTTCGTAGCCGGCGCGCGACAAAGCCTGGTTGAGGACGGTGCGGATCGCGGCATCGTCGTCGGCGACCAATATGCTTCCGCTCGGCATCACCCCTACTCGCCCTGAACCGATGGTGCGTCGTCGGCGATCCCGCCGTCGCCGGCATAGATCGGCATCAGCACGCGGAAGATCGTGCGCCGCGGCTGCGATTCACATTCGATGATGCCGCCATGGTCGCCGACGATCTTAGCCACCAGCGCCAGACCCAGCCCGCTGCCGGTCGGCTTGGTGGTGACAAAAGGATCAAACAGATGCGGCATCAGGTCGTCGGGCACACCCGGCCCGTTGTCCTTGACGCAGAACTCAAGCGGCAGCGACACCCGCGTCTTGCTGCCGGGTACGGCAAGCCGAACGCCCGGGCGGAACGCGGTGGTGAGCTGGATCTCGCCGTCGATGGCCGCCTCGCCGATCGCTTCGGCGGCGTTCTTCACCAGATTGAGGAAGACCTGGATGAGCTGGTCACGATTGGCAAACACCGGCGGCAGCGACGGGTCATATTCCTCGACGAACTTGATGTGGCGGGCAAAGCCCGACTGCGCCAGCCGCTTCACATGGTCGAGCACCACGTGAATGTTCACCGGCTCGCGATCGATCGGGCGTTCGTCGGCAAACACCTCCATGCGGTCGACCAGCTTCACGATGCGATCGGTCTCGTCGCAGATCAGTTTCGTCAGCGAGCGGTCGTCTTCGACGGCGGATTGCTCGAGGAGCTGCGCGGCACCGCGGATGCCCGACAGCGGATTCTTGATTTCGTGCGCGAGCATGGCGGCAAGCGCGATTACCGAACGCGCGGCGCCGCGATGCGTCAATTGCCGGTCCATCTTGTCGGCAATGGTGCGCTCCTGCAGCACGACGACGACATGACCGGGATATTCCGACAGCGGCCCGACATAGAGATCGACCAGCCGCTCGCCCGGATTGCGCGGCGTGGCAAGGTCCACCTTGTATTCATTCACCGCCGAGCCGCGCTGGCGTACCTGCTCGATCAGCGCCAGCAGCGGCGAGCCGAACGGCACCAGGTCACGGATCATGTGCCGGCGCAGCAACGGGATCGACGCCTCAAAAAACTGTTCGGCGGCGACATTGGCGTCGGCGATCCTGCCGTCGGCCGAAATCATCAGCACAGGATGCGGCAGCGCGTTGAGCATGGCGTCGCCCGGCGCAGTCGTCATGGCGCTGACTGCCTGCGCGCGGCTCATGCGGCAGCCCTCCAGGCGAAGGCGTCATAAGCGTCGGCAAGGTGGCGGCGCGCTAGCGCCGGCTCCTCGGCGGTGAGCACGCGAGCGCGATGGTCCTTGAGCAGTGCGACAGGAGCGCCGGCGGTCGCGGCCGCGGCATCGAGCGCCCAGCCGAGATGCTTGCGCGCGTGGCGGCGGCCGATGGCGATACCGTGGTGGCCGATCATTTCGTCGTAAAGCGAACGGATCATCGCCAGTTGTTCGGTAAGCGGCGGCGCAATTGTGCGCTCGCCGGTCGCGAGATAGCGCGCGACCTGTCCGGGAAACCAGGGCCGGCCTTGCGCGGCGCGGCCGATCATCACCACGTCGGCGCCCGATAACGAAAGTGCAGCGCTCGCATCCTCGAAGGAGCGAATATCGCCGTTGACAATAACGGGAATGGTGACGTTCTGCTTGACGGCGCGAACCGCACGCCAATCAGCACTGCCATCGTAGAACTCGCAGCGGGTGCGGCCATGGACCGTGATTGCCTTCACGCCGATGCTTTCTGCGCACCGCGCGAGTTCGGCGGCGTTGAGTGACGCACGATCCCAGCCGAGCCGCATTTTCAAAGTGACGGGCACCTGCACGGCTTTGACGGTCGCTTCGATCAGCCGCAGCGCGTGATCAAGATCGCGCATCAGCGCCGAACCGGCGGCCCCGTTGGTCACCTGCTTCGACGGGCAGCCCATGTTGATGTCGATGATGCGCGCACCTTGCGCCTCGACGATACGGGCGCCTTCCGCCATCCATCGCGCCTCGCAACCGGCGAGCTGCACCACGGGAGTGGCGACGCCCTTCCCTTCGCTGCGCACGCGCGCTTCACGTTGCCCTTCGGCGAGTGCGGCGCACGCTGTCATTTCGGAGACGACAAGGCCGGCGCCGAGCCTTTCCGCCAGCCGGCGGAACGGCGTATCGGTGATCCCCGACATCGGCGCCAAAATCACCCGGTTCGGCACGGTTACATTGCCGACCGCCCAGTGATGCGTCTGAAAAGAGGTGAATTCGGCCGTCACGTCGCCCATGCCTATGTTTTAGGCTAAATTCGCCACTGCCCAGATGTTAGCCAATTTGGCAAGCAGCGCAAGTGCTGCACTGCAAAAAGATGTTCATCGTTAAAACCGTGACCGGATGCCCCAACCCCGTTCCAGCCGCATCCGGAACGCGGTAAGCCGGAGCCGTTATTGGAGCTTCGCAATTCGCATGGCTGGTATCGCAGCAGTGATTGTCGCGGCCGGACGCGGTTTGCGCGCCGGGGCGGATATGCCCAAGCAATTCCGGCCGATTCTGGGCGCGCCGATGATCCGGCAGAGCCTGGTCATGTTCTTAGAACACCCCAAGGTCGGCTTCGTACAGCCGGTGATCCACCGCGACGATGTCGATCTGTTTCAGTCCTCGGCCGCCGGATTAAGTCCGCTGCAGCCCGTGTTCGGCGGCGCCACGCGGCAGATTTCGGTGCGTGCCGGCCTCGAAGCGCTCGCCGCGCAGGCGCCCGAGATCGTGCTGATCCACGACGCGGCGCGGCCATTTGCCAGCGCGGCACTCGCCTCGCGCGCGATCGAAGCGGCACGGCAAAGCGGCGCCGCCATCCCGGCCTTGCCGGTCACCGATACGGTCAAGTCGGTCGATGCCAGCGATCACGTCACCGGGACGCTCGACCGCGCCAGCCTGCGGCTGGTGCAGACGCCGCAGGCCTTCGCCTTTCCGCTGCTGCTCGAGGCCCATCGCAAAGCGGCCGCCGCCGGCCGCTCCGATTTCACCGACGACGCGGCGCTTGCCGAATGGGCAGGCCTCACGGTGACCGCCTTTGCCGGCGAGGCCGGCAACATCAAGATCACCACGCCCGATGATTTCGCCCGCGCGCAGGCCGCCTCCTTTGCCGCGCTCGGTGACGTGCGTACCGGTTCCGGCATCGACGTGCACGCCTTCGGCCCTGGCGACCATGTGACCCTCGGCGGCGTGAGCATCCCGCACACGCACGCGCTCACCGGCCATTCCGACGCCGACGTCGCGCTGCATGCACTCACCGACGCCACTTCTCGGCGCATTGGCCGAAGGCGACATCGGCGTGCATTTCCCGCCCAGCGATCCGCAATGGCGCGGCGCCTCCTCCGACCGGTTTCTCAAGTTTGCCGTCGACCGCGTCGCTGCGCGCGGCGGCCGCATCGCCCATCTCGATATCAATATCGTCTGCGAGGCGCCGCGCATCGGGCCGCATCGCGACGCCATGCGCCACACTATCGCAGGCCTCGCCGGCATTGCCGTCGAGCGCGTGGCGGTGAAGGCGACCACCAGCGAGAAGCTCGGCTTTACCGGCCGCGGTGAAGGCATCGCCGCCTATGCGACGGCGACCGTGCGGCTGCCGTGGAGTTGAGGACGATGTTCGACGACGCGATCCTTGCCGCGGCGGCAAACCTGCTCGACATCTGCAAGCGCAAGAAGCTGACATTGGCGACGG
The DNA here is from genome assembly GCA_963742385.1 of uncultured Alphaproteobacteria bacterium. Classification (GTDB taxonomy): domain Bacteria; phylum Pseudomonadota; class Alphaproteobacteria; order Rhizobiales; family Xanthobacteraceae; genus Pseudolabrys. Next base: position 290,803 of record CAVULS010000009.1, on the reverse strand, counting down.
CAGAATCCTGCACCGGCGGATTGGTGGCGGGCGCCCTTACCGAAATCGCCGGCTCATCGGATGTCGTCGACCGCGGCTTCGTCACCTATTCGGACGAAGCCAAGCAGCAGATGCTGGGCGTTTCGCCAGACACACTGCGCGAGCACGGCGCGGTCAGCCGGCAAACCGCGGAGAAAATGGCGCGCGGAGCAATCGCGCGCTCGAACGCGCAGCTTGCCGTGGCGATCACCGGCATCGCCGGCCCCGGCGGCGGCAGCAAGGAGAAGCCGGTAGGCCTCGTGCATTTCGCGGCGGCCTCGCGTGGCGGTGCGTTCACCGCGCAAGAGATGCGCTACGGCGATATCGGCCGCGGCCAGGTGCGGCGCGAGTCGGTGTTGCAGGCGCTGGCGATGCTGCAGGCGCTTGCCGAAAAGGAAGAGCCGCAATCACCGGCGCAGGGCGGCGGATAGCCATGGCCGCGCCTGCCAAGCCCTCCTCCGCCGCGGTCGCCGTCTGTATCGGCTTCGGCGTGCTGGCGGCTCTAATTTACGCGTTGACGCTTGCCACGCTGAGCAGCCTTGCCGATAGCGACGCCGCCGGCAACGCCTACGCGCAGGCCTATGGCGCGATCGAAATCATCATTCTCTGGCTTTTGCTTGCGGTCATGACGCTCATTGCGGCGCTGAAAGGCGACATGCCGTGGCCCGCAATGATCGCGGCCGTTGTCCTCATTCCCGCCTCCGGCGTTGCCGCGCTGAGCGCCGAGGATTTGCTGGCGCGGCCCGATATTTCACCGTTGCTGTATCCGCTGATCATTCCGGCACTCGTTCCCCCGCTGGTCGCCGCCTCTTGCTTCCGGGCGCTGCTGCCGCGGCTGCGCGCGATGGTTCCGGCGCGCGCAGCCGCCGGTTCGATCTGGGGCGCGGTCCTTATCGTGAGCCTTGCCATCTTTCCGCTGATGCAGCAGCGCGATGTCGCCAACGAGGGCTTCGCCGCCACGCGCAAGCAATACGCCGACGACTTCGCCAAGCTGCCGGCGGATGCGCCGTTGTGGGACTGGGTTCCGTTCCTGCAGACGCGGGATGAAACGCGTGCGAACGCCACACTCGCTCGCATTCGCGTGCTCGCCCGGCGGCAAGACGATGCCGAGATCATGCTCGACCGCGGCGATTTTCCGCTCGGCTTCCTCGGCCGCTTCGATCTGACACCGACGCAAGCCATCTGTGACAAGGCGCGCAATCTGCTGCGCCGGAAGGTTCAGCCTTTGGCTCTCGCCACGCCGAACTCCAAACCGTACGCCCAGATCGCGGCACAGGTTGCGGACGCTCTGGCCGCGATGAAATGGCTGGTCGGCTATGGCTGCAACAGCGACGACGAGGCGCTCGCCTGGCAGACCATGGCCAATGCCTACAAGGATCCGAATTTCGACGTGGTCGAACTGCGCGAACTGCGCGACCCGAAACGGCTTGAGCAGTATCTGCGCGAAAACCCCGAGCGGTTTTCCATGCTCACGCCGCAGGCACATCTGAAGGCCTGGCTCAAATTCGCCGATGACAAGGGCTTGCGCGACCGTGCGCTGGCCGGAGCGCGCAAGCTCGATCACCGCACCGCCGATGCCATCGAGATGCTCAACGGCGACGACCACGCCGCATGGACTGTGCTTACCTATCTGCCCCAACTCGATCTTGAAGCGACCTCATCGCTGTGCGGTGCGGCGCAGGGCGTGCTGCACAAGCAATTCATAAAAATTTATCGCCCGAAAGCCGACGATCCTAGGCCCTATAGCGAATTGCTCGAACGTCTGGGAGCCGGCGACCCATTCGGCGATCTGGTCTGGCTCGCCTCCCATCGTTGCAACGCCGAAGCCGGATTGAGCGAAGCCGCGGATTTGATCCGCGCCTATCAGGACTCGCCGGCCCGCGCGGCGATGCTCGTGAGACTGGCGCAGCTCCACCGCAGGCCGTAAGCGCCGCCATGCGTGTCGAGCGCGCGCATTCGCCCTATACCGCGACGCAATTGTTCGACCTGGTCGCCGATGTCGAGCGCTACCCGCAGTTCCTGCCGTGGATGCTTGGGGCGCGCATCACCCGGCGCCACGAGCGCACGGTCTGGGTCGAAATGACCATGGGCACGCGGCTGCTGCGCCGGACATTTTCAAGCACGGGCAAGCTCGACCGGCCGCACCGCATCGATATCACCAGTCACGATCCGATGTTCGAGCGCTTCCAACAGGCGTGGACATTCGAGCCCGCCGGCGGCGGCGGAACAAACGTCGAATACCGCGTCGATTTCAGATTCCGCTCAGGCCTGCTGCAAGGACTGCTCGGCGGCTCTCTTGCCGACCGCGCGCCGGCGATGATGCGGGCCTTCCAGCATCGCGCGCGGCTGCTTTACGGCGCGAACCTGCACTCATGATGCTGCAAATCGAAGACTAGACTGGTCGGCCTCAACTGACATCTGGCTGACATCGTCGCCATTCCTGAACCGGGGCGTCGACGCCTTCACGCGCATGAGCGAGATATTCGCTGAGCAACTGGATCGACACCGTGGCGCCGGCACCGGATTCGCCCGAAGGGATGACATAAGAAAAGGCGTGTCGGCTGTAGTTGCCGTTTATCTGCTGTCCGCCAGGCGTGACAATGGCAGGACCGTGGATCGTCATTCGCTTGCCGTCGGAGCGGCACCAGTCACCATCGATTGCGTCCGCGGCCGCCGAATGAACAAATCCAAAGAGCGCGGCACCCACCGCTGCGGTCAAAAGAAGCAATTCTCGGCGCATCGTTCAGCCCCCATTGAATTGCCATTGCATGCATTCATCAACGCTGATCGCTCGCAACTTACGCTTTCATAGCCTCGCCACGAGTCCCACGATGACACCGCGGCGGGCGCCCCCTCGCGCAGACATTCGTGAGCGCAAGCATCACGCGCATTTGGGGTGGCTGACGCAGACCGTCGCCATGGCGCAATGGGCGCAGCGCGCCGACGGCAGCGCGTCGGGGTTGAGCCGCGGCTCGGAGCCGAGCCAGTAGAGGAAATTGGCCATCACGCAATAGCCGGTGGCGGCAAACCAGACCATGGCGCCGCCGACGAAGATCGTGAACAGCGACACCCACGGGCTGTAGGCAAGGATCAGGATCGAAGCGACGGAAATATTGATTCCAACGGCAAGATAAATTCGCCGCTCCAGATACCAGCGGTCGGTCTGCAGGAAATAGAAGCGCGACGCGTTATCGCCCAGCATCGGCGTGAAGCCGATCAGGCGCAGCACATTGCCGACCGGGCAGAAGCCGGTAACGGCGACATTGATGGAGAACAGGCCGGTGGCGGTGACGCCGAGGATGCACAGCGGGTTGAGCAACAGCGCGAGCGCGGTGCTCGCCAGCAAGACAAAACCGGCAATCAGCCAGACCGTCCGCTCGATATACCAGCGGTGGGTCGGGACAATGTAGACGCCGGCTCGCAAGGCCATGATGTCAATCTTAGCTCCGGCGCCATGCGGCGCAAGCCAGACCTATGGACGACGTATTCGGGGCAGATTTATGGAAAATCCTCAAATGAAATTGTCTCCGAGCGCCAGACCGCCGCCCAGCAGCAGCGCGAACAGGATTTGTGCCTGCACGGTCTGCACCAGGATGCGGTTGAAGCCGCGGCCGCGCGGCTCCTGTGCAAAACGGTAAATCAACATTGCGGCAAAAGGCATGGCCGCGAGCGCCGGCCACACATGCCCGCGCGGCAGGCCCTGCCCGATCAACGATAAAAGCGCGAACGGTATCAGCATAAACCCCGCGTAAATCCACACCGTGGCACGCGGGCCGGCGATGATGGCAAGCGTGCGGCGGCCGACGCGCGCATCCGCCTCGGCGTCGCGACAATTGTTGACCAGCAGCACCGCGCCCGAGAGCAGGCCGAGCGCGAGCCCGGCCTCGACCGCGGCCGCGCCGAGACCCCCGGTGCACAGCCAATAGGTGCCGCAGACCGCGCCGACGCCGAAGAAGGCGACGACAAAGGCTTCGCCCAGCGGCGTATAGGCGATCGGGATTGGTCCGCCGGTATAGGCCCAGCCGGAGACAATCGAGAAAATGCCGAGCAGCAAGATCGGCCAGCCGCCGACCGTGGCGAGGTAAACCCCCATCAGCGCCGCAAGCGCGAAGCACGCCAGCGCGCCGCGCTTGACGCTTGTCCCGCTCAACAGGCCCATGGCGGTGACGCGCGGCGGGCCGACGCGGTCGGGTCCGTCGCCGCCGCGCTCGGAATCGATCGCGTCGTTGTGCAGATTGGTGCCGAGCTGGATCGCCATGCTGCCGATCAACGCCGCGAACACCGCCGGCGCATGGATCTGCCGCGCGGTGGCCCAAGCGAGCGCGGTGCCGACAACGACCGGCGTCACCGAAAGCGCGAGCGTGCGCGGGCGCGCCGCCATGACCCAGGACGACAGACTCATCTCCTCAGCCCCCATGCCCGCACGGCCAGTACATAAAAGATGCCCGCCGCGCAATTAGGGGATTGTCCCGAGGCCGCGATTGTCAGGCGGTCTTGGGCCCGTAGACCTTGTCGGCGCGCTGCTCGAAGGCGGCGGCGAACTTGCGGAACGCGGCATCGAACATGGCGCCCATCAGCAGCGCGAAGGTGCGGCTGCGGAATTCGTAGTCGATGAAGAATTCGACGTCGCAGGTGCCGCCGCTCGCCGGGTGAAAGGTCCAGCGGTTCTGCATGCGCTTGAAGGGCCCGTCGAGATATTCGACGACGATCTTCAGCCCGGCCGGTCGAGCGTGACGCGGCTGGTGAAGGTCTGCCGGATCATCTTGTAGGCGACCGTCATGTCGGCAACCATGACGGCGATGCCGTCGCCCATCGCCGTGCGGCTTTTCACTTTCATCGCGCTGCACAGCGGCACGAATTGCGGATATTTCTCCACGTCCGCCACCAGATCGAACATGTTCGCGGCGCTGTGGCGGACGCGGCGCTTCGTGGAGAATTGCGGCATGGCTTTATCCCTCACCGTCTTCGGAGAGGGTGGACGCGAGCGCGAGCGAGCCGACGGGTGGGGTCATGACCGTCCGAAACTCGCCCACCCGGCCGGCTTCGCCGGCCACCCTCCCCCGCAAGCGGGGGAGGGATAAGAGAGCGCCGCGCGCATCATCGCACTGCTGCAGCCCGCGCCGCCTTGAGCCGCGCGAAATCCTCGCCGGCATGATGCGAGGACCGCGTCAAAGGCGAGGCCGACACCATGAGGAAGCCCTTGGCGTAGGCGATTGTTTCCAGCGCCTTGAACTCGTCCGGCGGCACGAAGCGCATGACCTCGTGGTGCTTGCGCGTCGGCTGCAGATACTGGCCGATGGTGAGGAAATCGACATCGGCCGAGCGCAGATCGTCCATCACCTGCAGCACTTCGTTACGCGCTTCGCCGAGGCCCACCATGATGCCCGACTTGGTGAACATCGCCGGATCGAGCTCCTTCACCCGCTGCAGCAGCCGCAGCGAATGGAAATAGCGCGCGCCCGGCCGCACGGTGAGATAGAGCGAGGGCACGGTCTCGAGGTTATGATTGAACACGTCGGGTCTGGCCGCGACCACGACTTCGAGCGCGCCGTCCTTGCGCAGGAAGTCCGGCGTAAGCACCTCGATCGAGGTGCCGGGCGCAGCGTTGCGGATGGCGCGGATGGTGTCGGCGAAATGCTGCGCGCCGCCGTCGGCGAGGTCGTCGCGGTCGACCGAGGTGACGACAATATGGGCAAGGCCGAGCTTGGCGGTGGCTTCGCCGACATGCGCCGGCTCGCTGGCGTCGAGCGCGCCGGGCAATCCGGTCTTCACGTTGCAGAAGGCGCAGGCGCGCGTGCAGGTGTCGCCCATGATCATGAAGGTGGCGTGCTTCTTCTCCCAGCACTCGCCGATATTGGGGCAGCCGGCCTCCTCGCACACGGTGTGCAGGCCGTTGTCGCGCATGATCTTCTGCGTGGCGAAATAGCCCTTCGACACCGGCGCCTTGACGCGGATCCAGTCGGGCTTTGGCGCGCACGGCCGAATCCGGCCGATGCGCCTTTTCCGGATGGCGCGGGCGCGGCGTGTTGAGATCGTAAACGACGGCCATGCCCTTACTTACGGCTGCGGCCGCTGCGCCGCAAGGTGAGCTCAGGCGCGCCTGATCGCGCGCCAGACCAGCAGAAAGATGAGGGCGCCGACAACGGCGGTGATCAGGCTGCCGAAAAAGTCCGGCGCCACCGCGACGCTGAGCTTGGTGAAGAGGACGCCGCCGACAATGGCGCCGACGAGCCCGACCGCGAGATTGTTGAGAATGCCGCCGCGGCCACCGAGAATGCGATGCGCCAGCCAGCCGGCGATCAGGCCGATGACGATCCAGGAGATGATGCCCAAGCTTGCGCTCCCGTTACGGCGACGCCGCCCTCGGCGGCATCTTGGTTCAGGCCGCCTTCGGCGGCATGCGGTGGTTCGGCGTCGAATTGGAAATCTTTAATTCGTCGTCGTTCATGTCGACGCCGACATCGGCAAACAGCGGCGTCGAAAGGTACCGCTCGCCGGTATCGGGCAGCATGGCCAGGATGGTCGAACCCGGCGCCGCGCTCTTGGCGACTTCCAGCGCGCCGGCGAGCGTCGCGCCGGCGGTGATGCCGACGAAGATGCCCTCCTGCTGCGCCAGCGCTTTCGCGCATTTCATGGCGTCGGGACCGGCGATGGTGACGATGCGGCTGATGACGTTCATGTCGACGGCCTCGCCGGTGATCTTGGGGATGAAATCCGGGCTCCAGCCCTGCATCGGATGCGGCTTGAACGCCGCGATTGGCCTTGGCCGGCGAGCCGTCGGGATTGCGCTCCTGCGGCGACTTCGTCGACAGCATCGGCGCGTCGGCCGGCTCGCAGACCACGATCTTGGTGTCGGGGCGTTCCTTGGCGAGCACGCGGGCAACGCCCTTGAGCGTGCCGCCGGTGCCGAAGCCGGTGACCCAGTAATCGAGCTTCTCGCCCTTGAAGTCGTCGATGATCTCGCGCGCGGTGGTGCGCGAATGCATGTCGGGATTGGCCTCGTTCTCGAATTGACGCGTCAGGAACCAGCCGTGCGTCCTGGCGAGTTCCTGCGCCTTCTCGACCATGCCCATGCCGCGGCCGGCGGCCGGCGTCAGCACCACCTTGGCGCCGAGGAAGCGCATCAGCTTGCGCCGCTCGACGCTGAAGGTTTCCGCCATGGTGACGACCAGCGGATAGCCCTTGGCGGCGCAGACCATGGCAAGGCCGATGCCGGTGTTGCCGGAGGTTGCCTCGATCACCGTCTGCCCCGGCTTGAGCTCGCCGGATTTCTCCGCCGCCTCGATGACGCCGAGCGCCAGGCGATCCTTGACCGAGCCGAGCGGGTTGAACGCCTCGATCTTGACGTAGAGATTGATGCCCTTGGGACCGAGCTTGTTGATCTTGACCACCGGCGTCTTGCCGACCGTCTCAAGGATGTTTGCGTATTTGGCCATCGGTTCAACCCTCCTTATTTTATTCACTGTCATTCCGGGGCGCGGCCCTTTGGCCGCGAGCCCGGAATCCATAACCCCATCGCTGCGGAATATGGATTCCGGGCCCGCCGCTTCGCGGCGTCCCGGAATGACAATCACATATTCAACACGCGCCCGTAAGCGTCGAGCACCGCTTCCTTCATCATCTCCGACAGCGTCGGGTGCGGGAAGATGGTGTGCATCAATTCTTCTTCCGTGGTCTCCAGGTTCATGGCCACCACATAGCCCTGGATCAGTTCGGTGACTTCGGCGCCGACCATATGCGCGCCGAGCAATTGCCCGGTCTTCCTGTCGAAGATCACCTTGACCACGCCCTGGTCTTCTCCCAAGGCAATCGCCTTGCCGTTGCCGACGAATGGAAAGCGGCCGACACGGATGTCGAGCTTCTTCTCCTTCGCCGCCTGCTCGGTGAGGCCGACGGAAGCAACCTGCGGCGTGCAATAGGTGCAGCCGGGGATCATCAGCCTGTTCATCGGATGCGGATGCAGGCCCTTGATCGCCTCGACGCAGATGACGCCCTCGTGCTCGGCCTTGTGCGCCAGCATCGGCGGGCCGGAGACGTCGCCGATGGCGTAGATGCCTGAAACATTGGTACGGTTGAACTCGTCGATCTTGATGATGCCGCGCTCGGTCGTGACGCCGAGCTTTTCCAGCCCGAGATTCTCGATATTGCCGGTGACGCCGACGGCGGAAATAACGCGCTCGACGGTGATGGTCTGCGTCTTTGCCTCTTGCCGCCCTCTTCGATGGTGGCGGTGACGCTGTCGGCTCTTCTTGTCGAGCTTGGTCACCTTGGCGTTGGTGAGGATCTTGATGCCCTGCTTCTCGAAGCTCTTGCGCGCGAAAGCCTGGATCTCCTGATCCTCGACGGGCAGGATCTGCGGCAGCACTTCGACCACCGTCACCTCGGCGCCGAGCGTGCGGAAGAACGAAGCGAACTCGATGCCGATGGCGCCGGAGCCGATCACCAGCAGCGACTTCGGGATCGACGGCGGCACCATGGCCTCGAAATAGGTCCACACCAGCTTCTTGTCCGGCTCGATGCCGGGCAGCACGCGCGGTCGTGCGCCGGTGGCGATGATGATGTGCTTGGCCTGATACTGGCCCGGCCCGAGCGCGCCTTTCGGCGTTTCGCTCTTTGACGCCTTCACCGTGATCTTGCCGGGCGCGTCGATCACCGCCTCGCCCCAGACGACCTGCACCTTGTTCTTCTTCATCAGGAAGCCGACGCCGTCGTTGAGGCGCTTCGACACCCCGCGCGAGCGCTTGACTACGGCCGCGGCGTCATAGCCGACATTGTCGGCTTTCAGCCCGTAATCCTTGGCGTGCTGCATGTAGTGGTAGATTTCCGCCGAGCGCAGCAGCGCCTTGGTCGGAATGCAGCCCCAGTTGAGGCAGATGCCGCCGAGATAATCGCGCTCGACGATCGCCGTCTTGAAGCCGAGCTGCGCCGCGCGGATGGCAGCGATATAGCCGCCGGGGCCGGAGCCGATGATGAGGATGTCGAAGACGTTTCAGCCATCGCGCTTCCTTTTACCGGCTCGAGGAGCCTGTTCGTGCGGCGCCGCGAGCGCGCGATCGAAGCCTCGGGATTCGCAGTCGCGATGCGACGCCGCAGCCGGCGTGTCAATCCCAGCACGGCGATAAGGATTAGCGCTTGCCGTCGTACCGGTCGCCAGCGTCGCCAGATAGACCGTCCCGAGATTGTAAATCCGTTGCAGGACGCCGCGGCGCACCGTGACCTCCTTGTACGTCGCGGAACGTTGATCAACTTTACGGTTGAGCGAGAAGAAGCCCTCGTCGAACTCCAGCCGGTCGGAAGAAAACCGGTACTCGGTGCGCGCGATAATTGCAGCTTCTTGCCCACGATAGCAACGAGCGGGACGCTAATCAAAGGCGAGCGCGCCGAAGACGATGAACGTCGATCTTCGAATGGATGTTGCACAAAGCTGCTGATCATGCCGCGCAAAAAACAGACTGGCCCAGAAGGTCATGGAAGAGCTGCGAACGGCAACCTGGATCAGGAAGCGCGATCCAGCCAACGAACACCGGCCGCAGCGATCAACAAACCGGATTGTCGCGCGCCATTGCAGGACTCCAGGCATCGACGCGGGCACAGTGCGGCATTCACACCACCATCATCACCGGGTTTTCGATCAGCCGCTTGAAGGCGCTGATGAGCTCGGCGCCGAGCGCGCCGTCGACGGCGCGGTGATCGCAGGACAGCGTCACGCTCATGATGGTGGCGACGGCGAGCTGGCCGTTGCGCACCACCGCGCGTTCCTCGCCGGTGCCGACGGCAAGGATGGTCGACTGCGGCGGATTGATCACCGCGGTGAAATCCTTGATGCCGAACATGCCGAGGTTCGACACCGAGGTGGTGCCGCCCTGGTATTCCTGCGGCTTGAGCTTGCGGCGCGGGCGCGGGCGGCGAGATCGCGCATCTCGTTGGAGATCGCGGAGAGCGACTTGCCCTCGGCGTTGCGCACGATCGGCGTGATCAGCCCGCCGGGCAGCGCCACGGCGACGCCGACGTCGGAATGCTTGTGCTTGAGCATGCCGGCTTCGGTCCAGCTCACATTGGCGTTGGGCACCTGCTGCAGCGCGAGCGCCAGCGCCTTGATGACGAAGTCGTTGACGGAGAGCTTGTAGGCCGGCTTGCCGTCCTTGTCCTTGGGCGCCGAGGCGTTGATCTCCTCGCGCGCGGCCATGAGCTTGCCGATGTCGCAATCGACCGTCTCGTAGAAATGCGGGATGGTCTGCACCGAGGCGGTGAGCCGCTGCGCGATGATCTTGCGCATCTGGTCGTGCGGCACGAAATCGTAGGAGCCGTCCTCGTAGAGCGCGCGGATCTGGTTGTCCGACATCGATGGGGCGATCGCCGCTCCGGTGCGGCAGCGGGTACGGCGCCGGGCGCGCGCAGGCCCTTGCCGGATTTGGCCTGCTCGATGTCGCGGGCGATGACGCGGCCATGCGGGCCGGAGCCCTGCACGCGAGTGAGATCGATGCCGGCCTCTTTGGCGAGCCGGCGCGCCAGCGGCGAGGAGAAGATGCGGTTGCCCGGCGCGGCAGGAACCCCCTCACCCGCCGCCGCCGCACTCGGCTTTGCCGAGTTCGGTTCTTATCATCGCCCAAGTCGGATAAATCCGACTTGGGTGGCGGCGACCTCTCCCCACCGGGGAGAGGTGAAGGGCTCTGAGCGCGCGGGACGGCGCTGCCTGCTCCCTCTCCCCGCTGGGGAGAGGGCTGGGGTGAGGGGGACACTGACTTAGATTTCTTCTCCGGCGCTTTCGCCGGCGCGGCTGCAGCCTTCGCCGCGCTTGCCGCCGCCTTCACGTCCTCGCCGTCGCCGGCGAGCACCGCGATCAGCGCATTGACGGGAACGTCCTGGGTGCCTTCCGGCACCACGATCTTGGCCAGCGTGCCCTCGTCCACCGCCTCGTATTCCATGGTCGCCTTGTCGGTCTCGATCTCGGCGATAACGTCGCCGGACTTGACCTTGTCGCCTTCCTTCTTGAGCCACTTGGCGAGATTGCCCTTCTCCATCGTGGGCGACAGCGCCGGCATGAGGATGTTGGTGGGCATAACGGCGGCGCTTACCGGTAGCTGACGGCTTTCGCCGCTGCGATGACTTCGGCGACCGACGGCAGCGCCAGCTTCTCGAGATTGGCGGCGTAGGGCATCGGCACGTCCTTGCCGGTGACGCGGGCGACCGGCGCATCGAGATAATCGAAGGCCTGCTCCATCAGCCGCGCCGCGATTTCGGCGCCGACGCCGGACTGCGCCCAGCCCTCCTCCACCGTGACGCAGCGCCCGGTCTTCTGCACCGACTCGACGATCGTCTCGATGTCCATCGGCCGCAGCGTGCGCAGGTCGATGACCTCGGCGTCGATGCCTTCCTTGGCGAGCTCGTCGGCCGCCTGCATCGCGTAGGTCATGCCCATCGACCAGGCGACGATGGTCACGTCATTGCCGGCGCGGGCGATGCGCGCCTTGCCGATCGGCAGCACGAAATCGTCGAGCTTGGGCACCGGCGAGGAATGGCCGTAGAGAATTTCGTTTTCGAGGAAGATCACCGGATTGAGATCGCGGATCGCCGCCTTGAGCAGCCCCTTGGCGTCGGCCGCGTTCGACGGCGCGATCACCTTGAGGCCCGGAATGTGCGAATACCACGACGAGTAATCCTGGCTGTGCTGGGCGGCGACGCGCGCGGCGGCGCCGTTCGGCCCGCGGAACACGATCTGGCAGCCCATCTGCCCGCCCGACATATAGAGCGTCTTCGCCGCCGAATTGATCAGCTGGTCCATCGCCTGCATGGCGAAGTTGAAGGTCATGAACTCGACGATGGGCTTCAAGCCGGCGAGCGCGGCGCCGACGCCCAAACCGGCAAAGCCATGCTCGGTGATCGGCGTGTCGATGACGCGCTTGGCGCCGAACTCCTGCAGCAGGCCTTGCGTCACCTTGTAGGCGCCCTGATATTCGGCGACCTCCTCGCCCATCACGAACACGTCCTTGTCGCGCCGCATCTCCTCGGCCATGGCGTCGCGCAAGGCTTCGCGCATGGTCATGGTCACCATCTCGGTGCCGGCGGGAATGTCGGGATCGGCGGCGACTTTCGTCTCCGGCGCTTGCGGCGCCTTGGACGGCGCCTTGTGGCGCGCGGCGCGGCCGGTGCCTTGGCTTCGGCTGGCGCGGCTGGCCGAGGCGCCAGCGCGGGAGGCGCTGCCGCCTTGATCGCCGACTTGTCCTCGCCGTCAGCGAGGATCACCGCGATCGGCGTGTTCACCGCGACGTCGGCGGTGCCTTCGGGGACGAGAATTTTACCCAGCGTGCCTTCGTCGGCCGCCTCGACCTCCATCGTCGCCTTGTCGGTCTCGATCTCGGCGATGACGTCGCCGGACTTGACGCTGTCGCCCTCCTTCTTGAGCCACTTGGCGAGGTTGCCCTTCTCCATCGTGGGCGACAGCGCGGGCATGAGCACTTCGGTCGGCATCGGCTTACAATTTCCTACCCAGACAGACTTTTTGTTTGCGCATGATCTTGTCCGCAAACCGGTTCCCACTTTTCGGGATCATGCGCGTATTGCTCTTTACCGATAAACGTTGGTCCAGAGCTCGGACGGATCCGGCTCGGGATCGTGTGTGGCGAATTCGGAGGCCTGGTTGATGAGGTCGCGCACCTCGCCGTCGATTTTCTTCAGCGCGTCTTCGGTCGCGATTTTCTTTTCCAGGATGCGGGCCCGCGCCATGTCGATCGGATCGTGATGCGTGCGCACCTCGTCGACCTCCTCGCGGGTGCGGTACTTCGCCGGATCGGACATCGAATGGCCGCGGTAGCGGTAGGTGAGCATTTCCAGAATATAGGGACCCTTGCCGGCGCGGCACCAGGCGGCAGCCTTTTCGCCGGCGGCTTTGACCGCGCGCACGTCCATGCCGTCGACCTGCTCGCCGGGGATGTTGAATGAGAGGCCGCGGCGCGACAGGTTCACCTCGGCCGAGGCGCGCGCGATCGACGTGCCCATGGCGTAGCGGTTATTTTCGATCACGTAGACGACCGGCAGCTTCCACAGCTCGGCCATGTTGAAGCTTTCATAGACCTGGCCCTGATTGGCGGCGCCGTCGCCGAAATAAGTGAGGCTGATATTGTCGTTGCCGCGATAGTGATTGGCGAAGGCGAGGCCCGTGCCCAGCGGCACCTGCGCGCCGACGATGCCGTGGCCGCCGTAGAAGCCCTTGTCGACGCTGAACATGTGCATCGAGCCGCCCTTGCCCTCTGGAATAGCCGTGGCTGCGTCCGGTAAGCTCGGCCATCACGCCCTTGGGCTCCATGCCGGCGGCGATCATGTGGCCGTGGTCGCGGTAGCCGGTGATCACCTCATCGCCGGCCTTGAGCGCCATCTGCATGCCGACGACCACCGCTTCCTGGCCGATATAGAGGTGGCAGAAGCCGCCGATCAGCCCCATGCCGTACATCTGCCCGGCCTTCTCCTCGAAGCGGCGGATGGTCAGCATGGTGCGGAAGGCGGCGAGTTCCTGCTCCTTGCTGAATTCGGCGACCGGCGTTGCGGGCGTCGGCCCGTTCTGCTTGGCGCCTGGGGCTTTTTCGGCGACGGCCATGAGGGTCCTTGTACGCGGGCTTCCGATCGGGTCTTGGACCCCATAGCGTAAATCGCCTTGGCGCGAAAGCGCGAGGCCGCCGCTGAGCCGCCGTCATCCCGGATTCGAATGGCAATTCAGCGCCGTGGCGGCCCCCGTGATAACGCGCCGGGTGCCGTGCCGGTTCTAACGCGGGGTCAGCAGCAGCGTGAGGTCGCGCGGATCGACATAGCCGATCAGCGCCCGCGCCCGTTCGTCGAGCATATCGGGATCGATGCGATCGCTGCGCAGCAGCGCGACCCGCCGTTCCCAGCCCGCGCGCTCGGCTTTGAGCTGTGTCAGCTCGTCTTCCATGGTGGCGAGCTGCTGGTCGAGGTCGGCTTGCGCCCGCAGGCCGTGGTTGCCGGTAAAGGCGTTGACGGCGAAGTAGCCGATGAACAGCGCGGCGAAGAGGTAAAGCGCAAGCGCGGTAAGGATCGCGTGGCGGCGGCGGTGACTGACCATGGCCGGCGAAGATGCGCAATCCGCGTTAAGGCGGCTTTAATGCGCTAGGGCAGCCGCTGGCGGATCTCGTTGCCGACGAAATTGCCCAGCCGCTTGCCGCGGTTGCGCACAAGGCGCAGCAGCCCGCTGTCGACGAAAGTAAGTGAGCAGGATCGAATCGCGGGTGGTCACCTCCGCCCCGACCGGATCGGCCGAATGCCAGGTGTCGTCGCCCACCGCGAAGGCATAGCCGGTATTCGGCGCAAAGCGCATCTGCGCGCGCTTGGGCAGCGAGCCGTCGGCAAGCTTCTCGTGGAAGATGGTGCCGATATTGGTGTGGGCTTCGTCGCGCGGCAGGTAGAGCTGCACGGTGATGCCCTTCCAACTCGTGTCGGTGTGCGGCGTGATCAGGTAGCCGGGAATGTCGCGGGTGAGAATCGGAATCGGATACATGCCGGTCGCCGCGAACCCCGCGCCGAAACGTTTCGCCAGGCCGGGCGCGAGACGGCGCATGAACGCCTGCTTCACCGTCTCCGAGCACAGCGCGCGGCCGACAATGTCCCACAGCGCGCGCTTTTCCGCCGGCAGGTTGCGGATGTATTCGGGGAACAGATCGATCTTCACCCGCGTCGGCGTGCCCTCGACCTTGCTGCGCCCGTGCATCGGCCGGTAGTCGGCCGAGTTCGGCATCAGCGCCAGCATCTGCGCGTAGACGTCGTCGGGAAAGACGCGATCGAATTCGAGATGGAAGAACGGCTTCTCCACCGCGCGCGCGGCCTCGACCGACTGCGCGACGAAATCCGCCAGGCGTGCGGCCGAGCGGCGCCGCTCGTTGGGAGCAAGTGTTGTGGTCTGGTCCACCGCGGAGCCTGAGCTTTTGACGGCAGGATTTGCGGCAATTTGCTGCCGTTTGCGCGCCAATGCAAGTCAGCGCTGAATTTTTGGGACCTATTGAGGGCAATGCCAGTTATAGGTTTGCAATTGTACACAGGCGTTTATCAAAAGTCGCCGCAGCGGAGCAGCAAACATGTTTGTAGGTCATTACGGCGTCTCGTTTGCCGCAAAGCCCGCCGGAAAGCGCGTACCGCTGTGGGTTTGGTTCATCGCGGTGCAGTGGCTGGATGTGATCTGGTCGATCCTTGTGCTGATGGGAATTCGAAAAGCTTCGTATCGTCCCCGGATTCACCGAGGCCAACGCACTCGATCTCTACTACATGCCCTACACGCATGGACTGCCCGGCTCGATCGTCCTCTCTCTCATCTTGGCGGGATCGTCGCGTTGTTCGTGCCTGGAAATCGCGCGGCGACGGCCCTGCTCGTCGCAGCCGCTTCATTTTCGCATTGGCTCCTCGATCTTGTCGTGCACCGGCCCGATTTGCCGCTTTACGACAATACCGCCAAGGTCGGCTTCGGACTTCTGGCAGCACGTTGCGTTGAGTTTTCCGCTGGAACTCATTGTTCTTGGCCTCGGTGCGTGGCTCTACGCCCGCACGGTCGCATTCGCGGGCGCCAAGGGTCGCTACACATTTTGGGGCGTTCGTGATTTTCCTCGCGGCGGTGCAGGTGTACGCAAACTTCGGTCCGCCGCCCACGTCGGCAGACGCCATGGCAATCATGGCGCTCGCATTTTATGCGGTGCTGGCCTTATTGGCGGCTTGTGTCGAGCGATTTGCGGTCGCCCCAACCAACCGCTAGCGCCGGGCTTTTAAAGCATCGCGCGCCGGCATATTTCGCCTGCGGCCCCAGCTCTTCCTCGATGCGCAGCAGCTGATTGTATTTCGCGGTGCGGTCGGAGCGCGCCAGCGAGCCGGTCTTGATCTGCCCGCAATTCGTGGCGACGGCGAGATCGGCGATGGTTGAATCCTCGGTCTCGCCGGAGCGGTGCGACATCACCGCGGTGTAGCCGGCCTTGTGCGCCATCTCGACGGCGGCGAGCGTTTCGGTGAGCGTGCCGATCTGGTTGACCTTGATGAGGATCGAATTGGCGAGGCCGCGCTTGATGCCGTCGGCGAGACGCTTGACGTTGGTGACGAAGAGATCGTCGCCGACCAGCTGGCATTTCCTGCCGATCGAGATCGGTCACCTGCTTCCAGCCGTCGAAGTCGTCTTCGGCCATGCCGTCTTCGATGGAGACGATCGGATATTTGCCGACGAGCTCGGCGAGATATTCGGCCTGCTGCTTGATCGAGCGGGTCTTGCCCTCGCCTTCGTAGACATATTTGCCGTTCTTGAAGAATTCGCTGGCGGCCGGATCGAGCGCGAGCGCGACGTCCTCGCCCGGCTTGTAGCCGGCCTTCTCGATGGCGCTTGCAGCACGAAGTCGAGCGCCTCTTCCGCCGATTTCAGATTGGGCGCGAAGCCGCCTTCGTCGCCGACATTGGTGTTGTGGCCGGCCTCGCTGCAGCGCCTTCTTCAGCGTCTGGAACACTTCGACGCCCATGCGCAGGCCTTCGGAAAAGGTCGGCGCGCCGATGGGCATGATCATGAATTCCTGGAAGTCGATCGGATTGTCGGCGTGCGCGCCGCCATTGATGATGTTCATCATCGGCACCGGCAGCAGCCGCGCCGCGGTGCCGCCGACGTAACGGTAGAGCGGCTCGCGCTTGGCGTTCGCGGCGGCCTTGGCGGCGGCCAGCGAGACGCCGAGGATGGCATTGGCGCCGAGCCGGGCTTTGTTCGGCGTGCCGTCGAGCGCGATCATGGTCTCGTCGAGCTTGGCCTGCGCCTCGGCATCCATGCCGCCGAGCGCGTCGAAAATCTCGCCGTTGACCGCGTCGACCGCCTTGCGCACGCCCTTGCCGAGATAGCGTTTCTTGTCGCCGTCGCGCAGTTCGACCGCCTCATGGGCGCCGGTCGAGGCGCCGGAGGGCACGGCGGCGCGGCCCAGCGAGCCGTCCTCGAGGACGACGTCGACTTCGACGGTGGGATTGCCGCGGCTGTCGAGGATTTCGCGGCCGATGATGTCGGTGATGGCGGTCATGAAGAATCCCGGCGTTTTCCGGGGCGTTTCTACAGGCCGCGACGGGACTTGTCATGCCCTCAGAAAGCAGGCCAATACAGCGCGCATGGCGAAGAAAACATTGCAACTCGGGCAACCGACACGCCTCCCCGCCTCGCCGGAGAAGGCGGAGCTCGACCGCGTGCCCAATCCGCATCCCGATACGAATTATGTGGCGCGCTTCACCGCGCCGGAATTCACCTGCCTGTGCCCGATCACCGGCCAGCCGGACTTCGCCCATCTGGTCATCGATTACGTGCCGGCGCGTTTCCTCGTCGAATCGAAGTCGCTCAAGCTCTATCTCGCCAGCTTCCGCAACCACGGCGCCTTCCACGAGGACTGCACCGTCGCCATCGGCAAGAAATTGTTCGCGCTGCTGCGGCCGAAATGGCTGCGCATCGGCGGCTACTGGTATCCGCGCGGCGGCATGCCGATCGACGTGTTCTGGCAGCAGGGCAAATTGCCGGCGGACGTCTGGGTGCCGGATCAGGGCGTCGCCCCCTATCGCGGGCGCGGCTAGACGTTTGATTGCGTATCTGCCGGCCGCCGCAGCCATTGCGCGCAGGTCAGCCCCACGCCGAGCAGCACCACGGCGCCGAACAGCAGCACCGGATCAAGGCCGATGCTGTTTAAACCCGCGCCGTAAACAATCGGCCCAAGCGCCTGGCCGAGAAAGAAGAAAAACGAATGCAGCGCCATGGCCGAGCCGCGCGCCGCCGGCACCAGCTCGCTGGCGTAAATCTGGATCACCGCGTGCAGCATGTAGAAGCCGAAGCCGAGCAGCGCAAAGTTGACGAACTGAGCCGGCCACGGCACGCGCAATGCCAGCACGACGAGCGTAATCGCCATGGCGACGCCGCCGAGGCGCATCATCCTGGTTTCGCCGAGCCGCGGCAGCAGCCGCGAGATGAACACGCCATAAAGCGCGCCGCCGACGCCGAAGCCGGCGATCACGACACCGGCGATCGAAGCGCGGTCCTCGCCCGCCTGCCGCAGCATCGTCGCGATGTAGGGAAAGACGCCGTACATGAACACGGCTTCGAGGAACACCGCGCCGAAGCAGATCTTCGCCAGCGGGTTGCTGAAGATGGCGCGATAGTTCGGCACGAACATCGAGAAGTCGGCGCGGCCGGGCGAAGCCGGTTCGCTGCGCAGGCCGGGCACCGAGGCGCCCAGCACCAACGCGCCGAAGGCCGCGGTGGCGAAAAAGACGCCGCGCCAGCCGACCAGATCGCCGATCACACCGGCGCAGGTCGCGCCCAGCAGATTTCCCGTCATGATCGCGAACAAGAGCCGGCCCATCGCCACCTGCCGCTCGCGCACCGGGATGAGGTCGCCGACCAGGGCAAACGAGATCGGCACGATGCCGCCGGCCGCCAGCCCGGCCACGACGCGGCCCGCGAGCAGCAGGTGGAAGCTCGGCGCCAATCCGCAGCCGATTGACGCTACCGTCACGGATGAAGAGGCAGAGCAGCATCAGCTTCGCCTTGCTGAACATGTCGGCGAGCGCGCCGAGCAGCGGCTGCACCAGCGCGTAAGGCAGGCTGTAAGCCGTGGTCAGCAGCGCGGCGGTCGCCGTCTCGACGTCGAGACCGTGCGCGATCTGCGGGATCACCGGATCGGTCGCGCGCGTAAACAGCGAACTGGCAAAGACGACGAACGCCAGAAGATTGAGCGTACGGGTCATTTGCACGATCGATTTTTACAATTCAGCGTTTGGCCAGGCGGTCGAATTCGACGAGCTGCCGCAGCAGCGGTTCCATCTCTTTCAGCGGCAGCATGTTGGGTCCGTCGGACGGCGCCTTGTCCGGGTCCTGATGCGTCTCGATGAAGACGCCGGCGACGCCGACCGCGACCGCGGCGCGCGCCAGCACGGGCACGAATTCGCGCTCGCCGCCGGATTTATCGCCCTGCCCGCCCGGCTGCTGCACCGAATGCGTGGCGTCGAAGATGACCGGCGCGCCGATGCGCTTGAGGATCGGCAGCGCGCGCATGTCGGAGACCAGCGTGTTGTAGCCGAAGGAGACGCCGCGCTCGGTCACCAGCACGTTGGCGTTGCCGGCGCCGGTGATTTTGGCGACGACATTCTTCATGTCCCACGGCGCGAGGAACTGGCCCTTCTTGACGTTGACGACCTTGCCGGTCTTGGCCGCGGCGATCAGCAGATCGGTCTGCCGCGACAGGAACGCCGGGATCTGCAGCACGTCGACGGCTTGCGCCACACGCGCGCATTGCGCTGCCTCGTGCACGTCGGTGAGCACCGGCACGCCGAGCTTGTCGCGGATTTCGGCAAAGATCGGCAGCGCCTCATCGAGGCCGATGCCGCGCGCGCTCTGCGCCGACGTGCGGTTGGCCTTGTCGAAGGAGGTCTTGTAGACGAGGCCGACGCCGACCTGCGCGGCGATCTCCTTCAGCGCGGTCGCCATCTCCAGCGCATGGGCGCGGCTCTCCAGCGCACAGGTCCGGCGATCAGCGCCAGCGGCAAGGCATTGCCGAAGCGCACGGCGCCGACGGCGACGACAGCGTTGGGGGTTGTTGTCTTATTCAAATGAAGCCCTCGCGGCGGCGACCATGAAACGGTGCAGCCGAGTCGGTCAACCGGCAGGCTCGAACACCAGCACCGCGCCCATGGCATCCTCAGGACCGATGACTGCGGTATTTCCGGCATAGAGCCCGGCCATGCCGGCAAGTTCGGGTGCCGCTTGCGAGCAGACTTGCGTCGGCTGCGGCAAACCGGATGGCGGCAAGCCGTGCGCCGGCTGAGGTGTCCGGCGCGCCAACGCCGAAACGGGCGGTGAAAGCCGTGGGCGTCACCACATCGATAACGCCGCGCGGCGTTGCGATCGATGAAGCCGTCGTCTGCTTGCTTTGCCGCCGCGCCGGCGAAATTCTGGAAAAAATCGCGATGCCTGCCGGGATCGTTCGCCACCACGACGGCGCCAGCGACGCCGGTGACGCTGTTGGCGTGTTTCTGGAACGCCGGGTTCCAGAAATTCTCCGGATAATGCTGCTGGCAGACGGCGAAATGGATATCGGGCGCGGCTTTGTCCTCGGCGAAGGCGAGCGAGAAGGCAAGCTTCACCGTCGCTCCGTCCGGCCGCTTGCCCTCGCGCTCGAAGTGCATCACCTCGGCCGTGGCGATGCCGGCCTTGCGGAAGCTCGCCTCATCGGCGACGGCATCGTGCGACTCCAGAATCAGCAGCGACAGGCCTTCGCCGCGCTTGAGGAAGTCGCCGTTGTAGGCGCCGAACATTCTGGAGAAGCCATCGCTGCCGAGCTTGTCCGGCTCGGCGAGCGTCAGCAGCTCGATGAAAAACCCCGGAAGCTGCACGATGTGATTGTGCGTGCCCCAGGGGTGCTTGTTGCGCGCGCCGACGGTGAAGCCGAGGCCGCGATAAAGTTCGGCCGCCGCGTCGAGATCGCGCACGGCATGGACGATATGGTCGAGGCCGCGGGGCATTCCCGCTCGCTACTTCATCGCCGAGAACGAAGTGGGCTGAAGGATCTGGCTGCTCATCGTTGAGATGATCGCTCCGTCCTTTTCGGTCTCGGCGCGTTTGCCGATCCATTCCGGATCGGCCATGAACGTGTTCCACTTCTGCTCGCGTTCGGCGAGCGAGTCCCAGGCCAGCATATAGGTCAGCTCCTGGTTGGACTCGCCGATCAGCGTCGTCCAGAACCCGACCTGGCGAATGCCGTGCTTCTTCCACAGCGCGAGCGTGATGGTGTCGAAGCGCTTGAGCAAGGCCGGCAGCCGGCCGGGCACGCAGCGATAGATGCGCAATTCGTGGAGCATGGGCGTTCCTCGGATGTTTGTTGTGTCTGCAGTATAGCCGCGCAGCCGGCGGAAACTAAACCAGCCGGCTCTGCTCGACCGCCGCCTCGATGAACGAGGCGAACAGCGGGTGCGGCTCGAACGGCCGCGACTTCAGCTCGGGGTGGAACTGCACGCCGATGAACCAGGGATGGTCCTCGTATTCGATGATCTCCGGCAAGATGCCGTCGGGCGACATGCCGGAAAAGCGCATGCCGCGCTGCTCGAGCCGGCCCTTGTAGCCGGTGTTGACCTCGTAGCGATGGCGATGGCGCTCGGAGATTTCGGTCGTGCCGTAGATGTCGGCGACGCGGCTGCCGCGCGTGAGCACCGCCGGATAGGCGCCGAGCCGCATGGTGCCGCCGAGATCGCCGTTGGCGGCGCGCTTCTCCAGTTCGTTGCCCTTGAGCCATTCGGTCATCAGGCCGACCACCGGCTCCGTGGTCGGGCCGAACTCGGTCGAATTGGCCTCCTCGATGCCGCACAGATTGCGCGCCGCCTCGATCACCGCCATCTGCATGCCGAAGCAGATGCCGAAATACGGCACGTGGCGCTCGCGCGCGAATTGCGCGGCGCGGATCTTTCCTTCGGCGCCGCGCTGGCCGAAGCCGCCGGGCACCAGGATGCCGTTGACGTGTTCCAGGAACGGCGTCGGGTCTTCGTTCTCGAACACCTCCGACTCGATCCAGTCGAGATTGACCTTGCACCTTGTTGGCGATGCCGCCGTGCGACAGCGCCTCGATCAGCGACTTATAGGCGTCCTTCATGCCGGTATATTTGCCGACGATGGCGATCGTGACGTCGCCTTCCGGATTGCGGATGCGCTCGTTGATCAGGTGCCAGCGCGACAGATCGGGCGGCGCCTTGGCGTCGAAGCCGAAGGCCTCGAGCACTTCGCGGTCGAGCCCGGCGTCGTGATAGGCCTCCGGCACCGCGTAGATGTTGTCGACGTCGCGCGCCTCGATCACCGCGCTTTCGCGCACGTTGCAGAACAGCGCGAGCTTGCGCCGCTCGTCCTCCGGGATCGGCCGGTCGGTGCGGCAGAGCAGAATGTCGGGCTGGATGCCGATCGAGCGCAGCTCCTTGACCGAATGCTGCGTCGGCTTGGTCTTCAGTTCGCCGGCGCTGGGGATGAACGGCAGCAGCGTCAGATGGATATAGACCGCGTGATGGCGCGGCAGCTCGTTGCCGAACTGGCGGATCGCCTCGAAGAACGGCAGGCCCTCGATGTCGCCGACGGTGCCGCCGATCTCGCACAGCACGAAATCGAAGCCGTCGTTGCCGTCGCGGATGAAATCCTTGATGGCGTTGGTGACGTGCGGAATGACCTGGATGGTGGCGCCGAGATAGTCGCCGCGCCGCTCCTTGGTGAGGATGTCCTGATAGATGCGGCCGGTGGTGATGTTGTCCTGCTTGGTCGCGGGCCGGCCGGTGAAGCGCTCGTAGTGGCCGAGGTCGAGATCGGTCTCGGCGCCGTCGTCGGTGACGAACACCTCGCCGTGCTGATAGGGCGACATCGTGCCGGGATCGACGTTGAGATAGGGGTCGAGCTTGCGCAGCCGCACCTTGTAGCCGCGCGCCTGCAGCAGCGCGCCGAGCGCCGCCGAAGCGAGACCCTTGCCCAGTGAGGAGACCACGCCGCCGGTGATGAAGATGTACCGCGCCATGGGGCTTAACCTTTAGCGGCCGCGATTCGATTCGACGAGCGCGAAAACCGTGACGCAGCCTTGCGCCTGTGCGTAGCTCGAAAAAATCCATCGACACAATAAGTTCCAGCACGGTCTTCACACTTCTCTCTAACGCCGAAGGGCCGGTTTTCCGGCCCTTCGTTACGCTTTGCGTTACTTCGACTGCGGCACCTGCGGGCCGCTCGGCGCGCCGCGGGCGCGGCCGGCGGCGCCGAGGGCGCGCCCTGCTGCAATTGCTTGAGCAAGCCGCCCTCGCTCGGCGCATCAGCGGCGGCGGCGCGCCGGGCGCGCTTTGCGCCGGCGTGGAGCTGCCGCCGAGGATCGAGGTCGGCTTGCGGTTCATAGCCGGCGAGGATCGACAGGATCAGGCTGGTGGCGAAGAACAGCCGCCGCCAGGATCGCGGTGGCGCGGGTGAGCACGTTGGCGGTGCCGCGGCTGGACATGAAGCCGCCGCGTCGAGCCGATGCCGAGCCCGCCGCCTTCGGATCGCTGCAGCAGCACGACGCCGATCAGGGCGAGCACCAGCATCAGGTGAATGACGATAATGACTTGCTGCATCAGGCTTTCAATCCACTCAAACGAACCGGCCGGGGCGATCCGCGCCCCGACGCCATGCCGGTCATATAGGGATTCGCCGCGGTCTCTACACGATCATTTCCGGCTTTTCCACCCTCAGCCCGCAGCTAGCGGTAAACCCCGGCAATGGCGAGGAAATCGGCCGCTTTCAGGCTGGCGCCGCCGACCAGGGCGCCGTTGACCTCGGCGATGGCCAGCAGTTCCGCCGGCATTGGCCGGCTTGACCGAGCCGCCATAGAGGATGCGGACCGCCCCGCCCGCCGCGCCATAGCGGCCGCTGAGCCGCTGGCGGATGAAGCCATGGGCCTCGGCGACGTCGGCCGGCGTCGGCGTCAGCCCGGTGCCGATGGCCCAGACCGGCTCGTAGGCGACGACCAGATTGGCGGCCGTCGCGCCGTCGGGCAGCGAGCCGTCGAGCTGGCGGCCGATGACGTCGAGCGTCTTGCCGGCCTCGCGCTCGGCGCGCTGCTCGCCGATGCAGACGATCGCCGTCGAGCCCGCCCGGTGCGCGGCCGTGGCCTTGGCGCGCACCTGTGCATCGGTTTCGTGGTGGTCGGTGCGCCGCTCGGAATGGCCGACGATGACCGCCGCGGCGCCGGCGTCCTTGAGCATCTCGGCGGAGATGTCGCCGGTGTGGGCGCCGGACGCCTCGGCGTGGCAATCCTGCGCGCCGATGGCAACGGCGGAGCCGCGCGCCGCGGCGGCAAAGCTCGCGATCAGCGTCGCCGGCGGGCAGATCATCAGATCGGCCTTGGCCGCGAGCGCGGCGCCGCCGGCGATGATGCGGGCGAGCTCGCCGGCCGAAGCCGTAAGCCCGTTCATCTTCCAGTTGCCCGCCACCAGCGGGCGCAGGCGCGCCGCGGCCATGCTGCGATGTCCCCAAGGTCAGCGCGAGCGGTTATCAGAGGCGGCCCGAACGCGCCAGTCGCGCCCGGCGCCGCGGCCGATCCGGCTTATGTTGCAAGGAGTTGGCGCGGTCCCTATGATGCGCTTGCGTTGCCCGTCAAAGGGCCGCAATACCCTTCTCCCGCAAACGAAACGATCCAAAGAACGCAAGCGACGACGCATGCTCCGCGGTATCCACAAAGCCTCCGGCTCCTGGCTCGGCAAAACGATCATGGCCGGCGTCATGGGCGTGCTGGTCATCAGCTTCGCCATCTGGGGCATCGGCGACATCTTCCGCGGCTTCGGTCTCAATTCGGTGGCCAAGGTCGGCAGCACCGAAATCTCCATCGAACAGTTCCGCCAGTTCTACAACGACCGTCTGCAGCAACTGGGCCGCCAGCTCGGGCGCGCGATCACGCCGGACCAGGCGCGCTCGCTCGGCATCGACCGGCAGATCATCGGTCAGTTCATCGCCGAGACCGCGCTCGACGAGAAAGCGCGCAGCTGGCGCCTCAGCCTGTCCGACGCCGAAATCGCGCGGCTGATCATGAACGATCCGAATTTCCGCGGCGCCAACGGCCAGTTCGACCGTGACCGCTTTACCGCAGCTGATCCGCAATGCCGGCTTCAGCGAGGCGCGCTATATCGACGAGCAGCGCCGCGTGCTGCTGCGCCGGCAGATCGCGCAGAGCGTCGGCGGCGACCTGCATGTGCCGACCGCCATGCTGTCGGCGCTCAACCAGTACCAGAACGAAAAGCGCAACATCGAATATGTCGCGCTCGGGCCGGCGCAGGCCGGCGACATTGCCCAGCCGACGCCGGAAACGCTCAGCCAAATATTTCGACGAGCGCAAAGTGACGTTCCGCGCGCCGGAATACCGCAAGGTCACGCTGCTGCTCGCTCGACGCCGGCCGAACTGGCGAAGCCCGACACGCGTTTCCGACGCCGACGCCAAGGCCTATTACGAGGCGCACAAGGACGCTTACGGCACGCCGGAAAAGCGCGAGCTGCAGCAGATGGTGTTCCCGAATGCGGACGAAGCCGCGGCCGCGCGCGACCGCATCGCCAAGGGCTTGAGCTTTGCCGATCTCGCCAAGGAGCGCGGCCTCAAACCCAGCGACACCGATCTCGGCACGGTGACGAAGGCCGATATCATCGACCCGGCGATCGCCGACGGCGGCATTCGCGCTCAAGCCCGGCGAGGTCAGCGAGCCGGTCAAGGGCCAGTTCGGCACCGTGCTGCTGCTCGTCGGCAAGATCGAGCCGGGGACGCAGAAGAGCTACGACGAGGTCGCCGCGCAGATCAAACAGACGATCGCCGAGAGCCACGCCAAGAGCCAGCTCGGCGACTTGCGCGACAAGATCGAGGACGAGCGCGCCGCCGGCTCGACGCTCGTCGAGACCGCAAAGAAACTCGGACTGAAGGCGACCACCATCGATGCCGTCGATCGCTCCGGCCGCCGCCCGGACGGCTCCCTCGTCCCCGATCTGCCGAAGACGCCGGACGTGGTCGCCGCCGCCTTCGCCAGCAATGTCGGCGTCGACAACGAAGCGCTGCAGCTGCGCAACGGCGGCTGGCTCTGGTACGACGTCAGCGGCATCACGCCCTCGCGCGAGCGCAGCCTCGACGAGGTCAAGGACCAGGTGGCCGCGCGCTGGCGCGAGGACGAAATCGCCAAGATCCTGCAGGGCAAGGCCGGCGACATGCTCGGCAAGCTCAAGAGCGGATCGACGCTGGCGCAGGTGGCAAGCGAAGCCGGCCTCAAGGTGGAGACCGCGAAAGGCCTGCAACGCGGCAAGCCGACCGAGCAGGCGCCGGCGAAAGTGCTGCAGGCGGTGTTCACGACCGCCAAGGATTCATCCGGCGCCGCCGAGGGCGCCAATGCCGACGAACGCATGGTGTTCACGGTGACCGACATCGTCGATCCCAAGCTCGACCTCAACGCGCCGGACACGCAACGGCTTGACATCCTCGCTGCAGAATTCCTACGCCGACGACATTCTCGGCGAATATCTGGCGCGGCTGGAAAACGAAATCGGCGTCATCGATCAATCAAACCGCGCTCGACCAGGTCATCGGCGGCGGCACGCCGAGTCAATAGGCGCGCATGATCTGGTCCGAAAACCGGTCCACTTTCGGGATCATGCGCTGATCATGCAGATCGAGCCGTCGGAGAGCGTCTTCGCCGAACGCTATGCCCGCGGTGAAGCGCAGGTGGTGTGGACCACGCTGGTCGCCGACCTGGAGACGCCGGTGTCGGCGTTTCTCAAGCTCGGCGGCGGCAAGCCGATGAGCTTCCTGCTCGAGTCGGTGGAAGGCGGCGCGGTGCGCGGCCGCCATTCGATCATCGGCATCGAGCCGGATCTTGTCTGGCGCGCCAACGGCGCCCGCGCCGAGATCAACCGCAGCGCGCGCTTAAAGCCCGAGGCCTTCACGCCCTGCCCCGAGCCGCCGCTGCAGGCGCTGCGCGCGCTGATCGCGGAAAGCCGCATCGCGCTGCCCGACAGCCTGCCGCCGATGGCCGCCGGCGTGTTCGGCTATCTCGGCTACGACATGGTGCGGCTGATGGAGCAATTGCCGCCGCCCAATCCCGATCCGGTCGGCATTCCCGACGCGGTGCTGGTGCGCCCGACCATCGTCGTCGTCTTCGACGCGGTGAAGGATTCGATCACGGTGGTGACGCCGGTGCGGCCGGAGAAAGGCGTCGACGCCAAGGCCGCGCTCGACGCGCGCCATCGAGCGGCTCGCCAATGTGGTCGAGAGCCTCGACCGGCCGCTCGACAAATCGCTCGAGCGAGTCCGATGTCGGCCCGCTCGAGGTGCCGCCGAAATCCAACACCACGCCGGCCGAATACAAGGCGATGGTGCGCAAGGCCAAGGACTACATCGCCGCCGGCGACGCCTTCCAGATCGTGCGTGGCGCAGCGCTTCGAGGCGCCGTTCACGCTGCCGCCGTTCTCGCTCTACCGCGCGCTGCGGCGCACCAACCCGTCGCCCTATCTCTATTTCCTCGACTTCGGCGGCTTCGCCATCGCCGGCTCGAGCCCGGAAATCCTGGTCAAGGTGGCGCACGACATCGTCACCGTCCGCCCGATCGCCGGCACGCGCGCGCGTGGCCTCACGCCGCATGAAGACAAAGCGTTGGAGGAACAACTGCTCGCCGATCCGAAGGAGCGCGCCGAGCATCTGATGCTGCTCGACCTTGGCCGCAACGATGTCGGCCGCGTCGCCGAAATCGGCAGCGTCAAGGTCACCGACCAGTTCTTCATCGAGCGCTACAGCCACGTCATGCACATCGTCTCCAACGTCGAGGGCAAGCTGCGCAAGGACCGCGACACGCTCGACGCGCTCGCCGCCGGCTTTCCCGCCGGCACCGTCTCCGGCGCGCCGAAGGTGCGCGCCATGCAGATCATCGACGAACTGGAAAAGGAAAAGCGCGGCCTCTATGCCGGCTGCGTCGGCTATTTCTCCGCCGCCGGCGAGATGGACACCTGCATCGTGCTGCGCACCGCGCTGGTCAAGGACGGCACCATGTACGTGCAGGCCGGCGCCGGCATCGTCGCCGACAGCAACCCGGACTCCGAGCAGCAGGAATGCATCAACAAGGCCAAGGCCCTGTTCCGCGCGGCGGAAGAGGCGCGCCGATTTGCCAGCGCCGCCAAACGCGGGCAATAGTTGTTGCGGGTGCGGCGCGGCCGGGAACCGCGTTGAGGGGACAGCCATGGCTGGCTCCGGCTCGACCGGCTGATCGGCGGCATCATCGCCGTCGCGCAATGGCTGGCGCTGCCGCTGATCCTGCTGCTGTTCCTGCAGTGGCCGCTGCGCGACCTGGTGCGCGCCTATTCGACGCAGGCCAACGATCTCGGGCAGATCTTTTTCGCGCTCTTTGTGGCGGTGAGCGTCACCGCGGCGACGCGCTCCGGCACGCATCTCGCCGCCGACACGCTGGCGCAATATTACTCGCGGCGAACGCGCGCCTTGATCAAGCGCCTCGGCGGCGGCCTTGCACTGCTGCCCTGGGCACTCTTCGTCGCCTTCGCCAGCAAGACTTTCGTGGTGCCGTCGCTCGCCGAACTGGAGGCGTTTCCCGAAACCAACAATCCCGGCTATTTCCTCATCAAATGCGCGCTGTGGATCCTGTCCGTCACGATCATCGCGCAAGCGCTCGTCGACATGTTCCGCCCCTTGCCCACGGATGACATCTGATGGAATGGAGCGGCTTTGCGCTTCTGATCCTGGTCGGCGTCGGCATCATCACCACCGGCCTCCCCGCCGCGTTTATCCTCATCATCGTGGCAACGCTCGGCGCCATTCTCGGCATGGCCGCGAACACGATTCCGTTTTCGCTGCTCTGGGCCCTGCCCGGCCGGCTGATCAACCTGTTCGAGAACGATCTGCTGCAGGCCTTGCCGCTCTACGTGACCATGGGCCTGCTGCTCGGCCGCCTGCCGCTCGCCAATGCGCTCTATCGCACCAGCAACGCCATGCTGCCGAAAGGCGCGTCGGCGCCGCTCGTCTCCGGCATGCTGCTCGGCGCCCTGCTCGGGCCGATGAACGGGTCCGTCGGCGCCAGCGTGCTCGGCCTGTCACGCGTGGTGTCGCCGCGGCTCACCGCCGAAGGCGTGCCGGCGGCGACGCGTGACGCCATCATCGCGGTTGCTTCGACGCTCGGCGTACTGGTGCCGCCGTCGCTGGTGCTCATCCTGCTCAGCGACGCCGTGCTCAGCGCCCATACCTACGCGGTCACCGTCACCGGCCGCACCGACCGCGTCATCAATACCCAGGATGTCTTCCACGCGGCGCTGGCGCCGGCTTTGATTTTCATCCTCCTCAGTCTCGCGCTCGCCTGGCTCGCCGGCCGCGGCCAGCCGCTGCCGCCGGGCAAACGCGAACGGCTCAAGCCGCAGGAAGCCATCCTCGCCGCCGTGGCGCTGATCGCGCTCCTGGTTCTGCTCGGCGGCGTCGCCACCGGCTATTTCTTCGCCGTCGAAGCCGCCGCCGTCGGAGCGTTCACGTTGCTGTGCGCCGGTCTCGTCACCGGGCAACTGCCCGGCAAAGTGATGCGCGAACTGCTGCACGACGCCATCGCCATCACCGGCGCGCTGTTCTCGCTGTTGATCGCAGCGACCACCTTCACGCTGGTGCTGCGCCTGCTCGGCACCGATCGGCTGGTGAACAATCTGGTCGCCGACATTCCCGGCGGCGACATTCCGGCGACCGCGGTCGTGCTCGCCGTGATCGGGCTCTGCGCCTTCGTGCTCGACGCCTTCGAGATCATTTTCGTCATCATCCCGATCGTCATTCCACCTTTGCTCGTGCGCGTCGCCGATGCGCGCTGGGTCACCGTGCTGGTGCTGCTCACCTTGCAGTCGAGTTTTCTGTTGCCGCCGTTTGGCTATGCGCTGATGATGGTGCGCGGTGCGGCGAAAAATCCGGCGCCGTTCCGCCCTTTCGTGCGCCAGCTCGTTCCTTTCCTGCTGGCGCAATGGTTGCTGCTGATCGTCGTATTGCTCGAGCCCAGGCTCGTCCATTTCGGCGAGAATGCCGCCGAAAACAGCCGGCTTCCGGCGGCGCCGGTTTCCAACGAGGAGATCGACAAACGCATGCGTCAGATGCTGCCGCCTCCGCCACCGCCGCCCGACTTCAAATAGCGCCCGCTTGACCCCTCGCACCCTGCATCTTAAATCCAAAGCATGAGTTCCGATCACACCCACGGCGCTGAACCGAAATGGAAGCACGACGGCGTGCGCGTCATTCCCGGCGGCTCGCTCGATCCCAACACGGCGCAGACGCCGGGCATGGACCGCAAGGCCGCCATCAATGCCGCCCGCGTCGGCGCGCAGAAGATCTGGGCCGGCACCGTCCACATCCATCCCAACGCCAAGACCGGTGCGCACCATCATGGCGCGCTCGAAAGCGTCATCTACGTCGTGCGCGGCAGAGCGCGCATGCGCTGGGGCGAGCATCTCGAATTCACCGCCGAAGCCGGCCCCGGCGATTTCATCTACGTCCCGCCCTACGTGCCGCATCAGGAAATCAACGCCAGCCGCGACGAAGTGCTCGAATGCGTGCTGGTGCGCAGCGACAACGAAGCGGTCGTGGTCAATCTCGACATCGAGCCGATCGAGAAGCCGGAGACCGTGCCCTGGATCGACCCGATCCATAAAGGCTGACGACAGCGCTGCTTGACCCCCCACAGGCGCGGTCTTAAGACCTTGACAGTGGCGGATAAATCCACCGTCTCGTCCTGAGGAGCCGCCGAAGGCGGCGTCTCGAAGGACGAGCGGTCAAAGCTCATCCTTCGCGACGGCCGCTGCCGCGGCCGCTACCTCAGGATGAGGGCATGTATCGCAATGATCGTTCTGATCGACAACTACGACAGCTTCACCTTCAACCTGTTCCACTATCTGGGGAGCTTGGGGGCGGACGTCGTCGTGCATCGCAACGACAAGATTTCGACATCCGACGTCATCGCGATGCAGCCGGAGGCGATCGTGCTCTCGCCCGGGCCCTGCACGCCGAACGAAGCCGGCATCTGCCTCGATCTCATCGCCAAGGCGTCGTCCACCATTCCGCTGCTCGGCGTCTGCCTCGGCCATCAGGCGATCGGCCAGGCCTTCGGCGGCAAGGTGGTGCGCGCGCCGCTGCCGGTGCACGGCAAGCTGTCGGAAATCCGCCACACCGGCCAGAGCGTCTTCCGCGGCATCAATGGGCCGTTCCTGGCGACGCGCTACCACTCGCTCGTCGTCGAGCAGGCAGGCCTGCCGCGTGAACTGACGGTCACCGCGCAAACCGACGACCGTCTGATCATGGGGCTGATGCACGCGGATCGTCCGGCGCATGGCGTGCAATTCCATCCCGAAAGCATCGCCTCCGAGCACGGCCATTTGCTGCTGAAGAATTTTCTCGATATCGCGCGCCGAGTGGAATGCCGCGCATGGCCGCCAAGCGGGCGCGGCGAAACGTTCGCTCGCCCACGCAAGCTGAGGGCCTTCGCCTCATGGCTGACGATTTCAAGGCGCTCATCGGCAAGGTCGCGACCGGGGCTTCGCTCACGCGCGAGGAAGCCGCCTCCGCCTTCGACCGCATGATGTCGGGCGAAGCCACGCCCTCGCAGATGGGCGGGCTGCTGATGGCGCTGCGCGTGCGCGGCGAAACCGTCGACGAAATCACCGGCGCGGTCACCACCATGCGCGCCAAGATGCTCGGCGTGAAGGCGCCGCCCGGCGCCATCGACGTGGTCGGCACCGGCGGCGACGCGTCCGGTTCCTACAACATCTCGACCTGCGCCGCCTTCATCGTCGCCGGCTGCGGCGTGCCCGTCGCCAAGCACGGCAACCGCGCGCTGTCGTCGAAGTCGGGCGCCGCCGACGTGCTGCAGGCGCTCGGCGTCAAGATCGAAATCGACGCCGACGAGGTGGCCCGCTGCATCGCCGAAGCCGGCATCGGCTTCATGTTCGCGCCGAACCATCATCCGGCGATGAAGAATGTGGGCCCGACGCGCGTCGAACTCGGCACCCGCACCATCTTCAATCTGCTCGGGCCGCTGTCGAACCCGGCAAGCGTCAAGCGGCAGATGATCGGCACCTTCTCCAAGCACTGGGTCGAGCCGATGGCGCAGGTGCTGAAGAATCTCGGCTCCGAAAGCATCTGGGTGGTGCACGGCTCCGACGGGCTCGACGAGATCACCACTTCGGGGCCGACCAGCGTCGCCGCGCTGGAGAACGGCAAGGTGCGCACCTTCGAAATCACGCCGGAAGATGCCGGGCTCAAGCGCGGCAAGCCGGAATCGCTGCGCGGCGGCGATGCCGAGCAGAATGCCAAGGCGCTGCTCGACGTGCTCAAGGGCAAGCCGGGCCCGTTCCGCGATATCGCCATGCTCAATGCCGCCGCCGCACTGATCGTCGCCGGCAAGGCCAAGGATCTGAAATCCGGCGCGGCGCTCGCGGAAAAATCGATCGACAGCGGCGAGGCCGAAGGCCGCCTCGACCGGCTGATTGCGGTGTCCTGCGCCATGGCCGCATGATCCCGAAAAGTGGGAGCCGGTTTTCGGATAAGATCATGCGGAAAGAAAAATGACCGACATTCTCGCCAAGATCGAAGCCTACAAGCGCGAGGAGATCGCCGCGGCGAAGAAGGCGCGCCCGCTTGCGGCGCTGGAACAGGCCGCGAAGGCCGCGAGCCCGCCGCGTGGCTTCCTGCGCGCCATCGAGCGCAGAAGTGCCGGCGACGGCGTGGCGCTGATCGCCGAGATCAAGAAGGCGAGCCCGTCGAAAGGCCTGATCCGCGCCGATTTCGACGTGCCGCAGCTTGCCAAGGCCTACGAAGCCGGCGGCGCTACGTGTCTGTCGGTGCTCACTGATGCGCCCTCGTTCCAGGGCCGCCCGGAATTCCTGAACGCAGGCGCGCGACGCGACAACGTTGCCGGTTCTGCGCAAGGATTTCATCTACGAGCCCTATCAGGTGGTCGAATCGCGGGCGCTCGGGCGCCGATTGCATCCTGATCATCATGGCGGCGGTCAGCGACGCGGCGGCCAAAGCGATCGAAGATACGGCCTTTGCCAATGGTATGGATGTGCTGCTTGAAGTTCACCAGGAAGATGAGCTTGAGCGCGCGCTGAAGCTCAGATCGCGGCTGATCGGCATCAACAACCGCGATCTGCGCACCTTCAAGACATCCCTCGCTGTGAGCTGAACGCCTGGCGCCGCGAATCCCGCGCGAGCGCATTGTCATTGCCGAAAGCGGCATCAACAGCCCTGCCGACGTCGCGCGGCTTAGAGCGGCCGGCGTGTCGGCCATCCTCGTCGGCGAAAGCCTGATGCGGCAAGCCGATGTTGCCGCCGCCACCCGCGCCCTGCTGGCGCCGGCGCTGCGCAAAGCCGCGGCGGAGTAAACCCGTGGCCAGGAAAGCTGCAAAGCGGCGAAAGCCCGCGAAAAAACCGGCCAAAGCGAAACCGCTGCCGCAGGCAAAACGCGCCGCGCGGCCGGCTAAAAAACTCAGCCATATCGACACCCGCGGCCAGGCGCACATGGTCGATGTCTCGGCCAAGAACATCACCGAGCGCCTCGCCGTCGCCGAAGGCCGCGTCATCATGCGCAAGGAGACGCTCGATCTCGTCGTCGCCGGCAACGCGCTCAAGGGCGACGTGCTCGGCGCCGCGCGGCTCGCCGGCATCATGGCGGCCAAGCGCACGCACGGGCTGATCCCGTTGTGTCATCCGCTGCCGATCACCAAGGTCGAAATCGACATCAATCCGGAACACGCCCTGCCCGGCTTTCTGGTGCAGGCGACGGTGAAGGTCGCAGGCCAGACCGGCGTCGAGATGGAGGCGCTCACCGCGGTCTCGATCGCCTGTCTCACCATCTACGACATGGTCAAGGCGGTGGAGCGCGGCATGCACATCGAGGGCATCCGCCTGCTGCAGAAGAGCGGCGGCAAGTCGGGCGACTATCGTGCCGAATCCTAAATTGCTGCCGGTCGCCGAAGCGCTGGCGCGCATTCTCGCCGATGCCAGCCCGCTGCCGGCAGAAGACGCTAGCCTCGACGACGCGCTCGGCCGTGTCCTCACCCAGGACCTGGCCGCGCTGCGGACACAGCCACCGGCGGCGGTGTCGGCCATGGACGGCTACGCCGTGTGCGGCGCCGACGTGGCGCAGGCGCCCGTGACCCTCAAACTCATCGGCGAAGTCGCCGCCGGCCATCCTTTCGACGGCAAGGTCGGCAAAGGCGAAGCCGCGCGCATCTTCACCGGCGGCGTGTTGCCCGAGGGCAGCGACACCGTGGTGATCCAGGAGCTCGCGGCCCGCGACGGCGACACGGTGACCTTCGGCAAGCCGACGGCCAAAGGCCGCAATGTGCGTTTGCAGGGCATCGACTTTGCCGAAGGTGCGGTGCTGCTCGCCAAGGGCCGCCGCCTCACCGACCGCGATTTGATGCTCGCCGCCGGCGATGAACTATCCGAAGCTGCGGGTGCATCGCCGGCCCAAGGTCGCCGTGCTCGGCACCGGCGACGAACTCGTGCCTCCGGGCAGCGCCCCCGCGCCGGGCGAGATCGTCTATTCCAACGGCTACGCGCTGCGTGCGTTGGCCCGCAGCGAAGGCGCCGAGACGCTCGATCTCGGCGTCGTTCCCGACAGGCTCGAGGCCATCACCGCCGCCGTGCGCCGCGCCCGCGAGGCGCAAGCCGACGTGCTGGTCACCGCCGGCGGCGCCTCCGTCGGCGAGCACGACCTTGTGCAGAAGGCGCTTGCCGCCGAAGGGCTGGCACTGTCCTTCTGGCGGCTGGCGCTGCGGCCGGGCCGCCCGATGCTTTATGGGCGTCTGGGCGCCCTGCAGGTCCTCGGCGTGCCGGGGAACCCGGTGTCGTCCTACGTCTGCGCTTTTCTGTTCCTGGTGCCGCTTATTCGGCGTCTCGCAGGGCGCTCGGATGCCAATTTGGTGCCGGGCGAGGCTATTCTTGGCCGCGACCTTCCCGGCCAATGACGAGCGCGAGGACTACCTGCGCGCCACCCTTGGAACCGGGCCAAACGGCCTCATAGCCACGCCGCTGCCCAATCAGGACAGTTCCCTGATGGCACCGCTCGCCAAAGCCGACTGCCTCGTGATTCGGCCCGTGCACGCCCCGCAAGCCGCCGCCGGTTCACAGTGTGTCATCCTTAAGCTCGGCCTTTAGCGGCATTTCGAGTTTTTCACTTCAAATTAAATGGTTGCAGAACACATATGGAACGGATAGGGTCCGTTCATGATTTGTTTCTGGCCGCGCATGCTCAATCGGCCGCCAGGGGAGAAACGATGCTAACTCGCAAGCAATTCGAGCTTTTGCGTTTCATCCACGAGCGGCTGACCGAGGCCGGCGTGCCGCCTTCCTTCGACGAAATGAAGGATGCGCTGGATTTGCGGTCCAAATCGGGGATCCACCGGCTGATTACGGCGCTGGAAGAGCGCGGCTTCATCCGCCGCCTGCCCAACCGGGCGCGCGCCATCGAGGTGATCAAGCTCCCCGATTCGGTCGCCCACGGCATTGGCGGCGGCGGTGGCCGCTCGCGCGGCTTCAATCCGAGCGTCATCGAGGGCGACCTCGGCCGGGTGCGGCAGACCTCCGAAGACGACAATAGCGGCCGCCCGATCGCGGTGCCGGTCATGGGCCGCATCGCCGCCGGCACGCCCATCGAGGCGATCCAGACCCGCAGCCATGTCATCAACATGCCGCCCGACCTCTTGTCGCCCGGGGAGCATTTCGCGCTCGAAGTGCGCGGCGATTCCATGATCGAGGCCGGCATCCTCGACGGCGACATCGCGCTGATCAAGCGCAGCGAGGCCGCCGAGACCGGCGACATCGTGGTGGCCTTGATCGACGACGAGGAAGCCACCCTCAAGCGCTTCCGCCGCCGCGGCGCGTCCATCGCGCTGGAGCCGGCCAATACGTCCTACGAGGTGCGCATCCTGCCGCCCAACCGCGTGCGCATCCAGGGCAAGCTGGTCGGCCTGTTCCGGCGCTATTGATTACTGTTGTTCCAGGGCGCGGCCGAAGGCCGCGAGCCCGGAATGATAGCGTTAGTCTCCCGGCTCTAAATCATCGGCACGCGGTGTCGCATCGCGTGGAGCGGGTCGACCAGATGTCGGCGCGCCGCCGTTGGCTGATGCGAGCGCCCGCGCCCAAGGCCGCTCATAGCCCGGAGGGCGCGCTGCTGTCTGCTCGAAGCGCCCACCAACCAAACGCAAGCCAATAGCGCCGTTGGCGCGCCAGGCCTTGCGGTCGACCAGCAACGCGCCACAATCACCCGGCGCCTGGCGCGGGCTCACCACTATGGCGGCGCGGGCACAATCCTCGGCAAAGGCTTCCGCCGAAAGCGCCATCGACACCAGCCGGCCATCCTTCAGCCTGCCGATGCAACCGACGGCGTCGCAGCGCACGCCGTCATGCACGCTCGTGTCTTTTGCGTCGCGGGTGTCGCCATCGGCGGCCAGCCACTCCTTGATCGCAAAGGTATCGCGGCCGCTGTACAGGACAGAAAGCCGCCCGTTGCTTCCGCGCACCGCCGCCGCCTGTCCATCAGCGGCCACCACAATGTCCGGCCTTGGCGTCAGCACCGCCCACAGGCTCGCCACGACTGCGAGCACCGCGCCGCTCCAGCGCAGCGGCGTGCGCAACAGGCACATCAGCAAAAGCCCGGCGGTGGCGGCGAGCAGTGGCCCGGTGCCGAAGGCGTGGATGCGTCCGACCGCGCCGGGCAGGTGCGCCACCCACAGCACCACCGCAATCATCCAATCGATGCCCGCGCCCATCAGCTTCCAGAATACGGCGTCGAAGCCGAACGGCATCGCCAGCGTGCCGAGTATGCCCATCGGCATCACCCAGACCGAAACCACCGGCATGGCCAGAAGATTGGCGAGCACGCCATAAGGCGCCAGCCGGTGGAAATGGTAGGCGGCGTAAGGCGTGGTGGCGAGGCCGGCGATGAGCGAAGCATAAAGCAGCGCCGCAACTTCGTTGCCGCCCCACAACGCCGCCCGCGCAGTTACCGTTGTATCGGCATTCGGCCGCCAGGGCAGCGCATATTGATAGCCGGCGATGAGCGCGAGCGTTGCCGCAAATGACATCTGAAAGCTCGGATGCGCGACCGCCTGCGGCGCCAGCAGCAGCACGGCGAAGGTGGCGAGGGTGAGCGTGCGGAATGTCAGCGCGCGGCGGTCGACCATGACGCCGGTCAGCACGATCGCGATCATCACGAAAGAGCGCTGCGTGGCGACGCCGGCGCCGGAGAGCACGAGATAAAAGGTTGCCGCGGCGAGCGCACCGGCCGCCGCCCATTTCTTGATCGGGTGGCGGCTCGCCAGCGACGGGATCAGCGCCAGAACGCCGCGAATGAAGAAGAAGACGATGCCGGCCACAACCGCCATGTGATAGCCGGAGATCGCCAGCACATGCGCGAGGCTGGAGACGTAGAAGGCATCGCTCACCGGCGGCGTTATCGCGTCGCGCTTTCCCGTGATCAACGCCGAGGCGATGGCGCCCTCATCGGCGGGAATGACGGCGCGGATGCGCTTGTCGATTGACTCGCGCATGCCGTCGATGGCCGCGGCAAACCGCAACCCGATGCCGGGCGCAACCGGCGGCGCCTCCGTCTTGATTGCACCGAGCGCATAGCCGGAAGCGCCAAGCCCGGCAAAATACATGTCGCGCGCGAAATCGTAGCCGCCGGGCCGCAACGGCGCGAGCGGCGGCGACAGATGCGCCTTGAGTTCAACGAAGCTGCCGACCGCGGGCGCGGTATCCTTGCGCACGGCAACACGCACGCGCTGCGGCGTCTCGCCGCTGAGGCGTCCATCGAGATGATGCACATGCACGACGATGCGGTCGCTGCGCTCGCGCTCCTCGCGGACCTCGACGAAACCGGTCAGGCTGACGCTCGAGGCCGGAAAGCGCAGGACCGGGTGAGCAAGCCGCGCGGTGTTGAGCGTCGCCACGGCAAAACCCGCGGCAAGGCTTGCAAAGGCGAGCGCCAGCGCAAGACCGATAGCGTTGCGCCGTGCCAGAAAAGCAACCGCAACCGAGATGCCGGCGAGCGGCAGCACGGCCCACAGCACCGGCTCGCGGTCGGCGGTGAAATAGAGGACAATGCCGGTGCCGAAACCGACAGCCAGCCAGGGAAACAGCCGGCCCGGCGCCACTTCCGTCGCCGCCCATTGCGCCACGAGCTTGCGCAGCTCTCCGGCGGCATCGGCGACGTGGCCCGGCCATACCAGCCGAGCACGGCGGCGCGCAGCGTCGATCTCGGCGGCCCAAGCTCTGGCGCGCGATCGGGTCCCGTGCGGCTCCGCCATGACGCCCCCAAGCGAGAATGCACGAGGGCCATGCTACTGCTGCCGCAAGTTGTGGCTAGGAGAACGGTTGTAAACTCAGCCGCCGCCATCCCCCGATCAGGAATCGGGTGGGCGCCAATGCAGGCAGCCATAATTTGGTCACGCAATCCCATGCCGACCAAGCGCCTATAACCTTGGAGGAACGATGCCGAACCGTAACGCCAGCAAGAGCTATGGGACCGTTGACGCCGGCCGGCAAAAAGAGATGAGCGGTCTGGAGTTTGTCCAAGGACTTGTCGACGGGAGCCTGCCGCTCAATACGATGGCCCGGACCCTGGGTTATGACGTGGCCGGGGCCGAGAGCGGCCGCGTCACTGTCACCGCGGAACCGAACGGCACCCACCTCAACCCCGCCGGCACCGTGCATGGCGGTCTCACCGCTACGCTGCTCGACACCTGCATGGGCCTTGCTGTCCAGTCGACGCTGGAAAAGGGCACCAGCCAGACCACTCTCGAGTTCAAGATTTCCCTGCTGCGGCCCATTACGCCAGACACCGGAACGATCAAGGCGGAAGGTGTTGTGCTGAACCGGGGCCGCCGGATCGGCACCGCCGAAGGGCGGCTGACGGATGGCAAGGGTCGCCTGCTCGCGCATGGCACGACCACGTGCCTCATTTTTCCAGCTTGACGCCGCCGTCACGCAATGATGTCGGCGGATGAGCAGCAGCTACCCCGCCGCCTTCTCTTTTGCCCAGGTGTCGCGCAGGCCGATGGTGCGGTTGAACACCAGCCGGCCGGGCGCGGAATCTCTGTCGAGGCAGAAATAGCCGTTGCGCTCGAACTGCACCGGCAGCTCGGTTTTGGCTTCGCTCAATGCCGGCTCGACACGCGCTTCGATGACTTCGAGTGAGGTTGGATTGAGATCGTTGGTAAAATTTTCCGCCACCGCTGGGGTCCGGCTTTACAAATAGCGGATTGTAGAGCCGCACCTCGGCGGACAGAGCATCCGCAGCCGACACCCAATGGATCGTTCCCTTCACCTTGCGTCCGTCCGGCGCGTTACCGCCTTTGGTCGCCGGATCGTAGGTGCAGCGCAGCTCGATGACTTCGCCCGCGGCGTTCTTCTTCACTTCGCGGCAGGTGATAAAATAAGCGTAGCGCAACCGCACCTCGCTGCCGGGAAACAGCCGGAAGAATTTCTTCGGCGGGTTCTCCAGAAAATCGTCCTGCTCGATGAAGAGCTCGCGGCCGAACTTGATCTTGCGCGAACCCGCCGTCGGATCGTCCGGATGATTGACGGCTTCGAGTTCTTCCGTTTTCCCTTCCGGATAATTCTCGATGACGATCTTGAGCGGCTTCAATACCGCCATGCGCCGCAACGCGCTCTTGTTGAGGACCTCGCGCACGGAAAAATCGAACATGCCGGCATCAACCACGCTGTTCGCCTTGGCGACGCCGATGCGTTTGACGAAATCGCGGATCGCTTCCGGCGGCACGCCGCGACGGCGCAGGCCGGCGATCGTCGGCATGCGCGGATCGTCCCAGCCGGTGACGTGACCGTCGCGCACCAGCAGCGTGAGCACGCGCTTCGACAGCACGGTGTAAGTGAGATTGAGCCGGGCGAATTCGTACTGATGCGGCCGCGCCGGCACATCGAGATTGGCGATGAACCAGTCGTAGAGCGGCCGGTGATCCTCGAATTCCAGCGTGCAGAGCGAGTGCGTGATGCCCTCGATGGCGTCGGACTGGCCGTGGGCGAAATCGTAGCTCGGATAGATTTTCCACGCCGTGCCGGTGCGCGGGTGGCTCGCGTGCAGGATGCGGTAGAGCACCGGATCGCGCAGATTGATGTTGCCCGACGCCATGTCGATCTTGGCCCGCAGCACCCGCGCGCCGTTGGGAAATTCGCCGGCGCGCATGCGGCGGAACAGGTCGAGATTTTCCTCCACGGCGCGGTCGCGGAACGGGCTGTTTCTGCCCGGCTCGGTCAGCGTGCCGCGGTTGACGCGGATCTGCTCATGCGTCTGGTCGTCGACATAGGCTTTGCCGGCGCGGATCAGATCCTCGGCCCAGCCGTAGAGCCGCTCGAAATAGTCGGAGGCGTGATAGAGGTGCTTGCCCCAGTCGAAACCGAGCCAGCGCACGTCGCGCTCGATGGCGTCGATGTATTCCTGCTCCTCCTTGGTCGGATTGGTGTCGTCGAAGCGCAGGTTGCAATGGCCGCCGAATTCGGCCGCCACGCCGAAATTCAGGCAAATCGACTTGGCGTGGCCGATATGCAGATAGCCGTTCGGCTCCGGCGGGAAGCGGGTGACGACCTCCTTGACGCGGCCGGCGTCGAGGTCGGCCTGGACGATGTCGCGGATGAAATCGCGGCCGGCCT
This sequence comes from uncultured Alphaproteobacteria bacterium, assembly GCA_963742385.1. Lineage (GTDB taxonomy): Bacteria > Pseudomonadota > Alphaproteobacteria > Rhizobiales > Xanthobacteraceae > Pseudolabrys. The sequence continues at coordinate 250,580 of CAVULS010000009.1, read as the reverse complement.
CGCCGGCCGTCCCGTCCGCTGTCTTGACGTTCGCCGTCATATCCGCTCTTTCCCATTGCCGGCGCGACGCCGCCGCGGCGGCCTATGCCATGACGTGGCGCGCCGCTCAATGTCAATCGCACTCCCCCAATTCGCTGCAACTATGGTACACGGCCGGCGATGAGCGAGCCTGTCGTCACCCGATTTGCGCCGTCCCCCACCGGCTTCCTCCACATCGGCGGCGGGCGCACCGCGCTGTTCAACTGGCTCTATGCCCGCCACTGCGGCGGCAAGATGCTGCTGCGCATCGAGGACACCGACCGCGAGCGTTCAACCGCCGCCGCCATTGCCGCCATCATCGACGGCCTCACCTGGCTGGGACTGAGCTGGGACGGCGACATCGTCTTCCAGTTCTCGCGCGCGGCGCGCCACCGTCAGATCGCCGAGCAGCTGCTCGCAGCCGGCAAGGCCTATCGCTGCTACGCGAGCGCCTGAGGAGCTCACCGCCATGCGCGAAGCGGCGCGGCGCGAGGGCCGCTCCAAGCTCTATGACGGGCGCTGGCGCGACCGCGACGCCTCCGAAGCCCCGCCCGGGGTCAAGCCGGTGATCCGGCTGAAGGCGCCGCTGACCGGCGAAACGGTCATCGAGGATCAGGTGCAGGGCCGTGTGGTCTGGCAGAATTCCGACCTCGACGACCTGGTGCTGCTGCGCTCGGACGGCACGCCGACCTATATGCTCGCGGTCGTGGTCGACGACCACGACATGGCCATCACCCATATCATCCGCGGTGACGACCACCTCACCAACGGCGCACGGCAGAAGCACATCTATGAGGCGCTGGGCTGGAGCGTGCCGGTGATGGCGCATATTCCGCTGATCCATGGGCCCGACGGCTCGAAACTGTCCAAGCGCCATGGCGCGCTCGGTGTCGAGGCCTACCGCGCCATGGGTTACCTGCCGGCGGCGATGCGCAACTATCTGGTCCGCCTCGGCTGGGCCCATGGCGACCAGGAAATCTTTTCCACCGAGGAGATGATCGCCGCCTTCGATCTGCCGCAGATCGGCCGCTCGCCGGCGCGTTTCGATTTCGCCAAGCTGGAAAATCTCAACGGTCACTATATCCGCGCCAGCGCCGACGCCGAACTGGTGGCGGCGCTGGAGCAGCTGCTGCCGCACATCGCCGGCGGCCAGGAACTCGTCAGCAAGATGACGCCGGCGCTGCGCAATAAACTCACGGCCGCCATGCCCGGGCTGAAGGAGCGCGCCAAGACCCTGGTCGAACTGTTCGACGCCTCCCGCTTCCTCTGGGCCAACCGGCCGATCGATCTCGACGACAAGGCCAAGACCATGCTGACGCCCGAGGCCAAGGGTGTGATCGCCGCGGTGCTCCCGCAATTCGAGGCCAATGCCGAATGGACCCCCACGGCAATCGAAGCCGCCGTGCGTGCCTTTGCCGATCGCTCCGGCCTCAAGCTCGGGGCGGTGGCGCAACCGCTGCGCGCGGCGCTGACCGGCCGAACCACCTCGCCGCCGATCTTCGATGTGCTTGCGGTTCTCGGCCGCGACGAAAGCCTCGCACGCCTGCGCGACCAGGCGGGATAAACATCACAAAATCGCGCGCGCGGATGGCCAACCGGCGGCCGTGCATATATTGCTGGCAGCAAACTCCGTTGCCCTATCTTGCAGCGCACAATAGGATAGACTAAGCGGGTTCAAGCTGCGGCTATTGCCCCTCCTACCCGGCGCAAGCCCGGCCAACCCGCATCGCACCGCCCGCTTTTCATCCCCGAGGGCTCGACAATGGACGCCAAAACCGACGCCAAGAGCAAAACCGGCACGCTCACCATCGGCAACCAAAATTGGGATTTTCCGATCTACAACGGCACCGTCGGCCCGGACGTTGTCGATATTTCCAAGCTCTACAGCCTGACCGGCTCCTTTACCTACGATCCGGGCTTCACCTCGACCGCGAGCTGCGAGTCCAAGATCACCTATATCGACGGCGACGAGGGCGTGCTGCTCTACCGCGGCTATCCGATCGAGCAGCTGGCCGAGCACGGCGATTTCCTCGAGACCTGCTACCTGCTGCTCTACGGCGAACTGCCGACGCCGACGCAAAAAGCCGACTTCGACTATCGGGTGACCCGGCACACGATGGTGCACGAACAGATGAGCCGGTTCTTCCAGGGCTTCCGCCGCGACGCGCATCCGATGGCCATCATGACCGGCTCGATCGGCGCGCTGTCGGCCTTCTACCACGACTCCACCGACATCTCCGACCCGGTGCAGCGCATGATCGCCTCGCTGCGCATGATCGCCAAGGTGCCGACGCTCGCCGCCATGGCCTACAAATATTCGATCGGCCAGCCCTTCGTTTATCCGAAGAACGACCTCGACTACTCCACCAACTTCCTGCGCATGTGCTACGCGGTGCCGGCGGAGGAGTACAAGCCGAACCCGGTGCTGGCGCGCGCCATGGACCGCATCTTCATCCTGCACGCCGACCACGAGCAGAACGCCTCGACTTCGACGGTGCGCCTCGCCGGCTCATCGGGCGCCAATCCGTTCGCCTGCATCGCCGCCGGCTGCGCCTGTTTGTGGGGCCCGGCGCATGGCGGCGCCAACGAGGCCGCGCTCAACATGCTGCGCGAGATCGGTTCGGTCGACCGCATTCCCGAATTCATCAAGCGCTCGAAGGACAAGAACGACAGCTTCCGCCTGATGGGCTTCGGTCACCGCGTCTACAAGCATTACGATCCGCGCGCCAAGATCATGCAGAAGACCTGCCACGAAGTGCTGACCGAACTCGGCATCAAGGACGATCCGTTGCTCGACGTCGCCATGGAGCTGGAGAAGATCGCGCTGCACGACGAGTATTTCATCGAGAAGAAGCTCTACCCGAACATCGACTTCTATTCGGGCATCACGCTCAAGGCGATGGGCTTCCCCACCACGATGTTCACCGTGCTGTTTGCGGTCGCGCGCACCGTCGGCTGGATCGCGCAGTGGAAGGAAATGATCGAGGACCCGAAGCAGAAGATCGGCCGCCCGCGCCAGCTCTATACCGGCGCGACGCAGCGCGATTACGTGCCGATCTCGCGGCGGAAATAGGCGCGCTCAACCGACCGCCGCCGCTTTCCCTTCGCTTGCCGAGCGCAGCAACGCCTCGATGAGGCGCAGCACTTTCAGCGATTCCCGCCCGCTGACCGCGGGTTCGCGGTTCCCGTCAATCGCGTCGAGGAAATCCACGATCAGCGCCTTGTGCGCGTCGTTCGAAAACGCCATGGGGTCGGCGCCGCCGCTCTTCGACACCGCGCCCTCATGGTGCACGTGGCGGCCGTCCTTGAAATAGAGATCGAGCGTCTCGGCAGCCAGCACCGCCGTGCCTTTTTCGCCGGCGAGTTCGATGCGCTCGGGAAATCCGGGATAGGCGACCGTCGTCGCGTCGATCGTACCGATCGCGCCGTTGGCGAATTCGACGGCGGCGCAAGCGATATCCTCGGTGTCGATTCTGCGCAGCGGTGAGGTCTTGGCAAAGGCCGTCACTTTCGCGATCGGCCCGGTCAAGCTCTGGAACAGATCGAGTGTATGGATCGCCTGGGTGATCAGCACGCCGCCGCCGTCGCGCGCCTTCATGCCGCGGCCGGGCTGAGCAAAATATTCCGGCGGCCGCCACCAGCGGATCGCGGCCGAGCCCGAAACCAGCGCGCCGAGTTCGCCACCTTCGACCGCCTGGCGCAGCTTGCGCGACGCATCGCGGAAGCGATGCTGCAACATCACCGCGAATTTGCGCCCCGCCTTCTCCATGGCGTCTACCGCCGCCTGCCCGCGCTGGCTCGACACGTCCGTCGGCTTTTCCAGCAGCACGTGCTTGCCCGCCGCGGCGCAGCGCTCGACCAGTTCAAGGTGTGATGTCGGCGGTGTCAGCAGGAAAACGATATCGATATCGCGATCCGACAGAATTCGATCAAGTGAATCCACGATCGGATACTTGCTTGTCGCAGCGAAGGCTTTGCGGCGCTCCGCGCTCGGCGTGAAACCGGCGGCGATATCGACGCGGCCGGCAAGCTCCTCGAGGCTTTTGAGATGCGGCTTGAGCGCCATGCCGAGGCCGACAATGGCGACGCGATGCTTGCTCATCCGATCTGCGCGCCGCCGTTCGTCTGTGCGCCGCCGTTGAGCTTCGGCGTCGTTGCGCCGTCATAGGCCCAGGTCACGTAAGCGCCCGCCCAGGTGAAGCCGCCGCCGAACGCGGCGAGCACCAAGCGGTTGCCGGGCTTGAGCTTGGCCTCGTAATCCCACAGGCACAGCGGGATGGTGGCGTTGGTGGTGTTGCCGTATTTGTGAATCGTCACCATCACCTTGTCCATCGCCAGGCCCATGCGCTCGGCGGTCGAACTCGATGATGCGCTTGTTGGCCTGGTGCGGCACCAGCCAGTCGATCATGTCGCTGCGCAGGTTATTGCGCGCCATGATCTCGCGCGACACCTCCGCCATCTTGGCAATGGCGAATTTGTAGACCGCGGCGCCTTCCTGATGCACGTAATGCAGCCGCTTCTCGACTGTCTCCGCGCTCGGCGGCATGCGGCTGCCGCCGGCCGCTTGATACAGATGGATCATCCCCGATCCGTCGGAACGGATCAGCGCGTCCATGATCCCATAGCCTTGGTTGTTCGGCTCCAGCAGCACGGCGCCGGCGCCGTCGCCGAACAGCACGCAGGTGGCGCGGTCGGTATAGTCAATGATCGACGACATCTTGTCGGCGCCTACGACGACGACTTTGCGCGCGGTGCCGGCGGCAATGAATTGCGCGGCGATCGTGAGCGAATAGAGAAAGCCCGAACAGGCGGCCTGCACGTCGAAAGAGCCGATATTGTTGATGCCCACCATGTCGCAGATCATGTTGGCGGTGGAAGGAAACTGCATGTCCGGCGTGGTGGTCGCGCAGATCAGCAGGTCGACGTCTGCCGGCTTGGTGTTCGTCTTCTGCAGAAGACCGCGCACCGCTTCCGCCGCCATATGCGAGGTGCCAAGCCCCTCGCCTTTGAGGATGTGGCGCTCCTTGATGCCGGTGCGCTCGGTGATCCAGGAATCGCTGGTATCGACCATGCGCGCGAGTTCGGCGTTGGTGAGCAGATCGGGCGGCAGATAGCCGTGAACTGCAGTGATGGCGGCACGGGCGGGAACTTGCAAAGGCCAGTTTCTCGACTTTCTGCCCTATTTGAGGGCCGGGCGGGCCAAACTACGCCGTTAGCGACGACGACGCCACTATTTCTCGCTGGGCCTGCGCAGGGCGGCCGGCACACTCCAAAACCGCAATAGCGGCACGATCGCTGGGGACGGCAGCGCCGATCTCCATGATGCTGTCGAGCCGCTTGAATGCCTCAATCTGGCGGCGGCGTTCGGGCGTGTCCGACAGCAGCGGCAGCAGCGATTGCGCGAGGTTTTGCGGCGTTGCCGCCCGCTGCGTCAGTTCCGGCACGATGTTCTCGCCCAGCACCAGATTGGCCAGAATGATCGAGGGCACCTTGATCATCAGCCGCGCGACCAATTCCTCCGCCAGCGAAACCTTGTAGGCCGCAACCATCGGCACGCCGGCGACCGCCAATTCGAGCGTTGACGTACCGGACTTGGCCAGCGCCGCGCGCGCGATGCGAAAGGCCATGTTTTTCTCCGCGGGCTCGGTTACCACGCGCGCTGCCACTTTCCAGGACGTCACGCGCGCCTCGACGAGGCCGGCAAGCCGCGGCACTGAGGGCACGATGACCTCGATACCGCCGACGCGGTCGCTCAGTTCCGCCGCCGCCCGTCCGAAGACATCCGCCATGCGCTCGATTTCGCCGCCGCGGCTGCCAGGCAGCACCAACAGGACGGGTGGATCCGCGAGCCGCCGCCGCGCCTCCTCGGCGTTCGGCCGCAGTTCGGCGACGCATTCGCTGAGAGGATGGCCGACATAAGTGCAGGGCGGCCCGTCGAGGCGCCAGACAGCTCCCGGTTCGAACGGCAGCAGCGCCAAGACATGATCAACGTAAGCCCGCATGGTGCGCGCGCGGCCCGGCCGCCAGGCCCAGACCGAAGGGCAGACGTAATCAACGATAGGAAGCGCCGGCGCGCGTTCGCGCACCATTCGCGCGACTCGGTGGGTGAATTCCGGGCTGTCGATAATCACCAGCACATCGGGGCGCGCAGCGATGATCGCATCGGCGGTTTGACGAATGCGCCGGAGAATTTTCGGCAGCTGCATCGGGATCGTTGCAAAGCCGACGATGGCGAGGTCGCCGAGCGGGAACAGGCTGCGCATGCCCTGCGCCGCCATCTGCGTGCCGCCAACACCGGAAAATTGGACGGCTGAGCCATATCGTTGCCGCAGCGCCTGCATCAGCGCGGCGCCGAGTCGGTCGCCGGATTCTTCGCCGGCGACAAGGAAAACGTGAAGAGCCGCTGCGCTCATGCGTTGGTTCCGGCGACACCGATGACGAAAATGTTCATACGGTCCGCTTGCGCCACCACCTGCTCCGGCTCGGCGATAATGGTTTCGCCGGCGACGATCGCGATACCGCCAAGACCCGCGTGCTGCACGCCGGCTACCGTCTGCGGCCCGATCGAGGGCAGATCAACACGGCGATCTTGCGCCGCCTTTGCCGCCTTCACCAGCACCCCGGCGCCGGTTGCGGTCCGCACACGACGATTGGCGCGCATTTCGGCGACACGCGCCAGCATTTGGTCGGTTCCTTCCGCCGCTTCCACAGCCACGACATGCTTGTCGATGACGACGACAGCCTGCCCGACGTCAAACGGGCTCGCCGCGCGCAGATAGTCGAAGCCAAAGGCGATGTCGGCGCGGTCGCGTTCTGACGGCGCTATGTTGCCGAGCAAACCCTGCGGAACGAGAATCTCCGGCGCCACTTCGTGCGCGCCGAGAACGCGGAAGCCTTGCTGCTCGATCAGCCGCGTCACCCCTAGCAAGAGATGGTTATCACCGCCGCGGAACGCAGCGGCGATGCGCGGCAGCAGCCGCAGCGCCGTCAAATCAAACCGCATCTGCCAGAACGCCGGGCGCACCAGCGAGCCGATCAGCACGATCTCGCGGCACCCGGCCGCCCGCGCCACACGAACAACCGCGCCGACCCGCGCGATCCGAATCCACGTGTGTTCACGCTGCTCATAGTCTTCGGGCTTTGCCACGCCATACAGTGGAAGTAACAAAACGCGCCGGCCCCGCGCCGCAACCCGGTCAGCGACGGCCAGAGGCAATGTGCCGGCGCCGCATATCACTGCGAGTGGACTCTCATTGCTGAAGCCCTGCGCGCCGCTCATGCGTCTTCGTCCACCTCACCCGCCTGGCCGCGCTTGACCGCCTTCGCCAGCGGCCGTTTGCCGCCGCGGATGAATTCGAGCATCTCGGCCACCTGCGGATCGCCGCTAAAGTCTTTGGCGATGCGATCGAGGCGCCCTTGGAATTCGCCTTCGCCGAAAAACAAGGCCTCGTAGGCGTTACGGTAACGGTGGATGTCGGCCTTGGCGATGCCGCGACGGCGCATACCAACCACGTTGAGGCCCACAAGCCGGCCGATACGGCTCTCCACGATGCCGTAAGGGATAATGTCGCCGCCCACGCCGCTCAACGCCGCGATCATGGCGCCTTTGCCGATGCGCACGAACTGGCGAACCCCGACACCGCCGCCAAACACGACATTGTCGCCGACAACGACATGTCCGGCGAGCAGAACATTGTTGGCAAAGGTGACGTTGTCTCCGACTTTGCAATCGTGCCCGACATGAGATCCGACCATAATGAAGCAGCTATTGCCGACTTCGGTGAGGCCTCCGTCATCTTCGGTGCCGGTGCTCATGGTGACGCCTTCGCGAATGTCGCAATCGGCGCCGACCGTAAGCCGGGTCGGGCCGCCGCGATATTTGACCGATTGCGGCGGCGAGCCGAGCGAAGCGAAGGGGTAAATCACGGTGCGCGCGCCGATCGCGGTGTGGCCGCTCACATTGACATGCGCCACCAGCCGGCAGCCGTCGCCAAGCGTGACATTGGCGCCGACGGTGCAATAAGGCCCGATCGACACGTTTGACCCGATCGCCGCACCGTCCTCGATCCTCGCCGTGGGATCGATCATGCCGGCGCTCATGTTTCGTTGATCATCGCACCGACTTCGGCTTCGGCCACGATCTGGCCGGCAACCTTGGCCTCGCAGCTGTACCACCACATATTCCGCCGTTGCGCGATGCGCTTCATGTGATATTCGACGGTGTCGCCCGGCACCACCGGCTTACGAAATTTCGCTTTGTTTATGGTCATGAAGTAAACCGACTTTGGCTGGTTCGACCCGATCGCGAGTAGGCAAAGCACGCCGCCGGTCTGCGCCATGCCCTCAATCAACAGCACGCCCGGAAAAACCGGATTTCTCAGGAAAATGGCCCTGGAAATGCGGCTCGTTGAAGGTCACGTTCTTGATACCGATGCCGGATTTATCGCCGTTGATATTGATCACGCGGTCGATCATCAGGAACGGATAACGGTGCGGAAGCAAAGCGAGGATTTTCTGAATTCCGATCGCCTCGAGCGTTTCGCCGCTCATTCCGTGTCTCCGTCGCTCAGCCGCTGGCTGTCGGGCCTTGCAGCAGCACCGCGGACGGCCAAGCGGCGCAGCTCCGCGGCCCCGCGCAGCCATTCGACCCGCGGACGCGCCGGATAACCGGCCCAGCGCGCTCCGGCTGGTACATCCGATATGACACCGCTTTTGCCTCCGACCATCGCGCCTTCACCGATGTTGATATGGTCGCCGATGCCGACCTGGCCGCCCAACATGACAGAATCTGCCGATTGTCACGCTGCCGGAAATTCCGACTTGCGCGACCACGATGCAATTTCGTCCGATTTGCGCATTGTGGCCGACCTGAACCAGGTTGTCGATCTTCGTCCCCTCGCCAATCACGGTGTCCCGGATAGCACCGCGGTCAATCGTGGTGCCGGCGCCGATTTCCACATCATCCTGAATGATGACGCGGCCGACCTGAGGAACCTTGCGGTGCTCCCTCCCGCCCATGACAAAGCCGAAGCCGTCTTGGCCGATATTGCAGCCCGGATGAACGATCACTCGGTCGCCGATTAATGCATATGCGATCACCGCGCCGGCGCCGACCGCGCAGTCGCGGCCGATACGAACGTCAGGGCCGATCACCGCGTTCGCGCCAATAATCGTGCCGCTGCCGATTTCGGCGCGCGGACCGATCACGGCGCCCGGATCGACGGTCACGCCGTCTTCAAGGCGAGCCTGCGGATGCACATGCGCGCCGGCAGCGCCGACGCTTTCGTACAACGAAGACGGGCGCAGCGCCTTTGGAAACAATTCGCGCGCGACGGTGACAAAGGCGCGATAAGGCTCGCGCACGATGAGGGCCGCAACGCGCGGCGGCAGATGGTGCGCGAGCTCTGCCGTGGTCAGGCAGACGTCGGCATGGGTCTTTGCCGCCGCCCCGCTGAAGCGCGCCTTGTCGAAAAAAACAAGGTCGTCAGGACCCGCGGCGTCGAGCGGCGCCACATTGACGATACTGCGCTCCTGCATGGCCGCACCCGGCGCTGCGGCACCGGTCAAGGCAGCGATCTGCGCAAGCGTGAAACTGCGCCCCCGCGTTACGAATATCGGTTCGCCCATGGCGCTATCGCCCCGCCGCAACATGCGGCCAAGATTGCAATATCGTCTAGAATTTCGTGCCGCCGCTGAAGCGGAAGATCTGCGTCTGATCGTAGCTTTGCTTGGTCAGTGCATAAGCGAGATCGAAGCGCAGCGGGCCGAGCGGAGAATCCCAGATAAGTCCGACGCCTACCGACGATCGGATGGCCGCCGAATCGCCGACCGTCAGCGACTCACCTGTCACGCTCCAATACGTCGGCCCACGGTAGTCCCAGAGCGAACCGGCATCAGCGAAGACGGCCAATTTGATTCCAACCTCCTTCGGCAAGAAATACAGCGGCGTCTGCGCCTCCACACTCGCGCCCCAGAACAGGCTGCCACCGAGTGCGTCCATCGTCGGCGACGTCAGGTCGCGCGGCCCGATGCCGGCGGGCGCGAAGCCGCGAACCAGGTTCGGCCCCATCTGGAAGTGATCGAGCGCGCGCAAGTCCTGCCCGCCCCACGGATTCACCGCTCCGGCCTGCAAGTGCAGCACGCTGACGATATCCGGAAATACTTCGTAGTAGGTGCGCATATCGGCGGTGCTACGCAGGAAATCTACGTCTCCGCCCACGCCGGCGAAATCCTGCTTGAGTTCGGCATAGAAACCGCTGGTCGGGTTCTTATTATTATCGAGGGTGTTATAGGCCAACCGTGTAGCCGAGCGAGCGACGTGACCGTCGCGCCATCGGCCAAGGCAATTCGTATCGGTAAAGACGTTTCGCCGTTGGCGTAACAGCCGCCAATACCGTTCCAATTCGAGGTCGCTTCGATCCCCGGATTCACGCCCGTACCGCCATTGACCAAAGCGTTAGGCGACAGAATACAGTCGTTGAGATAATCCGGCAGCGTGATCTCCTGCCGATAGATCGAATAACGCGGCTGGAACGCCAATTCTTCGGTCAGCGCGAAGCCAAGGCGGAGATTCATGCCGACGGTTTTGGTATCGTACGACAAAAAGGAATTTGCCAGCCCTTGTTTCCAGAACAAGTCGATGCCGCCCGCCATCCGATAGCCGAGCAAATAGGGCTCGACATACGACAAATCGACGCCGCGCGTGTATTGGCCGTAGGTCACCGTCGCCTTGGCAAATTGGCCACGCCCCATGAGGTTTCGTTCAGCGACGCTCACCTCGGCAATAAAGCCTTCGGATGTGGAATATCCGCCGGCGATCGAAAATTCACCGGTCGACTTTTCCTCGACGGTGACATTGATGACCACGCGGTCCGGCGCTGAGCCGGGCTCGTTGGTGATCTTTACGCTCTTGAAATAGTCGAGGTTCTTCAGCCGCCGTTCAGCGCGATCGACCAGCGCGCGGTTATAGGCGTCGCCTTCGCCAATATCGAATTCGCGGCGGATCACATAGTCGCGGGTCCGGGTGTTGCCGCGAATATTGATGCGTTCGATATAGGCGCGCACGCCCTCTTCGACGACGAATGCGATGCCGATCGTCTTGGTCTCAAAATTGCGGTCGCCGCGCGGGCGCACATTGGCGAAAGCGTAACCGCGCTTGGCGGCCTCGATCGTCATCGCCTCGACCGACTTCTCGACCAGAACGGCGTTGTAGACGCTGCCTGAACTGAACTTGACCTTGCTGCGCAACGAGGCCGCATCGATGGCATGGACATTCGAGATCACATCGACCTTGCCGACGTGGTACTGGCTGCCTTCATCGATCGTGAAGGTGACGACGAAGCCCTTTTTGGCCGGGTCGTAGATGCCCGCGGCCGAAGTGACGCGCACGTCCGCATAGCCATGCTGGAGATAGAAGCGGCGCAAAAGGTCGCGATCGGCTTCAACGCGGTCGGGATCGTAGATGTCGGTCGTCTGCAGGAAACTGAACCAGCCACTGACGGAGGTCTTGACCACCTCCTTCAAGCGGCCCGACGAGTAGGCGTGCGCGCCGACAAAGTCGATTTCCTTAACCCCGGTCTTCTGACCTTCCTTGATCGCGAACACCAGATTGACCCGGTTGTTCGGCAGTTCGATAATTTGCGGATCGACGCTCACGTCGAAGCGGCCGCTGCGCTGATAGATCTCGATAATCCGCTGCACGTCGGCCTGCACGGTCGCTTTCGACAGCGTCCCGCGCGGCTTTGATTGCACCTCGGATTTAAGCTGCTCGTCTTTCGCCTTTCTGTTGCCCTCGAAGGCGACCTGGTTGATGACCGGGGCCTCAACGACCGTCACCACCAAGCGGCCGCCGGAATGGCTGATATGGACGTCCTCGAACAGGCCGGTGGCGTAAAGCGCCTTTAGCCCGTCGTCGATTTGCACGGCATCGAGCCGGCCACCCGGGCCCGGCTTGAAATAGGAGCGGATGGTATCGGCCTCGACCCGCCGGTTGCCTTCAACGGCGATCGAATTGACCGTTTGCGCGACCGCGACGCCCGAAGAGGCGACGCTCGCGATTCCGGTACCGACAAGGATACCGCCGAGGACCACCCAGCAAAGCGCCAGCCCTCGTACCACCCGCACCCACAGTCCCATGCGCTACGCGCCCTTTTAGTCTTCGCGGCCGCCCCCGCTGCGGATACGACCGGCTCTCGGGCTAGCTTTTGCCCGCTTTGTACAGCGTTTCATTCGCGCTGCAAACGACCTTGCCAGGCCAAGTTTCCCTTTCCACTCAAAAAGTTGCCCCCAAGCAACGGTGACGATGTGGCAAAATGGAGGATGTCAGTAAAGATTGCAGAAATCATCAACACGATGACGATTATGGCAGCCAGCTCGGAACCATTGTCCGCACCTTGCATGGTTGGACTTGCGGCCTAGGACCCGCTGCAAACGCCGATTTTCGCGAACCAGGTCCACTGGCACAAGTCATTCCGCATCGCAAAGCCCATGAGCAGCAGCACCAGAACCAGCCCGACCCGGAATCCGACCTCCAATGTCCGCTCGTGCAGCGGCCGTCCGCGGACCGATTCGATTGCATAGAACAAAAGGTGGCCACCATCGAGCAGCGGGATTGGAAACAGGTTCAAAAGCCCTATCGAGACCGACAAGACCGCCGTCAAGTCGATCAGCGCCGTGAAGCCCGCGCTCGCCACCTGGCCGGAGACCTGGGCGATGCGAATCGGGCCCCCAAGCTGACTGGCCGATTCCTTCCCGGTGAACACGCCGCCGATGTAATAAAGCGTGCGCTGGACCACGAACCAGGTCTTTTGCGCGCCGAGCCCAATTGCGGTCAGCGGACCGACCTTCTCGGTCTTGATGTCGCCTTGCGCCATCGAGCGGCTGATGCCGAGCACCCCGATTCGTTGCGCATTGCCGAAATTGTCCTTGAGTTCCTTGAGTTCGGGAACCGCCTTGAGTGTCAGATGCTCGCCGCCACGATCAATATCGATCGATAACGTGTCGCCGGCGCTGACGCTGACGATGCGTTGCATGTCGGAGAAACTGTCGATTTTTTCCCCGTCGATCGCGAGCACCACGTCGCCCGACTTGAATCCGGCGGCGGCGGCGGCACTTCCCGGCTGCACGGCGTCGACCCGCGCGCTGGTCGTTTGCTTGCCGACAACCAGGAAAATCGCGGCGAAGATCAGGATCGCCAGGATGAAATTGGCGATGGGGCCGGCCGCGACAACGGCAGCGCGGGCGCCAACCGGCTGATGGACAAAACTGTCCTTCTTTTCAGCCTCGCTCATCGCCGCCGCGGCGGCGGTATCGGGCACGCTCGCCGCATTGTCATCGCCGAAGAACTTCACATAGCCGCCGAGCGGCACCGCTGCGATTTTCCAGCGGGTGCCGTAGCGGTCGTTGAAGCCGATGATTTCGGGGCCAAAGCCGACGGAAAAGGCGAGCACGCGAATGCCGCACCAGCGCGCCACGAGGAAGTGGCCAAGCTCGTGAAAGAAGACAACAACCGTCAAGACAAACAGGAATGGAACGATGTATCCGGCGACGCCGCCGCCGAAGGCGCTCAAGTCCCCCATAATATTCATACTCATCAACACCCTCGTCCCGCCGACCTGCCGCCCAATGGGCTGCCAAAAGCTTACTAGAATGCCTTTGCGGCAATTTCGGGCAAGAGGTCGCGGGCTAAACTTCTTGCAACATGGTCAACGGCGAGCGCGGCATCGATTGTCGCCCGGTTCCGCCATCAGACCGCGCGATTCAGCGCCTTCCAGCGTTGCTTCGACCAAGGCCGCAATCCCGGCAAAGCCGATGCGACCGGCGATGAATTCCCCGACCGCGATTTCGTCGGCGGCATTGAGGATAGTTGGCGCCGCCCCACCCCGCTGCAAGGCCTGCCGCGCCAGCGCCAGCGCCGGAAATCGGGTGATATCGGGGGCTTCGAATGTCAGTTCGCCGATGCGGGCGAGATCGAGGCGCGGCGCCGGCCCATCGATGCGCTGCGGCCAGGCAAGGCAGTGGGCAATCGGAATGCGCATGTCCGGCGAGCCGAGCTGCGCCACCACCGAACCGTCGCGGAATTCGACCAGCCCATGCACCACCGACTGCGGATGCACGAGCACGTCGATCTCGTCCGGCGGCAGCGCGAACAGATGATGCGCCTCGATCAATTCGAGACCCTTGTTCATCAAGCTGGCGGAATCGATGGTGACCTTCGGCCCCATGATCCAGTTCGGGTGGCGCAAGGCCTGTTCCGGCGTTGCCGCCCTGATTGCGTCAATAGACCAGGTGCGAAACGGCCCGCCCGACGCGGTGAGGATCACGCGCTTGACGTCCTCGCGCCGGCCGGCGCCCAGCGCCTGGAAAATCGCATTGTGCTCGGAGTTGACGGGCAGAACGGTTGCGCCGGTGCCGGCGGCGCGGCGCATGAACAGCGCGCCGGCGCAGACGAGACATTCTTTGTTGGCAAGCGCCACCGTCGCGCCGCGTTCGATCGCGGCAAGCGTCGGCCGCAGACCGATTGCGCCGGCGATTGCCGCCATCACCCAATCGGCGGGCCGCTGCGCCGCCTCTTCAAGCGCGGCTTCGCCCGCGGCGGCTTCGATCCCGGACCCTGACAGCGCGCGTTTGAGATCATCGTAAGCGGCGGGATCGGCAACCACGGCCAAGCGGGCACCGACCTCGCGCGCAATTTTCGCCAACAGCGCAGCATTGCGCCGTGCGCTGAGCGCCTCGACCTGATAGCGCCCGGGATCGCGCTTGAGCAGATCGATGGTGCTTGAGCCGATCGAGCCAGTGGCGCCGAGAATGGTAATGCGACGCGGCACCTCGGACGGCAGCGGTTGGGCGTGGGCGAGGTTTGGCGCAAGACCTGGCGGGTTCATGCCCTCACCATAGCAGCAGTCCGCGCGCGGCGGCATCCATTCCGCCGCGCGTCAATCCGATTGCGGCAGCGAGCAAGGCCGCCGCCCAAAATCCGTCGAGCCGGTCCATGACGCCGCCGTGACCGGGAATGAGATGGCTTGCGTCCTTGGCGCCGAAGCGGCGCTTGATCCCTGACTCCAGTAGATCGCCAAGCTGCGCAACCACCGACAATGCCAAGGCGACGGCGGCAATCTCTGCGAGATCGGAGAGAGCAAACCATCGTGCCGCCACTACCGTGACGATGACCGATCCGACGGTGCCAGCCATGGCTCCGGCCCAGGTCTTTTTTGGGCTGATGGCTGGCATCAATTTCGGGCCGCCAATGGCGCGGCCGGCAAAATAGCCGAAAATGTCGGTTGACCACACGACCGCGAATAAAAGCACCATCGCGGGAAATCCAAACTCGGCATCGGCACGCAACGCTACGGGCGCGATGACCAAGACGGCGGCATAGCCGACGCCGGCCACAATCCAAAGCGGACCTTCGACGAGCCGGATCCATTCCCACAACACCGCTGCGGCCGCCGCGCCCCAGAACACGGCAAAGGGCCACCCGCCTATATAAGCCGTAACCAGCGCCAAAGGTCCCAGGACCGCGGCGGAAACGACGCGAAGAGTGAGGTTGCCGCCCACCGTAGGCGCAGCCTGACCGGTCGCGCTGGGTCCGGATTCCGGCACCGGCATCAGGACCCGGTCTTTGCGACCAGACCGCCGAAGCGTCGCTCGCGCTGGCGGTATTCGCGGATCGCAGATTCAAGCGCAGCGCGGTCGAAGTCCGGCCAATTGACCGGCATGAAAACCAGCTCGCTATAGGCCGATTGCCAAAGCAAGAAATTCGACAGCCGCTGCTCGCCGCTGGTGCGGATGATGAGATCGGGATCGGGCAGATCGGGGGCGTCGAGAAACCGGGCGACAGTGTCCATCGTTACGTCCGACGGCGACATGCGTCCCTGCTTCACCTCCTCGGCGATGCGGCGCGCAGCGCGGGCAATTTCCTGCCGCGCCCCGTAATTGAACGCGACCACCAACGTCATCTTGCTGTTTCTTTGAGTGAGCTCCTCGGCTTCGATCAGCAAGCGGCCGATGTCGGGATCGAGATTGTCGCGCTCGCCGATGACACGCACGCGCACGCCGCTGCGGTGCAATTCGGCGAGATCGTTGCGGATGAACCGGCGCAGCAGGCCCATCAGTTCGTGAACTTCGCCGGCCGGCCGCGACCAATTTTCGGCGCTGAACGAGAAGATGGTGACGATCTCGATGCCGATCTCGCCGGCGGCGCGAATGGTGCGGCGCAAGGCCTCGACGCCGCGCCGATGTCCCTCGCCGCGCGGCAGTCCGCGCGCCGCCGCCCATCGCCCGTTGCCGTCCATGATGATGGCAACGTGGCGCGGCACCTCGAATTCAGGCTCGGCGCTGGGACCCTTCGCCTTAGACATGATCCTGTGATCCTCAGACGGTGAGGATCTCCTTTTCCTTGGACGAAAGCATGTGGTCGATTTCGCCGATAGTTGCGTCCGTCGTCTTCTGGATATCGGCGGAATAGCGATCGTGATCGTCCTTGCTGATCTTGTGATCCTTTTCCTGCTTCTTGATGACGTCCATTCCGTCGCGCCGCACATGGCGCACCGCAACCCGCGCGGTCTCGGCATATTTGTGCGCGACTTTCACCAACTCCTTGCGCCGCTCTTCATTAAGCTCGGGGATGCGCAAGCGCAGCGTCTGCCCTTCGGTAGCCGGCGACAAGCCGAGATTGGAATTCACGATCGCCTTTTCCACCGCGTGCACCAGCGAGCGATCCCAGACATTGACGCTGATCAGCCGCGGTTCCGGCACGGTCACGCTCGCTACCTGAATGAGCGGCATGTGCGCTCCATAGGCTTCCACCATGACCGGGTCGAGCAGATGCGCCGAGGCGCGTCCGGTACGCAATCCTGACAGTTCCGTCTTCAACGCGGCGGTGGCGCCCTGCATCCGGCGTTTGATTTCGTTGATATCGTGCGTTGCATCTGCCATGGCGTTCCCCCGAACACGGCGCTCGACGCTCGTGACGGCTTTTCGCGGCTAGCCGACGACGGTCGCCCTGCCCTTGCCGCCCAACACTGCCGCGATTGCGCCCGGATCACGGAGCGAAAATACGATGATAGGCATCCGGTTCTCGCGGGCAAGCGCGAAGGCGGCGCCGTCCATAACCCGCAAGTCCTTTTCGATCGCTTCCTGGTGGCTGAGGCGGTCGTAGCGCTTGGCTTTCGGATCCTTCTTGGGATCGGCGGTATAGACGCCATCCACATTGGTCGCCTTCAGCACTGCCTGGCAGTCGAGTTCGGCTGCCCGCAACACGGCCGTGGTGTCGGTTGTAAAATACGGATTGCCGGTGCCCGCGGCGAGCAGCACCACGCGGCCCTTGCCGAGGTTCTTGATGGCGCGCTTGCGGTTATAGGTTTCGCATACCGCGGTCATGGCCAGCGCCGAAAGCGTGCGTGCTTCATGGCCCTGGCGCTCGATCGCCGCCTCGAGCACCAGGCAATTCATCACCGTTGCCAGCATGCCCATGGTATCGCCGACCGGACGCGGCACGCCGCGCGCCGACACCTCGACGCCGCGGAAAATATTGCCGCCGCCGACAACGACGCCCAGCTCAACGCCGAGTTTTGCCGACGCGACCAGATCGGCGGCAAGCGTCTCAACCATCGCCTGTTCGATGCCGAATTCTTTGCTGCCGCTCAACGCCTCGCCGGAGAGCTTGACGATGACGCGTCGGTAGGCCGGTTCGCTCATCTGCGCGATCCTCCAGGGGATCGATGAAGGGTTACCTTAAGGCCGCCGCGACCTCGCCGCCGAAATCCTTGTCCGGCCTTTCGATCCCTTCGCCGAGCGCGTAGCGCACGAAGCCGGTGACCACGATCGGCGCGCCGACCTTGGCCTCGGCCTCCTTGAGCGCCTGCGCCACGCTCTTCTTGCCGCTGTCGTCGAAGATGAAGGGCTGCTCGAGCAAAGTCTGCTCCTTGTAGAAGGTCTTCAGCCCCGACTCGACAATCTTCTCGATCATATTCTCCGGCTTGCCCTGCTGGCGAAATTTGTCGGCAAGAATGTCCTTCTCGCGCTTGATCACCGCCGGATCGACGCCGGAGGGGGCGACCGAGATCGGATTGGTGGACGCGATGTGCATCGCCACTTGCCGGCCGAGTGCGGCAAGTTCGTCGGCCTTGCCGCTCGACTCCAGGCCGACCAAGACACCGATGCGGCCGAGCCCATCGGCGACCGAGGCGTGGACGTAGTTGCCGATCGCGCCCTTGCCGACGCTGACGCTACCTGCGCGGCGCAGCGTCATGTTCTCGCCGATCTTGGCGATCGTGTCGGCAATGGATTCGGCGACCGTGATGCTGCCGGCCTTGGCGGCGTTGATTTTGGCGACATCAGTGCCGGCGGTGAGCGCGACATCGGCGATCATCTTCACCAGACCCTGGAACAGGTCGTTGCGGGCGACGAAGTCGGTTTCCGAATTGACTTCGACGACGACGCCCTTGCTGCCGGTGACGGCAATGCCGATCAGGCCTTCGGCGGCGACGCGGCCGGCCTTCTTCGCGGCTTTCGACAGACCCTTTTTGCGCAGCCAATCGACCGCGGCCTGCATGTCGCCTTTGGTTTCGCCGAGCGCGGATTTGCAATCCATCATGCCGGCGCCAGTCGTCTCGCGCAGCTCCTTGACCATCTGGGCGGTGATATTTGTCATCGATATCCTTTTTCGTCGTCAGCAATCACCGTCAAATGTGGTGATTGCCGCCATCAGTCTCAAGCGACGCGACGTTATTCGGCTTCCGCGGTCAACTGCTTGGCCTTGGCGATCCAGCTATCGACGCGGCCGGGCAAGCCGACCTCTTCGCCGACGTTATGCGCGGCCTTTTCGTTGAACTCGGCCAATTGCGAATAGTGGAAGATACCGAGATCGTTGAGCTGCTTCTCGATTGCCGGCGAGACGCCGGGCAGTTTCTTCAGGTCGTCGGCGACGCCACGCGGTCCGGGCAGCTGCTCGAAACCGAGATCGCCGAGCGCCGGCTGCGTCGGCACCGCCTCCGCCACGATCGGCTTCTCGGCGGCGCCGATATCGACGCCCATTTCGCCTTGCGCGCGGGAGATGCCGTCGATCGCCGCCTTGGCGACGAGATCGCAGTAAAGCGTCACGGCGCGGCTGGCGTCGTCATTGCCGGGAACGACGTAGGTGATGCCGTCCGGGTCGCAATTGGTGTCGACGATCGCGGCAACCGGGATATTGAGCCGGCGCGCCTCCTTGATGGCGATGTCTTCCTTGTTGGTATCGATGACGAACAGGAGATCGGGCACGCCGCCCATGTCCTTGATGCCGCCGAGCGAGCGGTCGAGCTTGTCGCGCTCGCGCTGCATGGTCAGCCGCTCTTTCTTGGTGTAGCCGCCGGATTCGCCCGAATTGAGCATCTCGTCGAGCTTGCGCAGCCGCGAGATCGAGCCGGAGATCGTCTTCCAGTTGGTCAGCGTGCCGCCGAGCCAGCGCGAATTGACGTAATACTGCGCCGACTGCTTGGCGGCGTCGGCGATGGCGTCCTGCGCCTGCCGCTTGGTGCCGACAAAGAGGATGCGGCCGCCTTTGGCGACGGTGTCGCTCACCGCCTGCAGCGCGCGATGCAGCATCGGCACGGTCTGCGCGAGATCGACGATGTGGATATTGTTGCGGGTGCCGAAGATGTACGAGCCCATCTTCGGGTTCCAGCGGTGGGCCTGATGGCCGAAGTGCACGCCAGCTTCCAAGAGCTGACGCATGGAAAAGTCAGGGAGCGACATTCATATTCTCCGGTTGATCCGCCGCGGACGGTTGTGAGCCCATTAAGGGCCACCGGACGGCCTTTTTGACCCATTGTCGGGGCCTAAAGCCAAACGTCCGCGTGAGTGATGCGGGGCTTATATAGGGGCGGTTTTCCCGGCGCAAGGCGGGCGGGAGCCCAAACGTTGCCCTTTCTCGGCCTCATGGTGAGGAGCGCTCCGTAGAAGCGCGTCTCGAACCATGGGGCCGCCCGCATCCTTCGAGACGCGCCCTGCGGGCGCTCCTCAGGATGAGGGCGGAAGCTACAGCGCCTCGACCTGCACCACGCCGGGCACCGCCTTGATGGCGCCGGCGATCTGCGGCGAGACCTTGAAGCGGCCGGGAAGCTTCACCTCGACCTCGGTGCCCCGCTCCAGCATCAGCACCATGCTCACCTCGCCGTCGCCGTTCGCCGGGCCGGGGCGGCGCCGGTTCGAGGCGCTTGGCGACCGCCTCGATCGGCGCCGGGTTGCGCAGGAACACGCGCAGGCCCTTCTGCAGATTGGCGGCGGCTGTATCGAGCGGCTCGGCCGACTGGATGCGCGCGCGCACTTCGTCGCCCTGCACTTCCGCCGACAGGAACAGCAGCACCGCATTGCCCGGTTCCAGAAGATCGCGGTGCTCGGCGAGCCCTTCGGCGAAGATCACCGCCTCGTAATGCCCGGTCGGATCGGACAGGCCGATGATGCCCATCTTGCTTCCGGTGCGCGTGCGCCGCTCGGTGCGCGCGACAACGGTGCCGGCGACGCGGCCGGCGGTCGCGCCATTCTTCACCGCGCGGGAGAACTCGGCCCAGGACTGCACGCGCAGTTTCTTCAGCACCGCGGCGTAATCGTCGAGCGGATGGCCGGAGAGGAAGAAGCCGACCGCGTCGTATTCGCGCTGCAGGCGTTCCGCCGGCAGCCAGGGCTCGACCTGCGGCAGCGCGATTTGTTCGCGCTGGCCGCCGCCGCCGAACAATTCGCTCTGCCCGACGGCGGCTCGCGTCATGCGCGCGCTGGGCGCGGCCGAGCACGGCATCGACGGCGGCAAGGACGCGCGCGCGATTTTGCTCGAACTCGTCGAAGGCGCCGGCGGCGGTCAGACTTTCCAGCACGCGCTTGTTGATCGCGCGCGGATTGATGCGGGCGGCGAAATCGGCAAGGTCGGCGAACTTGCGCTCGCCGCGCGCGGCGATGATCTGCTCCACCGCCTGCTTGCCGACGCCCTTGAGCGCGGCCAGCGCATAGATGATGGTGTCGTTCTCCACCTCGAACTCGACGCCGGAGCGGTTGACCGACGGCGGATCGAGCCTGATGCCGAGGCGCTCGGCCTCGGCGCGGAATTCGGCGAGCTTGTCGGTGTTGCCGATGTCGAGCGTCATGGTCGCGGCGAGGAACTCGACCGGGAAATTCGCCTTCATATAGGCGGTCTGATAGGCGACCAGCGCGTAAGCGGCGGCGTGGCTCTTGTTGAAGCCGTATTCGGCGAAGCGCTCGAGCAGGTCGAAGATGGCGTCGGCCTGATAGCGCTCGACGCCGCGCTCGACGCAGCCGGACGACGAAGCGCTCGCGCTGCGCCTGCATCTCCTTCATGATCTTCTTGCCCATGGCGCGGCGCAGCAGGTCGGCTTCGCCGAGCGAATAGCCGGCGAGGATCTGCGCCGCCTGCATCACCTGCTCCTGGTAGATGATGACGCCGAAGGTCTCCTTCAGGATCGGCTCGAGCTTGGGATGGATGTAGTCGGGCTGTCTCCATGCCGTGCTTGCGCGCGCAATAGGTCGGGATGTTGGCCATCGGACCGGGGCGGTAGAGCGCGACCAGCGCGATGATGTCCTCGAAGCGGTCCGGCCGCATGTCGAGCAGCGCGCGGCGCATGCCCGCGCTTTCCAGTTGGAACACGCCGACCGCTTCCGCGCGCGCCAGCAGCTCGTAGGTCTTTTGTGTCGTCGAGCGGGATGGTGGCAAGATCGATGTCGATGCCGCGCCGGCGCACCAGCTCGACCGCGTTCTCCAGCACCGTGAGCGTCTTCAGGCCGAGGAAGTCGAACTTCACCAGTCCGGCCTGCTCGACCCATTTCATGTTGAACTGGGTGACCGGCATGTCGGATTTCGGATCGCGGTAGAGCGGCACCAGTTCGGTCAAGCGGCCGGTCGCCGATGACGATGCCGGCGGCGTGCGTCGAGGCGTGGCGGGTGAGCCCTTCGAGCTTGCTGCGCGATGTCGAAGGCGCGCTTGACCACCGGATCGCCGTCGCGCTCGGCCTGCAAGCTTCGGCTCGTCGTCGATCGCCTGCGTGAGCGACACCGGCGCCGCCGGGTTCTGCGGCACCAGCTTGCACAGCTTGTCGACCTGCCCGTAGGGCATCTGCAGCACGCGGCCGACGTCGCGCAGCACGCCGCGCGCCTGCAGCGTGCCGAAGGTGATGATCTGCGCCACCTGGTCGCGGCCGTAGCGCTCCTGCACGTAGCGGATCACCTCGTCGCGGCGGTCCTGGCAGAAGTCGATGTCGAAGTCCGGCATCGACACGCGCTCGGGATTGAGGAAGCGCTCGAACAGCAGCCCGAAGCGGATCGGATCGAGGTCGGTGATGGTGAGCGCGTAGGACGACGAGCGAGCCGGCGCCGGAGCCGCGGCCGGGCCCGACCGGAATGCCTTTCGATTTGGCCCGCTGGATGAAGTCGGAGACGATGAGGAAGTAGCCGGGATATTTCATGCCGCGCGATGACGCCGAGCTCGAAGTCGAGCCGCTCGCGGTATTCGTCCTCGGTGTGGCCGGGCGCAACGCCGGCGGTGGTGAGGCGCTGGGTGAGGCCCGCTTCGGCGCGGCGGCGCAATTCGGTTGCCTCGTCGACCGCGGCGCCGCCCTCGCCGACCGAGAAGCGCGGCAGGATCGGCTGATGCGTGCGCGGGCGGAAGGCGCAGCGCTGCGCGATCTCGACGGTCGAGGCGAGCGCCTCGGGCAGATCGGCGAACAGCGCGACCATCTCGGCGCGGGTCTTGAAGCGGTGCTCGGGCGTGAGCTGGCGGCGGTCGGTCTCGGCGACCAGGCGGCCTTCGGCGATGCAGATCAGCGCGTCATGGGCCTCGTAGTCGCTGCGGCCGGCAAAGAACGGCTCGTTGGTGGCGACCAGCGGGATCGATTTGGCGTAGGCGAGCTCGATCAGCATCGGCTCGGTTTGCCGCTCGCTGGCGCGCCCTGGCGCTGCAATTCGACGTAGAGCCGGTCGCCGAACAGCGCCGCAGCGCGTCGAGGCGCGCTGCCGGCAAGATGGCTTTGCCCGGCGGCGAGCGCGGTATCGAGCGGCCCGCCGGGCCCGCCGGTCAGCGCGATGAGGCCGTCGGTTTCGCCGTCGAGCCAGGCGAGCTTGAGGTGCGGCGGCTCGTTCGGCGGCGTCTCCAGGAACGCGCGCGAGTTGAGCCGCATCAGGCTGCGATAGCCCTCCTCGCGCGCGGCGAGCAGCACGATGCGCGGCCATTCCTGCGGGCCATTGGCGGTTGCGCGCTGGCCGCGGTCGCTGTCGCCGAAATCGATCGCGAGCGCGCAGCCGACGATCGGCTGGATGCCGGCGCCGGCCAGCTTTTCGGAGAATTCCAGCGCCCCGAACATGTTGTCGGTGTCGGTGAGCGCGAGCGCCGGCTGCTTGTCGGCCTTGGCGAGCTCGGCGAGGCGCGGAATGGTCAGCGCGCCTTCGAGCAGCGAATAGGACGAGTGCACGTGCAGATGCACGAAGTCGAGAGCGGGCACGGGTGATTCCTTGTTCTCACCCAGAGTGGGGACGCGGACCAGCAGAGTCCACCGCCCCTTATCCGCGTGGCCAACCTTTCCCCGTCATCCTGAGGTGCGCGCCATGGGCGCGCCGCCAAGGATAGACGGCCCCAGACCTTGTGCCCGTCATCCTTCGAGGCTCGCCGCTACGCGGCTCGCACCTCAGGATGACGGCGATAATTCACAGGTTGCTGAACACCTGCGACCAGATGGCGATCATGCCGACGAACAGCGTCAGCGACGCGAGCGCGGCGGCTTCCTGGACAACGGCTTTGAGCATCGGACTCTCCCCAAGAACAGAGAGAGAACATAGTTCCTTATTCGTTCTCGGTCAAGCCGCCCCCAAACGCCTACACTTGCTGCTATTTTAGCGTTATAAAACGGGTAATTCCTGTCATTATCTAATCCAGCTCCACAACGACGCCGTCGCGCAGCGTCACCCGCCGGTCCATGCGCGCGGCGATCTCCATGTTGTGGGTGGCGATGATGGTGGCGAGGCCGGAGGCGCGCACCAGTTGCGTCAGCGCCGCGAACACGTGGTCGGCGGTGTGCAGGTCGAGATTGCCGGTCGGCTCGTCGGCGAGCAGGATGCGCGGCGCGTTGGCCACCGCGCGCGCAATCGCGACCCGCTGCTGCTCGCCGCCGGACAG
This sequence comes from uncultured Alphaproteobacteria bacterium, assembly GCA_963742385.1. GTDB lineage: Bacteria > Pseudomonadota > Alphaproteobacteria > Rhizobiales > Xanthobacteraceae > Pseudolabrys. The sequence goes on along the minus strand of CAVULS010000009.1, from coordinate 226,410 downwards.
CTCCGCCGGCCGGTGAGTGAGCCGCTCGCGCAAGCCCAGATAGGCCAGCAGCTCGACCGCGCGCTTCTTCGCCTCCGCGCGCGACAGGCCGCGGATCATCTGCGGCAGCATCACGTTCTCCAGCGCCGAGAACTCCGGCAGCAGATGATGCGACTGGTAGACGAAGCCGATCTCGTTGCGGCGGATGCGGGTGCGCTCGGCGTCGGGCAGGATCGCGGTCGCGCGGCCGTCGATATAGACCTCGCCGCCGTCGGGGTGCTCGAGCAGGCCGGCGATATGCAGCAGCGTCGACTTGCCGGCGCCGGACGGCGCCACCAGCGCCACCGACTGCCCGGCCCAGACCGCGAGGTCGGCGCCGTTGAGGATGTGCAGCGTGGCGTCGCCCTGGCGGTAGTGCCGCTCGACGCCGTGCAGGAAGAGGATGGGGATTTCCTCCTCCTGCTGCTCCTCGACGATGTCCACTTCGTCCATCACCACGGCGTCACTCATAGCGCAGCGCCTCGACCGGATCGAGGCGCGCCGCGCGCCAGGACGGATAGAGCGTCGCCAGCAGCGACAGCGTCAGCGCCATCACCACCACCGCCGTGGTCTCGCCGGCGTCCATGTCGGCCGGCAGCTGCGAGAGGAAATAGAGCTCCGGCGAGAACAGCTCGGTGTTGGTGAGCCAGGACAGGAACTGGCGGATGTTCTCGATGTTGAGGCAGACGACGACGCCGAGCAGGAAGCCGACCAGCGTGCCGACCACGCCGATCGCCGCGCCGGTGATCAGGAACACGCGCATGATCGCGCCTTGCGTCGCGCCCATGGTGCGCAGGATGGCGATGTCCTGGCCCTTGTCCTTCACCAGCATGATCAGGCCGGAGATGATGTTGAGCGCCGCGACCAGCACGATCAGCGTCAGGATCAGGAACATCACGTTGCGCTCGACCTGCAGCGCGTTGAAGAACGTGGCGTTGCGCTGGCGCCAGTCGATCATGAAGATCGGCCGCTGCGCCGCCTCCGTGCACCGCCTTGCGGTAGCGGTCGACGCGGTCGGGATTGTCGGTATAGACCTCGATCGCGGTGACGTCGCCGGCGCGGTTGAAATAGGCCTGCGCCTCCGTCAGCGGCATGAACACGAAGGCGGAGTCGTATTCCGACATGCCGATCTCGAACACCGCCGCGATCTTGTAGACCTTGATGCGCGGCGTCGTGCCCATCGGCGTCACCGCGCCGCGCGGCGCCACCAGCGTGATGTTGTCGCCGGAGCGCAGCGACAGCTGATCGGCGAGCCGGCGGCCGATGGCGACGCCCTGCCCGTCGTCGAAGCCTTCGAGCGTGCCCTGCTTGATGTTCTTGGCGACGGAGGGAAGCTTTTCCAGATCGGCGAGCGCGGATGCCGCGGACCAGCACGCCGCCGGCGTTGAACGGCGAGGACGCCAGCGCCTGGCCCTCGACGATCGGCGCGGCGAGACGAATGCCGGGCACGCCTGGCGATGCGCGCGGCGACCTCCTCCCAGTCGGTCAGCGGCGTTTCCAGCGGCTGGATCAGCAGGTGGCCGTTGAGGCCGAGGATCTTGTCGAGCAGTTCCTTGCGGAAGCCGTTCATCACCGCCATGACGATGATCAGCGTGGCGACGCCGAGCATGATGCCGAGGAAGGAGAAGCCGGCGATGACCGAGATGAATCCTTCCTTGCGCCGCGCCCGCAGGTAGCGCAGCGACAGCATCCATTCGAACGGCGAGAAGGGCCGTGTCCCGGTGGGCTCGCTCATTATCGGATTGGGTTCCCGCCAGCCCCGATTTTCACACGATTCTGGCGGATTCAAGCCCCGTGCGGGGCAAAAGTCCTTGGAAGCGCACAGCTTATTCGCCGACCCTAATGTGAAAGCCGATCAAGCGCGGCCGCCGGGCTCATCAGTTCGCGGCTGCCGTCGGCGCGGCGTCTTGAGCTCGACCTTGCCCTCGGCGAGGCCGCGCGGGCCGATCAGCACCTGCCAGGGCATGCCGATCAGGTCGGCGGTGGCGAATTTCGCGCCCGGCCGCTCGTCGAGGTCGTCGATAGAGCACGTCGATCCCCTTCGCCGTAAGGTCGCGGTAGAGCTCCTCGCAGGCCGCATCGGTGCCGGCGTCGCCCTGCTTGAGATTGAGGATCGCCACCTTGAACGGCGCGACCGCCTCCGGCCAGATGATGCCGGCCTCGTCATGTGAAGCCTCGATGATGGCGGCGACCAGCCGGCGACGGGCCGATGCCGTAGGAGCCCATGTGCACCGGCACTTCCTTGCCGTCGGGCCGGCGACCACCGCCTTCATCGGCTCGGAATATTTGGTGCCGAAATAGAAGATGTGCCCGACCTCGATGCCGCGCGCCGACATCTGCTTGTCGGCGGGAATTTTGCCGAAGGCCGCGGCGTCGTGCATGTCGGAGGTCGCGGCATAGTGCGAGGTCCACTTGTCGACGATTTGCTGCAGGCCGGCGACGTCGTCGAAATTCGACGTCGGCCCGGGCACGGCGAAGTCGAGATAGTCCTTGTGGCAGAACACTTCGGACTCGCCGGTCGAGGCGAGGATGATGAACTCGTGGCTGAGAGTCGCCGCCGATCGGCCCGGTCTCGGCGCGCATCGGGATCGATTTCAGCCCGAGCCGCGCGAAGGTGCGCAGATAAGCGACGAACATCTTGTTGTAGGAATGCTGCGCGCCGGCCTGATCGAGATCGAAGGAATAGGCATCCTTCATCAGGAATTCGCGCCCGCGCATCACGCCGAAGCGCGGCCGCACCTCGTCGCGGAATTTCCACTGGATGTGATAGAGATTGAGCGGCAGATCCTTGTACGAGCGCACATAGGCGCGGAAGATCTCGGTGATCATCTCCTCGTTGGTCGGCCCGTAGAGCATGTCGCGCTCGTGCCGATCCTTGATGCGCAGCATCTCCTTGCCGTAGGCGTCGTAGCGCCCGCTCTCGCGCCACAGATCGGCCGACTGGATGGTCGGCATCAGCAATTCGATGGCGCCGGAGCGGTCCTGCTCCTCGCGCACGATCTGCTCGATCTTCTTCAGCACGCGCAAGCCGAGCGGCAGGAAGGCATAGATGCCGGCCGCCTCCTGCCGCATCATGCCGGCGCGCAGCATCAGCCGGTGCGAGACGATCTCCGCCTCTTTCGGCGTTTCGCGCAGGATCGGCAGGAAGTAGCGGGACAGGCGCATCTTTGAACTCGCGGAATCGGCACTGACAGGTGCGTCCCTTGTGAAAGCGGAATGGTCGGGAAAACACAAGGGGCTTAGGCACTTGAGGAATAATCTGTGTGCCGGCGGCATTCTTCGATTATAAAGGATGCTGGAAGGGTGGCATGCGTCGGATCCTGCGGCGAAGCGTGACGTTGCTGGCGATCTATGCGGTCGCGCTGAACGTCATTTTCCTCGGGCTTAGCGCCGATTGCGGGCCAATGCCGCCGCGACCGACCCCTTCTCCGTCATCTGCCATAGCATCGCCGCCGCGCAAGGCGACGAGGCGCCGAAATCCGGCCTGATCCCCGGCCATGCCTGCGAGCACTGCAACCTGTGCAGCGCCGTGGCGCCGCCGCCGGCGCCGGACGTGGCGCTCAATATCGATTTTCGGCCGGCGCGCATCCTGCAGGTGCTGCGCCCGGCATCGGCGCCGACGCACGCCGGCGTCACCTCCAATCCCAAACTCGCCCGAGGTCCTCCGCGCTTCGTCTGACATGCGGCCGCCAACGCGGCCTTCATCCATCCATGTCCTGACGAATTCGGAGTGACCAATGTCCAACCGCTTTCTGTATGCGGCCCTTTGCGGGGCTGCGGCCGCGCTCGTGATGACGGCTGCGCGCAGCCACGAGATCGTCGGCAACCGCATGTTTCCGGCAACCTTGGCAATCGATGATCCCGGCGTCGCCGACGAATTGTCGCTGCCGACGATCTCGACGTTCAAGACCGGCGACGACCCGTCGGTCAAGGAGCTCGATATTTCCGGCGAATATTCCAAGCGCATCACCGAGGATTTCGCAGTGTCGTTTTCACCGACCTGGACGCATCTCTACGGGCCCGGCGGGCCGCTGATGAACGGCGCCAGCGGGTTTCAGAACCTGGAGACGACGTTCAAATACCGCATCTACAAAAATCCCGAGCATGAATTCGTCATGTCGGTCGGCCTCAATATCGAATGGGGCGGCAGCGGCGCGCAGGATGTCGGCGCCGACCGGTTCACCACCTACACCCCGACGTTCTATTTCGGCAAAGGGCTGGGCGATCTTCCGATCGGCTGGGCGCGGGCGTTCGCCGTCACCGGAGTGGTCGGGTACGCGCTCCCCGGTTCGACGCAACGGTGACGCTTCGATCCCGACAGTGGCGATGTCGACACCGAGTTCCATCCGCGCGTTCTGGTCTGGGGCGCCTCGCTTCAGTACAGCATGCCGTATCTGAAATCCTCGGTTGTCGATCTCGGCCTGCCGGATTTCGTCAACCACCTCATTCCGCTGGTCGAAGCGTCGCTGCAGACGCCGGTCGCCAATACCTTCAGTTCCGGCACGGTGACGACCGGCACGATCAATCCGGGCGTCATCTATGTCGGCAACACCTATCAGGTCGGCGTCGAAGCGATGATCCCGATCAACCGGCAGAGCGGCACCTCGGTCGGCGTCGATCGCCCAGCTGCACTTCTTCCTCGACGACATTTTCCGCGACAGCATCGGCAAGCCGATCTTCAGCAGTTCCATCGCATCAGGGAGGCCGGCCAACGGCAAATGATCATGCACAAACTCATCACCGCTACCGCTGTCGTTGCGTTGCTATTTACGGCGCGTGCGCATGCGCACGCACATCTTGATCGCGCAAGCCCCGCCGTCGGCAGCGACGGTCGCCACTGCGCCGAAAACGGTGACGCTGTGGTTCACCGAATCGCTGGAGCCTGCCTTTTCCACGATCGAAGTGCGCAACGCGCAAGGCGCTGCGTTCAGGCCGGCAAGGCAACCGTCGATCCGGCAAACCACACGGAGCTGCGCGTGGCGCTCAAACCGCTGCCGCCGGGGACTTACAAGGTGATCTGGCGTGTTCTATCGGTGGACACCCACCGCACGCAGGGCGACTTCACCTTCAGCGTCGGCCGCTAAAGTCGATGATGCGCCCGTGATCGATCCGCTCGTCCTGGTACGTGCCGTGCATTTTGCCGCAACTGCGCTTGCGGCGGGCACGGCTTTCTTTCTCGTTCTCGTAGCCGAGCCGGGATTTCGAGCGGCCGGCGCCGAACACGACTGGAATGAGTATCGGCGCGCGGCACGCTGGCTTGCCTGGGCCGGACTTGCACTCGCCATTGGCTCGGGCGCGATCTGGCTCATCTGGCTTGCGTCCGACATTTACGGCGCCTCGCTCGTCAACGTCTGCCTGCATGGCGGCGCCTGGTCGGTGCTGAAGGAAACGCGCTTCGGCGCTCGTGTCGATCGGCGCGGCTCGGCCTGGCGCTGCTGCTCGGCGCGCTGATGCTGTGGCCGTCGACGCGCTGGCTGCAACTTGCCGTGGCCGCCGGGTTGATCGGCTCCCTGGCGCTGATCGGCCATGCCGGCGCCTCGCCCGATGCCGCCGGACGCGTGCACCTTGCCTCCGACGTGCTGCACCTGATTGCCGCCGGCGCCTGGGTCGGCGCGTTGCCGGCGCTGGCGCTGCTGCTGCACCAAACGCGCAAGATCAAATACGACCGCTCGATTCTTGTCGCGAGCGGCGCCGCGCGCCGTTTCTCACCGCTCGGCATCGCCAGTGTCGGCACCTTGCTCGCGACCGGCGTGGTCAACAGCTGGAACCTGCTCGCCGGACCGCGCGATCTCATCACCACCGACTATGGGCGGTTGCTGCTGCTCAAGATCGGATTGTTCGCGGCCATGGTCGGCATCGCCGCCGTCAACCGCTTTCGCCTCACGCCGCGGCTCGCTGCGCCGGGCGCCGTGCGCGTGCGCTGGAGCGCAACAGCCTCGCCGAGATCGGGCTCGGCCTCTTTGTGTTCCTGTTCGTCGGCGCGCTGGGAACCATGGCGCCGCCGGTCCACGACCATGTTCACATCCCGAGCGAACAGATCCCGGCTGACGCCGCCTTCGTCCATATCCATTCGACCGAGGCGATGGCCGACGTAACGATTGAGCCGGGCCGGGTCGGCTCCGCGCACGCCACGATTCTCCTTATGCGCGAAGATTTTTCCATATTCACGGCAAAGGCGTTAACGTTTGTGCTCACTCCGCAGGCAGCTTCGGCCGCTGCATCAATTTCACGCAACGGCGTGCGGCTGCCGAACGGAAGCTGGCAGGTCGACGGACTAGATATTGGGCAGCCCGGCGTCTGGACGGTGACAGCTCAGCATCGATGCCGGCACCGGCCGGCCGATCGTGCTCGACGCGCCGGTCGTGATCGACCGCTAGCGGGAATAATTCAGCAGGTTAGCGAAATTGTGATGACAGTCACACTGCAATCGGATAGCGTCTTGATGCCGTGTTGGTGGAGATTCCGGCTCGAAGACCGGCTCCGGCGTGCGGTCCAAGTCTTGGGAGGAAGGTCCTAGGCGCGAATATCGCCGCCGCTCGAAACGACAAGTAAAAAATAGTCGAGAATAGGACACGCCATATGACGAGCAGGGCTCAAGGCCCTGCTCTTTTTTTGCGCCGCGTCGGTCAGCAAACGAGCAAAATTACCGGTGCGGTGGATTGCTGATCTCGATCAGCCAATCGATCGGAACCAGGTTGAACCAATAGAGCGCGTAGGCGAGCGCGAAGACGATGCTGGCCACCACCGTGGTCCAGAAAAGTTTTTTCCAGACAAGATGCACCGACGGCGCGCCCGGTTCGCTGCCCGGCACGATCTCGCCGCTTTCGTGCTGACCGCGCACGCCCCAAGGCAGCACCGCGAACAGCACCACCCACCAGATGACGAAATAGATGGCGAGGATGGTACCGATGTTCATGTTGTATTGTCCGCATGATCTTGCTCAAAAATCGCTTCCCACTTTTCCGGATCATGCGGCTCAAGCCTGCTCGAGTTCGACCAGCGTGCCGCAGAAATCCTTCGGATGCAGGAACAGCACCGGCTTGCCGTGCGCGCCGATCTTCGGCTCGCCGTCGCCGAGCACGCGCGCGCCTTGCGCCTTGAGCGTGTCGCGCGCGGCGCGGATGTCGGGCACCTCGTAGCAGACGTGATGGATGCCGCCGTCGGGATTCTTCTCCAGGAATTTGGCGATCGGCGAATTCTCGCCGAGCGGCTCGAGCAACTCGATCTTGGTGTTGGGCAGCGTGATGAACACCGTCGATACGCCATGGTCGGGCTGCGGCACTTTCGCCGACACCTCGGCGCCGAGCGTGTCGTGATAGACTTTCGTCGCCTTGGCGATATCGCGCACCGCGACGGCGACATGATTGAGACGGCCGATCATGAATGTCCTCTCATCCTCAATCCGGCAGCTAACATCATACCGTCAACACGTGCACATGGCACATCGGCTTCTTGCCCCAGCGCTCGGCGATGGCCGCGCGCACGGCGCGGCGGATCGACTTCGGCGACCGCATCGGGATCGCGGCGGCGACCGCGCGGCAGCGACTCGAACGTCGTCAGCACCGTGTCGTAGGCGATTTCATGCAAGGCGGCGCCGTCGCGGTCGCGCTCGGGGATGCCGATCAGATCGAGCTCGCGGATCGCCGGCCAGCACGCCCTTGTCGGTAATCGCGAGCGCCACCGAAATCGCGCCGGCAAAGCTCAGCCGCCTTCGGTCGGCGACGGTACGGGCGTCGGCTTCGACCAGCACCGAGCCGTCCTTGTAGACGCGCCCGGCCGGCACCTCGTCGATGACGCCGGCGATTGCCGGAAAGCTGCACCAGATCGCCGTTGCGGCACTCGATCACTTGCGGCACGCGCAGGCGCCGGGCCAGCGCCGCATGTTCGGAGAGATGCAGCGCCTCGCCGTGCACCGGGATGAGAATTTTCGGCTTCACCCAGCCGATCAGGTCTTCGAGCTCGGCCCGCCGCGGGTGGCCGGACACATGCACCAGATGGGTGCGGTCGGTGATCACCTCGATGCCCTGGTCGATCAGCCCGTTGAGCACGCGGCCGACCGCCTTCTCGTTGCCGGGAATGGTGCGGGCGGAAAAGATCACGCGGTCGCCCCGCGCGAGCGTCACCTCCGGGTGCTGGTCCTCGGCGATGCGGGCAAGCGCCGCGCGCGGCTCGCCCTGGCTGCCGGTGCACAGCGCCACCACCTTGTTCGGCGGCAGATAGCCATAGGCATCGACGGGACGGAAATCCTGCACGCCGTCGAGATAGCCGGTCTCGCGCGCGACCTGGATGACGCGCTCCATGGCGCGGCCGACCACCACCACCTCGCGGTCGGCGGCGCGGGCGGCGTCGGCGACGGCGCGCAGGCGCGCGACGTTGGAGGCAAAGGTGGTCACGGCGACGCGGCCGCGCGCGCTGCTTCACCAGTTCGGCGATGGTTTTGGCCACGTCGGCTTCCGAGGGCGAGCGGCCGTCGCGCACCGCATTGGTCGAATCCCCGACCAGCGCCAGACAGCCCTCCTCGCCCAGCGCGCGCAGCTTCTTTTCGTCGGTGACGTCGCCGAGGATCGGCGTCGGGTCGATCTTCCAGTCGCCGGTGTGCAGCACGGTGCCGGCCGGCGTGCGGATGATCAGCGCATTGACCTCCGGGATCGAATGCGCCATCGACACCAGTTCGATGTCGAAGGCGCCGACGCTGAAGCGGCCGCCGCGCGGCACCACCGTGACCGGCACCTCCGGCGCGCCGGGCTCGCTCAGCGCGCTTGGCCTCGAGCAGCGCGGCGGTGAACGGCGTCGCATAGATCGGGATCTTCAGTTGCGGCCACAGATCGAGGATGGCGCCGAAATGATCCTCATGCGCGTGGGTGAGCACGAGGCCGGCGAGATTTTTGCGCTCTTCGATCAGGTAACGGATGTCGGGCAGGATCAGATCGACGCCGGGCAGATGCTCTTCCGCGGCGAAGGAGACGCCGAGATCGACCGCCAGCCATTTCCGGTTGCGCTCGTCGCCGAGACCGTAGATCGACAGGTTCATGCCGATCTCGCCGACGCCGCCGAGCGGCGCGAAAACCAGTTGTTGCGGTCCAGGCCATCGTCAGGCCTCCGCCGATCCCGAACACTTCGCCGGCGGTGATGCTGACAACGCCGCCCGGCTGTTCGACCTGCAGACGGCCGGCCTCGTCGAGGCCGGCGAAGCGGCCGGCAAGTTCGCGCTCCGGCAGCCGCACGCGGATCGGCTGGCCGACGCCCGCGGCGCGCTTGAGCCAGTCGGCGCGGATAGCGGCAAACCCATCGCCGCGTTGCCACTGGTCGAGACGCCGCGCCATGGCGCGGCCGAGGGCTGCAAACAGCGTTTCCGGCGCAACCACGGCGCCGGCGGCGGCAAGATCGGTCGCCGGAAAGGCCGTGTCTGCGGGATGGCTCACGCAATTGACGCCGATGCCGATGGCCACGGCGAAGGCCGGCTCGCTTTCGCCTTCGATCAGAATGCCGGCGATCTTGGCTGGCCCGAGCAGCAGGTCATTCGGCCATTTCACTTTCAGCGCGGGGCCGAGCTGCGGCGCGCATTCGGCAAAGCGCGTCATGCAGCGCCAGTGCGGCGACGAAGGACAATTGCGGCGCGGCCGCCGGCGGCGACGGCTCGGTGAGCAGCAGCGTGGCGTAGAGATTGCCGGCGGGCGAGACCCAGGTGCTGCCGCGGCGGCCGCGTCCGGCGTCCTGGCGCTTGGCCGTGATCCACAACGGCCCGCGCTCGCCGGCGCGCGCACGCGCCAGCGCCTCGGCATTGGTGGAGCCGAGCGTGTCGAAGCTCAGGTGTCGGGCCCCCGCCAGGCCCGTGGCGTCGCGGTTCATCGAGAATTCAAAAGAGCGACTTCGCAGCGACCGTCGCCAGGCCGAGAAGCGGCGCCGGATAGGCGAAGAACAGCATATTGAGCAGCCCGCTGACGCCGAGCACGACGCGCAGGCGCCCCGGCATCGAGTCGAAGTTCTGCGCCGGCTCGTCGAAATACATGATCTTGACGATCAGCAGATAGTAATAGGCGCCCACCACGCTGGCGAGCACGCCGACCACCGCGAGCGTGAACAGCCCGGCCTTGATGGCGGCAAGGAACACGTAGAACTTGGCGAAGAAGCCTGCGAGCGGCGGAATACCGGCGAGCGAGAACAAAAGCATGGCGAGGAAGAACGCCATGGTCGGCTGCGTGCGCGCAAGGCCGGCGAGATCGCCGATGTTTTCCACCAGCGTGCCGTCGCGGCGCATGGCGAGGATGCAGGCAAAGACGCCGAGCGTCATCGCCACGTAGATCACCATATAGATGAGCACGCCCTGCACGCCTTCGGCCGTGCCGGCGGCAAGCCCGACCAGCGCAAAGCCCATATGGCCGATCGAGGAATAGGCCATCAGCCGCTTGATGTTGCGCTGGCCGATGGCCGCGAAGGCGCCGAGCACCATGGAGGCGATCGAGACGAACACGACGATCTGCTGCCACTCAAGGGTGATGCCGTGGAAGGCAACCGTCGTTGCGCGCACGAAGATGGCGATGCCGGCGACCTTGGGCGCGGCGGCAAAGAACGCGGTGACCGGCGTCGGCGCGCCTTCGTAGACGTCCGGCGTCCACATATGGAACGGCACCGCGGAAATCTTGAAGCAGAAGCCGACAAACAGGAACACGATGCCGAAGATCAGCCCGATGCCGCCCTGCCCCGCCGACTTGGCGATGCCGGCGAAGCTCACCGTGCCGGTGAAGCCGTAGATCAGCGAGGCGCCGTAGAGCAGCATGCCGGAGGACAGCGCGCCGAGCACGAAGTATTTCAGGCCCGCTTCGGTCGATTTGAGGCTGTCGCGGTTCGACGCGGCGATCACGTAAAGCGAAAGGCTCATCAGCTCGAGGCCGAGATAGAGCGCGATCAGATCGGCCGCCGAGATGAGCATCATCATGCCCAGCGTCGACAGCAGCACGAGAACGCCGAATTCGAATTTCTGCTGCTTCTCGAAAGTCAGATAATCGAGCGACAGCGTCAGCGCGCCGGCCGAGCCGATGATGGTCAGCATCTTGAGGAAGCGCGAGAAGTCGTCGACGACAAAGCTGCCGCCGAACAACTCATGGCGTCCCGGCGGCACAAACAGCATCGCCAGCGCCACCAGAAACAGCATGGTGATGCAGGCGCTGTTGACCGCCGGCGCGCTGGCTTCGCCGCGGATCACGCCGGCCATCAGCAGCACCAAGGCGCTGCCGAGCAGGACGATCTCCGGCAAGATCAGGCATGAACGTCGACAGCGGCAGCGTCCCGTTCATCGCGCGGCACTCGCGGTCTTGGCGTCGGACGCAAGCGACGCGGTTTTGGCCGCGGCGAGCGCGTGATTGTAATTGTCGAGCAGTTGCGTCACCGCGGCCGACGACATGTCGAGCACCGGCTTGGGCGCAACGCCGAACAGCAGCGTGAGCGCGACCAGCGGCGCAAAGATCAGCGATTCACGCCAGCCGATATCCTTGATGCCCATGAGCAGCGGCTTGTCGAGCACGCCGAAGATCACCTTGCGGTAGAGCCACAGCGCGTAGGCCGCCGACAGGATGACGCCGATGGTGGCGAGGAAGGCGACCGCGACCTGCGCCTTGAAGGTGCCGATCAGCGACAGGAACTCGCCGACGAAGCCGGAGGTGCCCGGCAGCCCGACATTGGCCAGCGTGAACACCATGAACACCGCGGCATAGAGCGGCATGCGGTTGACCAGACCGCCATAGGCGGCGATCTCGCGCGTGTGCACGCGGTCGTAGACAACGCCGACGCAGAGGAACAGCGCGCCGGAAACGATGCCGTGCGAGATCATCTGGAAAATGCCGCCGGCGACGCCCTGCGTGGTGGCGGCGAAGATGCCCATGGTGACGAAGCCCATATGCGCGACCGAGGAATAGGCGATCAGCTTCTTGATGTCCTCCTGCATCAGCGCCACCAGCGAGGTGTAGATGATGGCGACGACCGACAGCGTGAAGATCAGCGGCGCGAAATCGTGGCTGGCCGAGGGAAACATCGGCAGCGAGAAGCGCAGGAAACCGTAACCGCCCATCTTCAACAGGATGGCGGCAAGGATCACCGAGCCCGCGGTCGGCGCCTCCACATGCGCGTCGGGCAGCCAGGTGTGCACCGGCCACATCGGCATCTTCACCGCGAAGGAAGCAAAGAAGGCGAGCCACGCCCATTTCTGCAGGCCGAGCGGGAAGCCGTGGTGCAGCAGCGTCGGCGATGTCGGTGGTGCCGGCGTCCCAATACATCGCCATGATGGCGAACAACATCAGCACCGAGCCGAGCAGCGTGTAGAGGAAGAACTTGAAGCTGGCATAGACCCGGCGCGGCCCGCCCCACACGCCGATGATCAGGAACATCGGAATGAGGCCGCCCTCGAAGAACAGATAGAACAGCACCAGATCGAGCGCGGCGAAGGTGCCGACCATCAGCGTTTCCAGCACCAGGAACGCGATCATGTAGGCCTTCACCCGCTTCTGGATCGAAGTCCAGCTGGCGAGGATGCAGATCGGCATCAGCGCGGTGGTGAGGATGACGAAGGGCAGCGAAATGCCGTCGACGCCCATGTGATAGGAGGCAATCCCAAGCCAATCGTGCTTTTCGACGAACTGGAATTCCGGCGACGACGGATCAAAGCGGCCGATCAGCACCAGCGAAATGGCGAAGGTGACGAGCGTCGTCCACAGCGCCACCCAGCGCGCGGTGCCGCGCGCCAGCGCTGTCGTCGCCGCGCACCAGCATGATGAAGGCCGCGCCGAGCAGCGGCAGGAAGGTGACGACGGAGAGAATGGGCCAGTTCATTTTCGATTCTTCGCATGAACTTAGCCAAAAACCGGTTTCCACTTTTTGGGTTCATGCTCATGGATGCAGCCCCGCAAACATGAACCAGGTGATGAAGGCGGCGGCGCCGATGAGCATGGCGAAGGCGTAGTGGTAGAGATAGCCGGTCTGCAGCCGCACCACGTTGCGGGTGACATCGAGCACGCGGGCGGAGACGCCGTCGGGGCCGAAGCCGTCGATCAGCCAGCCGTCGCCGCCCTTCCACAACAGGCGGCCGAGCCGCTTGGTCGGGCTCGACGAAAATCGCGTCGTAGATTTCGTCGAAATACCATTTGTTGAGCAGGAACTTGTAGAGCACCTCGTGCTGGCGCGCGAGCTCGACCGGAATATCCGGGCGGCGGATATAGAAATGCCAGGCAATGACAAAGCCGATCGCCATCATCACCGTCGGCAGGATGCCGATCTGCAGCGGCACCTCGTGCATGTTCTCGAGTACCGTATTGCCCTTGGCGAAGGTCAGCGACTCGCGGAAGAAGCCCTCGACGCCGTGGCCGGCGAAGATTTCCTTGAACGGCAGTCCGGCAAGGATCGAGCCGAGCGCCAGCACGGCGAGCGGGATCAGCATGACCCACGGGCTTTCATGCGCGTCGCGCCAGTGCTGACGGTCATGCGGCTCGCCGTGGAAGGTCTTGAAGATCAGCCGCCAGGAATAGAAGGAGGTGAGCAGCGCGGCGCCGACGGTGCAGATGAAGGCGTAAAGCGCCATCGGGTTCTTGCCGACGAAGGCCGCTTCGATGATGGCGTCCTTGGAGAAATAGCCGGCGGTGAGCGGGAAGCCGGTCAGCGCCAGCGTGCCGATGATCATCATCACGTAGGTGAAGGGGATGCGATCCCTCAATCCGCCCATGTTGCGCATGTCCTGCTCGTGATGCATGGCGTGGATCACCGAGCCGGAGCCGAGGAACAACAGCGCCTTGAAGAAGGCATGGGTGAACAGATGGAACATGCCGACCGAATAGGCGCCGACGCCCATGGCGACGAACATGTAGCCGAGCTGCGAGCAGGTCGAATAGGCGATGACGCGCTTGATGTCGTTCTGCACCAGGCCGATGGTGGCGGCGAAAATCGCCGTGGTGGCGCCGATGAAGGTGACGAAGGTCTGCGCGTTCGGCGCCAGCTCAAACAGCGGCGACAGCCGCGCCACCATGAACACGCCGGCGGTCACCATGGTGGCGGCGTGGATGAGCGCGGAGACCGGCGTCGGGCCTTCCATGGCGTCGGGCAGCCAGGTGTGCAGCAGGAACTGCGCCGACTTGCCCATGGCGCCCATGAACAGCCACAGGCAGATCAGCGTCAGCGCATCGACGTTCCAGGCGAACAGATGAATGGTCTTGCCGGTGAGTGACGGCGCCTGCGCGAAGATGGTGTCGAGATCGACGCTGCCGACCATGGCGTAGAGCGCGAAGATGCCGAGCGCGAAACCGAAATCGCCGATGCGGTTGACGACGAAGGCCTTGATCGCGGCGGCGTTGGCCTCCGGCTTGTGATACCAGAAGCCGATCAGCAGATAGCTCGCGAGGCCCACGCCCTCCCAGCCGAAGAACAGCTGCACCAGATTGTCCGCCGTCACCAGCATCAGCATGGCGAAGGTGAACATCGACAGATAGCCGAAGAAGCGCGGCCGGTACGGGTCCTCTTCCATGTAGCCGATGGAATAAAGGTGCACGAAGGCCGACACCGTGGTGACCACGACCAGCATCACCGCGGTGAGCGTGTCGATGCGCAGCGACCAGTCGATCTTGAGATCGCCGGAGGCGATCCAGGTGAACACCGGCACGCGCGCGTCGTGGTGGCCGAAGCCGACGTCGACGAAGGCGATCCACGACAGCACCATCGACACCATCAGCAGCGTGGTGGTGATGAGTTCGGCGGTGCGCGAGCCGGCGGCGGCCGGCTCGGCATGGCCGTGACCGCCCGCCTCGTCGTGCGCCTGGTGGGGCGCCGCGCCGCCCGACGGCCTCGTGATGGTGCGCCGTTGCAGCGCTGGTATCGTCCGCGCCCGCCGGCGGCCCCTCGCCGGGGAAACGCGCGCGCGCGCCGGCCAGCGCGATGATGCCGGCAAGAATGGCGCCCAGCAGCGGCAGGAAGACGATGGCCTGATACATCCCCGCCCTCAGCCCTTCATCAGATTGATGTCTTCGACCGCGATCGAGCCGCGGTTGCGGTAGAAGACGACGAGAATGGCAAGCCCGATCGCGGCTTCCGCCGCGGCGACGGTGAGCACGATCAGCGCGTAGATCTGCCCGACGATGTCGCCGAGATGCGTGGAGAAGGCGACCAGGTTGATATTGACCGCGAGCAGGATGAGCTCAATCGACATCAGGATGATGATGACGTTCTTGCGGTTGAGGAAAATGCCGAAGACGCCGAAGGTGAACAGGATGGCGGCGACGCTGAGATAATGTCCGAGGCCGATGGTCATGCCGCGTCTCCCAGCCCCTGCCCCGGGCGCACGTGGCGGATTTCGATCGAGGTGGCCGGGCGTGCGCGCCACCTGCTCGCCGATGTTCTGCCGGCGCACGCGCACCCGATGCTGCAGCGTGAGCACGATGGCGCCGACCATGGCGACCAGCAGGATCAGGCCGGCGACCTCGAAGTAATAGACATAGTGCGTGTAGAGCACGAGGCCGATCGCCTCGGTGTTGGACACCTTGTCGATCGGCGGGATCGGCGACGTAATGGCCTGCGGCACGTTTGGCCCGATCACCCAGGCAAAGACCACCAGCAGCAGCTCGGCGAGAAAGATGCCGCCGATGACGATGCCGATCGGCAGATATTGCAGCACGCCCTGCTTGAGCTCGGCGAAATCGACGTCGAGCATCATCACCACGAACAGGAACAAGCACGGCGACGGCGCCGACATAGACGACGACCAGGATCATCGCCAGGAATTCGGCGCCCATCAGCACGAACAGGCCCGCGGCGTTGACGAAGGCGAGGATGAGGAACAGCACCGAATGCACCGGATTGCGCGCCGAAATCACCATGGCGGCGCTGGCGACGCAGACGCCGGCAAAGAGATAGAAGAATATCGACTGCACGATCATCGCGACGCGCCCTCGTTGTCATTCCGCGGGCCGAGCGAAGCGAGGCAACCCGGAATCCATAGCCCCGGCGCTGCGGAGTATGGCTTCCGGGCCCGCCGCTGCGCGGCGTCCCGGAATGACAGGTGCCTGGTCCATGCGCTGATCACTGGTTCACCGGTACGGCGCGTCGAGCGCCAGGTTCTTGGCGATCTCGCGCTCCCAGCGGTCGCCGTTCGCCAGCAGCCGCTCCTTGTCGTAGTAGAGTTCCTCGCGCGTCTCGGTGGCGAATTCGAAATTCGGGCCCTTCGACGATGGCATCGACCGGGCAGGCCTCCTGGCACAGCCCGCAATAGATGCATTTGACCATGTCGATGTCGTAGCGCGTGGTGCGGCGCGTGCCGTCGTTGCGGCGCGGCCCGGCCTCGATGGTGATCGCCTGCGCCGGGCAGATCGCCTCGCACAGCTTGCAGGCGATGCAGCGCTCCTCGCCGTTGGGGTAGCGGCGCAGCGCGTGCTCGCCGCGGAAGCGCGGGCTCAGACGGTCCCTTCTCGAACGGATAATTCAGCGTCGATTTCGGCTTGAAGAAATAGCGCATGGCGAGCCACATGCCGCTCACGAACTCGGTCAGAAACAGTGCCTTTGCGCGCGCGATCGAGCCTCATCGCATCCTCACTGTGACGCACCTGCGCCGAACTCGACGACGGCGGCGACGATCGCCACCATGGCCAGCGACAGCGGCAGGAACACCTTCCAGCCGAGCCGCATCAACTGATCGTAGCGGTAGCGCGGCACGATGGCCTTGACCATCGCGAACATGAAAAACATGAACAGCGCCTTCAGCGTGAACCAGATCACGCCCGGCACCCAGGTGAACGGCGGATACGGGATCGGCGACAGCCAGCCGCCGAGGAACAGGATCGTGGCCATGGCGCACATGGTGCAGATCGCCACGTATTCGCCGAGCATGAACATCATGTAGGGCGTCGAGCCGTATTCGACCATGAAGCCGGCGACCAGCTCGGATTCCGCCTCGACCAGATCGAAAGGCGGCCGGTTGGTTTCCGCCAGCGCCGAGACGAAGAAGACGACGAACATCGGCAGCAGCGGCAGCCAGTACCAGTTCAGAAAGCCAAGAAAGGCAGGCCGAGGTAGTCGGCAAGCCCGTGCTCCTGTGCCTGCGACGATGGCGGAGAGGTTCAGCGAGCCGGCGCAGAGCAGCACGGTGATGATGACGAAGCCGATGGAGACCTCGTAGGACACCATCTGCGCCGCCGAGCGCAGCGCGGCGAGGAAGGGATATTTCGAATTCGAGGCCCAGCCGGCCATGATGATGCCGTAGACGCTGAGCGACGAGATGGCGAAGATGTAAAGCACGCCGACATTGATGTCGGAAATCACCCAGCCGCCGGCGACCGGGATCACCGCCCAGGCGGCCAGCGCCAGCACGCAGGAGACGAGCGGCGCCAGCAGGAACACGCCCTTGTTGGCGCTCGCCGGGATCACCGGCTCCTTGAGCACGAATTTCAGCAGGTCCGCGAAGGACTGGAACAGACCCCAGGGCCCGACCACGTTGGGCCCGCGGCGCATCTGCACCGCCGCCCAGATCTTGCGGTCGGCGAGCAGCACGTAGGCGACGCCGATGAGCAGGACGACCAGCAGCAGCACCGACTCGGCGGTCATGACGATGACCGGCCAGACATAGAACCAGAAGAAATCGGTGACGGTCATGGCCCTACTCCGCCGCCGTCTTCGCCGCCGCGTTCGCCAGCGCCGAACATTCGGCCATGATGGCGGAGGCGCGCGCGATCGCATTGGTGAGATAGAAGTCGGCATGCGCGGAGCGGAACGGCGCCTTGTCGGCGCTGCCGCCGAGCTTGGCCAGCGCCTGGACGTCGGCGGCATCGCCGGCGGCGATCTGGTCGATGCGCATCAAATGCGGGTGCGCGGCAAACAGCGCCTGCCGCAATTGCCCGAGTGAGTCGAAAGGCAGCTTGCGGCCGAGGACCTCGGACAGCGCGCGCAGGATCGCCCAATCCTCGCGCGCCTCGCCGGGCGGGAAGCCGGCGCGGTTCGCCATCTGCACGCGGCCTTCGGTGTTGACGTAGAGCGCCGGATTTTTCCGGATAGGCGGCGCCCGGCAGGATCACGTCGGCGCGATGCGCGCCGCGGTCGCCATGGGTGCCGATATAGACGACGAAGGCGCCGGCCGGCACCTCCACCTCATCGACGCCGAGCAGGAACAGCACGTCGAGCGCGTTCGCCGCAAGCATCGCCGCCGTGTCCAGGCCGCCGTCGCCCGGCACGAAGCCGATATCGAGCGCGCCGGGGAGCGATGCCTCGCTGTGCAGGATGTTGAAGCCGTTCCAGCCGTCCTTGATGACGCCGAGCGAGGACGCCGCCTTCGCCGCCATCGCCAGCACGGCGGCGCCGTCGGGACGGTTGAGCGCGCCCTGCCCGATGATGAACATCGGCTTTTCCTTGTTGGCGGGCGCGTGATCGACGAATTGCGCCAGGCTCTCCGGCCCGGCGCCGAGATAGTTGTAGGGATAAGTGAGGTCGGCCTTCTCGCCGATGAGGCCGAGCAGCACATTGCCCTGAGGTAGCGCTTGCGGATGCGGGCATTGAGCACCGGCGCCTCGCGCCGCGGATTGGTGCCGATCAGCATGATGGCGTCGGCCTGATCGATGCCGGCGATGGTCGAGTTGAACAGATAGGAGGCGCGGCCGTATTTCGGATGCAGCGGCGAGCCCGGATAGCGCGCGTCGATATTGGCCGAGCCGAGCGCCGCCATCAGCGACTTGCAGCGCGAACATATCCTCGACCGCCGCCAAGCTGGCCCGCCAGCGCGCCGATGCGTTTGCCCTGCGCCGCTTTCACCTTGTCGGCGATGGTGGCGAAGGCTTCCTTCCAGGTCGCCGGGCGCAGGCGGCCGTTGACGCGCAGGTAGGGCTGGTCGAGCCGCTGCGTGCGCAAGCCGTCGACGACGTGGCGGGTCTTGTCGGAAATCCATTCCTCGTTCACGTCGTCATTGGTGCGCGGCAGGATGCGCATGACCTCGCGGCCGCGCGTGTCGATGCGGATGGCGGAACCGACCGCGTCCATGACGTCGACCGACTGCGTCTTGTTGAGCTCCCAAGGCCGCGCCGCGAAGACATAGGGCTTCGAGGTCAGCGCGCCGACCGGGCAGAGATCGACGACGTTGCCTTGCAGCTCCGAAGTCATCGCCTGCTCGAGATAGGTCGTGATCTCCATGTCCTCGCCGCGGCCGATGGCGCCGAGCTCGGGCACGCCGGCGACCTCGCTGGCAAAGCGGATGCAGCGCGTGCACTGGATGCAGCGCGTCATCACCGTTTTCACCAGCGGGCCGATATATTTGTCCTCGACCGCGCGCTTGTTCTCCTTGTAGCGCGAGGCGTCGACGCCATAGGCCATGGCCTGGTCCTGCAGATCGCATTCGCCGCCCTGGTCGCAGATCGGGCAATCGAGCGGATGATTGATGAGCAGGAATTCCATCACGCCTTCGCGCGCCTTCTTCACCATCGGCGACTTGGTGCTGAGGATTTTCGGCGTACCGTCCTTGTTCGGCGGCAGATCCTTGACGCCCATGGCGCAGGACGCCTGCGGCTTCGGCGGGCCGCCGACCACTTCGATCAGGCACATGCGGCAATTGCCGGCGATCGACAGCCGCTCGTGGAAGCAGAAGCGCGGGATTTCCGCGCCCGCGGCTTCGCAGGCCTGGAGCAGCGTGTACTCCGGCGGGACGTCGATCTCTTTGCCGTCGACAATGATCTTGGTCATGTCGTATTCAGCTCACATTTCCCTGTGCGCGTGCTCGCCGCACCAGTCGTCGCGCTTGACGGTCGCCCAGCCCGGATAGTGCCGCGTGTGGTCCGGCAGATCGCCGATCAGCGCCGGCGGCGCGTAACGCCGGCACTGGCCGAGGATCGAATGCTGCCGGTCGGGATCCTTGCGGGCCCTCCGCGTTCGGCCACCAAAATTTGCAGTTGTAACAGCGCAGATTCTTGTTTTCCCAGGACATGGCTCAGCTCCTTGGCTTTCCCTTCCCGTTCCGAACGACTTGCGCGCACCGTCATGCCGCATGCTCGTTAGGCGCGCAGCGCGCCGTCTTGTGCAGTTGGGTCGCCGACGCATCCGCCCAGCCGAAGGCGTGATCGCTTGGCCCGTGCTGCTTGAGATGTTCGAGCCGCTCGATCGCCTCTTGCACACTCGGCCGATGACCGGCAGCGACCCACCACAGGACGAAATAGGCCGTATCCATGTGCTCGAACCATTCGGCGCGGCGACCGTAGAAGCGCTTGTGAATCGTCTGGTAGACAAACTGCTCGAGCGAAGCGACGTTCTCCCAGACCGAAAGATTGATCGCCATGCGCGGGTCGGCAAAGGGCCGCGTATTCACGGCGCTGCCGCTGTCGTCGGTGTAGCGCCAGACAAATCCCGCACTGCGCTCGGCAAGCCCGTTGACCAGCGCCAGATTGTTGACGAAATCGGCCAGGCGCGGATCGTCGAGATCGTAGCGCAGGCGCCCGATATTGAGCTGTGCGAGCTGCCGATTGGTCGTCATGCCGCGCTCGTTTCATTGCCCGATTTGTGCTCGCGCCAGAACGCGAGCAGCTCGGCGACGTCGATGCCGTCGATGGTCATGCCTTGCAGACGGCTGTTGACGATCGAAGCGCCGGCAAGATTGGCCTTGTCGATGCGCAAACCCGACAGGTTCACGTTATGCACGGTCCAGCCGGCCATATTCAGATCGTCGAAGGCACAGCCGGACAGATTGATGTTGTGGTACTTGCCGCCGGACATGTTGACGTTTTCATAAGTGCAGCCCGACAGGTTGACGTCATCGAACACCGAACCGGAAAGGTCGCTGCCGGTGACCGCCATCCGATGCTTCTCGCCATGAATTTTCATCGCCCTCACTCCGCCGCCACGCGCACGGCGTCGTGCGCGTCGGCATTGCGCGTATATTCGTCGATGCGCCGTTCGATCTCGGGACGGAAATGCCGCAGCAGGCCCTGCACCGGCCAGGCGGCGCCGTCGCCGAACGCACAGATGGTGTGACCCTCGATCTGGGTCGTGACTTCCATCAGCATGTCGATCTCGCGCTTCTGCGCGCGGCCTTCCGCCATGCGCGTGAGCACGCGCCACATCCAGCCCATGCCTTCGCGGCAGGGCGTGCACTGGCCGCACGATCTCGTGCTTGTAGAAATAGGAGATGCGCGTCATCGCCTTCACGATATCGGTGGACTTATCCATGACGATGACAGCGGCGGTGCCGAGCGCGGATTTCTTGTCGCGGCAGCCGTCGAAATCCATGAGCAGCGTGTCGGCCTGATCGGCACCGGCCGGCACCAGCGGCATCGAGGAGCCGCCGGGAATGACCGCGAGCAGATTGTCCCAGCCGCCGCGCACGCCGCCGGCATGGGTCTCCAGCAATTCGCGCAGCGGAATGCCCATCGCCTCTTCGACGTTGCAGGGCTTTTCGACGTGGCCGGAAATGCAGAACAGCTTGGTGCCGGTGTTGTTGGGACGGCCGATGGCGGCAAACCAGGCCGGGCCGCGGCGCAGGATGTCGGGCACCGCCGCGATCGACTCCACATTGTTGACGGTCGTCGGGCAGCCGTAGAGGCCGACATTCGCCGGGAACGGCGGCTTTAGTCTGGGTTGCCCCTTCTTGCCTTCCAGGCTCTCCAGCAGTGCCGTTTCCTCGCCGCAGATATAGGCGCCGGCGCCGTGATGCAGATAAAGGTCGAAGTCCCAGCCGTGGACATTGCCCTTGCCGATGAGCTTGGCCTCATAGGCCTGATCGATCGCCGCCTGCAGTCTTTCGCGCTCTCTTATGAATTCGCCGCGGATATAGATGTAGCCGGCGTTGCAGCCCATGGCGAAACCGGCGATCAGGCAGCCCTCGACCAAGAGATGCGGATCGTGGCGCATCACCTCGCGGTCCTTGCAGGTGCCGGGCTCGGACTCGTCGGCATTGACCACGAGATAATGCGGCCGGTCGCCCGGCTTCTTCGGCATGAACGACCATTTCAGGCCGGTCGGGAAACCGGCGCCGCCGCGCCCGCGCAGGCCTGACGCCTTCATCTCGTCGATGATCTTGTCGCGGCCGCGCTCGAGGATCGCCTTGGTGCCGTCCCAGGCGCCGCGCGCCCGCGCGCCTTTGAGGCCCCAGTCGTGGATGCCGTAGAGATTCGTGAAGATGCGGTCCTTGTCAGCGAGCATTCGTCGATCTCATTTCGAACGGTAGAGCGATTTGTCGGTGAGCGTCGTCGGCCCGCCGACTGGCGCCGACAAGCTGCCGGTCGATCTGCGGGCCCGGCTTGACCTTCTTGCCGGCGGCAAGGCCGTCGAGCACCTTGTTGAAGCTGTCCGCGGTCAGATCCTCGTAATAGTCGTAATTGATCTGCGCCATCGGCGCGTTGACGCAGGCGCCGAGGCACTCGACCTCGACCCAGGAGAATTTGCCGTCCGCGGTCACGTCCATCTGCTCGCCGAAGCGCTTGCGGCAGACCTTTTCCAGATCGTCGGCGCCGCGCAGGCGGCACGGCGTGGTGCCGCAAAGCTGCACGTGGAATTTGCCCACCGGCTGCAGGTTGAACATGGTGTAGAAGGTCGCGACCTCGAGGCCGCGGATATGCGCCATGTCGAGGAAATCGCTGACGTAGCGGATCGCCGCTTCCGGCAGCCAGCCGCCCGCCTGTTCCTGCGCCCGCCAGAGCAGCGGAATGATCGCCGAGCGCTGGCGCCCTTCGGGATATTTCGTCAGCTGCTCCTTCGCCCAGGCGAGGTTCTCCTTGTTGAAGGAAAACTCCTTCGGCTGGACTTCCGGCGGCGCAAGGCGGCGGACGCTCATCGGTCCACCTCGCCGAAGACGATGTCGATGGAGCCCAGAATGGCGGAGACGTCGGCCAGCATGTGGCCGCGGCAGAGGAAATCCATGGCGCTCAGATGCGCAAAGCCCGGCGCGCGGATCTTGCACTTGTACGGTTTGTTGGTCCCGTCGGAGACGAGATAGACGCCGAATTCGCCCTTCGGCGCTTCGACCGCGGCATACACATCGCCTGCGGGCACGTGATAGCCCTCGGTGTAGAGCTTGAAGTGATGGATCAGCGCTTCCATCGAGCGCTTCATTTCCGAACGCCGCGGCGGCACGATCTTATTGTCATCGACGGTGACCGCACCGGGGGTTGCGCGCAGCTTTTCCACGCACTGCTTCATGATGCGCACCGATTGGCGCATCTCCTCCATGCGGATGCAGTAGCGGTCGTAGCAGTCGCCGTTCTTGCCGACGGGGATATCGAAATCCATCTCCGCGTAGCATTCGTAGGGTTGCGCCTTGCGCAGGTCCCAGGGCGCCCCCGAGCCGCGCACCATGACGCCGGAGAAGCCCCAGTTCCATGCGTCTTTGAGCGCGACCACGCCGATATCGACATTGCGCTGCTTGAAGATGCGGTTGCCGGTGAGCAGCCCTTCCAGGTCGTCGACGACTTTCAGGAACGGATCGCAAAAGGCACCGATGTCGTCGATCAGCCGCGGCGGCAGATCCTGATGCACGCCGCCGGGTCGGAAGTAAGCCGCATGCATGCGGCTGCCCGAGGCGCGCTCGTAGAACACCATCAGCTTTTCCCGCTCCTCGAAACCCCACAGCGGCGGCGTCAGCGCGCCGACATCGAGCGCCTGGGTGGTGACGTTGAGCAAGTGAGACAGCAACCGCCCGATTTCGGCATAGAGCACGCGGATCAATTGCGCACGCTTGGGCACGGTGATGCCGAGCAGCTTTTCCACCGCCAGGCAGAAGGCGTGCTCCTGATTCATCGGCGCGACGTAATCGAGCCGGTCGAAATAGGGCACCGCCTGCAGATAGGTCTTGGCCTCGATCAGCTTTTCGGTGCCGCGATGCAGCAGCCCGATATGCGGGTCGACGCGCTCGACAATCTCGCCGTCGAGCTCCATCACCAGGCGCAGCACGCCGTGCGCCGCCGGATGCTGCGGCCCCCAATTGACGGTGAAATTGCGCGAACTTGTTTCCGCCATGCTCAAGCCACCTGCGCCACTTTCGCCTTTTCGGCGACGCGAGCATTAAATGCGTCCCACGCCACCACGGCACGCTCATGACGGCCTTCGCCGATCACGTCGATGCCGTCATGGGCGCGCACCTTGAACGCAACCTTGCGGTGGCGAGCCTCGATGCATTCGGCCTCCACCGTCACCGTCATGCCCGGCAGCGTCGCGGCCAAATGGCTGACATCGACGTGGACGCCGACGCTGCCCTCGCCGGGGTCGAGATGCGGCGCCAGCAATTGCATGCAGGTCCATTCCATCAGCACGATCATGTTGCCGGTGGCGAACACCTTCGGCATCGCCGCGATCTCCGGCGATTCCGGATAGGTAAAGGGCACGGTCTTGTTCTCCGCCACCACGTAGGAGAACGAATGCTTCAGTCCGGGTTTGAGCGACGGCTTCATCTCAAGACCCTTTGCCCTGGCCCTTCGCCTTCTCGTCGCCCGGCAACACGTAATCGGTGCCTTCCCAGGGCGAGAGGAAATCGAAGGTACGGAATTCCTGCGCCAGCTTGACCTTGTCGTACATCACCCGCTTTTGCTCGTCGTCCCAGCGCACCTCGACAAAACCGGTGAGCGGGAAATCCTTGCGCAGCGGATGGCCCTCGAAGCCATAGTCGGTGAGGATGCGCCGCATGTCCGGATGGCCGGTGAACAGGACGCCGTAAAGATCGTAGGTCTCGCGCTCGAACCAGTCGGCGCCGCGGAAGACCCCGATCAGCGACGGCACCGGCGTCACCTCGTCGGTTGCGACCTTGACGCGGATGCGCTGGTTCAGCCGCGGCGAGAGAAAATGATAGACGACGTCGAAGCGCTGCTCGCGCTCCGGCCGGTCGACGGCGGTGACATCGATGATGCAGATGAACTGGCAGGCGGCGTCGGTTTTGAGAAACGTCGCCACCTTGACGATGTCGGCGGCTTTGGCGGTTATCGTCAATTCGCCATACGTGACCGCATAGCCTTCAGCCGAAGCACCGAGCGCGGTCTTGATCGCCTGTCCCAACCTGTCGAGCGTCTCGTCCATGCGCCCTTCCCGCTCAACGCTCGATGGTGCCGGTGCGGCGAATTTTTTTCTGCAGCAGCAGGATGCCGTAGACCAGCGCCTCCGCTGTCGGCGGGCAGCCGGGCACGTAAATGTCGACCGGCACGATGCGGTCGCAGCCGCGCACCACCGAATAGGAATAATGATAGTAGCCGCCGCCATTGGCGCAGGAGCCCATGGAGATGACGTAGCGCGGCTCCGGCATCTGGTCGTAGACCTTGCGCAGCGCCGGCGCCATCTTGTTGGTGAGCGTCCCGGCGACGATCATCACGTCGGATTGCCGTGGGCTGGCGCGCGGGGCAAAGCCGAAGCGTTCGACGTCGTAGCGCGGCATCGAGGCCTGCATCATCTCGACGGCGCAGCAGGCCAGCCCGAAGGTCATCCACATCAGCGAGCCGGTGCGCGCCCAGGTGATGAGATCATCGGCGGCGGCGACCAGAAAGCCCTTGTCCGACAGTTCGCTGGAAACGTCGCGGAAATAAGCGTCGTCGGCGCCGGCCGGCTTGCCGCTGCGCGGATCGATCAGTCCTTTCGGCGCGGGTGCCACAAGGCTCATGGGCAGCTCAATCCCATTCCAGCGCCCCCTTCTTCCACTCATATGTGAAGCCGATGGTGAGAACGCCAAGGAACACCATCATCGACCAGAAGCCGAAGGGGCCAAGCTGGCGGAACGCCACCGCCCAGGGGAACAGGAAACTCACCTCAAGGTCGAAAATGATGAATAGAATGGCGACGAGATAGAAGCGCACGTCGAATTTCATGCGCGCGTCGTCGAAGGCGTTGAAGCCGCATTCGTAGGCGGAGAGCTTTTCCGGGTCGGGCTGGCTATAGGCAACGATAAAGGGCGCGATCAGCAGCGCCAGGCCGATCACGACCGACACCGCGATGAAAATGGCCAAGGGCAGATAATTCAGCAGCAATGCGCTCATCGGCGACCTCAGCGTACAGCCCCGCGCGCCCCACCCCGGCTATACGCCCGCCCCGAAATGCTCGACAACCGGCGCCACAGCTCCGCGAAAACGCCCTTGCCCTGTTTGGAATAGCTTCAAGGACGGGAGCAAGCGAGGCTTAGCGCAGCGCACAAGGGGTGGCAAGGCGACATTCGGCGGCATCCACGATGCATCTAGGGGTGCGTTTCGCCGTATCAGGGGTGCGTTTCGCCGTATATTGACAAGCACGCGAGCGGCTTTCGATAGTCCCCGTGCCAGGGCGCGAAACAGCCACGCGAGCGCAAGATTACCGATGATCCTCTCACGGCGGCGAGCATCGTTCCTGATTGCGACAGCGCTGCTGGCGCCCGCCGCTTGCCAGGCCGCCGCGGCGGATTACCCCGGCCGGCCGGTCAAGATCATCGCGCCCTTTGGCGCTGGAGGCCCGACCGACGTCTTTACCCGCATCATCGCCCAGGAACTGCAAAAGGCGCTGGGTCAACCTTTCGTGGTGGAGAACCGCCCCGGCGCCGGCACCACGATCGGCACCGAATACGTCGCGAAGTCTACGCCCGATGGCTACACCTTGCTGATGGTATCGAGCACGCAGACCGTCAATGAGACGCTCTACACGCACAAGCCCTATCACCTGATGACCGATTTGGTGCCGGTATCGCCGTTGATCGACGCCGATCTAGTTTTGGTGGTGAACCCGTCAGTGCCGGCGAAAAACATGGCCGAGCTGATCGCGCTGGCAAAGGCCAAGCCTGGCACGCTGAACTTCGGCTCGTCGGGGCCCGGCTCCAACTATCACATGGCCGCCGAGTTGTTGAAGAACCTCAGCGGCATCGACATTGTGCACGTGCCTTACAGGGGCTCGACCGGCATGCGCACCGACATCATCAGCGGCCAGGTTCAGATTCTGTTCGACAGCGTCCCGACCATGGCGGCCTACGTCAAGGATGGGCGCGTCCGCGCGCTCGGCACCAGCGGACTGAAACGCTCGCCCATTATGCCCGACGTGCCGACCATCGCCGAGACTGTGCCCGGCTTCCAGGCAACGCTATGGGTCGGATTCATGGCGCCAAAGGGCACGCCGCGGGACATCGTCGACAAGCTCAACGCCGAGATCACCAAGATCCTCAGGCGTCCAGACATCGTCGCGTCCTGGGCCAAGCAAGGCGCGACGCCTTTGGCCATGAGTCAGCCGGACTTCGCGACCTTCATGCAGGCGCAGGTCGACAAATGGGCGAAGGTCATCAAGGACAACCACATCGCGCTGATCAAGTAGCGCTCACGCAACCACAAAGGTGAACGATGAACGAAATGCCGAAGATCGCCATCAAAAGCGAGGAACATTGGACGAGCAAGGACGGCGGCGTGAAGCTGTTCCTGTGGGAGAAATGCGCGGGCGATCCGGCCAAGACCCGCGGCACCATCCTGTTCGTGCACGGCTCGTCCATGGGCTCGCAGCCGACCTTCGACCTGCAGGTGCCGGGCCGGCCGGAGTCCTCGGCCATGGATCACTTCGCGCGCCTTGGTTACGACTGCTGGTGCGTCGACATGGAAGGTTACGGCCGCTCCACCAAGGACCGCGACAACAACGCGCCGATCTCGCAAGGCGCCGACGATTGCTACGCCGCCGCGCTCTATATCGCAGACGCTGCGCGGCAAGCGCCCTCTCCTGGTTTACGGAATTTCCTCGGGCGCGCTGCGCGCGGCGCTGTTTGCCGAGCGGCACCCCGAGATGGTGGCGCGGCTCGCGCTTGATGCCATGGTATGGACCGGCGAAGGCTCGCCGACGCTGGAGCAGCGGCGCAAGAAGCTGCCGGAGTTCATCGCGAACAACCGGCGGCCGATCGACAGGGCTTTCGTCTATTCGATCTTCAACCGCGACCACCCCGGCGCCGCCGAGGACAAGGTGATCGAGGCCTTCGCCGACTCCATCCTCAAGCTCGACGATTCGGTGCCGACCGGCACCTATGTCGACATGTGCTCGAAGCTGCCGGTCGTCGATCCGGAAAAGATCACGGTGCCGACGCTGATCATGCGCGGGCAATGGGACGGCATCGCGTCGTTCGAGGATTTGTCGGCCTTCTTCGCCAAGCTGCCCAATCCCGACAAGCAGTTCGCGGTGATGCCGGGCATTTCACACTCGAGCTTCCACCAGAAGAACTACCTGATCGTCTATCACATCCTGGCGAGCTTCTTCGCGCAGCCGGAGCCGGTGTATCGCGGCTGAAGACCCTCAATTGCCGTGGCCGGGACAAACCGGGCATGACATTTTATTAGGGCGTGTACTCATATATCAGGCCGCATGTCCGCTGCTCTCCGAAAGCCGACATGCATTGCGGCAAACGGGTCGTCCGCTAAGTGCCATGTGTGGACGGCTCCGAGTTGGCAAGAGCTTTTTTCACGTTTGCAGCATTGGTCGGTGCAGCCATGTGTTCGGCCTTTAAGCGCGGCACACAAAGCCGCTGGCCATAATGCCCTCCGCGGATCAGGTCCCGGTCAAAAGCACGCATTCAAGAATGCGATGGCACATGTGGGTTGTCCTGACCGCCGGATCGACCGGCTCTGCATTACGTGCTGTTCGCCCTTTCCAACCTTCACATCACGCCGGATGTCCGGCGCGATCTCGTTTACGCCGCCAGCGCGACGGGTTGCTTGTAGCGTTCGCCCCTCGCCATCATGGCCCAGGCCATCCGGGCCAGCTTGTTGGCAAGCGCGATGGCCGCGACCTTGGTTGGCTTTCGAGCCAGCAATGCCATGAGCCAGGGCCGATGCTTGGTGCCATGGATCTTGGCATAGCGGATCACGGACAGCGCCCCGGCTACGAACAGGCTGCGCAGATAGCGGTCGCCTTGCTTGCTGATGCTGCCGAGTCTGTCCTTGCCACCGCTTGAATGCTGCTTCGGCACTAGCCCGATCCAGGCCGAGAAGTTACGCCCTGATCGGAAGGCCTTCGGATCGGCAACGCTGGCAACCAAGGCCGTGGCCAGCATTGGGCCAACGCCTGGAATGTAACGAAGGCGTTTGCTCGCCTCATTAGACCGGTGCCAGGCCATAATCATCCGATCAAACCTTACAATCTGCTCCTTGAGGCTGAGCAGTTGAGTGCCGAGCGCAGCAAGACACGCGCGGGCAACATCAGGCACCCGTTTGTCGCTCGGGTCGGCAACTACATGGAGTAACTCCACGATTCCCTTGCGGCCAACCGGCGCGACGATTCCGAGCTCGGCAAGGTGAGCTCGGATCGAATTGATCACCGCGGTCTGCTGGCGGATGAACAAATGACGTGTGCGGTGAAGCATCAAACAACTTTGCTGCTCAGGCGTCTTGGTTGGCACGAACCGCATGTTGGCCCTGGTGACCGCCTCGCAGATGGCCTCCGCGTCAGACGCATCATTCTTCTGCCGTTTGACGTAAGGCTTCACGTAGGCTGGTGGCATCAGCCGTACCGTATGACCGAGTGCCTGGAGTTCGCGCGACCAGTGGTGAGACGAGGCGCAGGCCTCGATCCCAACGAGGCAGGGTGACAGCCCCTGGAAGAACGCCAGGACGTGGCGCCGCTTCAACTGTCGGCGGATGACGACTTGGCCGGCGGCATCAACGCCGTGGACCTGGAAGACAGATTTGGCGATGTCGAGACCGATTGTCGTGACCGTGTGCATGTTTGGCTCCTCCAAATTGTGGGAGCCTTAACAGCGCCCACATCTATGGCACTCACGTGCCGGTGGAGGAGCCGTCCACAGCATCAATAGCGGACACAAACCGCGGCATTCTACATTTAATCAATTTCCTCCGGAGGCTTTACGTGCCGAAATGAATAAAGCAACGCCAAATCATAGACGATCTTGAGAACTCCGCACACGACCAGCGGCAATCCTGAAAATGGTCCCGCCAACATAAAGCCGGCAAAAGCCGGACTGATCGACGATGCAAGACTGCGCGGGACCGCGGTGACGCTCGCTGCGGCCGGACGTTCGGCCGGCGTCACCACCGCCATCACGTAAGATGACCGCGTCGGAACATCCATCTGCGACAGCGCCGACCGGATAAGAAGCAGCCCCATTGTAAGCGTCAGGTTCGGCGAAAATGCCGCCAGGATAAGACAAATGCTGGATGGAATGTGCGTATAGACCATCGTGTTTATGAGACCGATGCGCGTGGCGATCCATGCCGCCACTGGAAATGAGAACGCGCTGAGAAAACTCGACCAGAAGAAGAATAGGCTCGCCGCGGCTAGCGAAAGGTCAAATCGCTCGAATAGCCAGAGCGCAAGAAGTGATTGCACGACGAAGCCGCCGGCAAAAGCGTCAAGGCTAAACAGCGCGGCCAGCTTGTAAACAGTGCCTCTGGATTTTCCCAAAGACACACTTGGAGAGGCTGCGACATGAGCACGGTCACGCGGCAAGCGGCGGTATAGGAGCGCGGCTATCAGCCCGAGCAATGCGTAGACATAGAACATTGCCTTAAGAGCGTCGATTTCAGTAAGACCATAATGGACTAGGAATTCGGGGGTCGCTGCAGCTAGAGAACCAGCCGCAGTGGCCAACGCGCCAACCAGACTGTAGCGTGCAAATATTCGCGTGCGGTCTTGGCTCGCAGCTTCCTTTGTCAAAGTGGCATGTTCGAGCGGCACCAGCATGCCAAGGTCGCCAGCGGACGGGTTCAAGGTGCCGACAAAGGCAACGACGAAAATTAAAGCGGCATGTTTGATAATGGGAAATGCCAGCCCCGTCAGAGCGATCAAACCGGCGCCTATCAACAACAGGTTGCGCACCTCAAAACGCGGTGCGACGACGCCAACCGCAAGCGTCAATACCGCCGTTCCAAGCAGCGACGTGGCCGCGGCGAACCCAATTTCTGCGGTGGTGAACCCAATCGCCGACAAATAGATAGGCAGGATGACAATCGCAAAACCATCGCCGAAGCCGCGAAGACCACGCGCGATCAAGAGCAGCAAAATCTCGTTTGGTTGAAATCGCCGCGTGAGAGTGCGCATTCGATTACGCCTCGCAAACTGATCGCGTGAACGGTTTCACTTCCAGAACGGCTTGCGAGCTTCCTCTAGGACTTCGCGCCGCGATAGCCCGATATCGGCAAGTAACCGATCGTCAAGCTCAAGAAGGCCCTGCCGCTGCCGCCAGCGTTCATGCATGAACCCAATTTTCCCTAGCGCCGAGAACGGGTTCGGCGCTGACCAATCGAAGCCGGAAAACGGCTTGGAGGCTGAAGAATCAGATTTCGGTGATGTGCAGGTAGTGCTGCCGCAAGACATGTCTCACCTCCGTTAGGAGCGAGACAACGCTTGGCTGCTTGGCAGCTAACCGGGCGGTTGTCGAAAGCCCGAATATGAAACCATATAGGCCGGTAAGTGCAAGACCGCAAGACATGAGAGCCCGCTGTTCCCCAAAAGCAGACTTTGGACGGCGCATCCAAGACAGTGTTGGCTCTCCGTTTATAGGTCCGCACCCTAGACCCCGAGCGTCTCCGCCAACTCTGCCAAATCCCTCGCCGCGAAATCCACCGTCACCGTCGGCTTGACCTCGCCGGTATTCGGCCCGTGCTCGTTCGGCCGCGCAATGTGGCCGGTGCGCAGGCCGCAGGCGGCTGCCGCGGCAAGATCACTGCTGTGCGCGGCGACCATCATGCATTGTTCCGGCGCCAGATCGAAGGCCGCGCAAGCGGCGAGATAGACGCGCGGCTTCGGCTTGTAATCGCCGGCGACTTCGGCGCCGAGGATGGCGTCCCAGGGAAGATCGTTGCGCCGCGCCAGATCGACCATCAGCGAGATGTTGCCGTTCGACACCGGCGCGATGCGAAATTTTTGGCGAAGCCGCCTGAGCGCCGCCGGCACATCGGGCCAGGCATCGAGGCGATGCCAGGCGAGGTTTAAATCGTGCAGCACCTCGTCGGATAAATTCTGCAGGCCGAAGCGCGGCAGGATGCGTTCGAGATTGCGCCGGTGCAGGGTGTCGAGCTTCGAAAACGGGATGCGCCCGGCGCGCACCTCTTCCATCCCGGGCTGGTATTCGTCGCGCCAGGCGTCGGCGAAAGCCGGCCAGTCCAAGTTATACCCAAGGTTCCCCAGGGTGCGCCCGGCCTCGCGGGCGACCGATCCTCGCCAGTCGACCAACGTGCCGAAGACGTCGAAGAACAGCGCTCGGGTGCCGAGGATTGGGGCTTCTAGGAGCATGAATTTTCGCCCAAAACGGCGCAATTTGGCGCGCCGGAATCCCGGCTAAGTCGTTGAATTAATGGCGGGAGCGACGGGACTCGAACCCGCGGCCTCTGCCGTGACAGGGCAGCGCTCTAACCAACTGAGCTACGCCCCCGCGGGCGTTGGGTCGGGTTATAGACGGCCCCAAGTCAAGTCAAGGTAAACCCTGTTCGCATGACTGAAATTGCGAAAAAGCCTTATTTCATGCGAAGAATCGATGGTCAGACCGCCCCCGAATCGTCTATGCGGGCGACGTGTTTGGCGCTGCGCCAAGCTCACGGATTCCATGAGGAGGGTCCCACCGATGGCAATGGTTCCTGGAAAAGCACCGACACCACCGACAGTCACGTTAAAGCATCTCGCCGCCGCGCTCGCGGAAGTGCACGAGATGTCGAAGAAGCAAGCCGAGACGGTGCTCGGCGATTTCGTTGAAAACATCGTCAAGCATTTGAAGAAGGGCGAGCGCATCCGCATCGGCGGGCTCGGCATTCTACAAGTGCGCCGGCGTGCCGCGCGCATGGGGCGCAATCCGGCAACGGGCGAAGCGATCCAGATCAAGGCGAGCAAGAAGGTCGCCTTCCGCGCTTCCAAGGATTTGAAAGAAGCGATCTGACGGCGTTTTCGCCGGATCCTCCGAGAACATGTCGGCAGGTGTGGAGAGATTCCGCGCCTGCCGTTTCGCGTTTTGCGCAAAGCGGTCTGCGCGGCCGGCAATGCTACGGCCTGTATCAGGAGATGGTGAGCCCACACGACGCGCGCTATCAGGCCCGGTTGAAAGCAGAAAAGGCTTATCGGGATTGTATGGTGAAATGCACAGCCGCTCCGAACCAGCGCCAGTGAGCTGTCAAGGCATCTAAAATTGATCGCGGGATTTCGCGCACCAACAGGCCGGCGTTCTCTTTCCTGTCCTCTTATTGCTTGATGTAGTTGTCGTACTGATCCTGAACTTTTGTCGCCGACTTCTGCTTGTTCGCCGTTACATCCTGCTGAACGACGGGTTTCTTGTCGGGCTCGGCCTGTTTCGATTGCGGCTTCTTCGACAGACCCTGATTGGGGTCTGTCTGGTCGCTCGGCAGCTTGTCCAATTTTGGCGACTTCGAACCCTGCGCCAGGGCGTCACCGCCAGAAACGCCGAGGGAAGCGCCGAGCAACGCCACCGCCGCGATCAATGCCGGTGTCGCCGCGCCGCTCTTAGTCTTCGGGGTTTGCCGCTTCTTACGCATCGTTCGCTCCCATGTTGCCAAGAAAATTGTAGAGCAGCTTGAGGTGCAAGTCTGCACGATCGTCGATATTTTCGGGTTCCACCTCGCCGGTGGCCGCGCAATGCCTGGCAATCACGGCGTCCATGTCGAGCAAGTCGCCGCTCGCTGAGTCTAGTTCCGCCGACGCGGCGCGCTCGCCCGGACCGAGATCGAATTGCTTGTAGGCCGCACAGAGCCAGCGGAAATAACCATCCGCTGCTCGGATGTACGGACCCGCTCCTTGTTTCTCGAGATAGTCGGCGATGGTGCCGCGGCCGGTGAAATCGCCCTCCGACAGCGGATGGCCCTCGAGCGTGGTGAAATATTCCGACCCGTCGGCGCGTACGTGACGCCCTAACGGATAGAGCCGGCACACCAGAGGCCGGTCGGCATGGACTTCACACCCGCCGGCCCCGAGAAAGACGCAGGTGCCATCCTGCTTTTGCCGCAAGGCCGTGCCCTGCCCGCGGACCGTGAACGTCGTACGAAATTCGCCGACGCTCTGACCTTTGGCGCGGGCAAGGCGGGCGATTTCGTAGGGGTCGAGTTGAATGTGCTTGTCGCGGCAACAACGGGAACAACGATTGCACACGTAGCCGAACGTGTCGCCGCGCACCGTCTCTGAGGACTGCATGGCCATCAGTCGCTCCCAAAGTCTCACGCCAGCGATAGCCTGGCTCGCTTCGCGAGCGACGGCTGGTGGGCGGTAACGGACGCGAACCGCCGACATCGTGCGTGTAAAGCAGGCGCTCTACCAGCTGAGCTGACCGCCCTTCGACCGCTTGGCGGTGATTTATCGCCTTATGACCGCGCCACGCAAGCGCGCGGCGACTTCGATGCACCATCGGCGTAAATGAAAAACGGCGCCTTGTGGGGCGCCGTTTTCCTTAGTCGTTTTGACCCCGCCGTTAGTGCGCGATCAGGCCGGAGCAATCTTCCGCGCCTGCTTAATTGCATTTCGGAGATGCTTTCGCGTGAACTTAACGCTCGTGACGCCCGCGAATTCGTGAAGTAAGATCGCCGCTAAATCGACCGGGCTCCAGGCTCGCCCTGGATGCGTCCGGCGTCACACGAGGGGGCTTCAATGGCAAAACATCGCGCCGTGCTGGCAGTCGCCGTTCTGGCGCTGCTGGGCTCAACGCCGTTATCGGCAAAGACCCTGGTCTTTTGTTCCGAAGGCAGCCCGGAAAACTTCTATCCCGGCGTCAACACCACCGGCACGTCCTTCGATGCCAACAGCCAGATCTACAGCCGCATCGTCGACTTCGAACGCGGCGGCACAAAGGTTGTCCCCGGTCTCGCCGAAAAATGGGACATCTCGCCGGACGGCACCGTCTATACCTTCCACCTTCGCCACGGCGTGAAATGGCAGTCCAACGCCAATTTTAAACCGACGCGCGACCTGAACGCCGACGACATTATTTTCGCGATCGAGCGGCAGTGGAAATCGGACACCCCGTATTTCAAGGTCACGAGCTCGAACCATTCCTACTTCAACGACATGGGCATGCCCAAGCTGCTCAAGTCGGTCGAGAAAGTTGACGACTACACCGTCAAGATCACCTTGAACGTACCGGAGGCGCCGTTCCTCTCCGACCTCGCCATGGAATACGCCGGCATCCAGTCGAAGGAATATGCCGACGCCATGCTCAAGGCCGGCACGCCGGAAAAAATCGACCAGGAGCCAATCGGCACCGGCCCGTACATGCTCGTACAATACCAAAAGGACGCCATTATTCGCTACCGAGCATTCGCCGACTATTACGGCGGCAAGGCGACGATCGACGACCTCATCTTCGCCATCACGCCGGACGCCTCGGTGCGCTGGGCGAAGCTGCAGAAGAACGAATGCCAGGTCATGCCCTACCCGAACCCGGCCGACCTGCCGGCGATGCGCAAGGATCCCAACGTCACGGTGCTGGAGCAGCCCGGTCTCAATATCGGCTATCTCGCCTACAACACGACCAAGAAGCCGTTCACCGACGTGCGCGTGCGCAAGGCGATCAATATGGCGATCAACAAGAAGGCGATCATCGACGCCGTGTTCCTGTCGACCGGAATTCCGGCGATCAATCCGATCCCGCCGACGATGTGGTCGTACAACACGAACATCAAGGATGACCCCTACGACCCGGCAGCGGCCAAGAAACTGCTCGCCGAGGCAGGTTTCCCCAACGGCTTCGACACCGATCTGTGGGCGATGCCGGTGCAGCGGCCGTACAATCCCAACGCCAAGCGCATCGCTGAATTGATGCAGGCCGATCTCGCCAAGATCGGCGTCAAGGCCGAGATCAAGAGCTTCGAATGGGGCGAATACCGCAAGCGGGCGCAGGCCGGCGAGCACCAGATGGCGCAGCTCGGCTGGACCGGCGACAATGGCGACCCCGACAACTTCCTCAACACGCTGCTCGGCTGCGATTCAGCCAAGACCAATGGCTCGAATATCGCGAAGTTCTGCTACCAGCCTTTCGAAGAGCTGGTGCAGAAGGCCAAACACGTCAGCGACCAGGCCGAGCGGACCAAGCTCTACGAGCAGGCGCAGGTGATCTTCAAGGAGCAGGCGCCCTGGTTCACCGTCGCCCATTCGGTGCAGCTCAAGCCGGTCCGCAAGGACGTGATCGGCTTCAAGCTGAGCCCATTCGGCCGCCACACCTTCTACGGCGTCGACATCAAGCAATAATGCGTGAACGGAGCGGCTCCCCGCCGCTCCGCTTTCGCTTGCGATGCTGCGGTTCCTGTTCACGCGCGTAAGCCTCGTCGTTCCGACGTTCATCGGAATCACGTTGCTGGTATTCGTTCTCGTTCGCCTCATTCCCGGCGATCCGATCGAAACCATGGCCGGCGAGCACGGCATCGATCAGGCTCTGCACGAAAGCCTGCGGCACGAATACGGCTTCGATCGTCCCGTCATCGTGCAATACGGCTACTACCTCCAGCGCCTGGCGCGCGGCGATCTTGGCCGCTCGATTGCCACCCATAAGCCGGTCATCGAGGAATTCGTCAGCCTGTTTCCGGCGACAGTGGAACTGTCCGTGAGCGCGATGCTGTTTGCGCTTTGCATCGGCCTGCCGGCCGGGATCATCGCCGCCGTGCGGCGCAATTCGATCTTCGATCACGGCGTCATGGGGCTGTCGCTGACCGGCTATTCGATGCCGATCTTCTGGTGGGGCCTGCTGCTGATCCTGCTCTTTTCGGTGCAGTTCGGCTGGACCCCGGTTTCGGGCCGCATCGCCGTCCTCTATTTCGTCGAGCCGAAGACCGGATTTCTGCTGATCGACACGCTGCTCGCGGGCGATACCGCCGCGTTCCGGTCGGCGCTGTCGCATCTCATCTTGCCGGCCATCGTGCTCGGAACCATACCGCTGGCGGTGATCGCGCGCATGACGCGGTCGGCGATGCTCGAGGTGCTCGGCGAAGACTACATCCGCACCGCGCGCGCCAAGGGCCTGTCGAGTTTCCGTGTCATTGCCATTCACGCGCTGCGCAATGCGCTGATCCCGATCGTGACGGTGATCGGCCTGCAGGTCGGCGCGCTGTTCACCGGTGCAATCCTCACCGAAACAATCTTTTCCTGGCCCGGCGTCGGCCACTGGCTGATCGAAGGCATCAGCCGGCGCGATTATCCCGTGCTGCAAGGCGGCACGCTGCTGATCGGCGCCATCATCATGGCGGTCAATCTGCTGGTGGACGTCACCTACGGCTTCATCAATCCTCGCATCCGGCATGCGCGATGAGCAGCGAAACGCTTGAGGCTCCAATCGCCGCCAGAGCGGGCACCGAACCGCCCCACCCCTTTCGGGAATTCTTTGCGGATTTTGCGCGCAACCGCGGCGCGGTCGCCGGCCTGGTGATCATCGGCGCGCTGCTGATCATCGCCGCGACCGCCGGCATCATCGCGCCCTATTCGCCCATTTTGACCAACGACTCCGGCTTCCTCCAGCCGCCGTTCTGGCAGGCCGGCGGCACGCTGGCTCACCCGCTCGGCACCGATCCGATCGGCCGCGACATGCTTTCGCGCCTCATTTTCGGCACGCGGCTGTCGCTGCTGATCGGCGCTTCCGTCGTTGCGCTTTCGATCGTCATCGGCACCACGCTCGGGCTCGTGGCCGGATATTTCCGCGGCATCATCGAGATCGCGATCATGCGGCTCATGGACATCATCCTGACGCTGCCAAGCCTGTTGCTGGCGATCGTGATCGTCGCCATCCTCGGGCCCGGCGTGATGAACGCGCTGCTCGCGGTCGCCATCGTGCTGTTGCCTCATTACGTGCGCATCGCCCGCGCCGCCGTCATTACCGAAGTCTCCAAGGACTATGTCACCGCCGCCAGGGTGAGCGGCGCCGGCAGTCTGCGGCTGATGGTCAAGGAGGTGCTGCCGAATTGCGCCGCGCCGCTGATCGTGCAGGCAACGCTTGGCGTATCCACCGCCATTCTCGATGCCGCCGCGCTCGGCTTTCTCGGTCTCGGCGCGCAGCCGCCGACGCCGGAATGGGGCACCATGCTCGCCGACGCGCGCGAGTTCATTCTGCGTGCCTGGTGGGTGGTGACGTTTCCGGGATTGATGATCCTGATCACCGTGCTCGCCTTCAATCTATTCGGCGACGGCTTGCGCGACGCCCTCGACCCCAAGCTCAAACGGTGACCGGCATGGCGGCGCTGGAAATCGAAAACCTCACGGTCGAATTTCCCTCGGCGGCCGGACCGCTGCGCGCGGTCGACGGCGTGTCGCTCAAAGTCGAGCAAGGCGAAGTTCTGGGCATTGTCGGCGAATCCGGATCGGGCAAGAGCCTCGCCATGCTCGCCCTGATGGGGCTGGTGCCGTTTCCCGGCGAGGTCAGCGCCGAGCGCCTCGTCTTCGATGGCCACGACCTGCTTGCAGTGTCAGCCGACGAGCGCCGCAAGCTCGCCGGCAAGGACATGGCCATGATCTTCCAGGAGCCGGCAACGAGCCTCAATCCGTGTTTCACCGTCGGTTTCCAGATCGCGGAAACGCTGCAGGTGCATGAAAACATGGATCGCAGGCGCGCGCGCAGCCGTGCCGTCGAACTGCTGGAACAGGTCGGCATCCCGGCGCCGGAGACCCGTCTCGACGCTTATCCGCATCAGCTTTCCGGCGGCATGAACCAGCGCGTGATGATCGCCATGGCGATTGCCTGCAATCCCAAGCTGCTCATCGCCGACGAGCCGACCACGGCGCTGGATGTGACCATCCAGGCGCAGATTCTCGATCTCCTGTTGTCGCTGCAGCGCGAGCGCGGCATGGCGCTCATTCTCATCACCCACAACATGGCCGTTGTCGCCGAAGTCGCGCAACGGGTGGCCGTGATGTATTCCGGGCAGGTGATGGAGGAGCGCGCCGCGGCGGATTTGTTTAGTGCCCCGCAGCATCCTTACACCGCGGCGCTGCTTGCCGCGCGGCCTGAGAGCCGCGTCGGCGAGCGACTGGCGACCATCCCCGGCACCGTCCCCAGCCTTTACGAGCGCCCGCACGGCTGCCTGTTCAGCCCGCGTTGCGCCTACGCAACGCCGCGGGCGACCGGCACCCGGCCTGATTTGCGTCCGTGGATGGGTGGCTCGGTGCGCTGCCATTATCCCCTCGGCGATGCCACGCGCGAGGCGCGCATCGCCGCCGACCGGGAAGCGAGCGAGGATAGCGCCGCATGAGCCCGCTTGTCGTCGCCAAGGACCTGACCCGCATTTACCGGTCGAAACGCGGCGTTTTTGCCGAACCGCAGGAACTGCGCGCGGTCGGCGGCGTGTCGTTCACGCTTGAGGAAGGGCGTACTCTGGCGATCGTCGGTGAATCCGGTTGCGGCAAATCGACACTCGCCCGGCTCGTGACTCTGATCGAGAAGCCGAATTCGGGCTCGCTGACGCTCGACGGTGCCGATGCGCTCGATCCGCCTGCCGCGGACAGCAAGCGGCTGCGGCGCACCGTGCAGTTCGTGTTCCAGAACCCCTATGGCTCGCTCAATCCGCGCAAGAAAATCAGCGCCATTCTGGAGGAGCCGCTCATCATCAATACCAACCTTGGCAAAGCCGAGCGGCGGCAGAGTGCGCTGGCGATGCTGGCGCGCGTAGGCCTCGCCGAAGAGCATGCGCGGCGCTATCCGCACATGTTCTCCGGCGGCCAGCGTCAGCGTATCGCGATAGCCCGCGCGCTGATGCTGCGGCCGAAGCTCGTCGTGGCCGACGAGCCGGTCTCGGCGCTTGATGTGTCGGTGCAGGCGCAGGTGCTTAATCTGCTGACCGACCTGCAGCAACAATTCGGCCTTGCCTATCTGTTTATCTCGCACGACCTCGCGGTGGTTCGCTTCGTCGCCCATGACGTGCTGGTGATGTATCTCGGCCTTGCGGTCGAACAGGGCGCCAAGGACTTGATCTTCGAGCAGCCGCTACACCCCTATACGCAAGCGCTGCTGGCGTCGACGCCGGCGCTCGGCGGCATCCGGCGCGCGCGAACGATGGTCAAGGGCGAGGTGCCCTCGCCGCTCAACATGCCCAAGGCTTGCGTCTTTGCCACGCGCTGCCCGCACGCGACCGACCTGTGCCGTGCCGAACGCCCGCCCTTGCGCCCGGTCGGCGGACGGCAGGTCGCCTGTCACTATGCGGAAAGGTTTCTGGAGGGGAGCGGACAGAC
Source organism: uncultured Alphaproteobacteria bacterium (assembly GCA_963742385.1). Taxonomy (GTDB): domain Bacteria; phylum Pseudomonadota; class Alphaproteobacteria; order Rhizobiales; family Xanthobacteraceae; genus Pseudolabrys. The sequence goes on along the minus strand of CAVULS010000009.1, from coordinate 186,342 downwards.
AAACTAGTCCGCTTGTGCGGACGAAGCCGGCTCGCCGAGCCGAAGCTCGCAGATGGATGGCCCGCCTTCGCCCTGCGGGCTACGGCGCCGCAGCCTTCACTCGTTTCGCAAGCCAAGGCTGGTGGGCGGTGACGGACTCGAACCGCCGACATCCTGCGTGTAAAGCAGGCGCTCTACCAACTGAGCTAACCGCCCTTGACCTGCCAATATCGCCGGTTGTGCCGGCGATGCAAGCGCGGCACGCCAGAAGCTTAACCGGCAAACGAAAACGGCGCCTTGCGGCGCCGCTTTCTATTCATTCGACGGTTGATCCACGCTTAATGCGCGGTCAGGCCGGAGCCGTCCTCCTCGACCGCGGTATCCGCGGCAGCGGCTTCCGCCGGGACTTTGGCGCTCGCCTCGTCCCATTCGATCGGCTCAGGCTTGCGCACCAGCGCGCGGGCCAGCACTTCGTCCATGCGGGTCACCGGAATGATATCCAGGCCCTTTTTGATGCTGTCGGAGATTTCCGTCAGATCCTTGGCGTTCTCTTCCGGGATCAGCACGGTTTTCATGCCGCCGCGGGCCGCGGCGAGCAGCTTCTCTTTCAGCCCGCCGATCGGCAGCACGCGGCCGCGCAGGGTGATCTCGCCGGTCATGGCGACGTCGCGGCGCACCGGGATGCCGGTCATCACCGAGACGATGGCGGTGACCATGGCAACGCCGGCCGACGGTCCATCCTTGGGCGTCGCGCCTTCCGGCACGTGCACGTGGATGTCGCGCTTGTCGAACAGCGGCGGCTCGATGCCGAAGGCAACCGCGCGCGAGCGGACGTAAGACGCCGCCGCCGAGATCAACTCCTTCATCACGTCGCGCAGGTTGCCGGTGACGGTCATGCGCCCCTTGCCGGGCATTGACGTGCCTTCGATGGTGAGCAGTTCCCCGCCCACATCGGTCCACGCCAGTCCGGTGACCATGCCGACAAGGTCCTCGGCCTCGATCTCGCCATAGCGGTATTTCGGCACGCCGAGGAAATCGCCGAGATTGGCCGCGGTGACGGCAATCGACTTCTTCTTCGACGTCATCAGTTCCTTCACCGCCTTGCGGATCAGGGTCGACAGCTCGCGCTCGAGATTGCGCACGCCGGCTTCCCGCGTATAGCGGCGGATCATGGTGAGCAGCGCCTCGTCGTCGATCGACCATTCCTTCGGATCGAGGCCGTGCTTGGTGATCGCGTGCGGGATCAGGTGCTTGCGCGCGATCTCGACCTTCTCATCCTCAGTGTAGCCGGCGATGCGGATGATCTCCATGCGGTCCATCAGCGGCGGCGGAATATTGAGCGTATTCGCCGTGGTGATGAACATCACGTTGGAGAGATCATAATCGACCTCAAGATAGTGGTCGTTGAAGGTGTGGTTCTGCTCGGGGTCGAGCACCTCGAGCAGCGCCGAGGACGGATCGCCGCGGAAATCGGCGCCCATCTTGTCCACCTCGTCCAACAGGAACAGCGGGTTCGAGGTCTTGGCCTTACGCATCGACTGGATGATCTTGCCGGGCATCGAGCCGATGTAAGTGCGCCGGTGACCGCGGATCTCGGCCTCGTCGCGCACGCCGCCGAGTGACACGCGCACGAATTCGCGGCCGGTCGCCTTCGCGATCGACTTGCCGAGCGAGGTCTTGCCGACGCCCGGAGGCCCGACCAGGCAGAGGATCGGCCCGGTCAGTTTGTTGGCGCGCTGCTGCACGGCGAGATACTCGACGATGCGCTCCTTGACCTTCTCCAGGCCATAGTGATCGGCATCGAGGATCTGCTCGGCGAGCGTGAGATCTTTCTTGACCTTGCTCTTCTTGTTCCACGGGATCGACAACAGCCAATCCAGATAGTTGCGCACGACGGTGGCTTCCGCCGACATCGGCGACATCTGCCGCAGCTTCTTGAGCTCGTGGGTGGCCTTTTCGCGGGCCTCCTTCGACAGCTTGGTCTTCTTGATCTTGTCTTCCAGCTCTTGCAGCTCGTCCTTGCCTTCCTCGTCGCCGAGCTCCTTCTGGATCGCCTTCATCTGCTCGTTGAGGTAATACTCGCGCTGCGTCTTCTCCATCTGCCGCTTGACGCGGGTGCGGATGCGCTTTTCCACCTGCAGCACGGAGATCTCGCTCTCCATCAACCCGAGCACCTTTTCCAGGCGCTGGGTGACGACGGGCGTCTCCAGGATTTCCTGCTTGTCGGGAATCTTGACGGCGAGATGCGAAGCCACCGTGTCGGCGAGCTTGGCGTAGTCCTCGATTTGCTGAACCACGCCAACGACTTCAGGCGACACTTTCTTGTTGAGCTTCACATAGCTCTCGAACTCGGTGACCACCGAGCGCGCCATGGCCTCGGCCTCGACGCGGTCGCCGACGTCGTCGGCGAGCACGGTGGCGTCGGCTTCGTAATACTCGACGCGGTCAGTGTACTTGCGGACCTTGGCTCGCTCGGCGCCCTCGACCAGCACCTTGACGGTGCCGTCGGGCAGCTTGAGCAATTGCAGCACGCTCGCCAGCGTGCCGACTTCGAAAATCGCGTCGGTCGCCGGATCGTCGTCGGAGGCGTTCTTCTGCGTCGCCAGCAGGATGAAGGTGTCGGAGCGCATGACTTCTTCCAGCGCCTTGATCGACTTTTCGCGGCCGACAAAGAGCGGAACGATCATGTGTGGGAACACCACGATGTCGCGCAACGGCAATACCGGATAGGCCCGGGTTTCACCCGGTTGCAGCGGGGGTCGTGGCTTGGTGGTCATGGCAACAGTCCTTTTTGTTGTGCCCCTGCGCCTTAACCCGCTAGTGCGGCATCTCGGCCCAGTGCCAGGTCGAAAAGCTACGAAACTTTGTAGCTCAGTCTTTCTTCAACGCTATACGTAGGATGGACGTATAACGTCTGCAAGTAAGGCCCGTTTTTTCGGTAAAAACGGACCCAACACTGTTCAACACGCCATCAACGGCGCGATTCTACAAGCGATTCCCCCGCCACAAGGGGTCGAGAATTTAGGCGCTGGCGCCGCCGGACTCGGCCGTGCGATCGCTGCGGTCGGCATAGATGTAGAGCGGGCGTGCGGTTCCCTCGACGACCTCCTTGGAGATCACCACCTCCTCGACCCCTTCCAGGCTGGGGAGGTCGAACATGGTGTCGAGCAGGATGCCCTCCATGATGGAGCGCAGGCCGCGCGCGCCGGTCTTGCGATCGATCGCCTTGCGGGCGATGGCGCCGAGCGCCTCTTCCGCGAGCGTCAGATCGATCGACTCCATTTCGAACAGTCGCTGATACTGTTTCACCAACGCATTCTTCGGCTGCGTGAGGATGAGCTTGAGCGAAGGCTCGTCAAGATCCTCGAGCGTCGCCACCACCGGCAGACGGCCGACGAATTCAGGAATGAGACCGTACTTCAACAGGTCTTCCGGCTCGACCTCGCGGAAAATTTCACCCTGCTTGCGGTCTTCCGGCGCCAGCACGCGGGCCGAAAAGCCGATCGAGGTTGCACGGCCGCGCGCCGAGATGATCTTTTCCAGGCCGGCGAAAGCGCCGCCGCAGACGAACAGGATATTGGTCGTATCGACCTGCAAGAATTCCTGCTGCGGATGCTTGCGGCCGCCCTGCGGCGGCACGGAAGCGATGGTGCCTTCCATGATCTTCAGCAGCGCCTGCTGCACGCCCTCGCCCGACACGTCGCGGGTGATCGAGGGGTTATCGGACTTGCGTGAAATCTTGTCGATCTCGTCGATATAGACGATGCCGCGCTGCGCGCGCTCGACATTGTAGTCGGCGGACTGCAGCAGCTTGAGGATGATGTTCTCGACGTCCTCGCCGACGTAACCGGCTTCGGTGAGCGTCGTCGCATCCGCCATCGTGAACGGCACGTCGAGGATACGCGCCAGCGTCTGCGCCAGCAGCGTCTTGCCCGAGCCGGTCGGCCCGATCAGCAGGATGTTGGACTTCGCCAGCTCAACGTCGTTGTGCTTGGTCTGGTGATTGAGCCGCTTGTAGTGATTGTGGACGGCGACCGAGAGCACCTTCTTGGCGTGGTCCTGGCCAATGACATAGTCGTCGAGGACCTTACGGATTTCCTTCGGCGTCGGAATGCCGTCACGCGACTTCACCAGCGAGGACTTGTTCTCCTCGCGGATGATATCCATGCACAGTTCGACGCACTCGTCGCAGATGAACACGGTCGGCCCGGCAATGAGCTTGCGGACTTCGTGTTGGCTCTTGCCGCAGAACGAGCAGTAAAGAGTGTTCTTGGAATCGCTACCGCCAACTTTGCTCATTCCAGTCTTCTCCGTCACACTCGTCTCGTACTGCCTTCGGTGATGGCCGGCGCCTGCCACCTTCTCCCCTGGCGCCTTTGAGCGATCACCTCGATGCGACAGTACCAGCCAAGCAAGTTTCGCGCCGGACTTTCCGGCTCGGCGGCCCAGATTTTGGGCGGGCCACTATCCCCTTATCACGTCCCCCGCAGCATAAGCGAAGCATGCTAACGGCTCGATAATCAAGATTCTATTAACGATAACACCGCCCCTATCACGACCGCGATAGCGGCCAAGTCCGAGGCCGTTCCGAATAGTTCCGGCGCCACAAATGGGCCCGTCTGGAGGCTCAGGCGGGTTTGGGAAGGAGTTCTTCAGGACGTTTTTCGATTACCTTGTCGACCAGACCGAAGTCCTTGGCCGCGTCCGCGGTGAGGAAATAGTCGCGCTCCAGCGCGTCCTCGATCTTCTTCAGCGACTGACCGGTATGTTTGACGTAAATCTCGTTGAGCCGCTTCTTCAGATTGAGGATCTCCTGGGCGTGCAGCATGATGTCGGTGGCCTGGCCCTGGAAGCCGCCCGAGGGCTGGTGCACCATGATGCGTGCATTGGGCAGTGCGAAGCGCAGGTCCTTGGCGCCTGACGCCAGCAGCAGCGAGCCCATCGAGGCCGCCTGCCCGCAGCAAAGCGTGGACACCGGCGGCCGCACAAATTGCATGGTGTCGTAGATCGCCATGCCCGATGTCACCACCCCGCCGGGCGAGTTGATGTACATCGAGATTTCCTTCTTTGGATTCTCGGCTTCCAGAAACAGCAATTGCGCCACGATCAGCGTCGCCACGCCGTCCTCTATCGGCCCGGTAATGAAGATGATCCGCTCCTTGAGCATGCGCGAATAAATGTCATAGGCCCGCTCGCCACGGTTGGTCTGTTCGACCACCATAGGCACCAGGTAATTCATGTAGGTATCGATGGGATCTCTCATTTCGGCTCCTTCACGCGAATCACGAGAGGCTAACTTAGCCGGATCGCGGGCCGCGTATCTATTTTCGCAACTGCCCCGGCGCAAGACGCCGGCGGATCAGGCCGCGGTCGATTCGTCGTCCTGCTTGTATAGTTCTTCGCGCGGCACCTTCTTCTCGCTCACTTGTGCAAGCTCGAGCAGGAAATCGACCACCTTTTCCTCGTAGATCGGCGCGCGCAGCCCCGCGAGCGCCTGCGGGTTCTGCCGGTAATAGTCGAAAACCCGCTGTTCCTGGCCGGCGAATTGCCGTGCCTGCTCCATCACCGCGCGGTTTAATTCGTCCTCGCTGACGCTGATCTTGTTCTTCTCGCCGATTTCGGCAAGCACCAGACCAAGGCGCACCCGGCGTTCGGCGATAGCCTGATATTCGGCCTTGGCCTTTTCCTCGGTGGTGTTTTCGTCGGCGAAGGTCTTCTTTTCGGTCTCCAGCTCGCTGAGCACCGACTTCCATACGCGGTTGAATTCCTCTTCCACCAGCGTCGGCGGCGGGTCGAACTTGTGCCGCGCATCGAGCTCGTCGAACAGCGCGCGTTTGAGCTTCTGCCGCGAGGCGCCGGCGTGCTCGCGGGCAATGCTGTCCTTGACCACGTCGCGCAGCTTGGCGAGGGAATCGAGACCAAGCGACTTGGCGAAGGCGTCGTCGATGGTCACGGTGCCCGGCGTCTCGATCGACTTGGCGGTGACGGCGAATTCGGCGTCCTTGCCGGCAAGCGCCTCGCTCCCGTAATGCTGCGGGAATGTCACTTTGACGGTGCGGTTTTCGCCGGCGCCGAGGCCGATGAGCTGATCCTCGAAGCCGGGAATGAACGAGTTGGAACCGATCAGCACCACAGAATCGTCAGCGCTGCCGCCATCGAACGGCTTGCCGTCGATGCTGCCGACAAAGGAGATGACGACGCGGTCGCCTTTTGCCGCTTTTTCGCCGGCGGCTTTGGCCGCGTAAGGCTTGTTCTGTTCGGCGATGCGGGCGATGCCTTCATCGATCTCCGCGTCGGTGACGTCCGCGGTCAATCGCTCCAGCTTGATGTCCTTGAAATTGGCGAGCGTGATCGGCGGCACGATCTCCAGCGCCATGGTGTAGGCGAGATCGCTTTCGCCGGCGATCAGTTGCTCGATCGCGCCTTCCTCGGTCGGCAGCGTCACTTTCGGATCGGCTGCAAGCTTGAAACCGCGCTCGGTGACAATCTGGTTGTTAGTGTCACGAACGGTCGCCTCGATCACCTCGGCCATGGCCGAGCGGCCATAGACGCGCTTGAGGTGCGCGACCGGCACCTTGCCGGGACGGAAGCCATTGATGCGGACGCGGTCCTTGAGCTCGCCTAGGCGCTCGTTGACTTTGGCGTCAAGTTCGGCGGCCGGGACCACCACCTTGAATTCGCGCTTGAGACCGTCAGAAAGAGTTTCGGTAACTTGCATGATCACACTTCGTTGACTGGAGTACGATTTTTCAAACGCCCTCGGCATGGTGCGGGCGGAGGGACTCGAACCCCCACGACTTTCGTCACGGGAACCTAAATCCCGCGCGTCTACCAATTCCGCCACGCCCGCAAAGGGCCGTCAAAAAAGCTGGGCCTCGAACGGGGCAGGCTTTACGCGGGGCGACGGCCCGGTGCAAGGCCGCGGCTTCATAGCACGGCTAAATCTCGGGGCACCATTAAAATGGCCTCTCATGAGCGGCTTAGAACCAGCTCAGCGGGCAAGCCGGCCGAAAAGCCGGGCGTAGACTTTTGGTAAGGCCTCGCTGAGATCCTCGGCGATAAGGCCGGGTCCAAAGGCCTTGGCCGCCTCGCCGTGCAGCCAGACCGCGGCGCTGGCCGCCTCGAAGCCCGGCATGCCCTGGGCGAGCAGCCCAGCGATCAGACCGCTCAGCACGTCGCCGGCGCCGGCTGTCGACAGATACGTAGGGGCGTTGTCGGCGATCGTCGCCCGCCCATCGGGGCCGGCAACGACGGTGTCGGCTCCCTTGAGGAGGACAATCGCCCCACAGTTTCGCGCTGCTAGGCGATCTTTTTCAAGTTTATCTTTTGCTTTATGTACTTCATTTAATACATTAAATAATCTAGCAAATTCTCCTTCGTGCGGGGTCAGAACTATACCCCCGCCCGCGTGTTTGCCGATCATCGAAGCCAAACCAGCCAGATCACCGGCGAAACTCGTCAGTGCATCAGCATCGAGAACCACCGCTGCCTCGCTCGCAAGCGCAGCCGCGACCTGCTCGCGCATCGGTTTTCCGACGCCGCCGCCCGGGCCAAGCACGACGGCGTTGCGGCGCTTGTCCTTGAGGAATTCCTCCAGTTCAACCGCACCATCGACCGGCCGCACCATGACCGCCAGGCTTGCGGCGGCGTTGACGCTGAGCGCCTCGCGCGGACTGGCGATCGTCACCAGCCCCGCGCCTGCCCGCAGCGCCGCCCGCGCCGCAAGCCGCGCCGCACCCGTGGTCGAAAGCCCGCCCGATACCACCACGGCGTGGCCGCGGCTGTATTTATGGCCTTCGATACGCGGCAGCGGGAAGGCGCCGCTCCACAGCGCCGGATCGTTGGCGAAGGTCGCCGGCTTGATCGTCTCCAGCACGCTGTCCGGAATGCCGATATCGGCCACATGGATGGGCCCGCAATGCGCCCGGCCCGGCAGCAGCAGGTGGCCGGTCTTGCGGCGGAAAAACGTCACCGTCTGTGCTGCTTTGACCGCCACACCCATTATCGCGCCAGTGGTGCCATTGATACCGCTGGGCAGATCGACGGCGATTGCCGGCGCTTGCGCGGCGTTCATCGCCTCGATCATGGCGCGGGGCTCACCGGTCACGTCACGGTCGAGCCCGGCGCCGAACAGCGCGTCGATGATCAGATCGCAGTCGACGAGCTTTTCCGGGCCGGCTTTTTCGATTGGGCCGGTCCAATGTTCGGCGGCACGCGCGGCATCACCCTTGAGCCGGCCGCGGTCGCCGACCAGGATCACGCGCACCCGATAACCGCGCTCGGCAAGAAGCCGGGCGGCCACGAAACCATCGCCGCCATTGTTGCCGGGACCGGCCACCACGGCCACGCGCCGCCCCGGCAACATGGCAGCGCGCTCGGCGACGGCGCGGCCGGCGGTCTCCATCAGATCCATGCCGGGGACGCCGGCGGCGATGGTCAATCGGTCGGCCTCGGCCATTTCGGCGGTGGTGAGCAGTTCGAGCATCGCTTGCGACACTATCGGTGCCGCGAAACGTGGACAAATCGCGCTAATGGACTGCATCGCAACATTTCTATGGCCTTTGGCAAAAGCTTATGCATGGTGCTTATTTGCTAGGCAGGAGATTTTAGGCAAATTCCCTGGCCATCCCGTGCTTATGGTTTAACCGCCTGTGACCATGGGCCTTTTGGGCGGTTCGCGGCTTGGCACGGGACCTGCTAACCGTTGCGCGGCGCGCCGGAGTGGCCGCAGGCGCGCCCGGGGGGAAGGACGAGGCAATGAAAAAAATCGAAGCCATCATCAAGCCTTTCAAACTCGATGAGGTCAAAGAAGCGCTACAGGAGGTAGGACTACAAGGAATTACCGTGACCGAGGCCAAGGGCTTCGGCCGCCAGAAGGGGCACACCGAATTGTATCGGGGGGCTGAATACGTCGTCGATTTTCTACCCAAGGTGAAAATCGAAGTCGTGCTCGGTGACGACATGGTGGACAAGGCGATCGATGCGATCCGGCGCGCTGCCCAGACTGGCCGGATCGGCGACGGCAAGATATTCCTATCCAACATCGAGGAAGCCATCCGGATCAGAACCGGAGAGTCCGGAATCGATGCCATCTAGTCCGCGGGTCAAGTCCTTGCGGGTAATCCATCACGTATAAGGGGGAACGTCACCCATGACGACAGCCAAAGATGTCATGAAGATGATTAAGGACAGCGACGTGAAATACGTCGACTTCCGTTTTACCGATCCGCGCGGCAAATGGCAGCATGTGACTTTCGATGTTTCGTTGATCGAAGAAGATACGTTTGCAGAAGGCCAGATGTTCGACGGCTCATCGATCGCCGGCTGGAAGGCGATCAACGAGTTGGACATGAATCTGATGCCGGACCCGGCAACCGCCTGCATCGATCCGTTCTTTGCCGAGACCACGCTGGTGCTGGTCTGCGACGTGCTCGAGCCGACCACCGGCGAGCCCTATAACCGCGATCCGCGCGGCATGGCGAAGAAGGCCGAGGCGCTGGTGAAGTCGATGGGCATCGGCGACACCATCTTTTTCGGCCCCGAGGCCGAGTTCTTCGTGTTCGACGACGTCAAATTCGCAGCCAATCCCTACAACACCGGCTTCAAGGTCGACTCGATCGAATTACCAATCAATTCCGACACCGACTATGAGGGCGGCAATCTCGGCCACCGCATCGGCACCAAGAAAGGCTACTTCCCGGTGCCGCCGCAGGATAGCGCGCAAGACATGCGCTCGGAGATGCTCGGCGCCATGGCGCGCATGGGCGCCAAGGTGGAAAAGCACCATCACGAAGTGGCGTCGGCGCAGCACGAACTGGGCTTGAAGTTCTCGCCGCTGACGCAGATGGCCGACATGATGCAGATCTACAAATACTGCATCATGCAGGTCGCCCAGATTTACGGAAAGACGGCGACCTTCATGCCCAAGCCGGTTTATGGCGACAACGGCTCCGGCATGCACTGCCATCAATCGATCTGGAAGGACGGCAAGCCGGTGTTCGCCGGCGACAAATATTCCGGCCTCTCCGACACCTGCCTCAACTACATCGGCGGCATTATCAAGCACGCGAAAGCAATCAACGCCTTCACCAACCCGACCACCAACTCCTACAAGCGTCTGGTGCCGGGCTTCGAGGCGCCGGTGCTGCTGGCGTATTCGGCGCGCAACCGCTCGGCCTCTTGCCGCATTCCCTATACCGAAAGTCCAAAAGCCAAGCGCGTCGAGGTTCGCTTCCCCGATCCGCTCGCCAATCCGTATCTCGCCTTTGCCGCGATGCTGCTGGCTGGCCTCGACGGCATCAAGAACAAGCTCAATCCGGGCTCGGCGATGGACAAGGATCTTTACGATCTGCCGCCGGCCGAACTGAAGCAAATCCCGACGGTGTGCGGCTCGCTGCGCCAGGCGCTTGGAGAACTCGACAAGGACCGCGGGTTCTTGAAAGCCGGCGGCGTGTTCGATGATGACTTCATCGATAGCTATATCGACCTCAAGATGCAGGAAGTGATCCGCTTCGAGCACACCCCGCATCCGGTTGAATACGAGATGTATTATTCGGCGTAAGCGTTCCTCCCAACATCGCTCAGTCCGCGATGCAACTTAAAAGGCGCCCCGCAAGGAGCGCCTTTTTTCAACGCGAGATCGCAGCACGCCGCACGCGAGCGGCATTGCGCTCGCGCGAACGTTTACGCGCAGCTACTTTCTGCGCGGACGTTCCGCTTCCTGGATCGCTTCGTCGTGATACCAGCCGCTGCCGGATGCAATTCTGGCAACGCGCGGCGACGAAAGATTCGTCGCCGACTGGTCGTCGCCTCGGCCGTCACTCGCGAAGCGGCCGCGAGCGGGGAACTGATAAATCCTTGCCGACACTTGATCATGACTCATCGTCATTGTTCGGCTCCCTTCATTTCTCGGCGTTCAGTTTCAATTCGATTCGTTAGCGCTTCGTGCATATAACGTGCTTGTAGCGCTTTTGCTCCTCCTTTGCGCAGCATGCCTCACATAAATCACTGAGATGACTGCATTATAGGCATTTTCGTTTTTGCTTCTTTTAAAAGCATTCCGCGGCGGCAAGAGCGCAGACTCGCAGAAAACGAGCCCAAGTGGCGCGTCTTTACCGCACAAGCAGCGCGCCGAAGCGGCCGCATAATCCCGTGGCATATTTAATGCTTGGACAATCGCGGCAGTTGGCGGCCGGGGCGCGCCGTTGGCGGCTGAAGTGCGCCATCAACGCACTTCGAGTCATCAGCTCAGAGAGAACCTTAAATGACAAAGTACAAGCTCGAATACATATGGCTCGACGGCTATACGCCGACGCCTAATCTGCGCGGCAAGACTCAACTCAAGGACTTCGACTCGTTCCCGACGCTCGAACTGCTTCCACTGTGGGGCTTCGACGGCTCGTCGACCATGCAGGCGGAAGGACACAACTCTGATTGCGTCCTCAAGCCGGTCGCGGTCTATCCTGACGGCGCGCGTACCAATGGCGTGCTGGTGATGTGCGAAGTCATGATGCCCGACGGCACGACACCGCATCCCTCAAACAAGCGCGCAACCATTCTCGACGACCCGGGTGCGTGGTTCGGCTTCGAGCAGGAGTACTTCTTCTACAAGGACGGCCGCCCGCTCGGCTTCCCGTCGTCCGGTTATCCGGCGCCGCAGGGCCCTTATTACACCGGGGTCGGCTACAAGAATGTCGGCGACGTCGCCCGCAAGATGGTCGAAGAGCATCTCGATCTCTGCCTTACGGCCGGCATCAACCACGAAGGCATCAACGCCGAAGTGGCGAAGGGTCAGTGGGAATTCCAGATCTTCGGCAAAGGCTCGAAGAAAGCGGCCGACGAGATGTGGATGGCCCGCTATTTGATGCTGCGGCTCACCGAGAAATACGGCGTCGATATCGAATTCCACTGCAAGCCGCTCGGCGATACCGACTGGAACGGCTCCGGCATGCACGCCAACTTCTCCACCGCCTTTATGCGCGAGACCGGCGGCAAGGAGTATTTCGAGGCGATGATGAAGGCCTTCGAAACGAACCGCGAGGAGCACATCGCGGTTTACGGACCCGACAACCACATGCGGCTCACCGGCAAACACGAGACCGCGGCGATCACCGAATTCACTTACGGTATCGCCAACCGTGGCGCCTCGATCCGTGTCCCGCACAGTTTCGTCAACAACGGCTACAAGGGCTATCTGGAAGATCGCCGGCCCAATTCGCAAGGCGACCCCTACCAGATCGCTTCGCAGATCCTGAAGACGATCGACTTGGTCCCGAAGGGCGCGAAGAAGTCGGCTGCTGCGTAATTATTTGCGGCGACGGAAACATCACACGGGCGCTCGGAAACGGGCGCCCGTTTCTTGCCGAGCGCGATGTGCGCCGACTAATGTCGATACGATAGACGGGCCGTTGTCTCGTCGGCGCTGCTCGGCTTTGCCGCCGTCGCCGTCATTCTCCTGCGCGTCTTGTGCGGCACTGCCGGGGCGCGTTCCGGCGCCCGGGCGGCGCGGGCGGCCGCGATCAGGCGAGCGCCCGTGCTGGGCTGTTGTTCGTCAGCGTTGCAAAGCCGATTGCGGCCCGAACGCTTGGCACGGTAGAGCGCGGCATCTGCGCGCGCGATCAGCGCATCGATATCGGTGACCGGCGCATGGGCCGTGGCGGCGCCGACGCTCACGGTCGCGCCGACCGCATGCACGCCCACCGTTACACCCGCGGCTTCGAATGAGACACGCACGCGATTGGCGATCTTGGCCGCATCTTCGGCCGGCGAAGGCACCACGGCGGCGAATTCCTCACCGCCAAAGCGCGCAATGATGTCGTCGCTACGCATACTCGACCGCGCAATTTGCGCGAACAGTCGCAGCACGTCGTCGCCGACCGCATGGCCGAAGCGGTCGTTGACCGATTTGAAGTGATCAAGATCGAAAATGAGCAAGGTCAGCGGTTCGTTGCGCTTGGCTTGATGCGCGCTCAGACGCAGCGCATTCTCCAGAAAGGCGCGGCGATTGAGCAGGCCCGTCAGTTCGTCGGTCGAGGCGGCATTGCGGTAGATATGCAGGTGGTGATCCTTGACCATCAGCAGCACGATGATGGCGGTGCCCACCGCGTAAAGCATCGTCTCCAGGGCAAAAACAGCGAGCCATCCGGCGGCAAAGCCTGCGGGCAGCCAGGCTTTCATCGCCAGCGGCATCAGGAAAATGGTGGCATGCAGCATCGGTACCGCCACCGCGGCGGTGCGCGAATAGAGCGACTTGCGCCGCTCGCGTCCCAGTTCGAATGCGATGAAAAACGTGTAGGTGGCGATGACCCCGGCGCCGATCGCAATACGCGGATAGCTGCCTTGCGAGACTTCAGGAAGCTGGCACAGCAATAACCAGCCGACGGCGCCGGCAAATGTGGCGATCGGCAGCAGGCGCCGCCCGTGGAACAGCCGCACGCCGTTCCAGATCATGCCGCAGGCGACGAAAATCAGTGCTGCCGGAATTTCCGGCGGCAGCGTGAACAACGGCGCCGGCGCGCTCCACAGCGCCATCGACGAAGCCCCGATCAAGTAAGCGGCGCCCCACCACGCGAGCGCGCGAATATTGCGCTCCTTGATCCAGGCAAAGATCAGCATCAGGCCGAGCAAGGCGGCGATGCAGATCGAGACAAGCGAAAGTGTCGGTAGATCAAGCGGTGACGGTGGCAAGTCAGCAGCTGAAGCGAGCATTGGTACTCCCATAGGGGCTGCCCGACCGCATACGCATTTGATCGGACGATCAGCGGCAAAATAGCACCGCCCCTGTGGGAAAACCCTTACGCCGTCGCACTGGCTTCGATGAAAGAATAGCGAAAATTGGAATCAAATTCGGCGCAAAATGGCGACCGCCGATAAGCGCGGAATTAGCAATGCGAAAAAACTAGCGCTTGGAGAACTGGAACGAACGCCGCGCTTTCTTGTGGCCGTATTTCTTGCGTTCGACGACGCGCGAGTCACGCGTGAGAAAGCCCGCACGCTTGAGCGCGCCGCGCAGGTCGGGTTCGAAATAGGTCAGCGCCTTGGAGAGGCCATGGCGCACCGCGCCAGCCTGGCCGGAGAGGCCGCCGCCCGAGACGGTGCAGGTGACGTCGTACTGGCCGGCGCGGTTGGCGGCGACCAGTGGCTGCTGGATCAGCATGCGCAACACCGGGCGCGCGAAGAAAACCTCGACCGCGCGGGTATTGACCAGAATTTTTCCGGAGCCGGGCTTGATCCAGACGCGGGCGACGGCGTTCTTGCGCTTGCCGGTCGCGTAAGCGCGGCCCTGCTTGTCGAGCTTCTGCACATATTTCACTGCCTCGGGCGCCGCCGGCTTGAGGCTCGCCAATCCTTCCATCGACTGCACGGTCTCGGCCACGGTCAGGCACTCCTCACATTCTTGCGGTTCATCGAGGCGACGTCGAGCTTCTCGGGCTTTTGCGCCTCATGCGGATGTTCAGGGCCGGGATAGACGCGCAAATTTCCAAGCTGCACACGGCCAAGCGGCCCGCGCGGCAGCATGCGCTCAATTGCCTTCTCGACGATGCGCTCGGGGAAGCGACCTTCCAGGATCGATTTCGCGGAGACTTCCTTGATGCCGCCGATATAGCCGGTGTGCTTGTAATAAACCTTCTGCTCGCGCTTGCGGCCGGTGAGTACCGCCTTGGCGGCGTTGACGACGATGACATTGTCGCCGTCATCGACGTGCGGTGTGTAGCTCGCCTTGTGCTTGCCGCGCAGGCGCAGCGCCACGATCGACGCGAGGCGCCCGACGACCAGACCGGTGGCGTCGATCGTCACCCATTTCTTCTCGATGTCGGCGGCCTTGGCCGAATAGGTCTTCATAGGTCTGTCCTGAAAAGGCACGGCGGTGGCGCCGAAGTTGCGGTTCTCTAGCCGAGTGTACGGTTGGGGTCAATGCGATTACGACAAGGTTTCTGTTATAATAACAGTGCCTTGCCTGAGTGGTATTACCATACCCAGTTATAATTATTTCTGCGGAATCGAATAGGTCGACGTCACATGCGCGACCGGATCGTCCTGCCCTTCCGAACGAATGACCACCTCCCCGACCGCCAGCCGTTTGCCGACCTTCATCAATTTAGCGTCGGCGATAAGGTCGGCCTGCGCCGGCTTGCGCAGAAAATTGATGTTCAGATTGGTGGTGACCGCCAAAGGCTGCGGGCCGACAGCCGAAAACACCGCGACATACATGGCGAAATCGGCAAGCTCCATCATGGTCGGGCCGGACACGGTGCCACCCGGGCGCAGGCTCGCGGCGTCGAATTTCCAGCGCACGCGCACATCGCCGTAACCGACGCGATCAATCGAGTGACCGCAGCCTTGATAGAAGGCCTGCGGAAACTCCGCCGCCAAAAGCTTGCCGATTTCCTCGGCCGTCATCGCTGGCGCAGGCATTCCAACCCCCAAAACGCCGGGAAACATCCGGCGCTCCGTCATAGACAGCCGGGCAAACCGGTCAATCGCCTTTTCTGGGCTTGCCGTAAAGCTGGCGCAGTTCGTTTTTGGCTTTTTCCAGCGTCTTCTTGCGCGCCGCCGAGAGGCCCGTGCCGCCGCGATTGATATAGAAGTTGAGCATCGATATCGCGGAACGAAAAGGACTCGATTTCCGCCTCCGGCTGCGGTCCGCCGAACGCTTGAGTGAAAGCGCGATCTATCGCGGCGAACGCAGGGTGAAAACGCCGGGTTCGAGGATCAGCGCGGCGCTCCCCTCGGTCACGCGTTGCGACCACCGGTGCGTTTCGCCTTTCGATTGTTTCTTGCGCTTGCGGCGCCTGGCCATGCGATTTCGAACGCCCGATCTTTAAGGCCGTTCCGGCCTTGCCTGATGATGCCTTCGGGATAAGTATCGCGTCCATGGATGCCAAGACCGCAAATCGCGCCGACACGACTGCGCCCGTCTTGCTGCGCGAGCGCGACGAATCCATTGCCACGCTTATTCTCAATCGGCCGGCAGCACGCAACAGCCTGTCGGAAGCGCTGCTCGGCAAATTGTCCGCGGCCTTCACCGAGATTGCCGGCGACCGTACCATCCGCGCCGTCCTGCTCGCCGCGAATGGGCCCGCCTTCTGCGCCGGCCACGACCTCAAGGAGCTCACCAGCCGACGCAGCGATGCCGACGGCGGCCGCGCCTATTTCCGTCACATCATGACGATCTGCAGCACCATGATGCAGCAGATCGTCAACCTGCCGCAGCCGGTGATCGCCGCCGTGCAAGGCCCGGCCAGCGCCGCCGGCTGCCAGCTTGTTGCCAGCTGCGACCTGGCCGTCGCCTCCTCCGCCGCCAAATTCGCGACGCCCGGTGTCAATATTGGGTTGTTCTGCTCGACCCCGATGGTGGCGCTGTCGCGCAATGTTTCGCGCAAACACGCGATGGAGATGCTGCTGACCGGCGACATGGTCAACGCCAAGCAGGCCGCCGCCATTGGACTGATCAACCGCGCCGTCGGGCCCGGCAAGGAGCGCAAGGCCGCAGTCGCGCTCGGTAAAAAGATCGCTTCGAAATCCTCCTACGTGGTCAAGATCGGCAAACGGGCATTTTACCGGCAGGCGGAGATGGCGCTCGCCGATGCCTACCGCTATGCGTCGGAGGTGATGACCGAGAACATGATGGCGCGCGATGCAGAAGAAGGAATTTGCGCCTTCATCGACAAGCGCAATCCCAGTTGGGAAGATCGCTGAAGCGGAACCACCGGTTTTTCCCGATGGCTCCGCCGCCTTCAGACAATTACCAATCAGACGCGAGCAGGCTTTGCTGCCGCGGCGGAATGATCTCCGGCTCGGCCTTCTCTGGCCGCGCCGTAGCCGGAAGCTGCAGCACCGTCGCCCGCTGGCCTTCGCACAGGTTGGTCACCAGCACCGTCTCGCCGCCGGGAAAATCCAGCGCGTCGTGATGGGCGGCCGGATTGTCCAGATTGACCTGCCTGAACCGGGCGACCTTGTGCGGGTATTTCCGGTTCGGCAGGAACCGGAAGCTCGCGTCGCATTCGACCTCGCTCTCGAATGCCAGCTCCGTGCCCGGAAGCAAACACACCGCCACACTCGGCTGGTCGGACGAGGCAAAGCCGCGCGTGATCGAGTTATTGAACCGGGTCGAGACCAATTTGTCACCGACCGAAGCCGGCCGGGACACAACATCGTGGAGACTATAGTCACACATCGAACGCCTCCTGCTTCATGTTTGCGCACAATGGCTGCACGCCCCAGCACCGACGAGATCGCAGCAAACGACCGTGACCAACTTATGTCGCCCTTCTCCGCAATCTCGTCTATTTCGTCATGCCGCCATGCGAATAATGCGCGGCTTTGCTTTTCGTTCTGTCGCAATGGTGATTATGTGCGGCCGGACAGGACGCCATGACCCACGACGCCTATTCAGACAGCTTCATCCGCGGCATTCTCAATTCGGTGAAGACCATTGCCATGGTCGGCATCTCGCCGAAGGACAACCGACCGAGCTATTTCGCCTTCAAGTATCTGCAGCAGCGCGGCTTTCGCATGATTCCGGTCAATCCGGGACAGGCCGGCAAAGAGATCCTGGGGCAAAAGGTCTACGCCAGGCTCGCCGATATCCCTGAGCCGGTCGACATGGTCGATATTTTCCGCGCTTCGCCCTATGCGTTGCCGATCGTGCAAGAGACGATCGCACTCAAGCCGAGGCCGCAGGTGATCTGGATGCAGCTCGGGGTCCGCAACGAAGCCGCAGCCAAGCTCGCCGAAGGCGCCGGCATGAAAGTGGTGATGAACCGCTGTCCCAAGATCGAATATGGCCGCCTGTCGTCGGAAATCGGCTGGATCGGTGTCAATTCCCGCACGTTGTCGTCGAAGCGCGCCAAAACGCTTGGCAAGGGCGTGCAGCGCCTGTCGCTTGCCCGCGACACCGCACAAGGTGGCGCGACGAATGCCACCAACCGCGCGCAAGACGAGGAAAGCGGCGGCTGAATGGTGCCGCGCCGGTGGCATATTATTCCATGTCCGGCGAGGATATCGGCAATCAAAACTTAGAATGGTACGCGCCTTGACCGCGCTGCCTGCGGCAGAATAGATCGCGGCAATTCCAGCGCGCCGCAAGGCCACGTCAATATCAGAATGGGAGCGAACCAATGGCGGACCAGACCGAACGCACTCCAGGCTTCTCCACGCTCGCCATCCATGCCGGCGCCAAGCCCGATCCGACCACGGGCGCGCGGGCAACGCCGATCTACCAGACGACATCGTTTGTGTTCGACGACGTTGAGCACGCCGCTTCGCTGTTCGGCCTGCAGGCTTTCGGCAACATCTATACCCGCATCGGCAATCCGACCAATGCGGTGCTGGAAGAGCGCGTCGCCGCGCTCGAAGGCGGCACTGCCGGGCTTGCGGTCGCGTCAGGCCACGCCGCGCAGGTGATCGTGATGCACACGCTGCTGACGCCCGGCGATGAATTCGTCGCTTCCAAGAAGCTCTATGGCGGCTCGATCAACCAGTTCAATCATGCCTTCAAGAATTTCGGCTGGAACGTCGTCTGGGCCGATCCTGACGACAACTCATCGTTCGAGAAGGCGGTGACGCCGAAGACCAAGGCGATCTTCATCGAGTCGATCGCCAATCCCGGCGGCGTCATCACCGACATCGAGGCTGTCGCCAAAGTCGCACGCAAGGCCGGCGTGCCGCTGATCGTCGACAACACCTTGGCGACGCCTTACCTGTGCAAGCCGATCGATTTCGGCGCCGATATCGTGGTGCATTCGCTCACCAAGTTTCTCGGCGGCCACGGCAACTCAATCGGCGGCATGATCGTCGATGGCGGCACCTTCAACTGGTCGCGCGAGAAGCGCTACCCGATGCTGTGCGAGCCGCGCCCGGAATATTCCGGCATTGTGCTGCACGAAACCTTCGGCAATTTCGCCTTTGCCATCGCCTGCCGCGTGCTCGGCCTGCGCGATCTTGGGCCGGCGCTGTCGCCGTTCAATGCGTTCCTCATCCTCACCGGCATCGAGACGCTGAACCTGCGCATGCAGCGGCATTCGGAGAACGCGCTCGCTGTTGCCGAATGGCTATCGAAGCGGCCGGAGGTTGCCTGGGTGAGCTATCCGGGCCTTGCCGGCGACCGCTACCACAACCTCGCCAAGAAATACGTGCCGAAGGGCTGCGGTGCCGTGTTTACTTTCGGGCTCAAGGGCGGCTACGACGCCGGCGTGAAGCTCGTCTCCAATGTGAAGCTGTTCTCGCACCTCGCCAATATCGGCGACACGCGTTCGCTGATCATTCACCCGGCGTCCACCACGCACAAACAATTGTCGGATGCGCAGAAGGTGCAGGCTGGCGCCGGCGTCGATGTGGTGCGGCTGTCGATCGGGTTGGAGGAGGTCGACGACATCATCGCCGACCTCGAGCAGGGGCTCAAAGCGGCTTAGGCTTTGCCAGCGTGCGCCCGACGTAATCGTTGATACGCGCCAGCGCTTCGGGCGCCGTCCAGATATCGGTGACCGCCTTGTCGGTCGCCTCCCCGCTTCGCGCGTAGCGTTCGCTGACCGCCTGGCGGAGCTGCTTTTTAGCTTGCGCGAACGCCGCCGGCGAGAGCAGCGCAAGCTCCTGCGCCACCGCGACCGCGTCCTCAATCAGCTCGTCAGGCTCCGCGAGTTCATCGACCCAGCCGCGTTGCAAGGCCGCGTCGGTGGCGTAGGTTGCGCCGCTGTAGGTGAATTCGGGCAGAAAGCGCGGCGGCACGGCGAAACGCACGATCTCGAAGGCGAGCGCCGGAAACGGCACGCCGACCAGCAACTCGGTGATGCCGATGCGGCCGCCCGCCATGATGCGGCGGTCGGCGCAACAGGCAAGCACGGCGCCGCCGGCAATGGCGTGACCGTTGATCGCCGCCACCACCGGCTTTGGAAAGTGGAACACTGTGTCGTAGAGCCTGTGCAGGCTGGGGAGAAAGGCGCGGATGTAATCGGCGCCGGCGGCGCTCACGCGCTTTAAATCGACGCCGGCGCAAAACATCGTCCCCTGCCCGGTCAGCACCACGGCTTTGCTGGCCGTTCGCGCCAACGCAGCGAACCTTGCCGCCAGCGCCTCACAGAATTCGATGTCCAGCGCATTGGCCTTGCCGTGCCGCATTGTCAGCATGGCAATGCCGGCATTCTCCGTAACCTCGATCATGCGCGCTGCTCCCGCGCCGCGGGCAGCGGCGCGTGCAGGCTGGCGCCGCGCGACAGCCGCTGCGCATGCAGGACGGCGATGGTGAACACCAGAATCGCCAGCACCTGATGGGCGAAGGCCAAAACAAGCGGCGCCTGATTAAGCAGCGTAACAATGCCAAGGGCCGCCTGCAGCGTCACCGCGCCGGCGAGGATGAATGCGCCGCGCAATTCGTAGCGCAGCCGCCAGGCATCGCTTAAGTGCAGCATGGCCAGCAGCCAGATCGCATAGGCGAGCATGCGGTGATCAAATTGCACCGTGAGCGTGTTCTCGAACAGATTGCGCCAGGCCGGGCTGATGAACCAGAGCCGTTCCGGCGACGGCACGAAGCCGCCGTCGATCAAGGGCCACGAATTATAGACAAGACCCGCATCGGTTCCGGCGACCAGCGCGCCCAAATAGATCTGCAGCAGCACCAACAGCGCAATCGCCAGCGCGGCCATGCGCAGCCGCGACGGCGTCGGCTGCGGCGCCTGCGGCGTCATTTGCTGCGCCGTCCACACGATCGCGGCATAGATCGCGCAGGCAAGCGTCAGGTGAAACGCCAGCCGGTATTGCGACACGCTGACCCGCGTCCCTGAAAGCCCCGACGACACCATCCACCAGCCGACAAAACCGAGAAATGCGCCGGCGGCAAAGATCAGCCACAGCCGCGTGCGCAGGCCCGGCGGTATGGCGCCACGCCACAGAAAATAAAGAAACGGCAAAAGAAACACCGCCCCGGTGGTGCGTGCCAGCAGGCGGTGCGCCCACTCCCACCAATAGATCACCTTGAACTCGTCGAGGTTCATGCCGCGGTTGAGCTCGCGGTATTGCGGGATCGCCTTGTAGCCATCGAATTCGGTCTGCCAGGCGCTTTGGCTCAGCGGCGGCAGGACGCCGGTGATTGGCTTCCATTCGACGATCGACAGCCCGGATTCGGTGAGACGCGTGGCGCCGCCGATCATCAGCGTGAGAAATATCATCGCCGCGGCGGCGAGCAGCCACAGCCGCACTTGCTGCGAGTGGCGTGCTTGCTGCGCTTGCGACACCTGAGACAGCGGAACTGACATCCGTTCATGCATGGTTGCTTGCGGTGCGGCGGACCATATAGTCACGCGCCGCTGGCCGCAAACCTCTATGCTGGCAGTGGATGCCCCGCTTTCGCGGGGCATGACACCGGGGAATGATCATGCCCGCCCGCACCCGCAAGCTGATCGGCACGGTGGCGCTGTTGCTTCTGGTCTGCTTCTGGGGGCTGCTCGCCATGGCGCTGGCGCAGTCGGTGCTGACCGACATCAACGGTTTCGTCGCCGCACTCTATTACGTGGTCGCCGGCCTCGGCTGGGTGCTGCCGGCCATGCCGCTGGTCGCGTGGATGGCGCGGCCGGACCGCGCCTAGCGTGTCAGGCGGCGTTGACGCGGCGGAAACCGTTCCACATGGCCGTGGCGGCGCCCGACATCAGGACCTTGAGGTAGCGCTGCTGCTGGAATTCGCCGTTGACCGAGATGCGCGGCAGCGCGGTCAAGTGGTCGCGGTGCACCTTGAAGATCACGCCCGGCCGCGTCGTCACCGCGGTCTTGAAGCCAAGCTCGGCGGCGATGCGGAATTCGCGCGGACCGGCCGAGGTCGAATCGCCGACCGGATAAGCGAGGTGCTCGGGCCGCCTGCCGAGCGCCGCTTCGAGCACGGCGCGGCTCATTTCCATTTCCGCGCGCACGGTTGCATCGTTCTGCACCTTGCGCAGCATCACATGGTTGACGGTGTGCGCGCCGATGGTGCACAGCGGATCGGCGGCAAGCTGCGCGATCTCCTCCCAGCTCATGCACAGGTCGCGTGAGAACGACAGCGGATCGATGCCGTGATGGGCGCAGAGGTTGCGCACCACACGACGCAGCTCATTCTCGTCTTTCATGCCGCGCAGATAGCGATAGGCCTCGTCGTAAAGCTCGCGTTTTTCCGTCACCGTGGCGCAATCGAAGAAGCGGTCCTTGCCGTCGACGATGAGGCCGATGCGGTCGTTCTGCGCGATGGCCGCCTCCAGCGCCACCCACCACAATTCACCGATGCGGTCGGGAAAGCTGGTCGGAATGTAGAGCGCAAACGGCACTTGGTATTTCTTGAGCAGCGGATAGGCGTGCTGCAGCAGATCCTTATAGCCGTCGTCGAATGTGATGCAGACGAAGCGGCGCTGGAATTCGCTGGCGGTCATGCGCCGGTGCATCTCATCGAGCGAAACGAGGTCGACGCATTCCTGCCTGAGCCGGTGCAGCAGCTGTTCAAGGAATTCCGGCGAGACTTCGAGCAGCCGGTTCGGCTGGAATGCCTCGGGGCGCTGCGGGCGTACATGGTGCAGCGTCAATATCGCGCCGACGCCGCCGACCAGCGGCCGCATTGCCTCGTAGAGGCCGCTGAAATAGAGCGTCTCCAGGCCGCCGCGGATGATGCTTTTTTTCAATCCAGCCAAGATTTCAGCCTCAAGCCAAGTTCGCGCGAATATTCCAACTCTTTATTGATAAATCTTTGCGAGGCTCTCCCCAGCATTAACGATTCTGCCCTTGCAGGCCATGAACGTCGTCGCCCTGCGCACAGTGAATACCGAGCACCGGCCATTGCCGGCGGTTGCCGGCCGCATCGCGCGGGTCGAGGTGTTCGACGATATGGCGGACGCCGAGCCGCATTGGCACGCGCTCGAACGCGCCCCTACGCTGGCCACGCCCTATCAGCGCTACGAATTCCTCGCGCTCTGGCAGCGTCATGTCGGCGCCGAGGCGGGCTTTGCACCGTTCATCATCGTCGGTTTCGATGCCATCGGCACGCCGTTGTTCCTGTTGCCGCTCGGCTGCCGGCAGCTCGGCCGATGGAAAGCCGTCGAATTCCTTGGCGGCAAGCATGCCAATTTCAACATGGGCCTGTGGCGGCGCGATCTCGCCGCGACCATCGGCGCCGACGCATTGCGCGCCGTGCTCAAGCGCCTTGCCGGCCGCGCCGATCTGCTGATGCTGCGCAATCAGTCGCTGACCTGGGGCGGCACCACCAATCCCTTCGCGCTGCTGCCGCATCAACGCGCCGCCAATCTCGGTTTTTCCGGCGCGTTGGCCCCCGACTTCGAGGCGCTGCTGCGCGCGCGCACCAATGCCGGCACTCGCAAGAAGATGCGCAAAAAAGAGCGCGCGCTCGCCGGCTTTGGCGCCGTGCGCTTCGAGCGCGCGGACAGTGTGGCGCAGGTTCATCGTGTGCTCGACGCCTTCTTCAAACAGAAGAGCGCACGCATGCGGCGCATCGGCGTCGCCGATGCCTTCGCCGAAGCCGAAGTGCGCCGCTTCGTCGAGGCCGCAGCCACCGAGCGCCTCGCCGACGGCAATCCGCTGATCGAGCTCTACGCCCTGTCCGTCGACGACCTCATCGTCGCCACCATGGGCGGCATCGTCGGCGATGGCCGCTTCTGCGGCATGTTCAATTCGATCACCGATGGCCGCTACGCCGTGGAGAGCCCGGGCGAGCAGCTCATTCTCAACCTGGTGCGCCGCTGCTGCGAGCGCGGCCTTACCACCTTCGATCTCGGCATCGGCGAGGCGCATTACAAAAATCTGTTCTGCGGCGACGCCGAGCCGCTGTTCGACAGTTTCCTGCCGCTCTCCCCGGCGGGCCGGGTTCTGGCTTCTGCGGCGGCTTTGATCGAGGCCGGCAAGCGCGCCATCAAACGGCACGCGGTGTTGTGGTCGACGGCGCGCGCGTTGCGGCGGCTGCGCGCGCAGTTTTCACCGCCGCTCTGATTTTCCCGGGATCACTCACTAGGCCGCGGCAGCCTGCGCGAAACCGGCCAGCAGTGCGACGTCGCCAAATCCGGCGGCCATCAACCGTTCGCGCGCAACGCGCGTCGCCGGGGCCGAAGGATCGGCGGCAACGAGCACCGCACGGGGCGCGAGCGGCGCAAAGCGTTCGAGCGCCGCATCAGGCGCCGACCCGGCGTCGATCACCACATGGCCGTAGCTGCGCACCAGCGCCTCGACCACGAGTGGCGAGCATCGGTGACGCCGCGAGCGCCGCCGCATCGCTGCCGACATCGCCGGTGGCGACAAGATGCGCGTTGGAATATTGATCGCGGGTGATGATATCGCCGAATGAGGCAGCACCACGGATGAGTTCGGCCAAACCAGGTGCCTGCGGCTCGGTCGAGATCACCGACAGATTGGGCGCGCCGAAAGCGCATTCGACCAGTACGACACTGGTGTCCTTCGCCAGCTCGCGGGCAAGCGAAATCGCGGCATAAGTGGTGCCGGCATGGCGCATGCTGCCGACAACAGTGACCCGGCGTCCGGCGTCTCCGGCCTGCCGCAGGCTATGGGCGATCTGTTCTACGCTACTCACCGGCAGGGCCATCGGAGCGGCACTTACAGCAGCAGCCGCGGCGCGCGATATCGGCGGCGCGTAGGCCTGCGGTGCATAGGCAGGCTCGGCCGCATAAGCATAGGAATATGGCGCAGCAGCCGGTGCCAGCAACACACCGGTCACGGTGAAGCCAGCCGACAGTGCAAACGCGGCGAAGGCGGCGATCAGCACCGTCGGCAGCTTCTTCGGATAATCCGGCTTCAGCGACGGGCTGGCGCGCGAAATGATCCGCGCCTCGGGCGGCGCGGCGTTGATATTGTCGCGGGCCGAAGCCTCGCGGTATTTGGCGAGATAGGATTCGAGCAAATCGCGCTCGGTCTTGGCGTCGCGCTCCAGCGCGCGCAATTGCACGTCCTGCTCGTTGTTCTGCGAGGCGAGTTTCTTCACCGTGTCGAGGCTCGCGGTCAGCGATTCGAGGCGATCGCCGGCGAGCTTGGCGTCGTTGTCGAGCTGGTGCGCGAGGCGCTCGCCCTCGTTTCTGATCTGCCGGTCGGACTCGGCGATCTGCGCCTTGAGCTCCTTGATGCGCGGGTGCTGGTCCAGCAGCGTGGTCGATTGCTCGGCAAGTTGCGAGCGCAGCACCATGCGCTGCTCGATCAGCCGGCGCATGGCGTCAGAATTGGCGATGTCGGAGGATTCAATCGGCTTGCCCGAGCCGATAAGCTCGCGCAATTGCTTCGCCCTCGCCTCGAGGTCGGCCTTCTGTCCGCGCGCCACTGCGATCTGCGAGTTGATTTCGGTGAGCTGCTGCGTCGGCAGCGATGTGTTGTTGGAGCCAGAAAACAGATTGGACTTGGCACGATAGTCGTCGACCTTGGCTTCAGCGTCGGTGACCTTGGCGCGCAAATCGGCGATCTCGCCGGCGAGCCAGGCGCCTGCGGCGCGGGTCTGGTCCTGCGTCGCCGTCTGCTGCATCTTGAGGTAGGTCGCGGCCACGTCGTTAGCGACGCGGGCGGCGAGCTCGGGATCGGCGGATGAGAAATCGACGGCGATCACGCGGGATTTTTCGATCGCATAGACATTGAGCCGGTCGTAAAACGACTCAAGCGTGCGCTCTTCCTTCGACATGGTGCTCGGGTTGCGGCCGATGCCGACGAGATTGAGCAAAGTGCGCATCAATGAGCCGCTCACCGCCGGATCGAATTCCGGCTTGTCGGCGAGGCCTTCCGTCTTGATCACCTCGCGCGCGAGATCACGCGACAGCACGACCTGGATCTGGCTGGTTACCGCTTCCGGGTCGATCGCGCTGTTGGTCGTGTTCTTGTCGGCTTCGGCGCGCAGGAACACGTTTTCGCGCGCCTCCAGCAGCAGGCGGGCTTCCGAGCGGTAGCGCGGCGTCATGGCGTTGACGACGGTGAAGGCGGCGGCAGCCGCGATCAGCGTGAAAGCGAGGATTCTGCCCTTCTTCTGCCAGAGCGCGCGGCCGAGCGCCTGCATGTCCGGCTCGCCCGTACTCACGACCGGCGCCCGCACCGGCGCAGGTAATGGCGGCGGCGCCGGAGCAGCTTTCGACTTGCGACGAAACAACATTCCTAAAACTCCAAACGCGACTCTGTGGCAGCGCCATGATTAGAGATTATTATGGTTGCCGCTGCGTTAATTTCGGCTTCGCCGCGGCGCGCAAGTGAGGTTTTGTTAACCATCCCGCCGCCTAATCCGGCGTGATGGAGTCCATCAATATTCTCCACGTCTTCCGCGCGCCGGTCGGCGGCCTGTTCCGTCATGTGCTCGATTTGGCGCGAGCCCAGATCGCGCGCGGCCACCGTGTCGGCATCATCGCCGACAGCAACACCGGCGGCACCCGCGCCGAGGAAACTTTGCATCAGTTGAAGCCCGAGCTGGCGCTCGGCTTGACCCGCTTCCCGATGCGGCGGCACGCCAATCCGAGCGACTTTCTTGCGCTCAGCCACGTCATGCGCCGCGTCGCCGAAACCGGCGCCGACATCGTGCACGGCCATGGCGCCAAGGGGGGCGCCTATGCACGGCTGGTCGTCGGCGCCAAGCGCGCGGTGCGCGCCTATACGCCGCATGGCGGCAGCCTGCTCTTCGGCCACGACACATTGGCCGGACGATTTTACCTCGCCACCGAGCGCCTGCTGATGCGGCGCGGCGACCTGTTCCTGTTCGAAAGCGCCTATAGCGAGGCCATTTTCCGGCGCAAGATTGGCAATCCGGCTGGTCTCGTGCGCATCGTGCACAATGGCGTCTCGCGCGCTGAATTTGAGCCCATCGTATTGCGGCCCGACGCCACCGACCTGATGTTCATCGGCGAGTTGCGGCCGGTCAAAGGAATCGATGTCCTGATCGACGCTATCGCGCTGATGCACCGCGAGGGCCGCGAGGGCCGCGCGGTGACGGCGACTCTGGTCGGCGACGGCCCCGACCGCGCTGCCCTGCAGGCCCAAGTCGAGCGCAATGGACTTGCCCGCTCCGTGCGCTTTTTGCCGGCGATGCCGGCGCGCGAAGCCCAGGCGCTCGGCTGGGTCATGGTGGCGCCGAGCCGGGCCGAATCCCTGCCCTACGTGGTGCTGGAAGCGGCTGCCGCCGGCAAGCCGCTGATTACCACCCATGTCGGCGGTATCCCGGAAATCTACGGCCCTTTGTCGAACGTTCTCGTGCCTGCTCTTGATGTTCCGGCATTGGCGCAGGCCATTGGCAGGGCGCTGGACCACCCCGACGAAGCAGCAGATACCGCCCACAGACTGCGCGCGCGGGTCGCCGCTTCTTTTTCCGTCGACAGCATGGTCGATGGCGTGCTCGCCGCCTACGCGACGGCCCTGGAACTCCTGCAGAAATGCGGCCGCCGATAACTCATTTTTGAGCATGTCGCTAAGCCTTTTTTGACACTCTTTCCCTAGACATTTCCGGGAATTAGGGACGAACCCTGCTGTCGCGTCGAGGCTCGCGGACAGCTGTTTGTGCGTACACCATGAGTGAGTTGGACAGCCAACCGGCCCTGAGCGCAGCAAGCGCCGCCGCGGTGCTGAATCGCTTGCGCGCCACGCCGCGCGCGGCCGCACAACCGAAATTGTCGCCGGAAGCGCTGGCGCTCGCCGATAAGCCTGCGGCACGGCCGATGTCGCCGATCGTGCTCGCCGGCGTCGTTCGCATCGTCGAATTTGCCTTGATCGTGCTCGTCGGCGTTGCGCTTTACACGATTTATTTGCCGTCGGGCCAGGGACTGATCTGGCGCTATCTCGGCGCCATCCTTGCCATCGGCATGCTGTCGACGCTGGCTTTCCAGACCGCCGACATCTACCAGGTGCAAGCGTTCCGCGGCCACGAGAAGCAGTACATGCGGCTCGCGTCCGCCTGGTCCGTGGTCTTTCTCATCGTCATCAGCGGCTCGTTCTTCGCCAAAGCCGGGCTGATGTATTCGCGCGTCTGGCTCGGTCTCTATTATGTCATCGGGCTCGTCGCGCTGATCGCCTCGCGCCGCGTCTTGTTCCTGCTGGTGCGCAAATGGACCCGCGAAGGCCGCCTCACCCGCCGCACGGTCGTCGTCGGCGGCGGTGAGATCGGCGCCAAGGTGATCGAGGAGCTGCGGCTCCAGAAGGATTCCGGCATCGAGATTATCGGTCTGTTCGACGATCGTGGCGACATGCGCGGCAGCGCCGAAGCCGCCGGCTACCGCAAGCTTGGCAGCGTCGACGACCTCGTCGAATTCGGCCGCCGCACCCGCGTCGATCTCGTCATCTTCTCGCTGCCGATTTCAGCAGAAGACCGCATCCTGCAGATGCTGAAGAAGCTGTGGGTGCTGCCGCTCGACATCCGCCTCGCCGCGCACACCAACAGGCTGCGCTTCCGCCCGCGCACCTACTCCTACATCGGCAACGTGCCGGTCATCGACATCTTCGACCGTCCCATCGCCGATTGGGACGTGGTGATGAAATGGCTGTTCGACAAAATCGTCGGCGGCCTGGTGCTGATGCTGGCGCTGCCGCTGATGGCGGTGATCGCGCTGGCAATCAAGCTCGACAGCCGCGGGCCGGTGCTGTTCAAGCAGAAACGCTACGGCTTCAACAACGATCTGATCGAAGTCTACAAATTTCGATCCATGTATGTGGACGCGACCGACGCCACCGCGGCCAAGCTCGTGACCAAGGACGACCCGCGCGTGACCCGCGTCGGCCGCATCATCCGCAAGGCAAGCCTCGACGAGCTGCCGCAATTGTTCAATGTCGTCTTTAAAGGCAACCTTTCGCTGGTCGGCCCGCGTCCGCATGCGGTCAATGCCAAGGCGGAAGCGCGCCTCTACGACGAAGCCGTCGACGGCTATTACGCCCGCCACCGGGTCAAGCCCGGCATCACCGGTTGGGCGCAGATCAACGGCTGGCGTGGCGAAACCAACACGCAGGAGAAAATCCAGCAGCGCGTCGAGCACGATCTCTACTACATCGAGAACTGGTCGGTGCTGCTCGATCTTTACATCGTTGCGCATACGCCGTTCGCGTTGCTCAAAACCGAGCACGCCTATTGATGACCGCGGCGGACATGGCGATGGTGGGGGCTCCGGTTGCACCGGCGTCATCGGCTGTCGCGTTGCGCGAACGAATTCTGCTGATGGTGCTGTTCGTGACCGTGCTGGCGAGTTCGGTCGCCTTCATCGAGCCGTCGCCGCATGACGGCCTGATGGGTGTGCTGTTGGTCGCCAGCCTCGTCGCCGGCGTGCGCTTTGAGCGGCTGCTGGCGCTGCCGCTGCTGCTGCTGCTGGTGTGGAATGTCGGCGGCATGATGGCGCTGCTCAACGTGCCGGCCGAAGAAAAGGCGATCCAGTACACCGGCACGTCGATCTATCTCGCCGTCGCCGCGCTGATGTTTGCCTGCCTGTTCGCGCGCAACACCATGCCGCGCCTCGTCTGCATGCGCGTCGCCTATGTCTCAACCGCGACGATGATTTCGCTCGCCGGCATTGCCGGCTATTTCAGCCTGTTTCCGCAAGCGCATGAGCTGTTCGCAACCTTCGACCGCGCGCTCGGCGCCTTCAAGGATCCCAACGTATTTGGCCCGTTCCTGATCTGGCCGGCGCTGATCGTGATCGAACGCATGCTGACACGCCACATCGGCGTCCTCGACCTCATGATCGTCAGCGTCTTGTTGTTCGGCCTGCTGCTAAGCTTCTCGCGCGGCGCCTGGTTCCATTTTGCCGTGTCCTGCGCGGTGACGATTGCGCTCACCATGCTCACCGCCCCGACCCTGCGCGAACGCTTTCGCATTTTCGGCCTCAGTGCGGCCAGTGTCGTCGCCCTGGCGATGGTCGTCATAGTCCTGCTGTCGTTGCCTTCGATCG
This sequence comes from uncultured Alphaproteobacteria bacterium, assembly GCA_963742385.1. GTDB lineage: Bacteria > Pseudomonadota > Alphaproteobacteria > Rhizobiales > Xanthobacteraceae > Pseudolabrys. The sequence goes on along the minus strand of CAVULS010000009.1, from coordinate 156,505 downwards.
GCAGCATGTTCGCGCAGCGCGCGCAGCTCATCCAGTATTACGACGTCGGCAATGGTGGCCGTTTCGCATTGCAGCGCCAGGCGCTGTCCGTCGTGCTCAATCTGTTCAACGGCATGGGGCCGTTTGAATTCGCCCGCGTCTACGGCTTGCAGCAGCACAACGTCTACCTGCAGGCCTTCATCGTCTACGGCTGGATCGGCGGCATGGCCTATATTCTGCTGCTGCTGTCGACCTTGTGGATCGCGCTGCGCACCGTGCTCGTGCGCACGCCGTGGCAGCCTTATCTGATCGCCGCATTTGCCACCTTCGTCGGCGAGGTGCTCGAAGGCTTCGTCATAGATACCGATCATTGGCGGCATTTCTATCTTCTGCTCGGCATGATCTGGGGCCTCGCCGCCGCGACACTTAACCAGGCACGGCAAAATCCAGCCGTCATGACCCGCGGGGTTGCCTATGTCGGCGCTCGCTGAACCGCTGGCGCGCCAGCGCCTGCCCGCCGGCACGCTGCGCCGGATATGGCGTCACGTGCCGTTGCGCACGCGCATCCAGATTCAGAGCGGCATCACGCAGGCAATTGCGCCGCTGCCCGACGCCGACGCGCCGGGCGGCCTGCCCTTGGCGATTGCCGGACTGTTCTCGACGGCGAGCGGCATCGGCGAAGGCGCGCGCCTCGCCTACGCGGCGCTCGACGCCGCCGGCCTCGCGCCGGAAGCATTCGACCTAAGCCCGGCCTTCAGGCAAACCGAGTTTTCGTCCGGACCGCGCCATCCGCTGATGCGCAGCGGCGGCACGCTGATCGTGCATCATAACGCGCCCTATATGGCGCACGCGCTGTGGGCGCTCGGCCGCACGCGTATTCAGGGCCGCCGCGTCGTCGGCTATTGGGCCTGGGAGCTGCCGAAGCTGCCGCCGCTGTGGAACCCGGGTTTCCGCTTCGTCCATGAAATCTGGGTGCCGAGTACGTTCACGCGCGACGCCGTCGTAGCCGCGACCAATCTGCCCGTGCATGTGGTGCCGCACCCGCTGCCGAAGACGCCGGCAACGCCGAACATGCGCGGCAGGCTCGGGCTGCCTGCGGACGCGCTTGTCGTTCTCACCGCCTTTCATCTCGGTTCGGCCTTCGCCAGGAAGAATCCGCTCGCTGCCATCGCTGCGTTTCGCAAGGCCTTCGGCGACGATCCGGCCCGCGTGCTCGCGGTCAAGCTTATCGACAATGGCGCTGCCACCGCGCGCCATGAGCTCGATGCGGCAATCGCAGACAGCCGCAATATCCGCCTCATCGAAGGCATGCTGCCGGAGGCAGACATGGCCGGCCTGATGGCGGCTGCCGACATCGTCATTTCGCTGCATCGCTCGGAAGGCTTCGGCTTGGTCCCGGCGCAGGCCATGGCGCTGGGCAAGCCGGTCGTCGCCACCGGGTGGTCGGGCAATCTCGATTTCATGACCAAGCGCAATTCGGCGCTGGTCGACTATTCGCTGGTGCCGGTGCACGATCCCGAGGGTGCCTTCGACGCACAGGACCAGCTTTGGGCCGATCCCGATATTGACCACGCAGCCGACTGGCTGCGGCAGCTTGCCGGCAGCGTAATGCTGCGCGAATGCATGGGGGCAAAAGCCGCGGCCGATGTGAACGCCCAGCTCGCGCCGGACAAGTTCGCGCGCGCGGTGGCAGGCCTGATCGAGCCTGGTGCAATATCGCGATTGGCGCCGCCGGCGCCGAAAATCCGCGCCGCAGCACCGCGTATCGCCATCAACGGCCGCTTCCTCACCCAGAAAATACTGGGCGTGCAGCGCTTCGCCATCGAGACGATCGAGGCAATCGACGCGCTGCTCGATACCGCCGACTACCGCGCGCTCAAGGGCCGCATCGAGATTATTGCACCAAAGAGCGCGCGCGATTTTCCGCTGAAGAATATCCCGCTGCGCCGCAGCGGCCTGTCTTCCGGCTATCTTTGGGAACAGCTTGAGCTGCCGCGGCTTGCCGGCGAACGCCTGCTGCTCAATCTCTGCATGCTGGGACCTCTGCTGACGAAGCATCAGCTCGTCGTCGTCCACGACGCCACGGTGCGCGCGCTGCCGCAGAATTTCTCCTGGCGCTTCCGTGCCGCCTACCGTGTTCTCATCCCGCTCCTGTGCCGGCGCGCCGACCGCGTGGTGACGGTCTCCGAGTTCTCCCGCCAGGAAATCGGCAAATGGTACGGCGCCGATACCGGGAACATGCCGATCTGTTACGAAGGCGGCGACCATATCGCCAAAGTAAACTCCGACGAATCCGTTTTGGACCGTGTCGGCTTGCGCGGAAAAAAGTACTTTCTCGGGGTCGGCGTCGGCTCCAGCAATAAGAATATCGAATTGGTCCTCGCCGCGTTCCAGAAAGCGCCGCTTGGCGATGCGATTCTGGTGCTCACCGGCAAACGCGATGCGGCGGTGCATGGCGCGCTTGCCGAAATCCATTCACAGAATGTGCGCAATGTCGGCTACGTCTCCGATGCGGAACTGCGCGCGCTTTATGAGCACGCGCTGGCGCTGGTGTTTCCCTCGCGCTACGAAGGCTTCGGCCTGCCGGCGCTCGAGGCGATGACGCTGGGCTGTCCCGCCCTAATCAGCGACCAGCCGGCGCTCAAGGAAGTCTGCGGCGACGCGGCCTTGCATTGTGGCGTCGACGACGTCGATACGCTTGCCCGCCATCTGCATGCACTCGCGACGGATGCCTACCTGCGGGCCGGGCTTGCCGCGGCCGGCCGCGAACGCGCAAGCCGTTTCACCTGGGCGCGAACCGCGCGCGAACTGCTCGACCAATGCCTCGCGCTCGGCGCCAAGGGGCCGTGACGTGCAGCGGCAGCTGATATCCGTCCCCTTCTTCCTCCTGCGCGGCACCACCGCCGGTGCGGCCTTCGTCACCGGCCTGCTGCAGACCTTCGTCTTCGCGCATGTCTTGAGCCCGGAGCGCTTCTCGATCTTCATCCTGGTCGCGGCGATCGGCTATTCGCTATGGCTCATCGACTTTGGCATCGTCAAAATTCTGTTCGTACGGCTGCGCGCGCATTTTCTCGCCGGCGAGAGCAATTTGGCAACCGCCGGCCACGCCACCGCCATCGTACTGTTCTATTTCGCGCTGACGCTTGTCGGCGCCGTGCTGTGTTTCCTGGTGACGGCGCGGCAGGCTTCGTTGCTGCACGCAACAGAATTTGCCCTGTTCTTCCTGTTCGTCGCGCTCAATCTTGTCTGGTTCGCGCTGCGCAACATCGCCATCGCCGTCGATGAATACGTGCTGTTCGAGGCGCTGGAGACCATCCGCCGCGGCGGCTATTTCCTCGGGCTTGGTGCAGTGTTTTTCGGCCTGCCGCTGGTCGTCATGCTGACGGCGGTGAATTTGCTCTGGGCCGCGGTGCTCACGGTCTGCGCCAGGCGCATGATCGCGCGCGGGGCGCTATTGCCCCGCATCCACGGCGCGATTGGAAACTTGCGCGCATTTTTCCGCGCCAACCGCGCCCAGCTCCTGCGCAGCGGCGTTTATGCCGCGAGCGAGATTTATGTCTACAACTACCCCTATCTGATCGTGCCGATGCTGTTCGGGCTCGGCGCGCCGCCGATCATTCTCGATACGACGTTCAAGGTGTTCCGCGGCGGCGCGACGATTTTCGGCGCGGTCTGCGACATCCTGGTGCCGCGGCAGACCAGCGCGCTGGCCGAGCGCGATGGGGCAACGCTGGTGCGTGCGACGTTGCTGGCGGCGGCGCTCTGCGCCATCCCGGCGGGCATAGCCTGCGCCATCCTCTTGTTTGGCGCCGACCGGCTGTTCGCCTTCCTGCTCGGCAGCGCCGCGACCATGCCGAAGGCTGCGACGCCGATCCTGATCGTGCTGCTGATCGCCAATCTGACGCAGATGGTCGCGCACAGCGTGCTGGTGCACAATGGTTTCTTTCGCGAAGTCGCCCGCCTCGGCATCGGCGTGTCGACGGCGATGACGGCCGTTGCCGCGTTCGCCGTGATCGGCCATCTCGATATCGTCCGCTTCCTCGCAGCCTACACCGCCGTTTACGCCTGCGGCGCGCTGGCGGCGGTAGTGCTGATGATCCGCGGCCCGATCCATCTCGCGCATGGCATTGGTCCGGCACCCAAGGTTGCGCCGCGATAGGTGCATCCCTATAGTCCGCGCCGTTCCGGTCGGGGCGTGGCGCAGCCCGGTTAGCGCACCAGTCTGGGGGACTGGGGGTCGTGGGTTCAAATCACGCCGCCCCGACCAGTTAACCAATTACGCCAGCAAGATAATCAACCCGCTCAAAGAAAACCTGTGCAGGGCCAAACCTTCAAATCGCCACCGTGTCGCCACGTAAACTGGTTTTCAAATTGGTCACCTAGCGAAATCGCTATAGGTCGTAATCGGATTTTGCCGCCCGCATGAGCCGCGAGGACCGAGCACCGGTCTTGAAAGCTGTTTTTGGCCGTGCTGCTCTATACTAGCGAATGCAGTTTGTCAGGCGCTAATTGGTCGGACAATTGTATTCCGTGTCGCCTCGACCCTATTGGAATGGCCGCCGCCCGGCACAGTCACGCCCATCACACAGCGGCCGCACGCGCCGAGCGCGTCGCTGTCGCCGCGATCGGGCGTAGGCTTGATGGCAGCCTTGAACGCAGAACCAAATGCCGACGGAAAGAAAGATGACGACGCCGCTATTCATTAGCAGGGTGGCCAACTGGGCAAGGGACAACCTTCTCGATCTCGTCGCCTTTTCGATCATGATAGCTGGCGTTGTCACTATCGCCGGTATTCTATTTGCCGACTATTTCGCTGCACCCGATTTTCTTTGGCGCGATTTCTACCACGATCGCAACTCGCACTACGCTTTTGGGCTCGACCTCGCGCTTGCGGTTCGCCACTTTGACGTGATTTGGTTCTTTTCCGAATTGGACAAGGCAAAGGTCTGGCCGCCATTTCACGGGCTGGTCCTCGCCGGTTTCTTGCTGATCGGCGGCATCGACCGCCGCCTCGCCATTCTGCCAAGCCTGACGGGCTGGGTGATGACGATGACCTTCGTCTGGCTTATAGCGCGCCGGTTGTTTCGCGATCGCCTCGATGGTTTGGTAGCGGCTGCGACTGCGACGATACTAACGGCCGCAAGCCCGGCGTTCCGGCTGATTTCTGCCGACGTGATGCTGGAAGGGCTCGGTGCCGGACTGTCCGCATTTGCACTCTACGCTTATCTTCGTGCATTCACGGAGCCTGAAAGCCGCGCAAACTGGCGTCTGCTTGCGCTTATTCTGACGGCTCTGTTCTTCCACAAAGGAAACTATTGGGGCCTGGTTCTAGCCTCGCTGGCGATTTCGCTTGCGTCCGAACACATCGCTTGGATTCTCCTCCACGCTCGAACGCTCATTGCGAATACAAATTTCTTCTCCGTGGCAAAGCGCGCCGTACGAGAGCCGCTACTGATCCTGTTCATCCTGTTGGCGGCTCTGATCTTCTACCTCTATTGGCGCGGGCCCACCGCCATCACCTTATTCGAGCGTCGCATCTCGCTCTACCCTCCCGAAAACCTGACAACTCTCGCCTACGCCTCGCTCTTTGTCTGGAGCGCCATCATCTGGAAGCGGCACCGCGCCGCGATCGAAAATGCCCTCGGAACGGGGGGCAAAGCCCTGCTCTATTGGCATGTGGTTCCGGTTGCGATCTCGTTCCTGTTGCCCCGAAGGCTTTCGAGCTTCCTGTGGTTCGTCGGCCCGGCAAATAACGGCCATGCGGCATTCGACGTTTCAGGCGGCCTCCAGTTCTATTGGAACGCATTTGCCGAGGGATTTAACTTGGCGCCCTGGATCGCCATTTTCACCGTCATATTCGCCGCCATTGGCGCGACACAGTTCAACCGCCTCTTGCCGGGGGCCCGCGTTGTTTTCATTTTTACGATTGTTGCGTTCGCTGCGGTCATTATTCATCCGCAACACCAAGGCCGATTTCTAACGTCATGGGTGTTTGCGGTGTGGCTCTGTGCCGGCGTAGGCGCCAGTGTCTTGTTGTCATTTTTGCTGCGTCAATATTCTCAAGCGGTCCGAGCGGTGGCCGGGACAGCTCTGGTTGCAACCCTCCTCGTCACGAGCCTGTGGTACAAAACTCCAGCCGCAGCCTATGCCAACGCACTCCACCCGGTATCCGGCCCAACCGACCTTGGCCTAGTGCGGCCCTATTTGTCCGAACTCGACGGCGTCAAAGAGGCCGGCTTTGCGACTACCTTCGGGATGAGTAAGCTATTTGCCTGGATGGCTCACGAGCATTGTCGTTGCAACCTGACGATTGACGACCCGTACATCGACAATGCGCGGTCCCGTCAGGAGGTCCGCGACCTGATGCTGGATCGGATCGAGCATTCACGCGCGAGCGTTTTCGTCATCATCGATGCACCCAACGGTCGTTACCAGTTGCCGGTTCTGGGATGGGTCTACCCCAAGATGGCCGGCATTCTCGACGCCATGGAAATACAAACGCGCTATAGGCGTGAAAAAAACTACGACCTGGCGGGCCAAGGCGCGCGCGCGACAATTTGGCGGTTGCGCTGAACCGTCAGAACAAATGGCTTGGCAAATCAGGTGTCAATTTGAGCGCGGCCAAACGAACAGTGAAATAAGCGTATAGTTCCAGGTTGCCCCGGTCACGAGGCCGGTTATTCCGGCAATCCACCAGATCGGTAGCGCCTGAAACACCCAAGTGGCGACGGCGACGTTTGCAGTCGCGCCTAAAGCGCAAAGCCCCCAGAACGCGAGCAGCCCACGCATCAATTTCGTAAAGCCGCGCAGTCTATGGTCACGGTATGTTATAATATTGTTGAGATAGAAATTGGAGGTCATCGCCACCAATGTGGCGAAAGCCTGCGCCCAAGAAAACCCAATCTCAGGAAACCACGAAACCGCGGTCCAAAGCGTCAGCAGATGGAAGAAGACCCCCAGCGAGCCGACAATTGCAAAAGAGAAAAAGCGCGTGGAAATCAAGCCGCGGCTTGCCTTGCTGACCAGAAAGCCGACAAAATCGAGCGCAACCTTTAGGTCGAGTTTAGACTCTCCGCTTTGCCGAGGTCTGAAGACGTACCCAATCTCGACAGTCTGTAGCGGGCGGTCCGACGAGGCAACGATATCGGCTAAAAGCTTGAAGCCCGATGTCGTAAGACGCGGAGCGACAGCATCGAAACACTCCCTGCGAATTGCAAAGAAGCCGCTCATTAAGTCCTCGATCTCCGTGCGCAAGGCATATTGCGCCAGCGCGGTCGCGGAGCGGCTGACGGAAGCACGACGGCTTGAAAACCCTGAATCCGCCGAACCTGCATCGACGTGCCGGCTCCCTATGGCAAGGTCGCTGTTGCCGCCGCGCAAAGCGTCCATCATTTTGGGCAAAATTGATACATCATGCTGCAGATCAGCGTCCATAACGACGAGAAACGGGGCAGACGAACTCAACATGCCTTCGATGGCGGCTCCCGCTAGTCCGCGTCTGTTGATTCGATGCAGGCAGCGTATCCGCGGATCGCGGCGTGCGATTTCCTTGATACGCGTCGTCGTGCCGTCTGGGCTGTTGTCGTCAACGAAGATCATTTCCCAAGCAATGCCGTCCAAAACCGCTTCAACGCTGCCAATCAAAACTGCGATGTTTTCCGCTTCATTGAATGTCGGTACGACAATCGATAATTCAACTGACATAGTCATAGGACTTAAAGAATCCTTGGTGCAAAAAACGAAGCCTGGGCATCGAATTGGGTGGCACTATCCAACGGCTAAATTTGCCAAAGCAATCGCATCGCGCGGGCCGGGTTAAGTCTGAACAATAAGGCGACGGCCTTTCTAGTCGGATAGCCCGGTATGGGAATTCTATTACGCATGAGGTTCACGAGTGTCGGTGCCCGCAGACGAGCGGCGCGCGAACGAGGGCCGCATCGCCGGGTACGAAAGGTCCTGTATTTCAATCGCTTTCGAACGATTGTTAAACTGCCCGTCCTCACTGGTAATGGCCTGTGCTACCAAGTTCGGCAGCAAAATGGTAGCAAGTCGTTCGAGCTTCGTTCGCCTGCATCAACTCGGTAGCCAAGCGGCCCTGCAACCTTCCGAGCGCAGATTTGACGAGTGAAATGGGGTAGACCGTCAGCCTGAGGGACTGGGGGTCGTGGGTACAAATCCCGCCGCCCCGACTATCATTGAAGAAGAAATCCTGGCTCTGCCGAAAATTGTCTTCTTGATGCGCTGACCTGGCGCCTTGTTTCGATTGCGCTAGCTCGGGGCAGAACAAACGCGGTCAGCGTCAACGCGACCTCGGCAACTCCTGCGATTTACTCAGTCTTCGAAAACGACAAGAGTTTCCGGCGTCGGAGCGAGCGCACGGGCCGATACCGTTCCAAACCCCGCCGCTCGCGCCATGGTGTCGAGGTCGGCCACGGTATACGCATCCCCGCTTGGGGTCGAAGCGAGCATCCAGAAAGCAAACATGGCCGGCACCGACGGAGAAATACGATCTTCATTTGGAACAAAATCAATTGCGAACGCCGCTCCACCGGGGGCCAGGCTGCCGCGAACCTTGCGCAACAACTTGGTGCAGGTTTCCGCATCGAAGTGATGCAAGAAGTTCGGCAAGAGTATGAGGTCAAAGTTACGTCCCCACTCGACCTCCAATGCGTTCCCCGCAAGCCAATGAAATCGATCGGCCACCGCAGCCGCCTCGGCATGACCCCGGGCGATCGCAAGCACAATCGCCCAATCAACCGCTGTGACCAGTGCGTTTGGCAAACTCTTTGCTATCTCGATTCCGTACAGGCCGTGCCCGGCGGCAATATCGAGCACGGTATTCGGCGGCTCTGGCCGGGCTGCAACATAGCCCGCAACGCGCTTGGCCGTTGCTGCCGCAAAAGGCACCATAGCGCGCGCAAAGCGGGCCCAAATCGGATTGTCCGGCGCAACGTTGGCCAGACCAACCGCGCCCCCTTTCCGCACATAGGCGGCCGGATCGTCAAAGAAGAGTGCAAGCATCTCCGGCGCCGCGATAAAATCGACGATGCTGCCCATGGCGAAAGGCGAAGACCCGTCAAGAAATATTTTGGCGGAAGGCGTAAGGGAATAACTCGAATTATTTTTCTTCAGCAACTCGATTACTGTCAGGTAATCGCAGAGAATTCGCAATCCACGCGCCGAAGCGCCAAGTCGGCCGGCAAGTTCGTCGGCCGTGATCGTGCTGGAGCCGATGGCAGTGAAGAGATCAAGTTTCACCGCCGCCACGAGCGCGGCCGTCTTTTGATAGGCCGTAGCAATATCGAATACCGGATTTGCGGTAGCGTCACTCATGCTCGCGCCCCAATAACACGCGCCGTCAAATAGCGTCTTTCAGGCGGCCGGCCCCGCGTTTCAAGCGAGCAGGCGCCGCAAATGACTCGCAACATTGGCGAGATCGGCTATCACCGCGTAGTGGTCGCCGGGCAAATCGATAATCTCAAGATCTTGGCTGATGCGCCGCCACGCTTTGCCATTATACTCTGCCGAGAAAAATACGACGCGTATCGCAAGCGGCTTTGGAAAGTAGCGCGACATCGCGATCGAATATTTCCAAAAAAAGTGGCCAAAATAGAAACGCGTGAACGGTGTCCAGGCCGGGCTTGATTCGTCAGGCTGAGACGGAACGCTGCGTCGAGCAACATTTGCTTGACGCTTGCCGCCAAAAAGCAGCCTCCGCGCTTTGCCGATCGCTCTTGCGCATTTATGCGAGAACGGAAAATTGGAAAACCTTTCGATTTTTGTCATGTAATACCAAAGCAAGGCAGCTGCGTTATCGGCAAAGTGGCCGCTTGGCAGCACGCGATGCAAGGTTGAAAAAAATCTCTGCACGGCTGGGCGGGCATTCGCGGTCGGAGGATCAATCATCGCGACCATTTCCACTTTCTCTCCGGCCGCAACGAGCATGCGGGCCACTTCGAAAGCAACCAATCCGCCAATGCAATAGCCGCACAATCGATAAGGTCCATGGGGCTGGACGTTCGTTATCGTGGTAAGATTTTCAGCGGCCATGGCTTCGAGCGAACGCGGGATCGGCGTATTGTCGACCCCATGCGGGGTAACGACGAAGATCGGCTGATCCGGTCCCAGCAAGCTCGCGAATTGCCTGACGTAACTGCCTCCGCCAGGGTCGCCGTGAAAATAGATAAGGGGCTTCTGGCCGCCATTCAAAGACATTTGAACGAGGGGCTCGGGTTGCAGATCGCCACTTTCGGAAAGCTTCTGCGTCAGCGAACGAATCGTCGTCGCTTCAAACAAAACCGAACTCGGTACCGTCCGGCCGGTCACTTGCTCAATCTCGGCGATCATTTCGACGGCGAGAAGCGAATCTCCGCCTTTCTCGAAAAAATCATCGTCGAGGCCGATAGGCGCACGATTCAATAATCGTTCCCAAATCGCTTTCATCTGCGCCGGCAAGTCGTCGCTGTTGGATCCGGCCAAAGCGGCGATCGCGTCGGCCGTCTTCGCTTTCGAAGCCTCGCTCAACCGCCGGCGCAAGACCTTGCCGGTGAGTCCTTTTGGCAATTGATCGACGATCGTAATCTGACGCGGAATCTTGAAGGCCGCGAGCTGCCCGTTCAGATAAGAGCGTAATTCACCGGGGCTTGCCGTCATTCCAGGCCTGAGCACGACCGCCGCCGCAACGTCCTCCCCGAGACGTTCGTGCGGCACGGAGAATGCCGCAGCCTCGGCGACCGCTGGGTGGCGCATCAACGCCTCGTCGACGTCAACCGGCCTTATTTTTTCGCCGCCGCGGTTGATCAAATCATCCCGGCGGCCATGCAACGTAAGAAAGCCGTCGTCATCGAGGCTGCCGATATCGCCCGTCTTGAACCAGCCGTCGACAAAGGACTTGCGGTTCAGCTCGGGGGCATCGAGGTAACCGGCGGTCACCGTGGGACCACGCACCAGGATTTCTCCATGGTCCCCCGGGGGCACCTTCTGTCCATTCTCATCGGCGATAAGAACGGTATCGGGCCAGGGGATGCCGCACGTGCCCAGCTTGGAACGACCCGGCGTTGGCAGATTGGCGGCGATCTGCGCGGCCTCGCTCGATCCATAATGCTCCACAACAGGAACACCGAGCGCCTCTTGCAGACCTTCATGAACATCCCGCGGCAACGGGGCGCCGCCCGACAGGACGAAGCGCAGCGAGTGTACGGTTTTGGCATCGGCTCTGGTTTTCATTTGATCGAAAATCAGGCGATGCATTGTTGGGCCGGCGGAATACCACGTCGGCTTCAGGCTATCGAACCACTGCAAGGCATCGAATTTAGAAGGGTTGGCCGGAAATGCGATGCTCCCGCCCGTCAGCAGCGGAGTGAAGATGGTGACCTTCAGACCATGAGAATAATAGACCGGGCTTACATTGACACAGCGATCTTGCGGCGTTAGCGCAAACCAGGCCTGAAGTCGTGCCGCCGCAGCCAGCATATTGCGATGGCTGAAAGGTATCGACTTCGGTTCCGAACTGGTCCCCGATGTCTGAAGAATAAAGGCGGTCGCGTCTGCATCCGGCTCATCGGTTCGGGCGACGGGCCCGACATTCGGCACGGCCAATTCGAGGCCGAGGGTGTCCCTCGCCGGGATTCCCTCGATAATAGGATAACCCTCGCGTTCGGCCACGCGCCTTGCCGCAAAGTCGCCGCCCTGCAGCAGCAGGACGGCGTCGGGCCGAAGGAACGCCAAACACGCCTTGATCTCATCGAGCGTGTGTTTTGGGTTGACGGGAACCGCCACGGCGGAGCAGGACACGGCGATTATCGCCAATGCGGCGTGCGGACCATTCGGCAAGGCGATGGCAATGCGGGCGGTGCGGCTAAAGCCCGCCATGTGCAGATCGGCTCGAACTTTATCGATCAAGCCCTGCAGGTCACGATATGTGAGCGGCGCCGATCCGGCGAAGACGATGGCGGCCTGATCCGGGCGGATCGCGCCTTGGCGTTCGATCTCTCGACCAATGGTATTCTCATCGGCGTAGCTGCCGCCGGGATGAAGCAATTTTCCGTCGTGGAACATCGACTCAAAACCTAATTTAAGATCGGCGGGCATACGCTTCGCTCGTTGCATCCCTCGAGGCAGGAACAGCAGTCGTCATTAAAAAATGGCCCTGTAAATTGCGCAGAGGCCATATCGAGCAGGTTGAGATTTAGCCGTAAATTGAGTTCGTCACACGCATCTAAAAAACAATTTTACGGCATTTTTATATCTGCAAAAATCTCCTATTTGCAACAGCTTGTTACGTTTGCCACAGCTGAATCGATTGCTCAAGCTAAGCAAGTAACGCGCAAAGACAGAAGTAAATTATAAAGATGCGGTAAATATCGCCTGCCGGCCATGCGATTTGCCGGCAAAGCTGTCTTCCGCTGTTTTTGAGTATAACGCATTGGCGCATAAGCTATATTTCTTGCGGTGCGCCGCCACCGGCGATTTAAACCTTACTGTGAAAATCCGGGCGTCTGAGAGCGCTGCGGCTTTGACCTGCTCCGCAACTCGCCGCCATTCACAATCTTAGAGTCTGCTCCAACTTTGAATTGCTCCCTATTTTCTGCATCACGTCGCTGGCGGATTTTCAGTCTCGTCGATCGCGGCCGGTCGCGCGACTACTTCTTCAGCGCCCGCAGCGCCGCCAGCGCGTCGATCTCGCCGGCGCCAGCCTCAGGTTTCTGCAGCGCGAGCGCATGCGCGCTGCCGGCTAAAATCTTTTTCAGCGCGTTGGGCGTGAGCTTCGGCTCGCGCGCCAGCAGCAGAGCGGCGACGCCACTGGCATGCGCCGCCGCGATCGAGGTGCCGGACACGATCTGATAGCTGTCGGCCGGCGCCGGCGCGACGATGTCCACGCCCGGCGCCGCTACCGCGACCTGGCGCCCGCGGTTGGCCTGCGGCAGCAACTTGTCGTCGATATCGGTCGCGGTCACGCCGATGACATCGGGATAGGCCGCCGGGTAAAGCGGGGGCGCCCGCGGCCCGGCATTGCCGACGGCTGCAATCAGCACGATGCCGCGCGCATATGCTTTGGCGAGCATGTTGCCGATCATCGGATCTCTTGGTCCGGCAAAGCTCATATTGACGATCCGCGCGCCCTGCGCGGCTGCCCAGTCGATGCCCTTCAAGATGTTGAAGGTAGTGCCTTGGGCGCTCTCGCCGCTGCCGGAAAACACACGCGCGGCAAGCAGCTTCACCTTCGGCGCCACGCCGATGAGCTTGGCATGCGCGGCGATGGCGCCGGCAATCGCGGTGCCGTGCGGGTGCGGCGGCGCCTGCGTGCCGATGGCGTCATACTCGGCGGCGATCGCGCCGGCAAGCTCGGGCTGCGCACTATCGATTTTGGAATCGATCACCGCGACGGCCACGTCGTCGCCGTTGCTGATCTCGTGGGCTTGGCGCAAATGCAGTTTGCCGACCACGTATTGCGCAACGCCGTCGGTGGCGGCGCGCGTGACCGCCGGCGCGCCCTGCTGCAGCAGATAAAGATAATTCGGCTGGGCCGCGAAAATCCGCGCATAGCGCGCAAGCGCGTGCAGCACGCTCACGACCGAGCGGCCGTCGTCGATGCGAAGGTGCAACAGGCTGCGGCCGGTGAGCGCGAAAGTCTGCCTTTCCAGCAAGGTGAGATGCAGCCGTCGCATGAGGCGGGCGAGATAGGCCGGCGAGGTCCCGGCATCGAGCTCGACGACAATCTCATTGGGCACGAAGAACGGCTGGCCGGGGCGTGGGAAATTGATGTTGCTGTTGCCGGCCCCCTGCCCGCCCGGCGGCGAAGGCCCTGCCGGTCCGTGCGGCCCTGGCGGGAACATCTGGTCGGCCAAAAGCCAACCCACCGGTCCGAGGAAGACGCTCAGCTCGATGTGCCAGAGCTCGCTCGTGGTCAGTTCACGGCCAAGCACAATCGTGCCGATCATCGGCGCCACCGCGGCGGCGCCGATCGTGCCCATGACATAAATGCCGGCCGGCGGAATTGCGTGGTGTAGTGCCGGCGCAATCAGCGCCTCCACCGACTCTTGTTCGCCACTGATTTGCGCCGCAGCGGGCCGCGCGCCAATGACCGCCGCCGTCAGCGCAATCGCAATCGCCGAAAGCGCTCTCGTGTATCGCACGCGACCCAACCCACGCCTCAAAGAAGTCGGCCTTGGTGGCCACCATTGCCGGTCCCCAAATCCGGCGCAAGAGCGCCGCACTTAAGCGGTCGCCTCGCCGTCAGCACCGATATTTTGATCGGCAAAACCGTTCTATTTTGCCAAAAAGTAACCCCGCCAGATATTGGGGGGACTGGGCGGGGTTACTCTCGGCGTTGCGTCGGGTTGTGGCGTTTCCCGGCGCACTCTTTGGTCGCGCGCGGCCCCGTTTCGGTTCAAGGGCCGCCGCAAATATATTGCCGGGATGGTTGACGGCGGGTCATCTGCGGACGGGGCCCATTCGCCCAGCCTTCGCTTGTTAGCCGGCCACCACCGCGTCGATGAGCTTGCGGCATTCGCCGAGCTCACGCAGCGCCGCGTGCAATTTTTGCCGCGTATCGCTCGGCAGCGCCGCCGCAACAATCGGGGCGGATCGCGCGGGCGCCGCCTCGACCCTGGGCAGGATCTCCTCGGAGGTCGGCAGCGGTTCCGGCGCGCCATGCGCGATACGGTCACTGGGCTCGATGCGCGGCATCGGCGTGCTTTGCATCGGCGGCTCGCGCCGCGTTTCGACGTCATCCTGCCGGTCGCCGAAATCCCGGCCGATGAGCGAGGTCAGCCGCCCGCGCAACCCGCGTTCGTCGGCGAGCCCATCAGCTGCCGCCTCTTCGGCAAAATCCTCGTCCTCAACCACGCCGTGCGGCGGCTGCGGCGCACCCTCCTGCCACACCACCTGCACGAACTTCGCGCCCTGCTCGCGCAAAATGCGCTGCACGCCGCGGATGGTATAGCCCTCGCCGTAGAGCAGATGGCGGATGCCGCGCAAGAGGTCGATATCGTCGGGGCGATAGTAGCGTCGCCCGCCGCCGCGCTTCATCGGCCTGATATCGTGGAAGCGGCTTTCCCAGAACCGCAGCACGTGCTGCGGCAGGTCGAGTTCGTCGGCCACTTCGCTGATGGTACGGAATGCGTCCGGCGCCTTGCTGTCCAAAGCGACCTCACCTTCTTGTTCAGGTTTAACGCAGTACTGGAACGAGTTTAGACCGGTTCGGTATGCCCGTTGATCCGCTGCTTGAGGATCGCCGATGGCTTGAACACCATGACCCGGCGCGGCGAGATCGGCACTTCCATACCAGTTTTCGGATTGCGGCCGATCCGCTGGCCCTTCTTGCGCACAACAAAAGAGCCGAAAGATGACAGTTTTACGGTCTCACCGCGCTCGAGGCAGTCGGTGATTTCCTTGAGCACCAGTTCCACGAGCGCAGCCGATTCCGTCCGTGAAAGGCCTACTTTTTGATAGACCGCCTCGCACAGATCGGCGCGCGTCACTGTTTTACCGGTCATCGCCTGCCCTGCCCCCGGCGAAGATATCCCGCTGAATTATCGAGGATATTGCCTTGAGGCCCACTGGGTCAATGGCGGATATGCAACACCGCGCGTGGAAATCTCATTTCCCCTACCAGCGCAACAACGCCGAACCCCAGGTAAACCCCCCGCCCATGGCCTCGAGCAGGATCAAATTCCCGCGTTTGATGCGCCGATCGGCCACCGCGTCGGCCAAGGCCAGCGGAATCGAGGCAGCCGAGGTATTGCCGTGGCGGTCGACGGTGATCACCACCTTGTCCGGCGCGATGCCGAGCTTATGGGCGGAACCGTCGATGATGCGCTTATTGGCCTGGTGCGGCACGAACCAGTCGATATCCGCGGCGGTATAGCCGGTAGCCTTGAAGGCATCGTCGATCACGTCCGTGATCATGGCCACCGCGTGCTTGAACACCTCGCGGCCCTCCATGCGCACATGCCCGACCGTCTGCGTCGAGGACGGGCCGCCGTCGACATAGAGCTTGTCCTTGTGGCGGCCGTCCGAGCGCAGATGCGTCGTCAGGATGCCGCGGTCGGCGCGGGTTCCCGGCTGCGGCTGCGCTTCCAGCACCAGCGCGCCGGCGCCGTCGCCGAACAGCACGCAGGTGGTGCGGTCGTTCCAGTCGAGAATGCGCGAGAAGGTCTCCGCGCCGATCACCAGTGCGCGCTTGAAAGACCCGGCGCGCAACAGCGCATCCACCGTCGAAAGCGCGAAGATGAAGCCCGAGCAGACCGCCTGCAGGTCGAAGGCGGCGCCGTGCGTGATGCCGAGGCCGCTCTGCACGGACACCGCGGTCGCCGGAAATGTCTGGTCCGGCGTCGACGTCGCCAGCACGATCAGGTCGATCGATTGCGCGTCGGCATGCGCATTGGCAAGCGCCGCGCGCGCGGCATTCAGCGCGAGGTCGGAGGTGAGCTCGCCGGGCGCGGCGATGTGGCGCTCGCGGATGCCGGTGCGCTGCACGATCCATTCGTCGGTTGTATCCACCGAGCGCGCCAGCTCGTCATTGCTGAGAATGCGCTTGGGCAGATAACCGCCGCAGCCGAGCACCACCGAACGCAGTGTGGTCACGAGCGCGCTCCGCCCGCCGCCCGGACTTCGGCGCTCACGGTGCGCTCGCGCGCCATCGACTGGTCGATCTTGGCGAGCAATTCATAACGCACCATGTCGTAACCCATGTCGATCGCCGCGGCGAAACCTTCGGCGTCGGCGCCGCCGTGGCTCTTGATGACGACGCCGTTGAGGCCGAGAAATACGCCGCCATTGGATTTGCGCGGATCCATCTTGTCGCGCAGCGTGCGGAAGGCCGAGCGCGCCAGCAGATAGCCGAGCCGGGCCGTCCAGGTGCGGCTCATGGCGCTGCGCAGATATTGCCCGAACTGCTTGGCGGTGCCTTCGGCGGTCTTGAGCGCGATATTGCCGGCGAAGCCTTCGGTCACCACGACGTCCACGGTGCCCTTGCCGATGTCGTCGCCCTCGACAAAGCCGACATAATCGAAATGCGGGAAATAACCTTCACGCAGAATTCGCCCGGCGTCGCGCACCTGCTCGAGGCCCTTGACCTCCTCGACGCCGATATTGAGCAGCCCGACCGTCGGCCGCTCAATATCGAACAGCACCCGCGCCATGGCGCTGCCCATCACGGCAAGATTGACGAGATGCGTCTCGTCGGCACCGATCGAGGCGCCGACGTCGAGCACGACCAACTCGCCCTTGAGCGTCGGCCACAGCGCGGCAATGGCCGGGCGTTCGATGCCCTCGATCATTTTCAGATTGAAGCGCGCCATCGCCATCAGCGCGCCGGTGTTGCCGGCGGAGACGGCGACATCGGCGTCGCCTTTTTTCACCGCGTCGATGGCGAGCCACATCGACGATTTCCAGCGGCCATGGCGAAGCGCCTGGCTCGGCTTGTCATCCATGCGGATGGCGATGTCGGTGTGGACAAACTTCGATTTGGCCTTGAGCGCCGGCAGACCGCCGAGCAGCGGCTCGACCACCGCGCGATCGCCATACAGCAAGAACTCGATATCGGGATGGCGCGTGAGCGAAATGACCGCGCCCGGCAGGGTCACCGATGCGCCGTGGTCACCGCCCATGGCATCAAGCGCGATGCGCACCTTATCCGGCATGGATCGACCCTGGCGGCATCGACGCGGGCGCCGCCCGCTCGGTCCTTGGCGTGAGACGCATTCGCGCGACCTTAGCGGGTCGCAAGCCGCAGACAAGTCGGTTTAGCCCCCGCCCCACAACTTGCTCACCGCTCACGGTTTTTGGCTTCCGGGGTGCTTTTTGCAGGGCTTCCAGCGCGGCGAATGGATGCGATCCGTCATTGTCGGCCTTGGGCGCCGCAAATTGCGCGCCGGCCTTGCGCGGATAGGGATCGATGCCGAGCATCAGGAATTCGGTCGCCACCGCGCCGAGATCGATCATGCCCGCAATCAACGTTTCCGGCGGCTCGTCGTGACCTTTGCGCCTGCGCCCCGCATCCGGTTCGGCCACGGCGCCCGCCGGCATCGGCGCGAAGACGAGATCCACCGCCTCCTCGATCTGGTTTTCAATCGGCTCAAGCGTGACCACGCAGGTCTGCCCGACGGTCGCGCTCACCCGGCCGCTCACCTCGACTCCGGCGCCACGCTTGGTCAGGTCGAAGACGGCCGACAGCCGCGGCAAATCGCGCAGGGCCGCGACTTTGGCGATGCGTGCGCGGGCTTCCGCCGGCGCCTCGATGTCCATGTGCAGGCCGGTGTCCGCAATGTCCTCGACGGCGACCGGCACGCTCCACGCGGGTCCATTGTCAGTCATTCTATTTCACGCCCTAGCCCACCAAAACGCCGGCCGGATCAGGAAAACGCAGCTCGCCACGGCCAAGCGCAACGGCATTCTGCACGGTCAGATCGTGATGTGCTTGCCGCATATAGGCGGCAAGGCGGCGCGGCGCAGCCTCTTGCCTCAGAGGCGCTTCATAGACGTTGCGGGAGACCACTTCGGCCAGTTCTTGCGCCTTATAGGGCGTCAGGGCGGCCAGGTAGGCCTGGGAACGGCCATAAAATGCATCGCCGATGCGACGCATCTCTTTCGGCACCGACAGGTCACCGACGCCCATTTCCCGCAGATTAGCGTCCATATCGCGGCAAAAATGGTCGAAAAGGCCCTGTCCGAGCTGCCGCAGTTCCGGTTCCGCGGCCAGACGCTCAAGCACCAGCGTCAAATGCAGGATAATCAGGTCGAAACGGCCATTAACCGTGTCGGCAACCCCGTAATCCCGATAGAAACAGGGCAATCGCGCCTGCGCCACGATCATGCCATAGAGGGTGGAAATGGTGCCTGACCGCGCGCTGCGGCGAAAAAGGTGCGAAATCATCGTGCTGGTTCTAGGCTGATCGGCGAACTTGGCCGGTTACGTCAATGCTTCCGCCGATGCAAGACAAATGAAGTTGCCGGGTTTGGGGTCCAAAAAAGCTCTTTGCAGGCTTAGCTGCGTGGCGCCGCGCCATGCTGGCGCTGTGCTGCAGCTTGGTGCTTGCCGGCTGTGGCAGCTTCTCCGAGACCTTGCAGCGCGGCTACGTCCTGCAAGAAGGGGCGCTCGAACAAATCCCGATCGGAGCAACGCAGGAACAAGTCCTCATCGTGCTCGGCACGCCGTCGACGGTCGCTACTGTGAGCGGCGAAGCCTTCTACTATATCTCGCAGCGCACAGTGCGCGCGGCGGCGTTCCTGCCGCACGAGGTCGTCGACCAGCGCGTGATCGCGGTCTATTTCGACAAGGAACGCCGGGTCGAGCGGCTCGCCAATTACACATTGAAAGACGGCAAGATTTTCGACACCGTCTCGCAGACGACGCCGACAGGCGGCCGTGACTACGGTTATCTGAGTGCGATCTTCAAGAACTTCGTACCCAAGTTTTAGTGAAAGCAAACACCAACGGAAAAAGGGCCCGCGTGTGGCGGGCCCTTTCGTCTGTCAGTAACCGAGCGCTTTAGTGAGCCAATGCGGCGAGAAGCAACAGCGCGACAATATTGGTGATCTTGATCATCGGGTTCACCGCGGGGCCCGCCGTGTCCTTGTAAGGATCGCCGACGGTGTCGCCGGTCACCGCCGCCTTATGCGCCTCGGAGCCTTTGCCGCCGTAGTGGCCATCCTCGATGTATTTCTTGGCGTTGTCCCAGGCGCCGCCGCCGGAGGTCATCGAGATGGCGACGAACAATCCGGTGACGATGACGCCGAGCAGCATGGCGCCGACGGCGGAGAACGCCGCCGATTTTCCGACAGTGCCGCCGCCGGCGATCACGTACACCGCGAAATAGACGACAATCGGCGACAATACCGGCAATAGCGACGGGACGATCATTTCCTTGATCGCCGCCTTGGTAAGCATGTCGACGGCGCGGCCGTAATCCGGCTTGCTGGTGCCCTTCATGATCCCCGGGTTTTCGCGGAACTGCCGCCGCACCTCTTCGACGATGGCGCCGGCAGCGCGGCCGACGGCGGTCATGCCCATGGAGCCGAAGAGATAAGGCAACATGCCGCCGAACAAGAGCCCGACCACGACGTAAGGATTGGTAAGCGAGAAATCGAGCTTGATGCCGGTGAAGTACGGGTGGTGTGCCACATCGCGGGAAAAGAACAACAGGTCTTGATTATACGCCGCGAACAGCACCAGCGCGCCAAGGCCAGCCGAGCCGATGGCGTAGCCTTTAGTGATCGCCTTGGTGGTGTTGCCGACTGCGTCGAGCGCGTCGGTGGCCTTGCGCACTTCCTTGGGCAGTCCCGCCATTTCGGCGATGCCGCCGGCATTGTCGGTCACCGGGCCGAACGCGTCGAGCGCGACCACCATGCCGGCAAGCGCCAGCATCGCCGTCACCGCGATGGCGATGCCGAACAAGCCGGCCTGTCCGTAAGACACCAGAATGCCGGCGATGATGACGATGGCCGGCAACGCGGTTGCTTCCATCGAGATCGCCAGGCCCTGAATGATGTTGGTGCCGTGACCGGTCACCGACGCGGCGGCAATCGACTTCACCGGCCGGAAATTGGTGCCTGTGTAGTATTCGGTGATCCAGATGATGAGACCAGTCACCACCAGGCCGACGACCGCGCAAATATAGAGCGAGGTGCCGGTGAAGACCGCGCCCTCGATCGCGCCGAAGCCGATCAGCGCATGGGTGACGTACCAGATCGCGCCGAGCGACAGCACCGCCGAAGCGATGAAGCCCTTGTACAGCGCGCCCATGATCGATTGGCTGGCGCCAAGCCGCACGAAGAACGTGCCGATGATCGAGGTGATGATGCAGGCGCCGCCGATGGCAAGCGGATAGGTCATCATGTTGACCAGCACCTGCGTATTGGCGAAGTAGATCGAAGCCAGCACCATGGTGGCGACAATGGTCACCGCGTAAGTCTCGAACAGGTCGGCGGCCATGCCGGCGCAATCTCCGACATTGTCGCCAACATTGTCGGCGATGGTCGCCGGATTGCGCGGATCGTCCTCCGGGATGCCGGCTTCAACCTTGCCGACAAGATCGCCGCCGACGTCGGCACCCTTGGTGAAAATGCCGCCGCCAAGACGGGCAAAGATCGAGATCAGCGAAGCGCCGAAGCCGAGCGCGACCAGCGCGTCGATCACGGTGCGGTCGTTCGCCGCCTTGTGCAGCGTGCCGGTGAGAAAGCCGAAATAGAGCGTGACGCCGAGCAGCGCGAGCCCCGCAACCAGCATGCCGGTGATGGCGCCGGCCTTGAAGGCAAGCTCGAGCCCGCCGGCGAGCGTCTTGGTTGCGGCTTGCGCGACGCGCACGTTGGCGCGCACCGACACATTCATGCCGATAAAGCCGGTGGCGCCCGACAGCACCGCGCCGACGGCAAAGCCCGCGGCCACCAGCCAGCCGAGCGTGAATCCGAGGATAAGGAAAATGACAATGCCAACGATGCCAATCGTTGCGTATTGGCGCTTGAGATAGGCCTGCGCGCCTTCGCGCACGGCCGCGGAAATCTCCTGCATTTTTTGGCTGCCGCTGTCCGCGCGCAGCACCGAGCCGGTCGCCCAGATGCCATAAAGGATCGCGAGCAGGCCGCAGCCGACGATCTCCCACAAAGTCGTCATGGTGAATTCAACCCCGATGATGGTGGCGCAGACTGGAGAAACGCTCCCGCCCGGCGCCAGGAGCGTCGAGGATGGCCGCTTGTTAAGGGCGCTTCACCCCGACCGGAAAAGCGAGCCGGATATAGCCAAAAAGGCGCGCCTGACGCAATGCTGGAAAATCTCAGGTTTAGCTAGACTTTGTCGTCCGCCGCAGAGACTCAGACCGGGCTTGTCCGCTCGCGCCATTTAAGCCAGGCGAGCATGGCGCCGGCCACGGCAACGGTCGGCAAGACCACCCCATTGACCGCCGACCAGCCCAGGTTTTCGAGGAGTTGGCCGGACGAGAACGAGCTTATCGCCATGCTGCCGAAAATAAGGAAATCGTTGAATGCCTGCACCTTGTTGCGCTCTTCCGGCCGGTGGCAATAGGTAACCATGGTGGTGGCGCCGATGAAGGCGAAGTTCCAGCCGAAGCCGAGCAGCACCAGCGCGGTCCAGAAATGCGCGACCGTAATGCCGGACAGTCCGACAACTGCGGTCAAACCGATCAGGATCAGTCCGGTCGCGGTGACCCGGCCAAAGCCGAAGCGGCTGATCAGCGTGCCGGTGACAAAACTCGGCGCATACATCGCCAGCACGTGCCATTGAATGCCGAGCGTGGCGTCGGTCACCGAATGGCCGCAGCCGACCATGGCGAGCGGCGCCGAGGTCATGACCATGTTCATCATCGAATAGCTGGCGATGCCGCAAGCTGCCGCGACAATGAAACGGGGCTTCAGCACGATCTCGCTGAGCGGCCGCGCATTGACGACTGTCTTTGCGGCAAGCGGCGGCATCTTAACGAATTGCAGCACGATTGCCGCAGCGACCGCACAGGCCGATTGCCCAAGATAGCTCGCCGCGAACAGATGCGGCGGCA
The DNA here is from genome assembly GCA_963742385.1 of uncultured Alphaproteobacteria bacterium. GTDB lineage: Bacteria > Pseudomonadota > Alphaproteobacteria > Rhizobiales > Xanthobacteraceae > Pseudolabrys. Next base: position 134,015 of record CAVULS010000009.1, on the reverse strand, counting down.
GCAGGTCCTTGGTCAAAATGACGAGCTGTGGCCCGATGACCGCGGCAAAGATGCCGCCGGCCAGAACCCAGGATACGACTTTCGCGCGATAGGTCTCGCTCGCCGTATCGGCGGCGGCGAAACGATAGGACATGTGGGCAGCGGCATAGAGACCGCCGCAAAAGGTGCCGACAATCAAAAGCCAGAAATTGCCCTGCATCGCCGCGGTGTAAGAGATCAAACCCGACAGCACGCCGAAAGCGGAGCCGCATTGTAGCGCGAAGCGCCGGCCATAACGGCGCGCCAGCGCCCCGACCGGCAGCGAGCCGAACCACATGCCGAAAACCATGCCGGTAATCGGCAGCGTGGCGAGACCCTTGTCCGGCGCCAGCATGGCGCCGAGGATGCTGGCGCTGGCGACAATGACCGTATTGTTGCCCCCGGCAAGCGCCTGCGCCACCGCGAGCACGACGGCATTGCGGCGGGCGAGCCGGTCATCGAAGACGGCATGTTGGATGGGTTCGGCCAGCGCCGACATGAATTCATTCCCCGGGCGTCGATTGTTCTACCGGCGGCGGCGCTGAATGACTATTGCGGTGCATGCAGGTCAGGATTGATCATTTCGGTCGAAACGCCAGGCGCCGGGGTGGCGCACGGTTGCCAGCCGGGCCTCCTCCAGCGAGCGGGCGCCGATCTGGCCGAGCGACGAGCGCAATTCATCGACATAGAGGTCGATCAGATGCGCAGGCCCGTTATCGCCCAGGGCGCCGACCGCCCAAAGGAAGCTTTTGCCGGCAAACGCCGCCTTGGCGCCGAGCACCAAAGCGCGCATCACGTCCTGGCCGCTGCGAATGCCGCTGTCGAGCACGACGGTCGCCTTCTTGCCCACCGCCGAAACGATCGCCGGCAGAACGTCGATCGCCGGCGCCAGCGCCTCGATCTGCCGCCCGCCATGGTTCGATACCCAGATGCCCTCGATGCCGAGCGATACCGCCTTTTCGGCGTCGGCGGGATGCAGGATGCCTTTGACCAGCATCGGCCCTTTCCATTTGTCGCGGTAACGCGCGACCTCCTCCCAGGAGAACACGCCGCCCATATTGGCGCGGGCGAAACGGATGACCTCGTTGGTGCTGGCGCCTTCGCCTGCATATTGGCGAATGGTGGCAAAGCGCGGATAGCCGTGGCGCAGCAGGGCCAGGAGCCATTTCGGCCGCGCCAGCATTTCGTAGATCATGCGTGCATTGGGTTTGAATTCGCGGCCGAGCCCGGCATAGGCCTCGCGCGAACGCGTGGTGCGCACCGGTACGTCGATGGTCAGCGCCAGCGCTTTGACGCCCGCGGCGGTCGCACGCTTGATCAGATCAAAGCCGATGGCGTGGTCGTTCTGATAGAAGCGGTAGAGCTGCAGCCAGAACACGTCGGGCGCGACTTCGGCGACCTCTTCGATGGTGGCGCCACCGGCGACGCCGAGCGTATAGGGGATACGCGCGCGCTGCGCGGCTTTGGCCATCAGCAGATCGGCGCCCGGCCAGACCAACGACGGCCCACCCATCGGCGCAATTCCGATCGGCGCGGCGTAGCGCGTGCCGAACAATTCGGTGTCGATTGGCGGCACGGTGGTGATGCCGCCATAGCGCGGCACGATCTTAACGGCGTCGAACGCCGCCCAATTGTGCTCGATGCCGACATCGGCACCGGCGCCGGTGTCACCATATTCGAAGGAAAACAGCGGAATGGTGCGCGGCGCTTGGCGGCGCAGATAGTCCGAGGTCGGAAAAAGCTTGTACAGCCTCTCGAAATTCGGGCCGATGCCGGAGGGCAGATGCTTGAGATTTTCTTTTGCCGTCATGTCTTGCATGGCGTTTCCTCAGTTGCGTTTATCACTATACGCATGGCGGTGAGCGGCGTCCCGAAATTTCAAAAATGACTAAATGACGGGTGTTTGAAAACGAGCGGCTTGCCGTCGCGGCCGAGGAAACTGGCGCCCTCGCCGGCGGAGATTTCGCCGATATCGGTCACCGCGACATCGGCCGCCTTTGCTGCGGCACGGAATGCGTCGGCCTTGCCCGGCGCCACCGTACAGACAATCTCATAATCATCGCCACCGGTGAGCGCGGTGTCGATCAGCCCCGGCTCTGCTGCCAGCACCGCCTGAGCCGCATCCGATAACGGAACGCTCCTAGCCTCGACGCCGGCGGCGACGCCGGAAACGCGGGCAAGTTTGGCCAAATCGCCAGCCAACCCGTCGGATACATCCATCGCTGCCGACGCGTGCAGCCGAACCGCCTCGGCCTAGGGCATTGCGCGGCTGCGGCAGCAGATAGCGCGTGGTGAGATGGTCGCGTTGTGCCGCACTCAGTTGCCAATTTGCTCCACGGCGCAATGCAAGCCCGAGCGCAGCGTCGCCAATGGTGCCGCTGACGAAGATGCGGTCGCCCGGCTTGGCGCCGGCGCGGCGCACCATGGTCCCTTCAAGGACGCTGCCGAACATCGCAATGCTGACTGTGATCGGCCCCGGGGTGCGGTCGGTGTCGCCGCCGAATAGCGGACAAGCGTAGGTCTCAGCATCGGCGCGCAGACCCTGCGCGAACGCGGTCAGCCAGTTCTCGCCCGCTTCTTTCGGCAGCGCCAGTGACAAAAGGAAGCCGAGCGGCTTTGCGCCCTTGGCGGCAAGGTCCGACAGGTTCACGCGCAGCGCCTTGCGCGCCACCATATCGGCGGCATCCTCGGCAAAGAAATGCACGCCGCCGATGATCGCGTCGGTCTTGAGCACGAGATCGCAGCCCGGCGGTGGCGACAGAAAAGCGGCATCGTCGGAAAGGCCGAGCGCGCCGGGATGCGTGGCGAGCGGGCCAAAGAATCGGGCGATCAGGCGATCCTCGGCCGACATCTTGTCGTCGGGTTTAGCCATAACTTCACCCGGCAGCGCGGCCGAATTCGCCTGCGCGCAATTGCCGCGCCAGCTGGTCAAGCACGGCATTGACCATGCCGGTTTCGTCGCGCTCGACGAAGGCGGCGGCAACGTCGGCGTATTCGGCGACCACGACACGCGCCGGCACGTCGCGGCGGTGATCAAGCTCATAGGCGCCGGCGCGCAAGGCCGCGCGCAGGATGGCCTCGATGCGCTTGAGCGGCCAGCTTTTCGCCAGCGCCTCGTCGATCAGCGGGTCGAGCCTGCGCTGTTCGCGCACCACGCCGGAAACGATGTCGCGGAAGAACGCCGCTTCGGCGGGAAGGTATTGTGCGCCCTCGACTTCGCGGCCGAGCCAGTGGCTTTCGAACTGGGCGAGGATTTCGTTCAAGCCGGCGCCGCCGATGTCCATCTGATAGAGCGCCTGCACCGCGGCGAGCCGGGCCGCGCCGCGCTTGTTGGCCTTGCGCGCGTCCTTCGGTTGCGGGGCGCCCTTGCCCATCAGCGCCCCGCCAGCCCGCGCTTGAGCCGCACCATGGCGAGCGCCGCGCGCGCGGCATCGCCGCCCTTGTCGCCATCGTCGATGCCGGCGCGGGCATGCGCCTGCGCTTCATTCTCGACGGTAAGAATGCCGTTGCCGACGGCAAACTGCTGGTTGACGCCCAGATCCATCAGTGCGCGGGCTGACTGATCGGAGACGATTTCGAAATGATAGGTCTCGCCACGGATCACGCAGCCGAGCGCCACCACGCCATCGTAGGGATCGAGCTTGCGGCGCGCAGCATCGAAAGCAAAAACAATCGCTGCGGGGATTTCGAGCGCGCCAGGCACGGTGATCACGTCGTAGCCGGCGCCGGCCGCATCCAGCGCGCGTGTCGCGCCGCGCAGCAACGCGTCGGATATTTCGCCATAAAAGCGTGCTTCGACGATCAGCATGCGCGTCTTGTCGCGCCGCTTGCCGCGTTTCTTCACCTTGCGCCGTTTCTTGGCCATGACGGTGAGCGTGGTAGCAAGGGCGTGCCCGGCGAACAAGGGCGTTACTTGTCAGTTATTTGCGCTCCATCAGCCGTGCCGCATAGCGCGCCATCTGATCGATTTCCAGATGAACATCGTCACCCTTTTTGAGCGTGCCCAGCGTGGTCACTTTGAGCGTATGCGGAATGATCAGCACCGAGAAGTTATCGCCTTCGACCGCATTGACGGTCAGCGAAACACCGTCGAGCGAAACCGAACCCTTGGGCGCGACGAAGCGCGCAAGTTCTGCCGGTGCACGCAAGGCAAAGCGCGCCATGTCGGTCAGGTCTTCGCGCGCGACAACAGATGCCAGCCCATCCACATGTCCGGAAACCAGATGCCCGCCGAGTTCATCGCCAAGCTTGAGCGGACGCTCGAGGTTGATCTTGGTCCCGCGCCGCCAGCGGCCGACATTGGTCACGCGCAACGTCTCTGTTGCGGCGTCGACGGCGAACCAGGCCCGGCCGTCCTCCTCGCCGGCGCCGACCACCGTCATGCACACGCCGGCGCACGCGATGGAGGCACCATCGACCAACTCGGCGCGCGGATAGGCGCAGGCGATGGTCATGCGGGTCAGATCATCGGCGCGCGGCTTGACCGAGCGCACCTCGCCGATATCGGTGACGATGCCGGTGAACATTACGCCCGCTCGAATGTTTCGATTGTGTCGGAGCCGAGCCGCTCGCTGCCGCGCATTTGCAGCTTTGTGGTGAGCGCACCGAGCGGCATGCCTTCGAGCGCGTCGATGCCGGACGCGCCGACGCTCTTGTCGGCGCGGATCAACACCGCTTCGTCAACAAGATCTGCGGCAACAAGGCTCGCCGCCACCGTCGGGCCGCCTTCGACCATCAACCGGGTGATGCCCTGGCCGGCGAGCACCTTCAGCACCTCGTCGAGATCAAGCCGCCCATTGCGCTCGCCGACACGAAACACCTGACAGCCCCTCTGCCGCAAGATCTCCTCGGCGATCGCCGACGGATTTCCCGAGGTGATGACCCAGGTCGGCGTCTCGCGCACTGTCGCCACCACTGACGTCGCCAGCGGCAGCCGCAACTGCGAATCGAGCACCACGCGCACCGGCGAGCGCTCGATCATGCCCGGCAGGCGGCAGGTCAAATGCGGATTGTCCGCGAGCACGGTGCCGATGCCGACCAGAATGGCGTCGCTCATCGCGCGCATCTGGAACACGCGTTCGCGCGCTTGCTCGCCGCTCAGCGCCACCGGCTTGCGACCTGCAAGGCCGACCTTGTCGTCGGCGGAGAGCGCGAGCTTGAGCAGCACATAAGGCCGACCTTCTTGAATGCGCGTGATATGCCCGATATACGTGCGCCGCGCCTCATCGGCGCCGAGCCCGACCTCGACCGCGATGCCCTTGGCACGCAGCCGCTCATGTCCCTGCCCCGCCACTTCCGGATTGGGATCCTCCATCGCCGAGACCACGCGCGCGATGCCGGCGCGGATGATGGCGTCGGCGCAAGGCGGCGACTTGCCCTGATGCGAGCACGGCTCCAGCGTCACATACATCGTCGCGCCTTGCGCCAGCTTCTTGGCGCGGCGCAACGCTTCGACCTCGGCATGCGGGCGCCCGCCCGGTTGCGTCCAGCCGCGGCCGAGGATGTCGCCGTCCTTGACGATCACCGCGCCAACCGCCGGATTGGGCCAGGTATTGCCGAGGCCACGGCGGCCGAGCGAAAGCGCAAGCTCCATATAGCGCGCATCGTCCGCAGCGGCGGCGACCGGCATAGCCACGGCAAGGTCGCTCATTTGCGCACGGTCGCTGCGGGTTTGTCCTCGCCCGACAACTCGTCAAGCGCGGCACGGAAATCCTTGGCCTCGCGGAAATTGCGGTAGACCGAAGCGAAGCGGACGTAGGCAACGTCGTCGAGCCCGCGCAGATGCTCCATGACCAGTTCGCCGATGGTCTCCGAGGTCACCTCGTTCTCGCCCATGCTCTCGAGCTCGCGCACGATCTTGGAGACTTCCTGCTCGATGCGTTCGGGATCGACCGAGCGCTTGCGCAGCGCCACCTGCACCGAACGCATGAGTTTATCGCGGTCGAACGGCACGCGGCGCCCGTTGCGCTTGATCACCGTGAGCTCGCGCAGTTGCACGCGCTCGAAGGTGGTGAAGCGGAAATTGCAGGTCAGGCAGACGCGGCGGCGGCGGATCACCGCCGAATCCTCGGTCGGCCGAGAATCCTTCACTTGCGTGTCGAGGCTACCGCAACTCGGGCAGCGCATGGGCTACACCCCTCAGCCTTCCTCTTCGTCATGGCCGGGCCTGTCCCGGCCATCCACGTCTTTCCTTCGCGGCTAAGGCGTGGATGCCCGCCACAAGACCGGGCACGACGCCGGATATGCCTTGCCGCTCTTCATTGATAAATCGGGAAACGCGAAATCAATGTCTTCACTTTGTCTTTCACGGCGTTTTCAATCAAAGAAGTCTTCTTCGGCGCCCTTTTGCGACAGTACATCGAGCAGCTCGGTGATCATCTCGCCGACCATTCGAAATTCGGCGATGCCGAAACCGCGCGTGGTGCCGGCCGGTGTGCCGAGCCGGATGCCGGAGGTGACGTAGGGCTTTTCCGGATCGAACGGGATGCCGTTCTTGTTGCAGGTGATGTGGGCGCGTTCGAGTGCCGCTTCCGCGACCTTGCCGGTGAGCCGCTTCGGCCGCAGATCTACCAGCATCAGGTGCGTATCTGTGCCGCCGGAAACGATGTCGAAGCCGCGCGACTTGAGCGTTTCGGCGAGCGCCTTGGCGTTCTCGACGACGTTGCGCGCATAGGCGCGGAAGCTAGGCCGCAGCGCTTCGCCGAAGGCGACCGCCTTGGCAGCGATCACGTGCATCAACGGGCCGCCCTGCATGCCGGGGAATACTGCCGAATTGAGTTTCTTGGCGATGCCCTCATCGTCGGAGAGGATGACGCCGCCGCGCGGCCCGCGCAGCGTCTTATGCGTCGTCGTCGTCACCACATGCGCGTGCGGGAACGGCGAGGGATGCACGCCGCCGGCGACCAGCCCGGCGAAATGCGCCATGTCGACCATCAGCAACGCGCCGACCTCGTCGCAGATTTCGCGGAAAGCGCGAAAGTCGATGATGCGTGGATAGGCCGAGCCGCCAGCGATGATCAATTTCGGCCTGTGCTCCTTCGCCAGCCGCTCGACCTCTTCCATATCGATGCGGTGGTCGTTGCGGCGCACGCCATAGGGCACCGGCTTGAACCACTTGCCCGACATGTTCACCGGCGAGCCATGGGTCAAGTGTCCGCCAGCGGCGAGGTTGAGCCCCATGAATGTATCGCCGGGCTGCAGCAGTGCGAAGAACACTTCGGCATTGGCCGAGGCGCCGGAATGCGGCTGCACGTTGGCGAACTTGCAGCCGAACAGCCTGGTGACCCGCTCGATCGCCAGCCGCTCGGCAATGTCGACGAACTGGCAGCCGCCGTAATAGCGTTTGCCCGGCAGGCCCTCGGCATATTTATTGGTCAGCACCGAGCCTTGCGCTTCCAGCACCGCGCGCGACACGACGTTTTCCGAGGCGATGAGTTCGATCTCGTCGCGCTGGCGGCCGAGCTCGAGCCGGATCGCCTCGGCGATTTCCGGGTCGGTCTCGCGCAAGGGGGCGGTGAACAGGTTCTCCGCTCCACCTGCGGGCGCTGGCTTCGACGTCGCCGACATCAAGGGTCTCCTGGCGCCGGACGGGTGAACGGCGCCGAATGACTGAAAAGTCCGGGGTTACGTCCGCAAATAGCATATCGGCCGCGAACCGCCAAGCACTGGCATGTGGACAGTCGCCGGACCGCAATATCTGGGGTGCTGCAGTGCTGCAGGCAAAACAAAAACCCCGGCCGCGAAGGCCGGGGCAAGTCATCCCACCGCTACATGAATTACAGCCGATAGAGGATCTGGTCGGTCCAGAAGCGCTCGAGCCGGTGTAGCGACTTGTTCAAGGTCGCGAACTCATCGGAATTGATGCCGCCGACCTGCTCCACCGTGCGCACATGTTTCTGGTAGAGCGTCTCGACGGCCTCGCGCACCTCGTTGCCCTTGTCGGTGAGCTTGATGCGCACCGAGCGGCGATCAACGCGCGAGCGCTGATGATCGAGGAAGCCCATCTCGACGAGCTTCTTCAGATTGTAGGAGACGTTGGAGCCGAGATAGTAGCCGCGCGTGCGCAGCTCGCCGGCGGTCAGCTCCTTGTCGCCGATGTTGTAGAGCAGCAGCGCCTGCACCGAGTTGATGTCGGCGCGGCCGCGCCGGTCGAATTCATCCTTGATGACGTCGAGCAGGCGGCGATGCAGCCGCTCGACTAGAGTCAATGCTTCAAGATATAGCGGTCGGATGTGGTCGAAGCGCGGATCGCGTTCGCCTTCAACCGACTTCGCAACGGCTTTCATGTCCAACGCCCCTTTTTGCGCTTTATTATCTTTTTCTCGACCGACTGCGGGCCCTGTATTTCCCGCTCCAGACATCGCACCCTAAAAAGGGCAGTCTAAAATCGGCTTAAATAACACCATAAAGATTAGGTTTATTTGCAACGGTGAACGTTGTGTTGAACACGCAATTGTACTGAGCCGATCAACGCTTCATTCACCGTAGAACCGCCGTCTAGCCGCGGATGAAGCGGATGATGCCGGAAAAATCGCGGCCTGCCTCGCCGCTCTTGACATAGTCTGAATAGAATCTTGCCGCGTCGGCGCCGAACGAGGTACGCGCGCCGGACGCCTTGGCCGCGTCCTGCGACAACTTCAAATCCTTAAGCATCATCGCCGCGGTGAAGCCCGCCTGGTAATCGCGGTTGGCCGGCGATGTCGGCACCGGTCCCGGCACTGGACAATACGTGGTCATCGCCCAGCACTGGCCGGACGACTTGGAGGCTATATCAAACAGCTTCTGATGCTCGAGCCCGAGCTTCTCCGCCAGCACGAAAGCTTCCGACACCGCGATCATGGAAATGCCGAGGATCATGTTGTTGCAGATCTTCGCCGCCTGGCCATTGCCGGCGCCGCCGGCATGCACAATGGTCTTGCCCATCTTCTCCAAGATCGATTGCGCGCGGGTGAAAGCTTGCGCGCTGCCGCCAACCATGAAGGTGAGCGTTCCCGCCGTCGCACCGCCGACACCGCCGGAGACCGGTGCATCGAGCATCATCAGTCCCTTCGCCTGCGCCGCCGCGGCAACCGCACGCGCCGTTTCCACATCGATGGTCGAGCAGTCGATCAGCAGCGTGCCTTCATTGGTGCTCTCGACGATGCCGCCTGCGCCCAGATAAATCTCGCGCACCTCCTTGCCCGAGGGCAGCATGGTGATGACCACATCGGCTCGCGCCGCCGCGACCGCAGCCATCTCGACGCCGACACCGCCGGCGGCCTTCAACTTCTCCACCGCGGCCGGATTGACGTCCACGCCTTCGAGCTGATGCCCGGCCTTGATCAGGTTCTGCGCCATCGGCAGCCCCATATTGCCGAGGCCAATGAAACCAATTCGCGCCATCACACCCTCCCATTTTTCTTGCGCATGAATTTATCCGAAAATCGGCTGCAGTCCCCGATCGCGCCGGGGACAGGTTTTTTCGAGGCCAGGCGCCGTCACGGTGATTGCTCTCGCGCCGATTTCAACGCCAGCCAAAGATAGACCGCAAGCAGGGCCGCTTCGGCGAAACCACTAAACATTCCGCTATCGAAAACCTGCGGGAAAAACATTTCGACCGCGAGCATCGAGGCAATCGAGGTCAGCCAAATCACCGCGCCCCAGGCCGCGGCGAGCCACAATCCCACCGCCGCCACCAGATCGATCACCGCGAAAAAAACAGTGGCCGTCTGCCAGGCGATCGAATGCAGGCCGAACGCTTCATTGCCGGCAACGCCGATGCCGCAGATACGCGACCAGTGATAGAGGCCCTTGAGCATGGAGATGCCGGCCATCAGCCGCAGAAAGAACACCAGCCGCCGCGTCCACAAGCCGACCGGCGCCTCTCCCGCGTGCTCGCGCACCGGCTCGAGGCTCTGCATCTCATTGCTGAGGGTCGGATCGCTCATGGCAGCGTCAGCTCATCGGGTCCGAGGGACGCGAAATGCTGATCGACCTCGGCCTCGCTCACCTCGGCGAGGCTCGCCGGCTGCCAGCGCGGCTTGTTGTCCTTGTCGACGATCACGGCGCGCACGCCCTCGTAGAATTCATGTCCATGGATGACGCGCGACACTATGCGGAATTCGGTGCGCATGCACGTCTCGAAGTCCATGTCAGCGCCGCGCCGCACCTGCGCCAGCGCAAGCTTCAGACTGAGCGGTGATTTGGTGCGGATCGTGGCGGCCGTCTTTCCGGCCCAATCGGCATCGCCGCGACCGCAGGCCGCCTCACGGTCGAGCGCGGTCAAGATATCTTCGACGCGATTGCCGTGAAACAGCCGGTCGATGGCGGCTCGGCGCTGCATGATTGGGCCCTCTTCGACCGGCTCGGCAAACGCTGCGAGCATGGCATCGATCGATACCGTTCCGCTCAGGCCATCGAGCAAGGCGGGAAAGCGCGCCGAGGGGATGTGCTGGGTGGCGATGCCGACAGCCAGCCCATCGCCGACGCCGAAGCGCTCGCCGGTCAGCGCGCAATAGGTGCCTATCTCGCCCGGCATGCGCGGCAGGAACCAGGTGGCGCCGACATCGGGAAAAAAGCCGATGCCGACCTCCGGCATGGCAAAGGCAAAGCGGTCGCCGGCGACGCGATGCGAGCCGTGCACCGAGATGCCGACGCCGCCGCCCATGACGATGCCGTCGATCAGCGACACATAGGGCTTGCGGAAGCGCTTGATCGCGGCATTGAGCGGATATTCGTCGCGCCAGAATTGCAGCGCCTCATCGTAGCGGCCGGCTTTGCCCAGGTCAGTAAGCGCACGGATATCGCCGCCGGCGGAAAAGGCGCGGTCGCCGGCGGCGGTGACGACGACGCGGGTAATGGCCGGATCGTCCGCCCAAGCGTCGAGCTGCGCGCGCAACGCGCGCACCATGTCATGGGTGACGGCATTGAGCGCCTGCGGCCGGTTGAGTGTCACCACGCCGGCTGCGCCGCGCCGCTCAAACAGGATGTCGGCTGCACTCACCAGAAACTCAATTCAACGCCCACAGATCGGCGGCGACTGCGAACACGCCAAGCGCACTGCGCCCCATATGCAGCCGTCCCCACTGCTGAATGAGTTCGCGGGTCTGCTCGCTCGCCGCCGCCGGCGACGTCGACTTGAGGACGTGGTTGGTCGGCATGATGATGAACATCGTGTAGGGCCACGGCGCGAGAATGAGCGCGGCCCCGAGCAGCCAGCGCCAGTCATAGGTGAAGAGAAAAGCAAGCAGCGCGAGCACGCCGGCGATGATCGCGAGGCTTCCCTGCATGACGGCTCCGCGTGCATAACTCGGCTGCCACTCGGTCAGCAGCGCCCTGGTGTCGAGCGCAAGCCGCGCCGGCTGCTCGGCCACATTCACATAGATCGCGGCGCCGGTAAAAATCGCGGCCGCCGCGAGTGCGAGATCGCCGGTCCACATGGTGCGCCTCCTCTCAGATTACGCCCGCGCCGGCCAGGCGCCGGCCTTTTCCAGCCGCGCCATCGCCTGATCGGTGAATTCCGCGCGCGGGCCGTCGCCGCCGATCACAAACATCAGAATCGATTCAGCATTGGGGTCGCCTTTGGTCACATTCTCGAAGCGGCGGATCATGCCGGGCGGAAACGAGACCACGTCGAGCGGGCCGAGATCGACATAGTCGGCCTCGCCTTTCTCGTTCTCCCAGCTCGCGCGCCAGGTGCCGGTCATCGGAATAAAGGTCTCGTTGGTGTCGTGATTGTGCATCTCCGGGCCGTGACCGGGCTTGGCCTTGCAGTAGCCGAGGTTGAAGCCTTCGCTGATCTTGATCGCGGCAAGGCGCGCAGCGTCTGCCCCCACAGGCGAGGTTACGCCGCCTTCGCCGATTCCCTTCGGCGGCTGGAAGCCGATGACATTGAACAGTGTGCGCTCGCAGCCGGGCATCTTGCTGTCCGGCAGACCGCCGTCGAAACCTTTGAGGTCCTTGAAGCGGGCGATGCGTTTCTCCATTTCGGTGCGCGAGAGATAAAGCCGCGGCAACTGTTCCATCACGTCCTCCCGGATTTTCTAATTGGCCAGCATAGCGCGGCTGATGATCAGCCGCATGATCTCGTTGGTGCCTTCCAGAATCTGGTGCACGCGCACGTCGCGCAAGACGCGTTCGATCGGATGGTCGCGCAAGTAGCCGTAGCCACCGTGCAATTGCAGGCAGCCATTGACCACGTCGAAGCCCACGTCGGTGGCGAGGCGCTTGGCCTCCGCCGCCAACCGTGTCGCCGACGGCTCGCCCTCGCCGATCGCCACAGCGGCACGGTGCAGCAGCAGGCGTGCAGCATCAAGCTCGGTGGCATAGTCCGCAATTCTGAATTGCAGCGCCTGGAAATCGGCTAGCCGCGAGCCAAACTGCCGGCGCTCTTTCATGTAATCGACGGTGCGGTCGAGGCAGAATTGCGCACCGCCGATCGAGCAGGCGCCGATGTTGAGCCGGCCGCCGTCGAGCCCGGACATGGCGATGCGGAAGCCCTGCCCCTCGGCGCCGATGCGGTTCGCAACCGGCACGCGGCAGTTCTCGAACATCACCATGGCGGTCGGCTGTGTTTTCCAGCCCAGCTTTTTCTCTCGTGCGCCGAAGGAGAGGCCCGGCGTGCCCTTCTCAACCACGATGGTCGAAATGCCGCCCGGGCCCGCTTCGCCGGTGCGCGCCATCACCACGTAAATGTCGGAAACGCCGCCGCCGGAGATGAAGGCCTTGACGCCGTCGAGCACGTAGTGGTCGCCCTCGCGGCGCGCGCGCGTGGTCAAGCTTGCGGCGTCGGAACCCGAGCCCGGTTCGGTGAGGCAGTAGCTGGCGAAATGCTCCATGGTGCAGAGCCTGGGCAGAAATTTGTGCCGCGCCTCGTCGCCGCCGAACGAGTCGATCATCCAGGCCGCCATGTTGTGGATCGAGATATAGGCCGCGGTCGAGGTGCAGCCCTGCGCCAGTTCCTCGAAGATCAGCGCCGCATCGAGCCGCGACAACGCCGAGCCGCCGACATCGTCCTTCACATAGATGCCGCCGAAGCCGAGCGCCGCCGCCTGGCGCAGCGCCTCGACCGGGAAGATTTCGCCCTCATCCCAGTCGCGCGCATGCGACATCATTTGCTCGCGTGCAAACTGCCGCGCGGTCGACTGGAAGGCGCGCTGCTCTGGGGAAAGACTGAAATCCAAGGGTGGCTCCGGCGTGGCGCAGGGGCGATTATGGACGGGCCAAGCCGCAAGGCAAAGATGGTTGCCTGAGAGCCCCCGAACCGGCCATTCTGCAGCGCAATGCTCGAACTCTACCACCACGGCTCTTCGGTCTGCGCCGCCAAGGTCCGCTTTGCGCTGGCGGAAAAAGGCCTCGCCTGGGAGAGCCGCTATCTCGACATTCTCGCCGGCAAGCATTTCACGCCTGAATTCTTGAAGCTCAATCCCAAGGCGATGGTGCCGGTGCTGGTGCATGACGGCCGCGTCATCATCGAATCGACGCTGATCTGCGAATATGTCGAGACGGTCTTTCCACAACGGCCGATTTACCCGCGCGACCCTTATGCCACCTATCAGGCGCGGCTCTGGACCAAGGCGGTCGATGAGGATTTACACCCGGCCTGCTCGGCCATCACCTATGTCGTGTCGCACCGCCACACCATCATCCGCAACGGCGTTGCCAGTTTCGAGGATTTCCTCAAGGCGCCTTCAAAAGAGAGCATCGAGGCGCGCAAGCTCAAATGGCAATGGATCCAGAAGGGCCTTGACGCGCCGGGCGCCGCCGACCGCATCCGTCTCTACGACAGATATCTGCGCAAGATGGAGGACACCCTTGCCGAGCAAGCATGGCTCGCGGGCGACGAATTCTCCATCGCCGACGTCGCGCTGACCCCTTACGTCAACCGCCTCGCCATGCTCGGCATGAGCGACATGTGGACGAATGGCCGCCTGCCGCGCGTCGAGGACTGGTTCCGCCGCGTGCAGGCCCGCGACACCTTCAAGACCGCGCTCATCGACTGGATCCCCGGCGATCTGCGCGACGAACTCATGACCAACGGCCGCAAATCGTGGCCGGAGGTCCAGCGCATCCTTCAGGCGGCGTAGCGGTGCCAAGGGTACTGGGTAGCACCCCCGCCTCAGACCCGCTAAAAAGAGGCCCCTGGAGAGTCCCATGGCAATAAAATTCGGCCGTCCGCTGGAGCGCAAGATCGGCTTTGTGCCGGCCGAGGCGGATTCAGCCGAGATTGCGCGCAACCCGCTCGACCTCACCATACGCATGCGCCGTAACCGGCGCAGCGATTGGGCGCGGCGCATGGTGCGCGAGCATGTGCTCACCACCGACGACCTGATCTGGCCGCTGTTCGTCATGGACGGCGAGAAGGCGCGGACGCCGGTGCCCTCGATGCCCGGCGTCGAGCGGCTTTCGGTTGACCAGGCGGTGCGCGAGGCTGAGCGCGCGGCCAAACTGACAATCCCCTGCATCGCGCTCTTCCCCTATACCGATCCGAAGCTACGCGACGAGACTGGGAGCGAGGCGCTCAACCCGGACAACCTCGTCTGTCGCGCCATCCGCGCCATCAAAAAAGAAGTGCCCGACATCGGCATCCTCTGCGACGTCGCACTCGATCCCTTCACCAGCCACGGCCATGACGGCTTGCTGCGTGACGGCATCATCCTCAACGACGAGACCGTCGCCGTTCTGGTCCGGCAGGCGCTGACGCAGGCCGAGGCCGGCTGCGACATCATCGCCCCCTCCGACATGATGGACGGCCGCGTCGGCGCGATCCGCAAGGCGCTCGACCGCAACGACTTCACCGACGTGTCGATCATGTCCTACGCGGCGAAATATGCCTCGGCGTTCTATGGACCCTTCCGCGACGCCGTCGGCTCCTCAAAGACGCTGACCGGCGACAAGCGCACCTATCAGATGGATCCGGGCAACAGCGACGAGGCGCTGCGTGAGGTCGCACTCGATATCGAGGAAGGCGCCGACATGATCATGGTCAAGCCGGGCCTGCCCTATCTCGACATCGTGCGCCGCGTGAAAGAGACCTTCGCCATGCCGACCTTCGCGTACCAAGTGTCGGGCGAATACGCGATGATCATGGCGGCTGCGCAAAACGGCTGGCTCGACGGCGAACGTGCGATGCTGGAAAGCCTCATCGCCTTCAAGCGCGCCGGCGCCGACGGCGTGCTGACTTATTTCGCGCCGCGCGCGGCGGAAAAACTCAAGCACGGCTAGTCCTCCCTCCCTCCTCTCAATTTTCGAAAAGTCCCATGGGTGAATTTGCAATCGGTCAAGGCGTATCGCGCTTCGAGGACCCGCGCCTGGTGCGCGGCGCCGGCCACTATACGGACGACGTGCAAATCCCCGGCATGACCTATGGCGTGGTGCTGCGCGCGCAGCATGCGCACGCCAAGATCAACTCAATCGACACATCGGCCGCGAAAGCGGCACCCGGCGTGCTTGCCATCATCACCGCTGCCGACTGGAAGGCGGCAGGCCTTGGCGATCTGCCCTCGCATAGCGGGCTTAAGCGTCCCGGCGGCGCACCGATGTACAAGCCGCGCTATACGGTGCTCGCCGAGGACCGCGTGCGCTGGGTCGGCGATTGCGTCGCCTTCGTCGTCGCGGAAACGCAGGCGCAGGCGCTCGATGCCGCCGAGCGCATTCAGGTCGACTACGAAGAACTGCCGGCAGTGACTTCGACAGCGGACGCGGCCAAGCCCGGCGGTCCGCGCGTCTATGACGATTGCCCCGACAACATCTCGTTCATGGAGCCGATCGGCGACAAGGCGGCCTGCGACGCTGGCTTCGCCAAGGCGGCGCACACCGTCAATCACCGCTTCATCGTCAACCGCGTCACCGCGGTAACCATGGAGCCGCGCGGCGCGGTCGGCCATTTCGACCGCGGCGACCGCCGCTACATCATCCATACGGCGACGCAACGGCCGCACGGCTTCCGCGCCGAGCTTGCCAACATCCTCAAGGTCCACGAGACCGCCGTGCACGTCGTCACCGGCGATACCGGCGGTTCGTTCGGCATGAAGACGCCGGTGTTCAACGAGATCCCGCTGGTCTGCTATTCCGCCAGGCTCATCGGGCGGCCGGTGAAATGGATCAGCACCCGCACCGAGGCCTTCTTGAGCGACGCGCAGGGGCGCGACAACGTCACCGATGCCGAGCTTGCGCTCGATGCGGCCGGGCATTTCCTGGCGCTGCGGGTGAAGACCACCGCCGCGATCGGCGCCTATCTGCAGAACAACATGCCGGCCTTTTTCCTCAATGCGGGCACGCTCGCCGGCACCTACCGCACGCCGGCGCTCTATGTCGAGGCGACCGGCGTCTTCACCAATACCAACCCTGTGCGTCCCTATCGCGGCAACGGACGGCCAGAGGCCGCCTTTATCATCGAGCGCATGGTCGAACTCGCCGCGCGCGAATTGGGCATCGACAGCACCGAACTGCGCCGGCGCAATTACGTCAAGCCGTCGGAAATGCCGTTCAAGACCGGCCTCACCTTCACCTACGACTGCGGCGAGTTCGAAAAGAACATGGACCTCGCGCTGGGGCTCGCCGACTTCGCCGGCTTCGACAAACGGCGCAAGGAAGCGCGCAAGCGCGGCAAACTGCTTGGCATCGGGCTGTCCAACACCATCGAGCGGGCGGCGGCGCCCGGCACCGAGGGCGCCGAGGTGCGCTTCGACAAATCCGGCGGCGCGACGCTCTTCGCCGGCTCCAACAGCCAGGGCCAAGGGCACGAGACCGTGTTCACGCAAATCGTCGCCGACCGCCTCGGCCTGCACCCCGATGACATCCGCTACGTCCAGGGCGACACCGACCAGGTGTTTTACGGCGAAGGCACCGGCGGCTCACGCTCGGCAACCATGGGCGGTTCGGCCTTCGCCAGCGCCACCGAAAAGATCATCGAGAAAGCGACCGCGATCGCCGCTTATGCGCTCAAGGTCGATGCCGCCGATGTCAAATTTGCCGACGGCGTGTTTTCCTCGCCAAAGACCAACCGCACCATGACGATCAAGGAAGTCGCTGCGGATTCGCTGTCGCCGGCGAAAATTCCGCCCACCATGGAGCCGGGGCTTGCCGCCACCGCCGTGCACACGAGCCCGGTCAACAATTACCCGAACGGCTGCCATATCTGCGAAGTCGAGATCGACATGGAGACCGGCGAAACCGAAATCGTGCGCTACAGCGTCGTCGACGACGTCGGTACCGTACTGAACCCGATGCTGCTGCACGGGCAGATCCACGGCGGCATCGCCCAAGGCGTCGGGCAAGCTTTGATGGAAGACATCCATTTCGATGCCGGCGGACAACTGGTGACGGCGTCGTTCATGGACTACGCCATGCCGCGCGCGCACAATTTGAGCGCCATGCACGTCGAGAGTAACTCGGTGCCGACCAAGACCAATCCGCTCGGCACCAAAGGCGCGGGCGAAGCCGGCTGCGTCGGCGCCTTGCCGGCGGTCGTCAACGCGGTGGTCAACGCGCTTTCGGAATTCGGCGTCAAGCACATCGAAATGCCGGCCACCTCCGAACGCATCTGGCGGGCGATGCAGCGGGCATGATCCCGAAAAGGTCCGTCCCCGACGCGATCGGGGATGGGACCAGCTTGCGGATAAGATCACTCCAGGAAATTACTAGTCGATCGCCGCGCCGTCATCGATCCGCTCCGGATGGAAATTGTCGGCGGTCAGTGCGGCGATGATCTGCTCGGCATGGGCGGCGTCGCGGGTTTCGATGGTCACGTCGAGCTTGGCGCCCTTGGCCGGCACGTCGAGCAACAGTCGGTGCTGGCCGACTTCCAGAATGTTGGCGCCAAGTTCACCCAAGCGCGTCGCGATCTGTCCGAGCACGCCCGGGCGGTCGAGCGCCATCAAGCGGAACGTCACGATATGGCTCTCGCGCTTGAGCTCGCGCACCATGACGGAGGCGAGAATGCGCGCATCGATATTGCCGCCGGACAACACAAGACCGACTTTTTTGCCGCGGAAGCGATCGGGCTTGGCGAGCATCGCGGCAAGGCCAGCGGCGCCGGCGCCTTCCGCCATCGCCTTCTGCAGCGTCAGAAAGGCATTGACCGAGCGCTCGAGCAAAGCTTCGTCGACCAGGATGATCTCGGCGACCAGCTCGCGTACCACCGGCAGCGTGAGCTTGCCGACGTGCTTGACCGCAATGCCGTCGGCGAGCGTCGGCCCGCCGGCTGCGCGGGTCTCGCCCTTTAGCGCATTCCACATCGCCGGATAGAGCGCGGATTCGGCGCCGACGATCTCAATGCCCGGCTTCATGGCGCGCGCCGCGATGGCATTTCCGGCGATCAGCCCGCCGCCGCCGATCGGAACGACGATGATGTCGAGGTCGCCGACTTCCTCCAGCATTTCCGGCACGACGGTGCCCTGCCCGGCGATGATCGCCGGATCATCGAACGGATGCACCTGCGTCATACCGCGCTGCTTCAGAAGCTCTTCGCAGCGCGCCTGCGAGTCAGCCACCGTCTCGCCGTGCAGCACGACTTCGGCGCCGTGCGAACGTGTCGCCGCCACCTTTACGAAGGGCGTCGTCACCGGCATCACGATGGTCGCCGGAATGCCGAGACGCGCGGCGTGATAGGCAACGGCCTGGGCGTGATTGCCGGCGGACATGGCGATGACGCCGCGGCGACGCTCGGCGTCCGACAGCGAGGTCAGCTTCACAAAGGCGCCGCGGTCCTTGAACGAATTGGTGACCTGGAGGTTTTCGTATTTGACGAAGACTTCGGCGCCGGTAAGCGCCGAGAGTTTCGGCGCCGGCAGCATGGGCGTGCGCAGCACCGCGCCGCGAATGGTGCGGCGGGCCGTCTCAATAGCGGCGAAATCGACGGGCACGCTGATCTCCGGGCGCACCATGCATCAGGCGGCGCGATCGTTCCAGACGCGGGGATAATACTCTCTTGCACAGCCCGGTTTATTTTCCATTTCCGGGCTTGCCGATAAGGTCGTTCCAATGTCCGATAGCGGGTTTCGAAGGGCAGCCATGCCGATTGACGTCAAACCGCATGCCTATGACC
Organism: uncultured Alphaproteobacteria bacterium; assembly: GCA_963742385.1. GTDB lineage: Bacteria > Pseudomonadota > Alphaproteobacteria > Rhizobiales > Xanthobacteraceae > Pseudolabrys. The sequence goes on along the minus strand of CAVULS010000009.1, from coordinate 114,973 downwards.
CGGGGACGAATCCGGAGTTGTTTGAAGGCGTTCTGCCGCGCCGGGTCGTCGCTTTTATCATCGATTTCATCATTATCGCCGTGCCCATTGTGCTGGCAGCGATGTTTATCTTCGCCTTTGGCCTGGTCACGCTCGGGCTCGGCTGGGCACTCTATTGGCTGCTGTCCCCCGGCGCGGTGATTTGGGCCATCGTCTATTTCGGCGTCACCTTGGGCGGACCGAACTCCGCGACGATCGGCATGCGGGTGATGGACCTGCAAATGCGCACCTGGTACGGCGCGCCGGCCTATTTCGTGCTCGGCGCGGTACATGCCATCGTGTTCTGGTTCTCGGTTTCGGCGCTGACGCCGCTCATTCTGCTGGTCTGCTTCTTCAACGAGCGCCGGCGTCTGTTGCATGACATCCTGCTCGGCACCGTAGTCATCAACAGTCCGGCGCGGGCGGCGGCGCTGCGCGGCATCGCCGGCGGGTCATGATGGCGCCACAGCCTTTGACGAAAGGCCAAAGCCGCGCGATGCTGGTCGATCCAGTCGAGATTCCCGTCGGTGAGATGACAATTTGACCCAGCATTCGCGTGACACCCCGCAATTTTATCTGACCGCGCCGTCGCCCTGCCCCTATCTGCCGGGTCAGGAGGAGCGCAAGGTGTTCACGCATCTGGTCGGTGAGCGCGCCGGAGGGCTCAACGACCTGCTCACCCATGGCGGCTTTCGCCGCAGCCAGTCGATCGCCTATCGGCCGGCGTGCGAAAGCTGCCGCGCCTGCGTGTCGGTTCGGGTTGTTGCCGCAGATTTTGCACCCTCGCGCAGCATGCGCCGCATCGCCGAACGCAACGCCGACGTCGTCGGCGAGATGCGCAGCGCCAACCCGAGCTCCGAGCAATATTCCGTGTTCCGCGCCTATCTCGACAGCCGTCACCGCGACGGCGGCATGGCCGATATGACCGTGCTCGACTACGCCATGATGGTCGAGGACAGTCACGTGGATACCCGCATCATCGAATACCGCCGGCGCGGGCCCGACAGCAGAATCAACGGCCGCGGCGCAGGCCAATTGCTGGCGGTCGCGCTCACCGACGTGCTCAGCGACGGACTGTCGATGGTCTATTCGTTTTTCGATCCCGACGCCGGCATGCGCTCGCTCGGCACGTTGATGATCCTCGACCACATCGAGAGGGCCAAGAGCATGGGCCTCGCTTACGTCTATCTCGGCTATTGGGTGCCCGGCTCGCGCAAGATGGACTACAAAGGCCGTTTCCTGCCGCAGGAACGGCTGACGCCGTCGGGCTGGACGCGGGTCGAGACCTAGCCGGCAAGCCCCGGAATCGGCACGCCGAACGTCTGCAAGATCAAGAAGACGTTGAGCGCCAGCACCACGATCGTTGCTGCGACCGCGGCGATACGGGTCACGCGACCGTCAACGAATGCCCCCATGATGTCGGGACGGCGAGTGAACATCAAAAGCGCAATCATCGGCAGCGGCAGCGCAATGCTGAGGATCACCTGGCTGACCACCAGTGCCTCCGTTGCGTTGACGCCGTAGCCGACGACGACGAAGGCGGGCACCATGGTGATCACTCGCCGCAGCCAGATCGGAATGCGAAAGCCGACAAAGCCCTGCATGATCATCTGCCCGGCCATGGTGCCGACCACCGAGCTCGATACGCCGGAAGCAATCAGCGACAGCAGGAAGACCCCGGCGGCGCCGATGCCGAGCAAAGGCGCCAAGGTGTGATAGGCGGCTTCGATCTCGGCGACGTCGGGATGGCCGGCGTGGAAAGCGCTCGAGGCCATGATCACCATCGCCATATTGACCAGGCCGGCGATGGCGAGCGCGACAACCACTTCGTGGTTGGAAATGCGCACCAGCAGGCGCCGTTCATTGTCATCGCGCACCGGTGTACGCCCTTGGGTGAGGCCGGAATGGAGATAGATCGCATGCGGCATCACCGTCGCGCCGATGATGCCGACGGAAATCAGCAGCGCCTCGGCATCGGGGATTTCCGGCGTGAACGAATGATACGCAGCCGCTGCCCAATCGACATTGGCGATGAAGATTTCGATCAGGTAGCAAAGCGCGATGATGCCGACCAACCCGCCGATAATCAGCTCGACCGGGCGGAAGCCGCGGCTTTCGAACAGCAGAATGGCGTAGGTGATGATCGCGGTGACCGCCATGCCGGCGATCAGCGGCATGTGGAACAATAGCGCGAGGCCGATGGCGCCGCCGAGAAATTCGGCGAGGTCGGTGGCCATGGCGGCGATCTCGCTCACCACCCACATCGCCAGCACCACCGGCCTGGAAAATTGCTCGCGGCACATTTCCGCGAGATTGCGGCCGGTGACGATGCCGAGCTTGGCGGCGAGCGCCTGGAACAGCATCGCGATCAGATTGGCGACGACGACGACCCACAGCAGCGTGTAGCCGTACTTCGCCCCGGCCTGGATGTTGGTGGCGAAATTGCCGGGGTCCATGTAGGCGATGGAGGCGACGACCGCCGGACCGGCAAAGACGAGGTAGTTGAGCAGGCCCCGCCGCTCTCCGCTGAGCACGGCCTGGGCCGCCACAATTGTGCGGCCGCTCAGTGTTTCGGGTCTTGGCTTCGGTGTCGCCGCATCCATCAGCTGCTAAGTCCCGCGTCTTTCGAAAGAATCATCTTCGACCTGAATAACATGATAGCCTAGTTGCGAATCATTTGCAATTGCAGCTTGCCGGGAACCTTCCAAATTCCGTGCGGTTGTCGCTACCTGAGTTTAGGTACAGGGGGGCAGGATCATGGTGAGGACCGCCAAACGTCACGCCGCGCCTGCTGTCGCCTGCGCCGGTGCGGCAGGCACCGCTTTTGTTCTGCTGATGTTTGCCTGCGGTCCTGCCCTCGCAGCCGACGACGGGCGAAGGGCTCCATCCGAACTGCTGTTCGTCGCCGAATTGGTGCTGCTGATCCTTGTCGGCCGCCTGCTCGGCGAAGGCATGTTGCGGCTCAAGCAACCGGCCGTCATGGGTCAGTTGGTCGCCGGATTGATCCTTGGGCCTTCTTTGCTCGGCGCGCTGTTTCCCGACGCCCAGCACGCGCTGTTTCCTGCCGCCAAGGAGCAGAAAGCGATGCTCGACGGCATCGCTCAATTTGGCATCCTGCTGTTGTTGCTGCTCACCGGCATGGAGACCGACCTCAAGCTGGTGCGTCAGACCGGCCGCGCTTCGGTCGCTGCCTCGATGGCCGGCATCGTCGTGCCCTTCGCGTGCGGCGTGGCGCTGGGTGAGTTCCTTCCCGATTCCATGCTGCCCGATCCGGACAAGCGGCTGATTACCTCGCTGTTTCTTGGCACGGCGTTGTCGATCGCTTCGGTAAAGATTGTCGCCACGATTATCCGCGAAATGAATTTCATGCGCCGCAGCGTCGGTCAGGTCATTCTCGCCTCGGCGATCATCGACGACACTGTGGGCTGGATGATTACGGCGGTCATCTTCAGCCTGGCCCTGCAAGGCCACGTGGACACCCTCAGCATCGCCAAGAGCATCATTGGCACGGTCGTTTTCATGGGGCTGAGCCTGACCGTCGGCCGGCGGCTGGTGTTCTTTATTATCCGTTGGGTCAACGACACGTTCCTCAGCGACTTCGCCGTGATCACCGCAATCTTGCTGATTATGGGCGTGATGGCCATCATTACCGATCTGATCGGCGTCCACACCGTGCTCGGCGCCTTCGTTGCCGGCATTCTGATCGGCGAGTCGCCCATTCTCACGCGGCATATCGACGAACAATTGCGCGGCCTGATCGTCGCCTTCTTCATGCCGGTATTCTTCGCGACGGCCGGCCTCAGCGCCGACCTCACCATCCTTAAGGACCCGCACTTGTTGTTGCTCACGCTCGGGCTGATCGTCATTGCCAGCGTCGGCAAATTCGGTGGCGCCTTCGCCGGCGGCAGGCTTGGCGGCCTTACATTCCGTGAATCGCTGGCGCTCGGCTGCGGCATGAATGCGCGCGGCTCGACCGAAGTCATTGTCGCGACCATTGGGCTGTCGATGGGAGCACTCAGTCAAAACCTTTTCACCATGATCGTGGCCATGGCGGTGATCACCACCATGGCGATGCCGCCGACGTTGCGCTGGGCGCTGGCGCGGCTGCCGATGCGCAAAGAGGAAAAGCAGCGGCTCGAACGCGAAGAGATGGAAGCGAAAGGCTTTGTCCCGAACCTCGAGCGCCTTTTGCTCGCTATCGACGACAGCCAGAATGGCAAATTTGCCTCGCGTGTCGCCGGCCTGCTGGCCGGCACCCGCGGCATGCCGACAACCGTCCTCCATATCACCGACGCGCCCAAGATCGAAAATGTAAAACCGGATTCCAAAACGACAGCCAAGACCGACGCCAAGGTGCAAAGCAAGGCGGCCGAAAAGAAAGCGACCGTGAAAAAATCCGCGCCGGAGAAGGAGAAAAACGGCAAATCCGCCAAGGGGGAAAAAGTCGAGGAGACCAAGGAAGAGCAGCTCGAAATAGAAGCAGAAAAGGTCGAAGAGACGATCAAGGGGGCAGCCAAGGAGAACGTCGCCAAGCAAAAGAAGGACGAAAAGACCGATATCCCGGTGGATGTCACCACCATCGTGCATGAAGCGCCAAGTCCGGAGTTCATCGCCAAGGAGGCGCAGAAGGGCTACGACCTCATGATCATCGGCCTCGAGAAGACCGCGATCCGCGGCAAGGATTTTCACGAGGGCGTCACCACGCTCGCAGCAGGTTTCACAGGTCCGCTGGCAATCGCCGATGCGCGCGGCGACCTGCGGGAAACGCCCGACGGCAAAATGAGCATTCTTGTGCCGGTGAACGGCACCGATGTTTCGCGCCGCGGCGCCGAAGTCGCCATCGCCATGGCGCGTGCCACCAAGGCGCCGCTTACGGTGCTCTATGTGGCGGTACGCAGCGGCAAACGCGGTCGCCGCACCGTCCGCAATCGTCCCCAGGAGGAAGCGATCCTGAAAGACATCGTGGCGATCGCCGACGGCTACAATATGAGCATCCGCACTGCGGCCATCGCCGAAAACGCCGCCGACAAGGCGATCCTCGCCGAAATCAAGCGGCGCAAGAACAATCTGGTCGTCATGGGCGTCGGCAGGCGTCCGGGCGAAAAACTGTTCTTCGGCGATACCGCGGCGTCGTTGCTGCAGGAGGCCGAATGCTCGCTGCTGTTCCTCGCGAGTTGATCAGTCCTCGGCCGCCTTGCTGCCGTTTGCCGCGGCGACCTGCTCGCCGCCGAATTTGTTGCTCTTGGGGAAACCTTTCGGCGCGATGCGCCCGGCATCGGCGCGGTTGCCGCGCCAATCCTTCAATTCCTTCATCGGCAGGGCAAAGCTGCGGCCCGCCGCATCGGTCCAGCCGAGGCCGTCGCCCGCCTTGAAGGTGATGACGTCGGAAAGCCCCTTCTCCTTGTAGCGCTGCAACCGCACGCCGCGCCCGCGCGCCATCTCCGGCACCTGGTCGAGCGGGAATATCACCATCTTGCGGTTTTCCCCGATGACTGCCGCCAGTTCGCCGGCGACGCTCGTCATCGCCGCAGCCCTGTCCGGCGCCTTGAGGTTGAGCACCTGCTTGCCCTTGCGCGTGGTGCCGAGGCAATCGTCTTCCGCCACCACGAAGCCATTGCCCATGCGGCTCGCCACCAGGAATTTGCGACCGCCCTGATAGGCCATCGCGGTGACGACGTCGGCATCCTGCTCGAGATCGGCGAACAGGCGCACCGGCTCGCCATGGCCGCGCCCGCCCGGCAGTTTCGCCGCCTCGATGGTATAAAAGCGCCCGTTGCTGCCGAAAATCAGAATCTTGGCGGTGGTCTCCGTCGGGAACGCCAATTGCAGCGCGTCGTCGGTCTTGAAGGCGACGCCGGACAAATCGCTGACATGGCCGCGGAGCGCGCGGATCCAGCCCTTCTCGGACACGACGACGGTGATCGGCTCGCGCACCACCATTGCTTCTTCGATCGCGGCCTCGTCATGCGCCGGTGCGATGCCGAAGGTGGTGCGCCGCTTGCCCAGATCGGTTTTCGGCCCGAACGTCTCGCGCACCTTCTTGATCTCGCCGGCAACCGTCTTCCACTGCTGCGGCGTCGAGCCGATCAGCGCCTTGAGTTTGGTGCGCTCCTCGCGCAGCGCCTTGTCCTCGGCGCGGATCTCCATTTCCTCAAGCCTGCGCAAATTGCGCAGCCGCATATTGAGGATGGCGTCGGCCTGCACGTCGGAGAGCTTGAACGTCTTCATCAGGACGGGCTTGGGCTCGTCCTCCTTGCGGATGATCTTGATGACCTTGTCGAGGTTCAAATAGGCGACGAGGAAGCCGCCGAGCACTTCCAGCCGATGCTCGATCTCGGCCAAGCGAAATTTGGAGCGCCGCACCAGCACGTCGCGGCGATGGTCGAGCCATTCGCGCAAGACTTCGGCAAGGCCGAGCACCTGCGGGACGCGGCCCTTGACCAGCACGTTCATGTTGAGCGGAATGCGGCTTTCAAGGTCGGTGAGCTTGAACAGCGATTCCATCATGATGTCGGCGTCGACCGAGCGCGAGCGCGGCTCGATGACGAGGCGCATATCGTCTGCCGATTCATCGCGCACGTCGGCGATCAGCGGCAGCTTCTTGTCGTTGAGCAGTTCGGCAATGCGCTCGACCAGCCGCGACTTCTGCACCAGCCAGGGAATTTCCGTGATCACGACCACATAGGTGCCGCGTCCGGTTTCTTCCTGCTTCCAGCGCGCGCGCACGCGGAACGAACCGCGGCCGGTGGCATAGGCTTCGGCAATCGCCTCCGGAGGATCGACCACGACGCCACCGGTCGGGAAATCCGGGCCCTTGACGTATTTGAGCAGCGTCTTGCTGCGCGCGTTCGGGTTGTCGATCAGGAACAGCGCGGCGTCGCACAGTTCGGCGGCGTTGTGCGGCGGGATGGCGGTTGCCATGCCGACGGCAATGCCTTGCGAGCCGTTGGCCAGCAAATTGGGAAACGCCGCCGGCAGCACCACCGGCTCTTGGCTCGTGCCGTCATAGCTCGGGCGGAAATCGACCGCGTCCTCGTCGATGCCGTCGAGCAACAGCCGCGCGACATCGGTCATGCGCGCTTCGGTGTAGCGCATGGCGGCGGCGCTATCGCCGTCGATATTGCCGAAATTGCCCTGCCCGTCGACCAGCGGATAGCGCTGGGCGAAATCCTGCGCCATGCGCACCAGCGCGTCGTAGATGGCGTCGTTGCCGTGCGGGTGGAAATTGCCCATCACGTCGCCGACGACCTTGGCCGATTTCTTGAATGCCGCGCCGGGATCGAGGCGCAGTAATCGCATACCGTAGAGGATGCGCCGGTGCACCGGCTTCAAGCCGTCGCGGGCATCCGGCAGCGCCCGGTTCATGATCGTGGAAAGTGCGTAGGCGAGATAGCGCTCTTCGAGCGCGTCGCGTAAGCCGACGTCCTCCACCTCGCCTTTTTCCGGGGGAATCACACGTTTGCCCATGGCTGATAGCTACTGCGCCACCAAGCGATGAACAAGCGATGAACGCAGCCGCCATCTAATCTTCCAAATTCACCTGCTATCAACGGAACCTAAGGCATACGGGCAGCGTATTCTTGCGCAAGACCATGTGCCGGTTAAGTTACGGCGAATTCGAGTTGCCGCGTGAGCCGGATCGTCCTGATCCACGGCGGGCGCGGCGGCGAACTGGAGGAAGCAGAAATGAAGATTTTCGTGTTGGCCGTGCTTTTTGCACTTGGCGCCGTCCTTGTTGCGCCGTCTGGCGCTTCGGCCGCGCCGATCAGCGGCACGAGCAACGCCGTCGGCGGCAGTTCGCTTCTCGAGCCGGTCTACTACGCGTGCCGCAATGTGCGCGTCTGCCACAGCTACACTACGGCCGCCGATGCTATTGGCGGCGGGTTTGTCGCCAGTGGTACTAGGCCATACCGGCCCGGCCTCGACGCCGGGCCGTTTCTTTTCAGGCCACGCTCGGCAGCGCGCGCGTTAGCGCCGCGATGAAATAGGCGCGCTCGTCCGACAGCGACAGACCACGGGGCTCCAGCACGTGGCGCTGCAGGAAAAATCCGGTGAGCGTGAAGCCGTCGGCCAGGTCATTGACGCCCGGCGCGGCGCCTGCTTCGCGCAGGAAGGCCGGCAGCCGCAGCAACCTGTCAGCCCAGGGCTCGCCGGCGGCGCGCGAGACCGCGCGGCCCGATTTCGGCGAGACATGGATCAGGTCGACCGTCGTGCCGGTCGAGACGCACTGCGCTAGATCGAGACCGAAGCCGAGCTCGGAGAAAAGCTGCAATTCGAAGCGCACCACCATCGGCGCGGCGATGCCCGCCTCGCCGAGGTGGTCGAGAATGTCGATCGAAAGCGACGTAGAGACCCGTGTGCGGATCGCGCTCGGGCAGCAATCGCATCAGCGTCGCAAGATGCGTGACGCCGTAGATCGCGTGCGGCGCGGCGAAGAAATCCGCCGCGCGCAAATTCTGCCCCTCGACGCTGTAATTGCCCAGATGCTCGTCGAGCCGCGCCCGCCAGGTGGCGCTGACGCTGTTGCCGGTCTGCAGCACCGGCTTCATGCGCGAGCCGAAGGCGCCGCGCACGAGACCGAGATGGCGGCCGTGTTCGCGCGTCATCAGTTCGAGGATGCCGCTCGCCTCCCCGTGCCGCTTGACGCCGAGCACGATGCCGTCATCGGTCCATTGCATATGGATGCAAACGTCTCATGGTGAGGAGCGCGGCGAAGCCGCGTGTCTCGAACCATGAGCGCGAGTCCGCCACGCCGTCAATCCGTCGGAAATTCCAGGCCCATCGCGCGGTAGCGCTCCGGATCGTCGCCCCAGCCCTCGCGCACCTTGACGAACAGAAACAGGTGCACCTTGGCCTCGGCAATCTTCTCGATCTCCTTGCGCGCGGCCTCCCCAATCGCCTTGATCGCCTGTCCGCCCTTGCCGAGCACGATCTTGCGCTGGCTTTCGCGCTCGACATAGATCGTCTGCTCGATGCGGATGTCGCCCTTGCGCAATTCCTTCCACACTTCGGTCTCCACCGTCGAATGGTAGGGCAATTCCTGGTGCAGCCGCTCGAACAGCTTCTCGCGCGTGATCTCGGCGGCCAATTGCCGCAGCGGCGCGTCCGACATCTGGTCGGCCGGATAGAGCCACGGACCTTCGGGCACACGCGCCGCGAGCCAGGCTTTGAGATCGGCGACGCCGTCCCCGGTCAGCGCCGAGATCATGAATGTCGCCTCGAATTTGACCTTGGCATTGGCGGCGCTCGCCAGCGCCAGCAGCGCCTCTTTCGCCACCACATCGATCTTGTTGAGGATCAGCACCTTGGGCCCGCGCACCTCGGCGAGCTTGTCGAGGATCGCCTCGGATTCCTCCTCGAGCCCTTTCTTGGCGTCGATCAGCACGCCGACGAGATCGGCGTCGTGCGCACCGCTCCAGGCGCTCGTCACCATGGCGCGGTCGAGCCGGCGCCGCGGCGCGAAAATCCCCGGCGTGTCGACGAAGATGAGCTGCGATTGGCCTTCGACCGCAATGCCGCGGATCAGCGCCCGCGTCGTCTGCACCTTGCGCGAGACGATGGTGACCTTGGAGCCGACCAGCGCGTTGAGCAGCGTCGACTTGCCGGCATTGGGCGCGCCGATCAGCGCGACGAAGCCGCAGCGCGTGCCTTGTGGCGTTTCAGCCATCCAGCGTTTCCGCCGACACGCCGACGCGGGTGAGCATGGCGGCGGCGGCGGCCTGTTCGGCGGCGCGCTTGGATGAGCCCATGCCTTCGGCCGGCGGCCGGTCCGGCAGCACCACGGCGACGCGGAATTCCGGATCGTGATGCGGGCCGGTGCGCGCAAGTTCGCGATAGGCCGGCGTCGGCAGGCCGCGCGCCTGCGCCCATTCCTGCAGCATGGTCTTGGGATCGCGCAGCGGCCGCAGCGGCTTGAGCATGCGCGCCTTCCAGAAACGCTCGATCAGTGCCTCCGCCGCCTCATAGCCGCCGTCGCTGAACACCGCGCCGACCAGACCCTCGCAGGCATCGGCGAGGATCGTGGTGCGCAAGCGTCCGCCGGCATGCGACTCCGAATTGCCGAGCTTGAGGACCGGACCGAGATCCATGGCGCGGGCGACATCGGCGCAGGTTTCCTTGCGCACCAGATCGGCGAGCCGGCGCGACAGCTCGCCCTCATTGGCCTTGGGAAAGGCGCGATAGAGCATGTCGGAAATGACAAGGCCGAGCACGTGGTCGCCGAGAAATTCCAGCCGCTGGTAGCTCGACGGCACGGTTATGCGAGCCGCCCGACAAGCGCCGAAATATGCGTGAGCGCGCGCTCGAGCAGCGCTTTATCGGCGAATTTGTAGCCGATCCGCTCCTCGAGAGCGGTGCGATCCTTGGCCTTGCGGCTCATCTGACGATCGTAAACAGTCTGTGCCAGCGCACCGAGACCGGCCAGCGCCAGAACTCCCAGGCGCGCTCACCTTCGTAGACCGAGAAAAAGATGATCTGCGCTTTGCCGACGACGTTCTCGAGCGGCACCATGCCGACCTGGCTGAACCGGCTGTCGGTTGAATTGTCGCGATTGTCGCCCATCATGAAGTAGTGCCCGGGCGGCACCGTGTAGACCTGGGTGTTGTCGGCAAAGCCGTTGTCGACCAGATCAAGCGTGTAAAAGCTGACGCCGTTCGGCAGCGTGTCTTTCCAGCGCTTGACCGGCGCCTCGTGCGTGCCCTCTTCGTTCTCGACGTAATCGGGCGCGCGTTCGTGCTTGACCGGCACGCCGTTGATTTGCACCACGCCATCGATCACCTGGATCTTGTCGCCGGGCAGCCCGATCACGCGCTTGATGTAGTCGGTCGAGGTGTCCCGGGGCAGGCGGAACACCACCACGTCGCCGCGTTCCGGCAGCAGGCCGCCGGGGATGCGGCGCCATCGGGATTCGCTGATGTGATCGCCGAGAGGCAGCGAAAAGTGGCTGTAGCCGTAGGAATATTTCGACACGAACAAATAGTCGCCGACCAGCAGCGTCGCCTTCATCGAGCCGGACGGAATATTGAACGGCTGGAACAGAAATGTGCGGATGACCAGCGCAATAACCAGCGCATGAAATATGACGCGGGCGGTTTCGCCGAAACCGCCCTCTTTCCGTTTAGCTCCGGATGACACGCTCATTCGCTTTCTCGTCCCGCCGCTCGCCACCCCGGCGACCTTGTAACGTCTGCCTCTACCTCACGCAAAAGGTTTTGCATAAACGATTGGCAGGATTAGGCTTCCTGCCGTTTGCCGCGTCGAGCCGACGGCACCGCGGTGATGACGACGACGGCCTGCGCGATTGGGCCTTCGTCGGTGAGCGTCACGTCGATCTGCGCTTGGCAGCCGGCAGGCGTCACCGCCTGCAGGCGCTTCAAGGCGCCGCCGGTGAGGCACATCGTCGGCCGGCCCGACGGCATATTGACCACGCCGAGGTCGCGCCAGAACACGCCGGCGCGGAAGCCGGTGCCCAGCGCCTTGGCGCAGGCCTCCTTGGCCGCGAACCGCTTGGCGTAGGTTTCCGCGCGATTGGCGCGCCCATCGGCCTTGGCGCGTTCGGCGGCGTGAAGACGCGGTTGAGAAAGCGCTCGCCGTGGCGCTCGATGACGCCCTCGATGCGCCGCACATCGACCATGTCGGAACCGAGCCCGATGATCATGACGCGGCAACCGCTTTTGAGCGCCCACGGTCCATTGCCGCGCGCATGAATTTGACCGTCTCGGCGAGCCCCTCGAACACCGCCTCGCCGACCAGAAAGTGCCCGATATTGAGCTCGACGAGCTGCGGCAGCGCCGCGATCATCTCGGCGCTGGCGTAATCGAGCCCGTGGCCGGCATGCACTTCGAGGCCGAGGCTTTTCGCCAGCAGCGCGCCGGCACGCAGCAACTGCCACTCGGCGTCGGCAGCGGCCGCGCGCTCTTCGGCAAGCGCGTCGCACCAGGCGCCGGTGTGCAATTCGACCACCGGCGCACCCAACGCCGCCGCCGCTTCGATCTGCGAAGGCTGCGCGGCAATGAACAGCGAGACGCGAATGCCGGCATGCTTCAAGTCATGCACCACCGGCGCGAGTTGTGCTTGCTGCCGCGCGGCATCGAGGCCGCCCTCGGTGGTGCGCTCGGTGCGCTTCTCCGGCACCAGGCAGGCCGCATGCGGCTTCGTCTTCAACGCGATGCCGAGCATTTCCTTGGTCGCCGCCATTTCCAGATTCAGCGGCTTGTCGATCTCGGCCTTGAGCCGTGCGATATCGTCGTCGCGGATGTGGCGACGGTCCTCGCGCAGATGCGCGGTGATGCCGTCGGCACCGGCGGAGATCGCGAGCTTCGCCGCGCGCACCGGATCGGGATGCCGCCCGCCGCGCGCATTGCGGATGGTCGCGACATGATCGATGTTGACGCCGAGGCGTAAGCGGGCGGTCGCCATTTTACCCGTTCACCCGTTCGACCTTGGCCACCACCGCCTTGGCGCGCAATTGCGCGATGATCGCGTTCAGGTGCTTGAGGTCATAGACTTCAAGATCGATCAGCACATCGGTGAAATCCGGCGCCCGCCGCGTCATGCGGATATTGTCGATATTGCCGTCGTTCTCGGCGATCACTTGCGCAATCTGCGCAAGCGAGCCCGGCTCATTCACCGACTGCACCGTGATCCGCGCCGGAAAACGCCGCGGCGTCGTCTCCTCCTCGTCCCAGCGCACGTCGAGCCAGCGCTCCGGCGTGTCCTCGAATTCCGACAGCGCCGGCGACTGGATCGGATAGATGGTGATCGCCTCGCCCGGCGTGAGGATGCCGACGATGCGGTCGCCCGGCACGGCGCCGCCGTCCGGCGCAAACCGCACCGGCAGGTCGCTATTGATGCCGCGGATCGGGATCGAGGGGCCTTGCGCGCTGACTCCGGGAATCTTGAACTTGACCGAACTCAGCTTGCGCAGCGACCACCAGCTCGAGTCCGACTTCGGCTTCGCCGCCATGGCGGCGGCGCGCTCTTCCTTGTAGTCGGGATACATGGCGCGAGCGACGTCGCTTGCCTTCAGTTCGCTGCGGCCGACCGCCGACATCACGTCTTCGATCGAGGCGCGCGCGAGCCGCGGCAGCGCGCCCGACAGTTTCTCGTCCGAATAGGCGATCTTGGCGCGCTGGAACAGCCGCTCGACCATGCGCCGCCCGAGACCGGCATATTGCGTGCGCACCGCGGCGCGCGTCGCCCGGCGGATCGCGGCGCGCGCCTTGCCGGTGACCACGATCGATTCCCACGCCGCCGGCGGCGCCGCTTGCGCCTTTGAGGCGATGATCTCGACCTCGTCGCCGTTGACGATTTCCGACACCAGCGGCGCGATCTTGCCATTGATCTTGCAGCCGACCGCGGTGTTGCCGACGTCGGTGTGCACCGCATAGGCAAAATCGATGGCCGTGGCCTTGCGCGGCAGCGCGATCAGCTTGCCCTTGGGCGTGAAGCAGAACACCTGGTCGTGGAACAGCTCCAGCTTGGTGTGTTCGAGGAATTCCTCCGGATTGGAGCCTTCGGCCAACAGCTCGATGGTGCGCCGCAGCCAGGCATAGGCGCTCGACTCGCGCGACAGCATTTCGGTCGGCGTGCCCTTGCCGTCCTTGTACAGCGCATGCGCGGCGATGCCGTATTCGGCGATCTCGTGCATTTCCTGGGTGCGGATCTGCAGCTCAACGCGCTGCTGCCCCGGCCCGATCACCGTCGTGTGGATCGAGCGATAGTCGTTCGCCTTCGGCGTCGAGATGTAATCCTTGAAGCGCCCCGGCACCACGCGCCAGGTCGTGTGCACGATGCCGACCGCGGCGTAGCAATCGGCCACCGTGTTGACGATGACGCGGAAGCCGAAAATATCGGACAATTGCTCGAAGCCGACCGACTTGCGCTCCATCTTGCGCGAGATCGAATAGGCCCGCTTGCGCCGCCCTTGCACCGTCGCGGTGATGCCGCGGTCGGCGAGTTTCTTGGTGAGCTGCTGCTCGATCTCCGAAATCAGCTCCTTGCTCTTCTCGGCGAGCGCATCGAGCCGTTCGCTGATCACGTTGTAGGCGTTTTGATTGATCTCGCGGAACGCCAGATCCTCGAGCTCCTCGCGCATCTCCTGCATGCCCATGCGGCCGGCAAGCGGCGCATAGATTTCCAGCGTCTCCTCGGCGGCGCGGCGGCGCGATTCAACCGGCATGAAATGCAGCGTGCGCATATTGTGCAGCCGGTCGGCCAACTTGATCAGCAGCACGCGCACGTCGGCGGCGATCGCCAGCAGCAGCTTGCGCAGGTTCTCGGCCTGCTTGGCTTCCTTGGTGACCAGATCGAGCTTTTTCAGCTTGGTGAGGCCTTCGACCAGCGTGCCGATGTCGCGCCCGAACAGCGTGTCGATCTCGGCGCGGGTGGCTTCGGTGTCCTCGATGGTGTCGTGCAAGAGCGCGGCGGCGATGGTCGCGTCGTCAAGCTTGAGGTCGGTCAGGATCGCCGCCACCTCGATCGGGTGCGAGAAGTAAGGATCGCCCGATGCGCGGCGCTGCTCGCCATGCGCCTTCATGGCGTAGACATAGGCGCGGTTGAGCAGCGCCTCGTTCGTGTTCGGATTGTAGCGGCGCACCCGCTCGATCAGGTCGTATTGCCGCATCATCGGCGGCTTGCGCACCTCGGCGGGCTTCTCGATCACTTGATCCGGAACGACAAGGTTCCCCGGCAGCGGTGCCCGTGTCGGCGACTGCTTCTGCATGCGCGGAAGATTGGGTCGCAAACGCGCCATTTACCGGGGCCTCGCCAGCCGTCAGGCGGCGGCTTCAGCCCAAGATATCACGTCGATTTCTATGCGGTCGCAAGGCTTTGTCGACGTGGTTGCCGGGCGCCAAACAGCCGACGGCCCGGCTTCTAGGGCCGGGCCGCAGGATTCGGATCAATTTGCTTGGCTAGCGCCGGTTATTCCGCGTCCTCTTCCGGCTGCTCTTCCGGCGGGGCGAGGCCCTCCAGACCCTTCAGCAGCTCTTCCTCGGTCATGCGGTCGGCGGTTACCTCGGTGTCGTCGGAATCGGCACTGGCGCCGGCGCCGGCGCCAATCAGCGGCACCTCGGGCTCAGGCTCGTCGATCTCAACATACTTCTGCAGGCTGTGGATAAGGTCTTCCTTGAGGTCGCCCGGAGATACCGTGGTGTCGGCGATTTCGCGCAACGCCACCACCGGGTTTTTGTCGTTGTCGCGCTCGACGGTAATCTGCGATCCGGACGAGATCATGCGCGCCCGGTGGCTCGCCAACAGCACGAGATCGAAGCGGTTTTCAACCTTGTCGATGCAATCTTCTACGGTGACACGGGCCATCGGCTCGTCACTCCTGTGGCTGGAACTTGTCCTGAGATTTACCCGGTAGCTATCCCCATCAGTCAGCAAATTTCAAGCATTTTTGTCTTGGTTTGGGCGAAACCCTCTGTTAGGCAATTGGCTTGACGATCCGCGGGTTAAGCCCCTCCGATTTGATATTGTCGGACCGGCCACCTCGCACGGGTGCCACGAATTGAACGAAGGTGCCTATTAGCCTCGCCGTTTGATCCCGATCTGGTGCCGCGATTTTCGCGTCGGTATTCGGATCGGAACCAGACTTTCCATCACGAGAACGCAATAGAGACAGACCATGACTGTGCCGGGAGAAAAGATCGCCCTGTTTATCGACGGCGCCAATCTTTATGCCACCGCCAAATCGCTTGGCTTCGACATCGACTACAAAAAGCTTCTGCGTGAGTTTCAGTCGCGCGGCTATCTCTTACGCGCATTTTATTACACCGCGGTGATCGAGGATCAGGAATATTCCTCCATCCGCCCGCTGATCGACTGGCTCGACTACAATGGCTATTCCGTCGTCACCAAGGCGACCAAGGAATTCGTCGACCAGACCGGACGGCGCAAGGTCAAGGGCAACATGGACATCGAGCTTGCCGTCGACGCCATGGAAATCGCCGGCACGATCGACCACATGGTGCTGTTCTCCGGCGACGGCGATTTCCGCTCGCTGGTCGAAGCCGTGCAACGCAAGGGCGTGCGCGTCACCGTGATCTCGACCATTTCCACCCAGCCGCCGATGGTCGCCGACGAACTGCGCCGTCAGGCCGACATCTTCACCGACATCGTCACGCTGCAGGGAAAAATCGGCCGCGATCCGTCCGAGCGCCCGGCGCGGCCGCCGCGCGACGAACGCGAAGGAGCGCCACACACGCCGCAATTCCTGCAGCGGCCGCCGACACCGCAGCGCGCTCCCGTCACCGCCGATGCCGGTGCCGACGACGACGAATCCTACGAATAACCGAGCATGCTGCCGGCGATCGGCAAACCGGGGCGCGATTGTCCGCGCTGCCCGCGGCTTGTCGCTTTTCGCAATAAGTGGCGGACGAACGAGCCTGCCTGGTTCAACGCGCCGGTCCCCTCTTTCGGTCCGCATCGACGCGCGCCTGCTCATCGTCGGGCTCGCGCCGGGCCTGCAGGGCGCCAACCGCACCGGGCGCCCCTTCACCGGCGATTATGCCGGCGTGCTGCTCTACGAGACGCTCGCCCGTTACGGTTTTGCGAGCGACCGCTATGACGCGCGCCCCGACGACGGGCTCGAGCTGATCGATTGCCGCATCACCAACGCCGTGCGCTGCGTACCGCCGGAGAACAAGCCGACACCGGCGGAGATTTCGACCTGCCGCGATTTTCTCCGCGAGACGATCGACGAAATGCCGAAGCTGCGGGCGCTGCTCGCGCTCGGCCGCATCGCCCATGACAGCGCCGTGACCGCGCTCGGTGCGAAAAAATCGGCGACGCCGTTCAAGCACGGCGGCAGCCATACCGTGCGTGATTTTACACTCTTTAGCAGCTATCACTGCTCGCGCTACAACACCAATACCGGCGTGCTCACGCCCGAGATGTTCCGCGACGTATTCGCGAGCGTGCGCGGATTTTTGGACCGCTAAAGCGTGACTTGCCGCAGGAAGCTGCGCTCCTCGGACAGGATGAATCGTTCCTGCTGCGCAAGGTCGAAATTGGCGGCGCCTTCGCTGTCGTTCTTTAGCCGCGCCCGATAGGCCTCGTAAGCGGCGAGGCTGTCGAATGAGATGAGCCCATAGCCGATATTGTCGGTGCCCTCGTGCGGCATCCAGTAACCGACGACATCGCCGCCGCATTTGGGGATGATCGCCAGCCAGCGGCGGGCATAGTCTTCAAAGCCAGCGCGCTTGAAGGGATCGAGCCGGTAGCGAATAAAGACGGTGATGGTCATGGCAACCTCCGGTTGATGAGGTTGCCCATGGGAGCATCAATCGTCCTTTGGCAGCCACCCGATTTATGCTTTCGCCGCCTGAAGCCAGGCGATCACTTCCTCGGCGTTCTTGTCCGGCGGGAACACCGGATAGAACACTTGCGTGATCTTGCCGTCGTCGATCACCAGCGCCATGCGCTTCAACAGCGTCATGCCGGAGGTGGTGAAGGTCGGCAGCTTGAGCGCCCGGGTCAGCGCCAGTTTCTCGTCCGACAGAATGGCGAAACGGCAGGTGCAGCCGCGTCGCCGCCTCCTGCTGATAGGCGGTGTCCTGCGTCGACAGGCCGTAAAGCTGCGCCACGCCGAGCCGCTTCAATTCGCCGAAATGGTCGCGGAACGAACAGGATTGCGGCGTGCAGCCGCGCGCGCCGGGGATGTCGTCCCAGCCCGGCGGCGCATCGATGCCGGGCACGCCGGTGCGCGGATAGACATAGACCACGGTGCGGCCCTTGAGCTTCGACAGATTCGACCGTGCCGCCGTCGGTTGCCGGCAGCGCCAGATCCGGCAGCCTCATGCCGCTGAGATGCCGTGCGCCGCCGTCGTCCTGCGGCACCGGAATGCCCGCCGGCAGGACGTTCGGATTGTGTGTACCGGGTGCTTCCCTCATGTCTGATCTCCGTAGCTCATGAACTCCATCAGCGATCCATCCGGATCGCGGAAATAAACCGAAGTCCCCTCGCCCTTGGCGCCGAAGCGCCGGATCGGTCCGCTGACGATGGTCACGCCGTGCGCCTTAAGATGCGCAATCGCGCCGTCGATCGGCCCGCTCCATTCGAAACACAGATCGCTGTTGCCCGGCTGCACCGGCTTGAGCGCCACTTCCGCCGGCTTGACGCCGGGCCCGTGCACGTTGAGCTGCTTGTCGCCGAAACGATAGGCCCAGCCGGCCGGCCGCTTGACCAGCTCGGCGCCGAGCACATCGCGATAGAACGCGTTCGATCGTTCCCATTCGCTGACATGGATGACGCAATGATCGAGTTTCGCCGGCACCGGCATGGCGCTACACCCCGAGCTTCATTCCGACGCGCGCCACTGTTGCCTTGCGCGCCTCGTTGAGCGGCGCAAGGCGTGCGCGCAGCTTCGCGACGGTCGTCGCACCGGCAGTTTTCGGCGAGCCGGAATCAAACGGCGGCGCCGGGTCGTATTCGATCTGCAGCTGGATTTCGCGCGCAGCCTCCTCGCCTTCAAGGATGGCGGCCAGCGTCAACGCAAAATCGATGCCCGAGGCAACGCCAGCCCCGGTCACGATATTGCCGTCGATGACGACGCGCTCGGCGACTGGAATGGCGCCAAGCGGCTTGAGATGTTCAAGCGCTGCCCAATGGGAGGTCGCGCGCTTGCCCTTAAGCAGGCCGGCGGCCCCGAGCACCAGCGAGCCGGTGCACACGGAGGTGACATATTTCGCCGTCGCCGCCTGCCGGCGCAGGAAGGAAAGCGTGGCCTCGTCCTCCATCAGCTCCTGCTGGCCGGGCCCTCCCGGCACCATGACGACGTCGAGTGGCGGACAGGTCTCGTAGGTCACTGTCGGCACGATCTGCATGCCGCGGTCGGTCGTTACCGGATCGAGCGTACGCGCGACCAGATCGACGGTGCTGTTGGGCAGCCGCGCCAGCACCTCGTAGGGCCCGGTCATGTCGAGCTGTGTCAATTTCGGGAAAATCAGCATGCCGATGCGGCGCGGTGCCATGATCACCCCTTCTGCCGCATGAGCCGGCCGCGCTCGCGCTCCCAGGAGCGCTTCTTCAGCGTCTCGCGCTTGTCGTGCAGCTTCTTGCCGCGCGCCAGCGCGATCTCGACCTTGGCGCGGCCGCGCTCGTTGAAATAGAGCTTGAGCGGCACGATGGTCATGCCTTCGCGCTCGACCGCGCCGGCAAGCTTGTTGATCTGGCTCTTGTGCAGCAGCAGTTTGCGCGCCCGTTTTGGCGCGTGGTTGAAGCGGTGCGCCTGCAAATATTCCGGGATCGTGGCGTTGATCAGCCAGATCTCGCCGCCACGCGCGTCGGCATAGGACTCGGCAATTGTCGCCTTGCCGGCGCGCACCGATTTCACTTCGGTGCCGGTGAGCGCGATGCCGGCCTCGAAATGCTCGCCGAGCTCGTAATTGAAACGCGCCTTGCGATTGTCGGCGGCCACCTTGAAGCGGCGCTCGGGCTTGGCAGCCATGTCTGGAATCCGGACGTCAGCGCGATTTGAGCAGATCGCGGATTTCGGTCAGCAGCTCTTCCTGCTTGGAGGGTGGCGGCGCTTTTTCGGCTTCCTTGGCCATAAACCGGCCGACTGCGCGAATCACCAGGAACAGCACGAACCCAACGATAATGAAGTTAATCACGAGAGTGATAAAATTACCCCAAGCCAATACAGCACCTTGCTTTTTTGCCTCAGCCAGAGTCGCGGCCGTCACTTTCGACGACAGCGGGATAAAGTAATTTGTGAAGTCGATGCCGCCGGTGATCGAGCCCACCACCGGCATGATGATGTCGCCAACCATCGAGTTGACGACGCCGGTAAAGGCGGCGCCGATGATCACGCCGACGGCAAGATCGACAACATTGCCGCGCAGGATAAATTTTTTGAATTCGTCGATCATGGTGTCAGCTCTCTTTGCGCATCATCATTCCCGAAAACGGATATCTACTTTTCGCGATGATGCGCGCCTAGTTGATCAGCCCGGCATGGACCATCGCCTCGCGCACGGCGCTCTGCGCCTTCTCTGTCGCCGGCACCATCGGCAGGCGCACGGTATTGGCGCACTTGCCGATCAGTGACATCGCATACTTGATCGGCGCAGGACTGGTTTCGACGAACAGGTTGATGTGCAGCGGGCTGAGCTTGTCCTGCAGCTTCAGCGCGGTGGCAAAATCGCCCTTGAGGCAGGCGCTCTGGAATTCAGCGCAGAGCCGCGGCGCCACGTTCGAGGTCACCGAAATGCAGCCATGGCCGCCATGCGCCATGAAGCCGAGCGCGGTGATGTCCTCTCCGGACAGCTGGTTGAAATCCTCGCCGATCGCCGCACGCTGCTGCGACACCCGCGCCATATTGGCGGTCGCGTCCTTCACCCCGGCGATGTTCTTCAGCTCATAGAGCCGCTTCATGGTATCGACCGACATGTCGACGATCGAGCGGCCGGGGATATTGTAGATGATGATCGGAATGCCGATGGCGTCATTGATCGCCTTGTAGTGCTGATAGAGCCCTTCCTGCGTCGGCTTGTTGTAGTAGGGCGTGACGATCAGCACCGCATCGGCGCCCGCCTTCTCGGCGTGCTGCGACAGTTCGATCGCTTCCTTGGTCGAATTCGATCCGGCGCCGGCGACAACCGGCACGCGCCCGTCGACCTGATCGACGCACCATTCGACGACGCGCTTGTGCTCGTCATGCGACAGCGTTGGGCTCTCGCCCGTGGTGCCGACCGGTACCAGGCCATTGGTGCCTTCGGCGATCTGCCAATCGACCAGATCGCGGAACGCCTTCTCATCGACCGAGCCGTTTTTGAACGGCGTCACCAGCGCGGTGAAGGACCCTCGGAAATTGGTCTTGGCGGTCATGACACGATCTCCCGGCGGCACAAGGCATCTTCGCTTCATCAATATCGGGTCGCCAGCGACGATGAAAGCCCTCTCCGCTAATGCACGCCATGATTTGCCGTGATGACCAGGGCCGGACCGGCTCGCGCCTGCGTCGAACCACAATGCCGCCAATCGCGGATTTTTGCGTTTCCCTTCCCCGACAATATGGGCCTAATGGGGTGCCTTTAGACCCGTTCGCGAATCGCGGGATTCGGCTGCGCAAGCGCACGAGGAAATGGCTACAAGGACTTGAATGAGAACGATTAAATTGACCGGTATGGGCTTGGTCCTCGCGCTCATGGCCCTGGGCGCGTCTGCCGCGGGCCCAGCAATGGCGGCGCTCAAAAAAGTTCCCTTGCCGCGCCCACGGCCCGCTGCGCTTGGCCGCATGGCCGCGGCGCCCGTGGTCCTCGCCACCCGGTCCGTTCGGCTGCCGGAGAAGCGCCCGCCGCAGGACATCAACGCCTTCGCGCAAGCGAGCGTCGGCCTGCGCGGCGCGTTGTTTGCGAGTAGCGCCACCATCAAGCCGATGGCCCGCCCTGTCTCCGGCCCCTTCGCGATTGCATCGACGCCAAGCACCTCGGCCGCCGACATTGCCGCCGTCAAGCAGGTGATCGAATTGTCGCGCAAGGGCAAGGACGGCGACGCCGACGCCACGGAAAAATCGATCGCCGATCCGCTGGCACGCAAGCTCGCCGAATGGATGATCCTGCGCAGCGACAACACCAAGCCGAGCTTCCAGCGCTACGCCGCTTTTGTGAATGCCAATCCGAGCTGGCCGCATGCCGCGCTGTTCCGCCGCCGCGCCGAGAATGCGTTGTGGAACGACGGGCTCGACGACGCAACGGCGCTCGCCTATTTCGCCAACCAGAAGCCGACCACCGCCAAGGGCCGCTACATGCTGGCGCGCGCCTTGCTCGCCAAAGGCGACCGCGCCGGCGCCGAGGCTCTGGTGCGCGAGGCTTGGCGCAACGAAGACAGCTCCGCCGACGTCGAAAGCAAAGTGCTCGAGATGTTCGGCAGCATGCTCACGCCAGCCGACCACAAATCGCGCATGGAGCACCGCTTCTATGCCGACGATACCGTTGCCGGTTTGCGCGCGGCGCAGCGTGTCGGCGGCGACGAGGTCAGCGTCGCGCGAGCTTGGGCGGCCGTGATCAACAAGGCCGGCAACGCCAAGGCGCTGCTTGAAGCGGTGCCGCCCGCCGCCCGGCATAGTGCGGACTTCATTTTTGCGCAGGTAGCGTGGCTGCTGAAAAGCGAAAAAACGGAAGAGGCCGCCAAACTGATGCTCACGGCGCCGCGCGATGCGGCCGAGCTCGTCGATCTCGATCAATGGTGGCGCGAGCGGCGCGTCCTGGTGCGCAAATTGCTCGACGCCAACGACGCGCAAACCGCCTACCGCATCGCCCGCGACGCGCCGGCGCCGGTGCGCGGCTATTACAAAGTCGATCAGCATTTCACCGCCGGCTGGGTGGCGCTGCGTTTCCTCCACGATCCGGCGACCGCTGCCGCGCATTTCGCCCTGATCGCGCAGGGCACCGTCAGTCCGCATGCGCTCGCCCGCGCCGGCTATTGGCAAGGCCGCGCCGCCGACGCCATGGGCCACCACGCCGAAGCGAAGGCCTTCTACCAGGTCGCCGCGGTGCACTCCGTCACCTATTATGGCCAGCTCGCGCGTGCGCGCCTGGGTCTGCCCGACCTCGGCCTGCGCGGCCCGCCGAATTTTGCACCGGAGGAGCGCGTCGCGCTCAGCAAGCTCGAAGTCGTGCGCGCGGTGGCGATCCTCTACGCGCTCGACGAGCACGATCTGGTGGCGCCGATCTATGCCGAGCTCGGCGAGAGCGGCACCGATGTCGCAGGCCTCGCCGCGCTGGGCGAGCTCGCCGGCGCCCATGGCGACGGCCGCTCCATGGTGCTGCTCGGACAAAGCGCAGTCTCGCGCGGGCTGCCGCTCGATTACTACGCCTATCCGGTGGTCGGGCTGCCCGATTACAGGCCGATCGCGGCGCCGATCGAGCCGGCGGTTGCCTATTCGATCGCGCGCCAGGAGAGCCACTTCAACCAGAAAATCGTCTCCTCGGCCCACGCCATGGGCCTGATGCAGGTGACGCCGGATTCCGCGCAGGACAGCGCCAAGCGCTACAAGGTGACTTACGACCGCCGCCGGCTGCTCAGCGATCCGGTCTACAACATGCAGATGGGCGCCGCGGAATTGTCGATGCTCATCCACTCCTATAACGGCTCCTACATCATGACCTTTGCCGGCTATAACGCCGGCCGCGGCCGCGTACGACAGTGGGTCGCGGCCTACGGCGACCCGCGCGATCCCAAGATCGATCCGGTCGACTGGGTCGAACGCATCCCTATCGCCGAGACGCGCAATTACGTCGAGCGCATCATGGAAAATTTGCAGGTCTATCGCGCCCGCTTTGGCGGCGGCACCAAGCTGCTGATCGAAGCCGACCTCAAGCGCGGCGCGGCCAATTGAGCGATGGCCGACTCCTTCACGTCCGCATTCGTTTCCGCGCCCGACGGCCTGCGTCTGCACGCGCGCTGCTACGGGAGCCGCAGCAGGCCTGCTCTGCCCGTTGTGTGCCTGCCCGGACTTTCGCGCACCGCTGCTGATTTCGAGGCATTGGCGCTGGCTTTAGCCAACGACAAGACGCAGCCGCGTTGGGTGGTCGCGCTTGACTATCGTGGCCGCGGCGATTCCGACTATGACCGCGATCCGGCCAACTATAATCTGCACGTCGAGCTCGCCGACGTGCTGGCGGTTATTACCGCGCTCGAAGCCCTGCCGGCGATTTTTATCGGCACCTCGCGCGGCGGCATCCTGACCATGCTGCTCGCGGTGGCGCGGCCGACGGCGATTGCCGGCGCCGTGCTCAACGATATCGGCCCGGTGATCGAACCGCAGGGCCTGATGCGCATCAAGGGCTATGTCGGCAAGCTGCCGCAGCCGCGCAATTTCGAGGATGCCGCCGAGGTACTGCGCCGCCTATTCGACGCGCAATTTCCTAAATTGACCGCCGCCGATTGGCTCGCCGGCGCGCATCGCGCCTTCAAGGAACAGAACGGCGCGCTGGTGCCGACCTATGACGTCAATCTCGCCAAGACCATGGAAGGCGTCAATTTCGAGAAACCGCCGCCGCCGCTGTGGAAGGAATTCGACGCGCTGGCGGGCGTGCCGGTCATGGTGATCCGCGGCGCCAATTCCGACATTCTTTCAGCGGCAACCGTCGAAGCGATGCGAGCGCGGCGCCGGCACATGGAGACGCTTGAAGTGCCAGACCAGGGCCACGCACCGCTGCTGGCCGAGCCAGAGACTATCGCGCGCATTGCGGAGTTTGTCGCCCGCTGCGACGGCACTTGATCGGCGCTCCGATCCGGCCATCGCCCGCGAATGCGGGGAATGGCATTTAGGTATTCTTTGCTCGCCGCAATGAAAAAACCCCCGGCGATTTCTCGCCGGGGGTCTTGATGCTTGTCAGACCGTGATCAGGCGATCAGGGATAGAAGTTCCGCTGCACGCGGAACATGCCCGACACCCAGTCCTTGTCTTCGAAGGTGCCGTACGATGCCGCGCTCCCGCTAAGACCGCCGAATGCAGTGTTGGAGGCTCTGGTACATCACCTCGACGCTCAGATCGAGGTTCGGTACCGGCGTCCACACCGTGCGCGAGCCGATCTGCCACAGGATCCATTTTGCATCGGCCCCGACCGCGTTAGCCGCCGATACACCTGTAGCCAACGCGATAGGCTTGATCGTTACCCGGAGTCGATCTCACCGTATGCGCCATACAGCGAGGTCTTCAGGTTCGGCACCCACCAGTGCTCGAAGCCGCCGGTTATGCTCCAGCCGCTCGACAAACTGAGGTCGCCGCCTTGGAGATAGGTCGCATCGGCCACAGGTCCAAGCGCGGTCGTCAGGTTTTGTACATACCCGGCGGTACCTGAGCCGTTCTGGATCTTCATGTAGCCAATGCCACCGCCACCCAGATCGCTGGCGACGTAGTTCAGCGCGCCCCTGGCGTAGTTGAACTGCGCCAGGACATAGTCGCCCTTGCCGATCATCGGCAGGTTGAACTTGATGCCCGCGCCCAACGCATAGCCAACTTGCGCTCCCGGGCTGCCGCTGCCCGTGGTGCGCGGCGGTGTAATAGCCGGCGTTGACGTCATGGATGGCGCCCATGATCTGCGCCGAGCCCCAGGCCTGGTCGACACGCAGGTTGCCCACCAGATCCGGCCAGCCCTTGCCGCCATAGCCGTCGCCCGCGGTAGCGGTAACGCCAGCGGCAGTAGCCGAGTTAAAGCCGATGATGGTCGAGCGCCGCGCGGTCGTTTCTTCAGCCGAGATCGAGGCCGAGAAGCCGTTGCCGAACTGCGCCGTATAGGCAAACACCGGTATGCCGTTGCCGCCCTGGTTCGAGCCCCAGAAGTTGCTCTGGTTCGAATAGGGCTGCCCGTCGAAGTCGAAGAACGAGATCGTCTTGCCGGCGGTGAAGCCCGCGAACTGGACGAAGGCGGCGTTGGCAAAGCCACTGCCGAGTGCCGGGCGACTAGTACGGCGAGCCGCCGACGGCGTTGCCGTTGTTGTCCTGCGTCGACATGTCGACGTAGCCGCGCAGCGTGCCGTATTCGGTCTGCGAGCGCACGTCGAAGGAGACGAGGCCGCGGACGCGGGTGTAGTAGCGGCTGCTGTCGATATTGTCGAAGTTGATCGCGGTATACGGCGCGTAGGAGCCGTTGGCATTGAAGTTCATTTCGGCGCGGATGAAGCCGCCGATCTTAATGCAGGTATCCGTGCCCGGGATGTAATAGAACCCCGCGCCATACAGACTGCAAATCTTCACGTACTGGACCGGCTTGGCCTTGACGGGAAGATCGGCGGCCTGCGCCCCTGCCACCGCAACGAGACCCGCCGCGCTGCCCAGGAGAAGGCTTTTCACCATCTTCATCTTGAACCTCCAACATTGTTTGTCGTGAGAGGGTTCCGTATCCGCCTAGTGCGACGAGCACCGATGGAACTTCCCCTTGCTCCCCGCTAACCGGAGTAACGCGTCCCACCAACCGATCCACCCAATTTTAACTCAGCAAACTGGGCTTGCCACTTGGTGCGATCCGTCAACCCGGACAGCGCAACGCGGGGATGCCCCCCTCCGTCGCAATTGGCAGATTAGCCGATGAACCCTTTGGCGCAATAAATAAGCACCCTACCCACAGGCATTTGGGACGCTTTTCGCCGACGTGTTGCGCAAAAAACACGCAATCATGGCCCCTCCAGCCGGCATCACGCGGCCCATAATAATATATCGTATTTTCAATAAGTTATACTAATTCGCTGGCGCCGGTCGCGCGAAACATAATCGCCGTGAATTTGGCGATGACATCGACTTGCGCAGGTTTGAGCCGTTCCGGGCAATTTTCAGGTGGCTGAAAAAAGAAACCGGCGATTTCCGACGCAATTTTCGAGCACGGCCGGAAACTTTTCGTTTGCCATTCCACCCAAAGCAACCGGCGCAATTTTATGCCCCCTGAGGCGGCCGGCGAATACCGCCTCGGATTTTCGCATAGGAAACGCCCGCATGGCATGTCGCTGGCGGAAAACGATTCGGGTGCACCGGAGCCCTGGCCGCGCGAAACTTGTGGGAGCAGAGCGCGACTGGCGCGACCGGGCGCCGGCGCAGACTTCGAATGGGTCAAGCTTGAAGCCTGGCGGAGACGGAGGGATTCGAACCCTCGATACGCCTTTGGAGCGTATAACGGTTTAGCAAACCGCCGCCTTCAGCCACTCGGCCACGTCTCCGTGCGGCGGATATGCCCGACAGTATCCGGCTTGGCAAGAAAACTTGGAGTTATTGGGCCGCAATACTTACACCATTCGCAGGTTCGCAGCGGAGCAATCGTTTATTTATTGCAGCGTCGTGCGGCCGTTTTCGCTCGATCGAAGTTGTGTTAGCCGAAACGACGCAATGGGAGATTTTCCATGTCGACAAAAATGACCGGACTGCTGGCCGCCGCTGGAGCGATATTGGCCGCGACGTTTGCCGTCGCCTCGCCTGCGCGAGCCGAAATCGTCTATCCTTGGTGCGCTCAATACTCCGACAAGCTTGGCGGCGGCGGCACCAATTGCGGCTTCGTAACGTTGCAACAATGCCGCAACACGATCAGCGGCCTTGGCGGCATATGCTATGAGAATCCCGCCTATCCCGGCCCGGCGCTACGAATGGACAATATTCACCGCCGGCGATGACGAGAAGCGTGGCTCGGCAAGCGGCGGAATATCGCGCATAGTTGCGCGCCGACAATGCCGTCTCGTGGCGTTCGGGACCTGATTGGGATGAATTGCAAGCAACGCCGCGCCACGCAAAAACAGCGTCAACATGCCGGCCTGAGCCCTGCCGCCACCGCGGGCGAGACGATGGCCGCCGTGTACGAGCGCGCGTCCCAGCACCGTGAACGCGGTGAACTAGGGACCGCCGCTCATCTCTACAAAAAGATCATTGCGCTGAAGCCCGGTCATGTCGCCGCCCATGACGGTCTCGGCCGCGTTTATTTTGCGCAGGGAAAACTCGCCGATGCTTCGGCGCAATTTGCGCAAGTGGCGGTGCTCGCTCCGCAGGCGCTGGATCAATTCGTCAAGGTCCTCGAGCTGCTCGTCGCGCTGAACCCTGCGCTCGCCGGCGCGATGAAAAAAGCATCCGCCGCCTGGCCGAAAATTCTGCCGCCCGAGGACCTGCTGGGACCGGCTGGTATCGGCGCAATTGCCGGCGATGCCTATTTGCGCATCGTGCTCGAATCCACCGTGGCGCGCGATATCGATTTCGAGCGGCTATTGACCTCGCTTCGCGCTTCGATCGTCGCCACCGCAGCGGCCGATCCGCCGCCGGGCAGCGACGATCCAGACTTTCTCGCTTTCTGCAGCGCGTTGGCGCAGCAGTGCTTCATCAACGAATATGTTTTCGCCGCTTCGGCAAAAGAATTGGCGGACGTCGAGCGACTCAAGACGGTGTTGGCAGAAGCGCTGGCGCGCGGCCTGCCTATTCATCCGCTGCGGCCAATCGCATTGGCGATGCATGTCGCGCTGGATGAGCTGTCCGAGGCGCAGGCCCTCGCCGACCGCGCGTGGCCGCCAGCAGTCGCCGCGGTGATGACCCAACAGGTGCGCGAGCCGCGCGAGGAGCAGCAGCTCCGCGCCTCGATCCGGCGCCTCACGCCGATCGGCGACGGCGTCACCGCGCGGGTTCGTCAGCAATACGAAGAAAACCCCTACCCGCGCTGGGTGCGCCTGGCCGACGCGCCCCACCCTATCTTGCTCGACGATCATATCCGTCATCAGTTCCCGACAGCGCCGTTTCGCCCGGCCGGCGAGCACGACCGGCTCGATATTCTCGTGGCCGGCTGCGGCACCGGCCGGCACGCGCTTGAACTCGCCCAATCCTATCGCGGCGCCCGCGTCCTTGCGGTCGACCTCAGCCTTGCCAGCCTTGCCAGCGCCAAGCGCCGCACGCCGCCGGCGCTTTCCGCGACGGTTGAATTCGCGCAAGCCGATATTTTCGCGCTTGCATCGATCGGCCGCAGCTTCGACCTGATCAATGCCGGCGGCGTGCTGCACCATATGGCCGACCCGCTGGCGGGCTGGCGCGAGCTCATCAAATTGATGAAGCCGAACGGTCTGATGCAGGTCGGGCTCTACAGCGCCCACGCGCGCCGCGAGATCGTCGCCGCCCGAGCGGCAATCGCCGCGCAGGGCTATCGCTCGACGCCGGACGACATCCGCCGCTGCCGGCAGGAGTTGCTGAGCCGGCCGGAAAATCTGAGCTACATGCGGCTAAACGATTTTTTCAGCGTCAGCGAATGCCGCGATCTCTTGTTTCACGTGCACGAGCGGCAGGTGACCATTCCCGAGATCAAAGCCTTCATCGCGCAGCATGATCTGAGGTTCATCGGCTTCGAATTCAGCCCGCCGGAACTTCACACGCGCCATCGGCGCGCCTTCGCCGGCGCCGGATGGTCGACCAGCGATCTCGACCGCTGGGACGCCATCGAGCGCGAAAATCCCGATCTGTTCGCCGGCATGTATATTTTCTGGATTCAGAAAAACTGAACCATCGCCGCCGCAACGGATAACTTGCGCTGCCCGGCGCAGCGATGCCATATCGATGACCGTGGTGCAGCAACCGCGATTTAATCTGCCGCAAGCAATGCAAGAGGCCTTCCAGCTGCACCAGCAGGGCAAGCTGCGCGAGGCGGAAAAGCTTTACACGCGCATTCTCAAGGCAGCGCCCGATAATTTCGATGCGCTGCATCTGCTCGGTCTCATCAAAGCGCAAGGCGGGCAGACCGGCGAGGCCTACCGCTTGATGACGGCGGCTTTGAAGATCGTTCCCAATGCGCCCGATGCCCTGATGAATCTCGCCAGCGTGCTGCACATGCTCAAGCGCGACAATGAAGCGCTCGATTGCCTCGACAAGGTGCTGACGCTGCGGCCCGGCGATCCGGCCGCCACGCACAATCGCGGCGACGCATTGCTCGCGCTCGGGCGGCCGGCCGAAGCCCTTGCCTGCTTCGATGCGGTGCTGGCACGCGAGCCGCGCCACATCGAGGCGCTGCTTAATCGCGGCAGCGCGCTCGCCGCGCTGGACCGCCCGCAGGAAGCGCTCGCCGCGTTCGACGCCGCGCTGGCGCTGGCGCCGAGCCATACGGGCGCGCACTACAATCGCGGCACGGCGCTGACCGCGCTTGGCCGCGACGCCGATGCTCTTGCCGAATTCGATCATGCGCTTGGCCTGGCGCCGAGCCACGTCAAGGCCTGGAACAATCGCGGCCGCTCGCTGCAGGCGCTCGATCGCCACCAGGAGGCGATCAAAGCCTTCGACCAGGCGATCGCCTTGCAGAAGGACTACGCCGACGCGCATTTCAATCGGGCGCTGTCGCTGTTGACGCTGGGCGAGCTCAAGCGCGGCTTT
The DNA here is from genome assembly GCA_963742385.1 of uncultured Alphaproteobacteria bacterium. Classification (GTDB taxonomy): domain Bacteria; phylum Pseudomonadota; class Alphaproteobacteria; order Rhizobiales; family Xanthobacteraceae; genus Pseudolabrys. Next base: position 85,130 of record CAVULS010000009.1, on the reverse strand, counting down.
GCGGAATACGAATGGCGCTGGAAGCGCACCGGCATGACCGACACGCGGCGCAACTATCGCAGGCCCCTATGGCTCGGCGAATACCCGCTCGGCAGGAAAACCATTTTGCTCCATGCCGAACAGGGCCTCGGGGATACCATCCAATTTGTCCGCTACGCGCCGCTCCTGGCGCGCGCCGGCGCCAAAGTGGTTCTCGAGGTGCAGGCCGAACTCAAGGCGCTGCTTTCGGGGTTGGACGGCGTTGCCGCCTGTTACGCGCGTGGCGAGGCGCTGCCGGCTTACGACGTGCATTGTCCGCTCGGCAGCCTGCCGCTCGCCTGCAAGACCGAACCGGCCAGCGTTCCTGCCGACATCCCTTATCTGCGGGCTGACGACGCGCGCATTGCCAAATGGCGGCGGCAGGTCGAGGCATTGCCGGGCAAGCGCGTCGCGCTGGCCTGGGCCGGGCATGCAAGGCATGTCAATGACCACAACCGCTCCATCGACATCGAACGCCTGGAACCGCTGCTCGGCGTCGATGGAATATCGATTGTCAGCATCCAGCGCGACTTGCGCGACGGCGACGCGGAATTCCTCGCGCGCCATCCGCATGTCACGCATATGGGCGATCAACTCACCGACATGGCCGACACCGCCGGTCTGCTCGCGCTCGTGGATCTGCTGATCGCGGTCGATACTTCGGTGGTCCATCTTGCCGGCAGCCTTGGGCGGCCGGTGTGGTGCATGCTTCCCTTTGCCGCGGACTGGCGCTGGACGCCGAATTCGCAGCCGCAGGGCGGCGCTGCCAATCCCTGGTATCCGCAGGCGCGGTTCTTCCGTCAGCCGGCCGCGGGCGATTGGGCGAGCGTCATCAACGCCGTGCGTGACGCGCTCGCTCAATCCGCTTAGGCGGCGGCGCGGATCTTGGCGCTCTGCGGCGCCGCCGGTTGCGGATGCGCCATGAGCCAGTCGCGCGCGGCGCGCTGCGCCAGCCCGACCTCGGCATCGCTCATCTGCTCGGCGATCTCACGGCGCAGCCGCGCGGCGTCCTTGTGCCCGCGCATGGCGGCGATGTTGAACCACCGATGCGCGGCGATCATGTCCACCGCCACCCCGGCGCCCGCTGAATAGATCATGCCGAGATCGAAGCACCCTTCGGCGTCCGCCGGTTCCGCGGCGGCGCTCGCCGCCAATTCAATGCCAGCCATTCTGGCCCCCCGTTTGTTATGCGTGCTCCGCCCGAACGGAGGCACACTCCCTGCTGCGCGCCGGAAATTTCCGTCGAGCAAGCGCAATCATCGGGATAAAATTTGAATGGCAGTTTAAGTATCGCAATGAATTGAGAGTGAACGCCGCGCGCGAGACATGCCGGGCGGTGCGGCAAAACCACCGCAAATGGCCGGCTTTTCCGCTCTTGAGAAATCGCTAACCGCGCCGCTTCAGCCGGCACTAACCAACGGGGAAATTGCCTTGGCGATCGGGCGGCAGCGCAAGCCCGCCGCGCTAAGGCAGAGCCTTCAAATAATTTGCCGCGCCCTCGAGCTCGCGGATGAGCCGCACGCGGAACCTCGGCTGCTTGAAGTGCTGCATCTGGCTCGATGTTTCCCAGAGCTTCCACGCGTCGGGGATGCCGAGGTTGATGAGGCTCGCGTAATAAGCGCCGCGTCCGTAATCATACGACGTCACCGTTGCATTGGCCTCGGCGCTGCCGCGAAGCCGCCGGTGATGGTGGGTGACCTTGAAGAACGGAACCAGCGCGCCGACAAATCCGGCCAGCGAAGCGCGCGTGGCCATTTCGATGTCCTCGCACGCGAACGGCGTGCCGGCACCCATGTGATCGTTGAAGAGCCCGACACGGTCGAACACCGAACGGTGAAAAAACATATTGGCGCCCTGGATGGCGCCGGCCGGGAGCAACGTCTTCGTCGGGATGAATGTGAGCGCCTCGATCGCGATATTGGCAATGCGCGGATCGTGATCCTCATCGTAAAGCGCGACGGGGCCGCCGCCATAGCGGATGTCCTGCGCGCCGTTGTCGGCTCCGGCGGCGGCGGTGGCGAATTCGAAGAAATTGCGGAAGAAATTGGTTTCGACGTAGCAATCGTCGTCGGTGAACAGCAGCCAGTCGCCTTGCGCTGCCGACAATCCGGCGTTACGCGCGCGGCCCAGACCGGCGATTTCGCAATCCACGATGCTCACCTTGTACGGCGTCCTGGCGGCAAAGGCGCCGATGACGCTTTTCGTCGCGTCGCGCGAGCCGTTGTCGACCACGACAATTTCCATGTCGCAGGGCGGTGAGGCCGCCGCGGCCATTTCATTGAGGCATTGCTCGAGCTGCGACGCGCGGTCCTTGGTGCAGATGATCAACGACATGAACATGGGTTCTGATCCCGCCGCGCGATGGCCGGCGTTTTGCCCATGCATTATCGCCGATTCGCCGGTCGCGCCGGCATCGGCGCCCGTCGGGTGATTACCCCGCCCGCGCGCGCTGCCCGAACAGCACCGCCTGCACCTTCGGGTCCTTCATGTCGATGCCCTGGCGCAGCTCGAGCCCGAGCGCCATGCCGCGCTGGACCGCCGGCCGCGCCTTCATCCGATCAATCCACGCCTTGAGGTTGGGGAATTCCTCGATGTCCTGGCCCTGCCGCTGCCAGCCATTGACCCAGCCGATCAGCGCCATGTCGGCGATGGAATATCTGCCGGCAATAAAGTCGCGGTCTTTCAGGCGTGATGTTCATCACGCCGTAGAGCCGGTTCACTTCGTTGACAAAGCGGTTGATGGCGTAGGTCAGTGTCTCCACCGCATAGTTCTTGAAGTGGTGCACCTGCCCCGCCATCGGGCCGACGCCGCCCATCTGCCAGAACAGCCACTGCTCGACTTCGACCTTTTGCCGCTCGTCGGCGGGATAGAACTTGCCGGTCTTGCGCCCGAGATATTGCAGGATGGCGCCGGACTCGAAGATCGAGATCGGCCGGCCACCGGGCCCGTCGGGATCGACGATCGCCGGCATGCGGTTGTTCGGTGAGATTTTCAGGAATTCCGGGGTGAACTGTTCGCCCTTGGAAATATTCACCGGCTTGAGGATGTAAGGCAGCCGGCACTCTTCCAGCATGATGGAAATCTTGAAGCCGTTCGGCGTCGGCCAGTAATAGAGCTCGATCGGCTTCGGCTTTGCCGCCTTGCTCTTCGCCTTGACCGCTCGCTTCGCTTTCGTGGTCCGCTTCTTCGCCCGCGCCATGACGCTCACCCTTTGCCAAAATGTAATCCCAAGACTCTTGTGAGCTATGGCGGCCACCGGCCATCCGCAACAAGGCGTGCGGGATTGGCCAAAAAAAAATGCGCCGTCGCGGCGCCTGAAAAATTCTGACCGCCAGACGCACCGAGGGCGTCGGCGAGACTTTTAAGGTCTCGCCGACGCCCTCTGTGTCATTCTGGGCCGGGGCACCGCGGAGCGACTGCATGTCGCTCATCAGCCCCAGGGCACACACCGGCCCGTATGACGCGATCTTCGAATTTTTTCAAAACCGAAGATCGTGAAGCGGCGTCAGACTAGAGCCTCTTCTTGCGGCCCTTCTTTTTCTTCGCCATCTTCACCGCCTTCTTTCTACGTTTCGCCATTGCTGCCCTCCTAGCCATGATGTCATGGCGGGTGTCGCATATCAGTGCCGTCGCGAATCGACGCACACTGCACTTCGATTACTACAGCACAACGAAAAAAACAGCGACTCCACTTAACGAAGTGTGTACGCGCGACGCACTGGCGCGATGCGACGCCGTCGTCGGCGCGCGAGGCGTCGCGATGACAAGACACAAGACGCAACGTCGACGACGCCACGCGCGCGTGCGCGCGGCATTGCAAATCCCTCGATAAGACAAGGACTTTTTGCACGCGTGGTATTCGCGTGTGCGCGGCGTCTGCGCGTCGAACAAATGAGATTGCGCAGAAATTTTTATGTGTTCGGCATCACAAAACGACTTGCACACAGGGTAAAAAATTTTTGCACAAATTGCCGTTTGGAACGCCGGCAAAACCGAAAATCGATCAAAAACGGGCGAATCACTGTCAACTGATTCGCATGTTCATGACACCGCGCCAGCGAACTTTGCCGTCGGGCGCGACATTCTTCTGCGGAACTTTTTTGCATTCGCGTGCGCTGCAACGCGTCAGAGGCCGAGCTTCTTCTTCAGCAGTTCGTTGACCGCTTGCGGGTTCGCCTTGCCGCCGGATGACTTCATCACCTGGCCGACGAACCAGCCGATCGCCTTCGGATTGGCTTTGGCGTCGGCGACCTTGTCGGGATTCTTGGCGATGATCTCGTCGATCGCCTTCTCGATCGCGCCCAGGTCGGTGACCTGCTTCATGCCGCGCTGCTCGACGATCGCGCGCGGATCGCCGCCTTCGGTCCAGACGATCTCGAACAAATCCTTGGCGATCTTGCCGGAAATAGTGCCGTCGCCGATCAGATCGAGCGATCGCGCCGAGTTGCGCGGGCGAACATCGGCGATTGGCCGCGATATCGCTTGCCCTCCTTGTTGAAGCCGCGCCGAACAGCATCCTTGATCACCCAATTCGCGGCCAGCTTGGCAGATCCCGCGGCCCTTGGTCGTAGCTCGATCAGTACTTCGAAAAATTCTGCGTCATCGCGTCTCGGCAGTCAGCACATCGGCGTCGTAGGGCGATAAGTCCGAATATCTCGCAATAAAGCGCGCCTTCTTCTCGTCCGGCAATTCCGGCAAGTCGCGCTTTCGAAGTGCGTCGACATAGGCGGCGTCGAGTTCCAGCGGCAGCAGGTCCGGATCGGGGAAATAACGGTAGTCGTGCGCCTCTTCCTTGCTGCGCATCGAGCGCGTCTCGCCCTTCGCCGGATCGTAGAGCCGCGTCTCCTGGTCGATGACGCCGCCGTCCTCGATCACCTCGATCTGCCGGCGCGCCTCATAGTCGATGGCGTCGCCGATGAAGCTGATCGAGTTCATGTTCTTGATCTCGCAGCGGGTGCCGAGCGGCTTCGCCCGGCTTGCGCACCGAGACGTTGACGTCGGCGCGCAAGCTGCCCTTCTCCATGTCGCCGTCGCAGGTGCCGAGATAGCGCAGGATCGAGCGCAGCTTGGTGATGTAGGCCTTGGCTTCGTCGGCCGAGCGCAGGTCGGGCTTCGACACGATCTCCATCAGCGCGACGCCGGAGCGGTTGAGATCGATGGCGCTCATGTTGGCGTGCTGGTCGTGCAGCGACTTGCCGGCGTCCTGTTCCAGATGCAGCCGCTCGATGCCGATGGTCACCGCCTCGCCGCCGTCGAGATCGACGCTGACCTCGCCCTCGCCGACGATCGGCTGCTTGTACTGGCTGATCTGATAGCCCTGCGGCAGATCGGGATAGAAATAATTCTTGCGGTCGAACACCGACTTCAGATTGATCTTGGCCTTGAGGCCGAGCCCCGTGCGCACCGCCTGGCGCGACGCACTCCTCGTTGATCACCGGCAGCATGCCCGGCATCGCCGCATCGACCAGCGACACATGCGAGTTGGGCGCGCCGCCGAATTCGGTCGAGGCGCCGGAGAACAGTTTCGACTTCGAGGTGACCTGCGCATGCACCTCCATGCCGATGACGACTTCCCAGTCGCCGGTTGCGCCCTTGATCAGCTTGTTCGACTTCGTCTGCGCGCTCATAGGCTACAACTAACCAGCGGCAACCCGCGCGGCAAGGTGCCGGCTTAAAGCTTCAGACTGCGGCCCAGCGCCTGCTCGACGGCGTCGAAGCTGTTCAAGAATTCGCGAAACTCGATCAGCTGGCCGTCCTCAAAACGCAAGAAATTGGCGACGCGGAAGCGCAGGATGCGTTCGGTCGCGCGCTGCCTGAAGCTCGCATCCGACACCACCGCGGCGCGGTCGCCGTCCACGAGCACGATTTCCGGCGTGTAGCTTTCCACCGCGTATTGCTCGGCGATGCCGCCCATGGCCTGCAGCACGGCGGCGCGGCCGCGGCGCGGTCCGGCGAAGGGAAACACCGGAACCGGCGCATAGATCATCCAGTCGATGTCGTCGTGCAGCAGCGCCGCGATGCGTTCGAAATCCCGCCGTGCATAGGCGTCATAAAGATCGCGCACCGTCTCGCGGGTCGCGCTCTCGGCCACGTGTCGCCTCCAAGTCCACCCGCAGTATGAAATTACCTCCTTGTTAAGCCAAGCGCTTTCTCGACTTTTTCAATTGTATTCGCACTGCCGAATACGAATGGCGGCCATGTGCGGCGACGATTTTTCTCGAAATGGTCCAATTTCTGCATCAATGATGACCGATATGGCGTCGCATGATTCGAGCGCCGTGGAACGCATTCGCCGCGCCGGTGGTTGCCGTCGCAGGCGGGCAAGAGTTTGGACATGAAAAACGAAACCGGACGGTTCGGCATCGTCGTCGGCGGCATCGTGGCGCTGGTGGCGATCTTCTTCATCTTCAGCGGCGGCTCGCTGGGCGGCAAGACCACGATCGAAGGCGATCAGGATCTGCCGCCGATCGCCAACCCGGCGCAGTAGCTCACGCCAGCAGTTCCGCGACGATCGCCGTCCATTCGGCGTCGGGCGTAGTTTTCGCCGCGGGCTTTTGCGCCCGCCGGTACCAATAGCCGGCATTGCCAAGATCGTTTTCGACGCGGTGCAAATAGGCGTGCACCCAGGCGGCATCATTGCCGCTGTCGTCCTGGACGATGCGATGCGCCTTGTCCCAGTCGCCTTTCTTTGCCCACCACAGCGCGGTGAGCGGAGCGGCAAGATCGCGCGGCGGCGCATCGCCTTTGAGGCTTTGCGAAAACGCGGCGAGGTCCATGGGCTCACCACCAAGGCTGCGGTGAAAAGCGCCCGGCCGCCTGCTCGATCACTTCGCCGGCCGCGAACAAGGTCTCCTCGTCGAACGGCCGGCCGATGAGCTGCAGGCCGAGCGGCAGGCCCTGCGCGTCAAGACCCGCCGGCACCACGATGCCCGGCAGCCCGGCCATGTTCACCGTCACCGTGAACACGTCGTTGAGATACATCTCGACCGGATCGGCCTGGCCCTTCTCGCCGAGCCCGAAGGCGGCCGACGGCGTCGCCGGCGTCAGCATCGCATTGACGCCGGCTTGAAGCAGTCCTCGAAGTCCTTCTTGATCAGCGTGCGCACCTTCTGCGCGCGCAGATAGTAGGCGTCGTAATAGCCGCTCGAGAGCACGTAGGTGCCGATCATCACGCGGCGGCGCACCTCGTCGCCGAAACCTTCGGCGCGCGTCTTCTCGTACATGTCGATGACGTCGCGACCCTTAACGCGCAGGCCGTAGCGCACGCCGTCGTAGCGCGCGAGATTGGACGAGGCTTCCGCCGGATTGACGATGTAATAGGCGGGCAGCGCGTATTTGGTGTGCGGCAGCGAGACCTCGACCAGTTCGGCGCCGGCCGCCTTCAGCCAGGCCTTGCCCTGCTCCCACAATTTATCGATGTCGGGGTGCATGCCGTCGACGCGATACTCCTTCGGGATGCCGACGCGCAGGCCCTTGATCGATCGGCCGACGGCCTTCTCGTAGTCCGGCACCGGCAGATCGACGCAGGTTGTGTCCTTCGCGTCCGGCCCGGCCATGGAGCGCAGCAGGATCGCGGCGTCGCGCACCGCTGCGCGCGAACGGCCCCGCCTGGTCGAGCGAGGAGGCAAAGGCGACGATGCCCCAGCGCGAGCAGCGCCCGTAGGTCGGCTTCATGCCGACCATGCCGGTGAAGGCCGCCGGCTGGCGGATCGAGCCGCCGGTGTCGGTGCCGGTGGCGCCCAGCGCGAGATTGGCCGCGACCGCCGCCGCCGAGCCGCCGGAGGAGCCGCCCGGCGTCAGCGGCGTGTTGGAGCCTTTGCGCCGCCACGGCGAGATCACCGGGCCGCAAATACGAGGTCTCGTTCGACGAGCCCATGGCGAACTCGTCGTTGTTGGTCTTGCCGAGCAGCACCGCGCCGTCGCGCCACAGATTGGCGGTGACCGTCGAGTCATAGGTCGGCACGAAATTGTCGAGGATGTGCGAGCACGCCGTCGGTGCGCACGCCTTGCGTGCAGAACATGTCCTTGATCGCCAGCGGAATGCCTTCGAGCGGCCCGGCCTTGCCGGCAGCGATGCGCGCGTCGGACGCTTTCGCCATCGCGGTCGCGCGCTCCGGCGTCGCCAGCACATAGGCGTTGAGCGTGCGCGCCTTTTCGATCGCGGCGAGATGCGCGTCGGCCAGTTCGACGGCGGAGAAGCGTTTGCTTGCCAGTCCGTCGCGCGCCTCGGCCAACGTGAGCGACGTCAGTTCACTCACGGCTTGCGCTCATCCTCACGCAGGTTTCGCGGCCGGCAATTGTGTTTCCGGCAGCGTCGCAGGCAAAGCGCGCGGCTTCCTCGCGCAAGATGCGTTCGCGCGTCTCCGGCGGCAGCGCCTCGAGCATGTCGTAGAAACCCATTTCGCAGGCGATGCACATCAGTCTTCCAACCTCTGCATACCTCTCACCGTCATCCTGAGGTGCGAGCGAAGCGAGCCTCGAAGGATGAACGGCCCCGGATTTGCGGGCCGTCGCCCTTCGAGGGCCGCGCTGCGCGCGGCCACCTCAGGGTGACGGGTCGAAATCATTCCACCACCTTCGGCACCAGATAGAAATTGCCTTCACTCGCCGGCGCGTTCTTCAGCACCGCCTCGGCCTTGTCGCCGTCGGTGACCACGTCGGCGCGCATCTTCATCTGCATCGGCGTCACCGAGGTCATCGGCTCGACGCCCTCGACATTGACCTCCTGCAGCTGCTCGACGAAGGCGAGCATGGCGTTGAGCTCGCCCTTGAGCCGCTCGACCTCCTCCTCCTCGACCGCGATGCGGGCGAGATGGGCAATGCGGCGGACGGTTTGCGGCGTCAACGGACATGGGAACCTCTGGCGCGCGTATAGCAGAGCCGCATTTGCCATCGCAATCAACCTCGTCAGGCCGCCTTGCGGTGGTGATCCTCGCAGGCATGCACCTCGACGGTGACATGCGACAGGCCGGCGATGCCGGCGAGCCGCGCCTTGTAGGCGTTAGGCGCCTGCGGCCGGTCGGACACCACCGCGGCGATGACGCCGGTATGGCCGGGCCCGAGCCGCCACAGATGCAGGTCGCTGACGCGGTCGTCGCCGGTTTCCAGCCGCTCGCGGATGGTCGCGGCCGAGCTGCCGGTCCGGCACCATGTCCACCAGCACCGCGCCGGAGACGCGGATCAGGCCGAACGACCAGCTCAGGATGACGCCGACGCCGATGAGCGCCATCAGCGGATCCATCCACACCCAGCCGAACAGCAAGCCGCAGCTGAGCGCGACAATCGCCAGCACCGAGGTGAGCGCGTCGGCGAGCACGTGCACGTAAGCGGCGCGGATATTGGTGTCGTGGTGGTGATGGTGATCGTGGTGATCGTGATCGTGGTCATGCGCGTGGCCATGATGATGGTGCTCGTCGTGGTCGAACAGCAGCCAGGCGCTCGGCGAGATTGACGCCGAGGCCGAGCGCGGCGAGCGCGATCGCCTCGCCTGAAATCGATCGGCACTGGCGCGGCGAAGCGCGTGGCCGCCTCATAGCCGATGGCGAGCGCGATCAGCGCCAGGATCACGGCGCTGGCGAAGGCCGCCAGCTCGCCGAGCTTGCCGGTGCCGAAGGAAAAGCGCGGGTCGCGCGCGTGGCCGCCGCGCGAAGCGATAGGCGAAGGCGGCGATGCCGAGCGCGCCGGCATGCGTCGACATGTGCCAGCCGTCGGCGACCACCGCCATCGAGCCGAACATGGTGCCGCCGACGACCTCCGCCACCATCATCGCGAAGGTCAGCGCCACCACGCACCAGGTGCGGAACTCGTGGCGGTCGTGGCGGGCCGCCCAGAAAGACGTGGCTGTGCCGCCAGGGCTCGATCGAATGCGTGTGCATGGCGACCTCGCGGATAGACTTTCTGGACGTCGCAAAGAAATAAGCCCGCTGCGCCGGCGCGGCAATAAGCGCGTTACGCCGTTGGCCGCGCTCTCACGGATGCCGCATTAGGAATATAAGACGGGCCGGTCGCGGCAATGCGGCTCGCGGCATGCGTATGCTCTCGCCCCGTGCTACCGACCGGCCATGCCCGCGCCGATTCTGCCGCTCACCGAAGCCGCCGCGCATTTTTCCGCGCGCGGCGTGCTGATCGGCCTCGATCTCGGCACCAAGACCATCGGCGTCGCCGCCAGCGATCCCGACCGCAAGCTCGCCGCCGGCGTGACGACCATCGCGCGCAAGAATTTTACCGCCGACGCGCAGGCCTTGCTGGCGCTTGCCGCCGAGCGCAACGCGGCCGGTTTCGTCCTCGGCCTGCCGATCAACATGGATGGCTCGGAAGGCCCGCGCGCGCAGTCGACCCGCGCCTTCGCCCGCAATCTGGCCAAACTCACCGAACTGCCGATCGCGCTGTGGGACGAGCGGCTCTCCACCGCCGCGGTCGAGCGCTCCCTGATCGAAGCCGACATGAGCCGCAAGCGGCGCGCCGCGGTGATCGATCAGCACGCCGCCGCCTTCATCCTGCAAGGCGCGCTCGACCGTCTGGCGCGCATCCAGCGACTAACAGCGCAAGGGCAGGCGCCTCGCCTGCCCTCACGCATCGCACTGATCTCTGCGTTCAATCAATTATTGGCGCAGCGGCACGTAGTCGCCGGACCCCGGCGAGACCGTGCATTGCCATTCGTTGGCTTCGCTGCCTGGGTCATAGTAGCGGTAGCGCGGGCCCGTAGCGTAGGCGGTGCCAGGCTCGTAGGCGTATGTCGTACCCGGTCCGTAGTAATAGCCGCTGTTGGCGCTGGCAGCCGCCGCGCCGACCAGCGCACCGGCGGCAAAACCGGCCGCGGCCGCGCCGCCATTATGCCAGCCATTGTGCCAACCGTGATGCCAGCGCGCCTGGCTCGGCGTCGCCGCCGCCAGCGCGAGCGCGCCGGTCACGGTCAGGGCCGCCGCATATTTCAAAACTGTCCGCATATTCAGTCTCCTTCTTTCCGCGCCCGGCCTTGCGGACGCTGTCACTCTGCCCTCAACCCCCGAACAGCGGCAGCGGTTCCTTAACCAGCATTTCGCCGCCGTAGCCATGCACCGTGGCCGCTCAAGAAAAAGCCGCAAAAAGCGCGCCGCTACCGCGATGTATGCAGCCACCCGGTGCTGCGCAGCTCTCGCTCGCGACCTTGTGACAATCGCAATCGATTAACCTAAGCGACCGTCCATTGTGGATTGGCCGCTTCGCCGCCCTTGCCGCGCCCGCAGGTTGCGCCTATAGCAATCGCTTTAATGAACATCGCGCCGAAATCGTCCTTCGTCCTCCACAAGAAGCATCTGTTGGGGATCGAGGGGCTTTCCGGCGAAGAGATTTACGGGCTGCTCGACCTCGCCGAGGAATTCGTCGAGCTCAACCGCCAGATCGAAAAGAAGCGCGCCAGCTTGCGCGGCCGCACCCAGATCAACCTGTTCTTCGAAGCCTCCACCCGCACGCAGTCCTCGTTCGAGCTTGCCGGCAAACGCCTCGGCGCCGACGTGATGAACATGTCGGTCGGCCAATCCTCGATGCGCAAGGGCGAGACGCTGATCGACACCGCGATCACGCTCAACGCCATGCACCCCGATATTCTCGTGGTGCGCCACCAGTCATCCGGCGCGGTGGAATTGCTGGCGAGCAAGCTCGACTGTTCGGTGATCAATGCCGGTGACGGCGCCCACGAGCACCCGACGCAGGCGCTGCTCGACGCGCTCACCATCCGCCGCAACAAGGGCGGCATCGAGGGCCTCACGGTGGCGATCTGCGGCGACATCCTGCATTCGCGCGTCGCCCGCTCCAACATTCTGCTGCTCAACGCGGTGGGCGCGCGCGTGCGCGTGATCGCCCCCTCCACCTTGCTGCCGCCCGGCATCGAGCGCTTCGGCGTCGAAGTCGCCCACGACATGCGCGAGGGCCTCGCCGGCGCCGATATCGTGATGATGCTGCGGCTGCAGCGCGAGCGCATGAACGGCTCCTACATTCCGTCGCCGCAGGAGTACTTTCAATACTGGGGGCTGGACGAGAAGAAGCTCTCTTATGCCAAGCCCGACGCGCTGGTGATGCATCCGGGGCCGATGAACCGCGGCGTCGAAATCGACTCCATCGTCGCCGACGGCGCCCAGTCGGTGATCCGCGAACAGGTCGAAATGGGCGTCGCCGTGCGCATGGCGGTGCTGGAAGCGATGTCGCGGAACTTGCCCAATGCGTAGCGATGCGTCGCGGGCTTTCTTCACCTCCCCCGCTTGCGGGGGAGGTCGACGAGCGAAGCTCGTCGGGAGGGGGCATCTTCTTGCATCTCAAGCTGCTCCCCCTCCGCAACCCTCGCCCGCAAGCGGGGGAGGGAGAAAGTAAGTCATGTTGTCCGACCGCCGCCCGATCCTGCTCGCCAATGCCCGGATCGTCGATCCGTCGCGCGACCTCGATTTTCCCGGCGACCTGTTGATCGCCGACGGCCTCATCCGCGAGGCGAAGAAAGGCATCGGCGCCGGCGGCGTGCCGGAAGGCACCGAGGTGATCGATTGCCGCGGCAAGGTCGTGGCGCCTGGGCTCGTCGACATGCGCGCCTTCATCGGCGAGCCGGGCGAAGGCCACCGCGAGACGCTGGCCTCGGCAAGCCAGGCGGCGGCGGCCGGCGGCGTCACCACCATCATCTGCCAGCCGGACACCTCGCCGGCGATCGACGATCCCGCGACCGTCGATTTCGTGCTGCGCCGCGCCCGCGATACGGCCATCGTTCACGTGCATCCGATGGCGGCGCTGACCAAGGGCCTCAACGGCAAGGAAATGACCGAGATCGGCCTGCTCAAGGCCGCCGGCGCGGTTGCCTTCACCGATGGCGCGAAAAGCATCACCAACGCGCTGGTGATGCGCCGCGCGCTCACCTACGCGCGCGACTTCGACGCGCTGATCGTGCATCACACCGAAGATCCAGATCTGGTCGGCGACGGCGTCATGAACGAAGGCGAATTCGCCGCGCGTCTCGGGCTGTTCGGTATTCCGAAAGCGGCGGAAACGGTGCTGCTCGAGCGCGACATCCGCCTCGTGGCGCTGTCAGGCGGGCGCTATCACGCCGCCTCCATCACTTGCGCTGAATCGGTCGACGAGCTTCGCCGCGCCAAGGAAGCGGGCCTTGCCGTCACCGGCGCGGCCTCGATCAATCACATCACGCTCAACGAAAACGACATCGGGCCCTACCGCACCTTCTTCAAACTGGCGCCGCCGCTGCGCGCCGAAGACGACCGCAAGGCCGTGGTCGACGGGCTGGCGAGCGGCCTCATCGACGTGGTGATGTCGGATCACAATCCGCAGGACGTCGAGGTCAAGCGCCTGCCCTTCGCCGAAGCGGCCGCCGGCGCCATCGGACTGGAAACCATGTTGGTCGCGGGCTTGCGTCTCGTTCACTCCGGCGAGATCGACCTCGTCACGCTGCTGCGCGCGATGTCGACGCGGCCGGCGGAACTGCTCGGCCTTCCCGGCGGCACGCTGCGCAGCGGCGGCGCCGCCGACGTCATCGTCATCGATCTCGACATGCCTTGGGTGCTCGATCCCGACGAGCTCAAGTCCAAGTGCAAGAACACGCCGTTCGATGAAGCCCGGCTCACCGGCCGCGTCACGCGCGCAATCGTCGGCGGGCGCACGGTTTACGAATACGTATGAGCCTCTTGCTCGCCTTGGTGTTCGGCTATCTGCTCGGCTCCATCCCGTTCGGCCTCATCATCACCCGCGCCGCCGGCGCGCCGGACATCCGCAGCATCGGCTCGGGCAATATCGGCGCCACCAATGTGCTGCGCACCGGCCGCAAGGGCCTCGCCGCCGCAACGCTTCTCTGCGACATGCTCAAAGGCACGGTCGCGGTGCTCGTGGCCGCGCATGTCGCCGGCCATAATGCCGCGCTCGCCGCGGGCCTGGGCGCTTATCTGGGGCATCTGTTTCCGGTCTGGCTCAAATTCAAAGGCGGCAAGGGCGTCGCCACCTATATCGGCTTGCTGATCGGACTCTACTGGCCGGGCGCGCTCATCTTCTGCGCCGTCTGGCTCGTGGTCGCCGCCCTGTTCCGCTATTCGTCGCTTTCGGCGCTGGTTGCCAGCGCGCTCACGCCCGTCGGGCTCTTGGCGCTCGATACACCCGATGCGGCGGCGCTGTTCTTTGTTCTGACGATCCTCACCTGGATCATGCACCGCGCCAATATCGGCCGGCTGCTTGACGGCAGCGAAGCCAGGATCGGCGCAAAAGGCTGAAGCCTTCGTTGACGTTCCCGGTTGGCTCCGGCGATGCTGCCGCCTGTCTGCATCGGGGGCGAGCGTTGAGCGAGGGCGTGCACCTAAGCGAGGAGCAGCGGCTCGACTGGCTGCGGCTGATCCGCAGCGACAATGTCGGGCCACGCACCTTCCGCGACCTCGTCAATTATTATGGCGGCGCCCGCGGCGCGCTCGCCGCGCTTCCCGGCCTGGCGCGGCGCGGCGGCGCTTCGGGTCCGGCGCGCATTTGTTCACGCGAAGATGCCGAAAGCGAACTCAAGGCCGCGCGCGCCCGCGGCGTCGAATTCGTCGCGCTCGGCGAGCCGGACTATCCGCCGCGGCTGCAGATGATCGACGATGCGCCGCCGCTGCTCGCCGTGCGCGGCAAGCGTGACATTCTGGCGCGGCCGCTGGTCGCCATCGTCGGTTCGCGCAATGCCTCCGCCGCCGGCGCCAAGTTCGCACAGACGCTGGCGCGCGATCTGGGCGACGCCGGCTTCGGCATCGTCTCCGGACTTGCGCGCGGCATCGACGCCGCGGCGCATCGCGCCAGCCTCGGCACCGGCACCATTGCCGTGCTCGCCGGCGGCCATGATCGCATTTATCCCGCCGAGCATACCGATCTGCTGCAGGATATTCTCACCGCAGGCGCCGCCGTATCGGAAATGCCGCTCGCCTGGGAGCCGCGCGCGCGCGACTTCCCGCGCCGCAACCGGTTGATCTCCGGCCTGTCCGTCGGCGTCGTCATTGTCGAGGCGGCGCGCCGCTCCGGCTCGCTGATCACCGCGCGCATGGCCGGCGAACAGGGCCGCGAGGTCTTCGCCGTGCCGGGCTCGCCGCTCGATCCGCGCAGCGAAGGCACCAACGGATTGCTCAAGCAGGGCGCCATCCTCGTCACCGAAGCCGCCGACGTCATTGCCGTGCTCGAGCCGATCCTCGGCCGCGGCCTCGAACGCCCGGCGCAGGAGCCGGAACGCGAGGCCGCTACGCCTGGCGCCGAGCCCGGCGAGGACGAGCGCAGCCGCATCATCGGCCTGCTCGGCCCAAGCCCAGTGGCGATCGACGATCTGGTGCGGCTGTCTGGATCCTCGCCGGCGATTGTGCGCACCGTGCTGCTGGAACTCGAAATCGCCGGCCGGCTGGAGCGCCACGGCGGCGCCTTGGTTTCGCTGATATAAGAGCGCCCCGAATCAAAGGCTGCGCATGTTTTTCCGCTTCCTTGCTGCATTGGCGCTCGTCGCAAGCTGTCTGGGCAGCCCCGCGCGCGCGCAGGAGCAAAGCTTCGCCGCTTTCGTCGATGCGCTGTGGCCGGACGCGCAGGCCAAGGGCGTCACCCGCGCCACCTTCGATCTCGCCATGCGCGGCGTCACGCCCGATCAGCGCGTGATCGCCGCCACCAAGCGGCAGCCCGAATACGGCAAGCCGGTCGGCGACTACATCAATTCGGCGGCCTCGCCCGGCCGCATCGCCCGCGGCAAGGTCAAGGCGAAAGAATGGGCGAAGACCTTCGACGCGGTGGAGAAGAAATTCGGCGTCGAGCGCTGGGTGCTGGTCGCGCTGTGGGGAATGGAAACCGACTACGGCGCGGAGAAAGACCGCTGGGACGTGTTCCGCTCGCTGGCGACGCTCGGCTATGTGAAATACCGCGATCCCTATTTCCGCAACGAGCTGATCGTGGCGATGCGCATCATGCAGGATCAGCATTTTCGCCGCGAGCAGATGGTCAGCTCCTGGGCCGGCGCCATGGGGCAGACGCAATTCATGCCGACGAATGTCATCGACTACGCCATCGATTTTTCCGGCGACGGCAAGAGCGACATCTGGAGCAACGTGCCCGACGTGCTCGCCTCGACCGGCAATTATCTGCACAAGGGCCACTGGAAATATGGCCTGCCCTGGGGCTTCGAGGTCATCGTGCCGAAGGGCTTCGACTACATGAAGAGCCGCGGCAGCTTCGACGACTGGAAAAAAATCGGCGTGCACCGCGCCGACGGCAAGGCGTTTCCGTCATCGGGCCAGGGAATCCTGTTCTTCCCCGCCGGCGCGAACGGGCCGGGATTCATCGTCACGGAAAATTACGACGTGCTCAAGGAGTACAACAACTCCGACGCCTATGCGATCGCCGTCGGCCACCTCGCCGATCGCATGATGGGCGGCGCGCCGTTCAAGACCGCTTGGCCGTCGGATGATCATCCGCTGTCGCGCGATGCGCGCATCGCCTTGCAGAAGAAGCTCGCCGCGCTCGGCTACAAAGTCACCGACTTCGAAGGCCACGTCGATTTCGACCTGCGCGACAATATCCGCGCCGAGCAGGTCAAGTTCGGCATGATCGCGGATGGTAACCCGACACCCGCGTTTCTCGAGCGCCTCGGCTTGAACATGAAATGATCAGCGCCCGTTGCCGAGCCGGCTTTCGTTCTCGGCCTCCAGCTGCGCCATATCGAGAATATAGCTCAACGTTTCCAAACCATGGCGGCGCGCAATCGCGGCAAGATCGGCTGACAGCGCCGCCACGTATTTGGCGGCGGCCGTCCGGTCTCCGCTTTCGGTCTGGGCGGAACCGATTTGCTGGGCCATTACGCCAAGATACACGCTCGCTATACGATAGTAACCTTATAATCGCAATTTCGTACGATTGCACGTATAGATTGTATTGAGGCGTAGCCTGGAGCTCGGTCTCTTTGATGCCCGATTTGGCTGCTTTGACCGGCCCGTCCGTCGGCCAAATTTGACAGCGGGGACCACCTTCCCCATGTTCCCGGCAAAGCTGGTAGCCGATTCCGCCGTGATTCGACGCGAGTATTGCGGCTAACCTTTTGGAATCTCATGAAAATTGTCGTTGTCGAATCGCCTTCCAAAGCGAAGACGATCAACAAATATCTTGGACCCGGTTACGAGGTTCTGGCCTCCTTCGGCCATGTCCGCGACCTGCCGGCCAAGGACGGGTCGGTCGACCCCGACAATAATTTCAAGATGCTCTGGGAGGTCGATCCGCAAGTCGCAGAAGCGGCTCAACGACATCGCCCACGCTGTCAAGAAGGCCGACACGCTGATCCTCGCCACCGACCCGGACCGCGAGGGCGAGGCGATTTCCTGGCACGTGCTCGAAGTGCTCAACGAAAAGAAGGCGCTGAAGGATCAGACGGTCGAACGCGTCGTCTTCAACGCCATCACCAAGCAGTCGGTGACCGAGGCGATGAAGCATCCGCGCAAGATCGACGAGGCGCTGGTCGATGCCTATCTCGCCCGCCGCGCGCTCGACTACCTCGTCGGCTTCACGCTCTCGCCCGTCCTGTGGCGCAAGCTGCCCGGCGCCCGCTCGGCCGGCCGCGTGCAGTCGGTGGCGCTGCGGCTGGTCTGCGACCGCGAACTGGACATCGAGAAATTCGTCGCCAGGGAATACTGGTCGATCTCGGCGAAGCTGGCGACGCCACGGAACGAAGTCTTCGAGGCGCGCCTGGTCGGCGCCGACGGGCAGAAGATCCAGCGCCTCGACATCGGCTCCGGCGCCGAGGCCGAAGCCTTCACCCGCGATCTCGAAAACGCGACCTTCAAGGTCGCCACGGTCGAGGCAAAGCCGGCGCGGCGCAATCCGCCGCCGCCCTTCACCACCTCGACCATGCAGCAGGAGGCCAGCCGCAAGCTCGGCTTCTCGCCGGCGCACACCATGCGGCTGGCGCAGCGTCTCTACGAAGGCATCGAGATCGACGGCGAGACCGTCGGCCTCATCACCTATATGCGCACCGACGGCGTCGACATGGCGCCGGAGGCGATCACCGGCATTCGCCAGATGATCGGCAAGAACTACGGCACCGATTACGTGCCGGAAGCGCCGCGCACCTACCAGAACAAATCGAAGAACGCGCAGGAAGCGCACGAAGCGGTCCGCCCGACCGATCCCGACCGCTCGCCGAGCGACGTCGCCAAATCCGTCGACCGCGACCAGGCCCGGCTCTACGAGCTGATCTGGAACCGCGCGGTGGCGAGCCAGATGCAATCCGCCGAGCTCGAGCGCACCACCGTCGACATCGCGGCGCAGGTCGGCCGCCGCAACATCGAACTGCGCGCCACCGGCCCGGTGGTGAAGTTCGACGGCTTCCTCACGCTCTACCAGGAAGGCCAGGACGAGCCCGGCGATGACGAGGAATCCCGCCGCCTGCCGGCGATGAGCCAGGCGAATTGCTGGAGAAGCAGGCGATCGATTCCGCGCAGCATTTCACCGAGCCGCCGCCGCGCTATTCCGAAGCCTCGCTGGTCAAGCGCATGGAGGAGCTCGGCATCGGCCGGCCTTCGACCTACGCCTCGATCCTGCAGGTGCTGCAGGACCGCGGCTATGTGCGCATCGACAAGAAGCGGCTGATCCCCGAAGACAAGGGCCGCGTCGTCGTCGCCTTCCTCGAAAGCTTCTTCGAGCGCTACGTCGAATACGACTTCACCGCCGTCGCTGGAAGAACAGCTCGACCGCGTCTCCAACAACGAGATCGACTGGAAGAAGGTGCTGCGCGATTTCTGGGTCGATTTCATCGGCGCCGTCGACGAGATCAAGGAAGTGCGCATCCGCGCGTGCTCGACGCGCTCAACGACATGCTGGCGCCGCACATCTTTCCCGAGCACGCCGACGGCAAGCCGCGCCGGCAGTGCCCGAAGTGCGGCACCGGCGAGCTGTCGCTGAAGACCGGGCGCTTCGGCGCCTTCATCGGCTGCTCGAACTATCCGGACTGCAATTTCACCCGGCAGTTGACGCCGAGCGCCGACGGCATGAATGGCACCAAGGTGCTCGGCGAGGATCCGGTGACCGGCCTCGAAGTGTCGCTGCGCTCCGGCCGCTTCGGCCCCTATCTGCAGCTCGGCGAACGGCGAAGGTCGAGAAGGGCTCCAAGGAAAAGCCGGAGAAGCCCAAGCGCGCCGGCCTGCCGAAAGGTCTCGCGCCCGATGATATCGATCTCGAAAAGGCGCTGGCGCTGCTGGCGCTGCCGCGCGAAGTCGGCCTCTCGCCCGAAGACGGCGAGCCGATCCTCGCCGGCGTCGGCCGCTTCGGCCCCTACGTCAAGCACGGCAAGACCTACGCCAGCCTGGAAGAAGGCGACGATGTGCTCACTGTCGGCCTCAACCGCGCGGTGACGTTGATCGCCGAGAAAATCGCCAATCCGAAAAAGGGCCGCCGCTTCGGCGCCGATCCCGGCAAGGTGCTCGGCGAGCATCCCGACAAGGGCGGCTCGATCGTGGTCAAGAACGGCCGCTACGGACCTTACGTCAGCCACAACGGCGTCAATGCGACGCTCACCGGCGACAAGACGCCGGACACGGTCACCCTCGACGAAGCGGTGTCGCTGCTCGACGCGCGCGCCGCCGCATTGGGCAACACGCCGAAGGCGCGCCGCGCCGCCGGCCGCAAGCAGGCTTCAGGCAAGCCAGCGGCAAATCCACCGGCCGCCGCGCCCGCCAAATCCGCCGCGCGCGCCAAGAAGCCCGCGTCGGCCAAGGCAAAGAAGCCGGCCGCGATCGCCGCCAAGGCCAAGCCCGCGCGCCGCACCAAGGCGGCCGCGGAATAGCCTGCTGGCGCGAGCCTCTTTCAATCACTACATTTCTCTCAATCGCGCTGCTACTAGCGCTGGACTTTTATTTTGAACAAACAATCCAAACTTCCCTCCCTCCCCTCAAAAGCTGACATTCTCGCCTTCATCGGCGAACGTCCCGGCAAGGTCGGCACCCGTGAAATCGCCCGCGCCTTCGGGCTCAAGAACGCCATGCGTGCCGAGCTCAAGCGTCTCTTGCGCGACCTGGCCGACGAAGGCTCGGTCGAGAAGCGCCACAAGAAGCTGCACCACCCCGGCACCCTGCCCTCCACCGTCCTCGCCGACGTCACCGCCCGCGACAGTGACGGCGACCTCATCGCCACGCCCGACGAATGGGACGAAGAGGCCCACGGGCCCGCCCCGAAAATCCGCATTCCCATTCCGCGCAAGGCAAGGCCTGGCGAAGCCGCCGGCCTCGGCGACCGCGTGCTGCTGCGCGTCGACGAAACGGAAGCCGACAACGGCATCCGCCACCGCGGCCGCGTCATCAAGATCATCGATCATCCCAAGGTTCGCGTGCTTGGAATTTTCCGCAAGCTGGCGAACGGCGGCGGACGCCTCGAGCCGGTGGACAAGAAAATGCTCGGCAAGCAAATCGCCATCCCCGCCGGCGCGACGCGCGAGGCCGAAGACGGCGACCTGATCGCGGTCGAGGTCGGCCGCGCGCCGCGGCTTGGTCTTCCCACCGCGCGCGTGATCGAGCGGCTCGGCTCGCTGAAAAGCGAACGCGCGGTGAGCCTGATCGCCATCCACGCCCATTCGATCCCGCAGGTGTTCCGCGCCGACACCTTGCGCGAAGCGGAGGCGGCAAAACCGGCGACGCTCGCCGGCCGCGAAGACTGGCGCGACGTGCCTTTCGTCACCATCGACCCGCCCGACGCCAAGGATCACGACGACGCCGTGCACGCGGCGCCCGACGAGGCGGCGAATAATCGCGGCGGCTTCGTCATCACGGTCGCCATTGCCGACGTTGCGCATTACGTCACGCCCGGCTCGGCGCTCGACCGTGAAGCGCTGGTGCGCGGCAATTCGGTCTATTTCCCCGATCGCGTCGTGCCGATGCTGCCCGAGCGCATCTCCAACGATCTGTGCTCGCTGCGCGCGCGCGAGGACCGCGCCGCGCTCGCCGTGCGCATGGTGGTTGGCGCCGACGGTCGCAAGCGCTCGCACACGTTTCACCGCATCATGATGCGCTCGGCGGCGAAACTCTCCTACCAGCAGACGCAATTGGCGATCGGTGGTCGCACCGATGAGGACACCGATGCGCTCGTCGGTGCGGTGCTGGAGCCGCTCTACGCCGCCTACGAGGCGCTCAAGCGCGCGCGCGCCGAGCGCGGACCGCTCGATCTCGATCTGCCCGAGCGCAAGATCCTGCTCAAGCACGACGGCACCGTCGATCGCGTCATTGCGCCGGAGCGCCTGGAGGCGCACCGGCTGATCGAGGAGTTCATGATCCTCGCCAATGTCGCTGCCGCCGAAACGCTGGAGAAGGCGCGCTGTCCCCTGATCTATCGCGTGCATGACGAGCCGACGATGGAAAAGCTCCACGCGCTGCGCGAATTCCTCGCTACGCTCGACATTCCCTTCGCCAAGGGCGGCGTGGTGCGCGCGGCCGCCTTCAACGGCATCCTCGCCCGCGTCAAGGGCCGCGACACCGAGCAACTGGTCAACGAAGTGGTGCTGCGCAGCCAGGCTCAGGCGGAATATTCAGCCGAAAATTACGGCCACTTCGGCCTCAACCTGCGCCGCTACGCCCATTTCACCTCGCCGATCCGCCGCTATGCCGATCTGATCGTGCATCGCGGTCTGATCCACGCGCTCAAGCTCGGCACCGACGGCCTGCCCGAGGCGACCGACCGCAAGGCGCTCGCCGAAATCGCTGCCGAGATTTCCGCCACCGAACGCCGCGCCATGCTCGCCGAGCGGGAGACCAGCGACCGGCTGATCGCGCATTTCCTCGCCGACCGCGTCGGCGCCACATTCGACGGCCGCATTTCCGGCGTCACCCGCGCCGGCCTTTTCGTCAGGCTCAACGAGACCGGCGCCGACGGTTTCGTGCCGGCGCGCACCATCGGCGATGAATATTTCCGCTTCGAGGAAGCCGCGCGCTCGATGGTCGGCTCGCGCTCCGGCGAAAGCTACCGGCTCGGCGATCCGGTCACGGTGAAGCTGGTCGAAGCCGCGCCGGTTGCCGGCGCGCTTGCGTTTCGAGCTTCTCTCCGAAGGTCGCGTCGACGCCAAGCGCCGCCCCGCGCAGCACCGGGCGCCGCGGCACGAGCGCGGCAAGCATTCCCGCCATCGCCGGAAGCAGCGGAAGGCGCAATGACGCAAGACCTCGGAAAGCTCTGGGCCGAGCGGATGACCAATCAGGAACGCGACCAGTCGTTCCCCGACAGCGAGCCGCGTGACGCCGCGACGCTGATGCTGATCGACCGCGCCGATGCCGCCAGGCCGAAAGTGCTGCTCGGCCGCCGCCACGCCGGTCACAAATTCATGCCCGGCAAGTTTGTGTTTCCCGGCGGCCGCATCGAAGCGCTTGACCGCGCCATGCCGGCGGCGAGCGAACTGCATCCGGAAACGCAGAAGAAACTGCTGCTGCGCGTTGCCGATCCGAGCCCCGAATACGCCCGCGCCTTTCCGCTCGCGGCGCTGCGCGAGACCTGCGAGGAAACCGGCCTGCTCCTCGGTATCAAGCGCGATGCGCCGCCGGCGGTGCCGGGCGAAATCTGGATCGATTTTGCTCGCGCCGGCATCTTTCCCGACCTCGCGCAGATTCATTTCATCGCCCGCGCCATCACGCCGCCGCGGCGGCCGCGTCGTTTCGACACGCGTTTTTTCACCGCCGATGCGAGCGAGATCGCGCATCGCATCGACGGCATTGTCGGGCCCAATTCCGAACTGGTTGAACTGGTGTGGGTGCCGATCGCGGAAGCGACCAAGCTCGACATGCCGACGATCACCGGCGTGGTGCTCGAAGAACTGGCGGCGCGCGTCGCCGGCGGCATGGGCCACGATCTGCCGGTGCCGTTCTACTTCATGACGAACCAGAAGTTCACGCGCGAACTACTTGAATGACCGCAAAAAAGCCGTTTCTTGACATTTGCCGCTCCGACGCTAGGTTGCCCGCCAACAATCGAGAGTTTCCGAGGGTCCCATGGCCAAAGCCGCCAGTCTGAAAATCAAGCTCGTCTCCAGCGCCGACACCGGCCACTACTACGTGACCAAAAAGAATTCGCGCACGCAGACCGAGAAGCTCAGCAAGAAGAAATACGACCCGATCGCGCGCAAGCACGTCGAATATCGCGAGTTGAAGATCAAGTAGGTTCGCCGGCACTCGGACAACAAAGGGGCGCCTATCGGGCGCCCTTTATGTTTGCGCGTGTCCGAAAACAGGTGGCCGGCCGAAAGCGGCAACACGAGGAGGCCACTCGAACCGCTCTCAGGCCGGCCGAACCCCGCAGAACCCAGGAGATGCGGCGGACCTGAGCACTCCGCAGGGTATTGAATTGCTGTGTCTTGCGCGGGCCCGTCCGCCCACGCCGGAATCGATTGTGACAAGGCTAGTCCAAGCCGCAGACACCGCCAAACGGCTTTTTAACGCGCTGGAAAATCTGGGCTATTTGCCAACCGCCGCGCGGCGATGCCGGCCGTCGCTCCGCGACTCAGGCGGCCGCCGGAACGACGCGATTGCGGCCGTCGCGCTTGGCGCGATAGAGCGCCTCGTCGGCGCGCTTGAGGATCGCCGCGGCGGTATCGGTCGGCGCACCGAGCGCGGCAATGCCGATGGAAATGGTGACCTCCAGGCTGCACGCGCCCTGCTGGATGGAGAACGGCTCGGTGGCGATGCGCCGGCGCAAACGCTCGGCCACCATCGTCGCCACCGCCATGTCGGTTTCCGGCATCACCAGCACGAATTCCTCGCCGCCGTAGCGGCAGGCAAGATCGATATTGCGGATCGACTTGCGGATGCGCAGCGAAAACTCGCGCAGCACGTCGTCGCCGGCATCGTGGCCGTGCCCGTCATTGATCGATTTGAAATAATCGATGTCGAGCACCATGACCGCGATCGGCTTGCCGCGCGCCGCCGCCTGCTCGACCAGCGTCGCCAGATGCGTTTCCATGTAACGGCGGTTGAACAGGCCGGTGAGCGCGTCGGTGATCGCCATCTCGATCGACATCTGCACATTGTCGCGCAGCCGCTCGGTGTAGCGCTTCTTCTTGATCTGCGTGCGCACGCGCGCCAGCATTTCATTCTTGTCGATGGGGCGGGTCAGGTAGTCGTTGACGCCGATTTCGAGCCCGCGCACCAGCTTGGCGTTGTTGTCGGCCTCCGCCACCGCCAGAATCGGCACGTTGCGGGTGCGCTCAAGCGAACGAATCTGGCTGCACAGCCGCAAGCCGTCGAAGTTCTTGAGGGCGAGCGAGACGATGATCAGATCGTAGTTACCCTCGGCGGCCTGAAACAGTCCTTCGCTCGGATCGCTTTCCAAGCCCACCGTATGCTCGTGGGAGAGTGTCTCGACGATGCGCTCGTAGGAATTCGGCCGGTCGTCGACAATGAGAATGCGGCCATTGCGGCCGGTTTCCGCGACGGCTTCCTTTTCCGGACTGTGGATTCCGATTTCCTTCGACGTGACCGCGCGCATGCGCAGCTCGTCGGTCACCATCTTGAGCCGCGTCAGCGAGCGCACGCGCGAGATCAGCGCCACGTCGGGGACCGGCTTGGTGAGGAAGTCGTCGGCGCCGGCTTCCAGCCCGCGCACGCGGTCGGAGGGCTGATCGAGCGCCGTCACCATGACCACCGGGATATGATGTGTCGCCGGGTTCAACTTGAGCTTGCGGCAGACCTCGAAGCCGTCCATGTCCGGCATCATCACGTCGAGCAGCACGATGTCGCATTCGGCGCGTTCGCACAGCTTGAGCGCCTCCGGGCCGCTATGAGCGGTGGTGACGTCGAAATATTCCGCCGACAGCCGCGCTTCGAGCAGCTTCACATTGGCCGGGACGTCATCAACGACAAGAACGCGCGCACTCATGACCGCACCATCACGGGTTCCCTAGGAAATGACGGACGGTGTCCATGAACTTGCCCACAGAAATCGGCTTCGACAGGTAAGCCTCGCAGCCGCCCTCACGGATGCGCTCTTCATCGCCCTTCATGGCGAAGGCGGTGACGGCAACCACCGGGATCGCCTTGAGCTCGGCGTCGTCTTTGAGCCATTTGGTCACTTCGAGCCCGGAGACTTCCGGCAGCTGGATGTCCATGAGAATGAGATCGGGCCGGTACTTGCGCGCGAGATCGAGCGCCTCGATGCCGTTGCGGGTGCCGACGGTCTGGTAGCCGTGCGCCTCCAAAAGATCGTTGAAGAGCTTCATGTTGAGCTCGTTATCCTCCACGATCAGGACAGTCTTCGCCATGTCCCCCGCCCTCTAAGGCCCCAACGTCCTCCACCCGGCGCGAATTGCGAGGACATCTGCATCGCCAGGCCGCGCCTGGTGAGGCATCATCGGCAACGGTAGTGCCGATATGTTACGGAAAGGCAAATTTGGCCGATGAAAAAGCCCGCGCCGATCCCCAAAGACGCGGCGGAAGCCTTGGCTGTTCAAGCGCTTACCTTCATCGCCGCGGACCACGAGCGGCTCGGGCGCTTCCTCGCTCTGACCGGCATTGGACCGGCGGAGATTCGCACCGCCGCGCAAGAGCCGGGCTTCCTTGTGGGCGTACTCGAACACCTTGCAAGCGATGAGGCGTTGCTCGCGGCCTTCGCCGTTGAAGCGGGCTTTAACCCCGCCGATATCGGCAAAGCGCTGGCCGTACTCGGCGGCGGGCAATGGGAGCGCGAGGTGCCGTGAGCTTCTGCCGCGATTGTCTCGCCGATCTTGCCGACAACGCCGCCCGCTGCCCGGCTTGCGGCTCGCCGCGGCTGGCGCGCCATCGCGAGCTCGACAGCCTGACCATCGCGCATGTCGATTGCGATGCCTTCTACGCGACGATCGAGAAGCGCGACGATCCGTCGCTTGCCGACAAGCCGGTCGTGGTCGGTGGCGGCAAGCGCGGCGTGGTGGCAGCCGCCTGTTATGTCGCGCGCACCTACGGCATCCGTTCGGCCATGCCGATGTTCGAGGCCAAGCGCCGCTGTCCCGAGGCGATCGTGGTCAAGCCGAACATGGCGAAATACGTGCAGGTCGGGCGCGAGGTGCGCCGGCGGATGTTCGATCTCACGCCGTTGGTCGAGCCGCTATCGATCGACGAGGCCTTCCTCGATCTCACCGGGACCGAGCGGCTGCACGGGATGAGCGCGGCCAAGGCGCTGGCGCGCTTTGCCACCGAGGTTGAACACGATCTCGGCATCACCGTGTCGATCGGGCTCTCCGCCAACAAGTTTCTCGCCAAGATCGCTTCCGACATGGACAAGCCGCGCGGCTTTGCCGTGCTCGGCCAAAATGAGGCGGCGGCGTTTCTGGCGCCGAAGCCGGTCGGCTTCATCTTCGGCGTCGGCGCGGTGAGCGCCGCCAAGCTCAGCACCGACGGCTACCGGCTGATCGCCGACCTGCAGCGCGCCGAGGAGAAGGAACTGATGCTGCGCTATGGCGAGGAAGGCCTGCGTTTGTGGCGGCTTGCGCGCGGCGTCGACCAACGCAGCGTCAACGCCGAGCGCGAGACAAAAAGCATTTCCGCCGAGACCACCTTCAACGAGGACATCGCCGCCTTCCGCCCGCTGGAGCAATATCTCTGGGAACTGACGGAGCGGGTCTCGGCGCGGCTCAAAGCCAACGCCCTTGCCGGCTCGACGGTGACGCTCAAGCTCAAGAGCGCCGATTTCAAGATCCGCACGCGGGCGCGATCGCTGGCCGCGCCGACGCAATTGGCGGCGCGGATCTTTTCCGCCGGCCGCGATTTGCTCGCGCATGAAGTCGGCAAGACCCGCTTCCGGCTCATCGGCATTGGCGTGAGCCATCTTGAAGACGCCGCCGGTGACGATCTTGCCGATTTGATCGACGCGCGCGCCGCCAGAGCCGAGCACGCGGTCGACCGGCTGCGCTCGAAATTCGGCCGCGATGCCGTGGTCAAAGGGCTAGCGCTGGACGACGATTAATTGCAGGGCTTTTCCTGCTTCAGCTCGAGCGAGGTCATCTCGCCGCTGATGGTGAAGTCGGGATAGGCAAGCTGCAGCGCGCGGGAAATGCCGTTCTCATAGAGCTCGAAGGATATCGTATAGACCGGCGTCTGCTCGCCGCCTTGTTGCGCCTTCTCCTCCTCCTGCTCGAAATAGCTGATGCTCACTGGCCAGCGTGCGAGCTTGGCGAGCACCGGCTGCGCGGCGGCGGCATCATCGGGCGGCTTCTGCCCCGCCACGATCGCCTTCCCGATGACGGTGAGCGTGTTGTAGAGCTTCTCGCCGGTTTCCGAGCCGTCATAGACCGGAAAATCCAGGATGCTCTTGCCCTCGCGCGCGGCGACGATGATGCGGCGCATGTGCTCGGTCGGAAACACCGCGCCGACGGGAATGGTAAAATTCTTGCCCTTCGGTTTGGTCAGATCGACTTTCACCGCAGTGGTTTCACGCTCGGCGTGGCCGTCGACCTCGTTGGCGGCCTTGTCATCCATCAGATTTTCCGAGTTGAAGCGGAATTTCTTCGCCTCGCCATCTTCCCACGTGGTCGAACGCAGATCGCTCAAGGCGCGCTTGCCTTCGCCTGAATCGAGTTCGGAAACCTGGCGGAACTGAAGCTCATAGCCCTCGCAGGAATTGCCGGAAAAATCGTAGAGGATGCGTCCGCGCACGGCTTCGATGCCGCGGCTGCCTTTCGATTTCGACAGTCTGAGATCGTAGATCGCCCGGTGCGGCGCCAGGATGACGTTGTCGGCGGGCGGCGCCGCTGCTGCCGGGTGATAGGCCGCCGCGGCGGCAAGGCCGAGCGCGGCCAGACCCAATGTCAGCGACAGACCGGGCGTCTTCATGAATCAGGGGTCCGATCGAACGATGAGCCGCTAGAAACGGCAAGATAGAGGCAAGATAGAGGCCAGGCGATTGCGCGGCAATCGCGCCCAAGCAAAGCGGCCGCGCTTGCGCACAGGCCGGTGATCGGCCAAGAAGGCCGGCAGGAGGCTTCCCATGGCCGGAACGGTTGAAAAGACGCTCGCCGCGCGCGGCATTGCGCTGCCCAATCCCGCGGCGCCAGTCGCCAATTACGTGCCGTTCGTGCGCAGCGGCAACACGCTGACCGTCTCCGGCCAGCTCTGTTTCGGTCCTGACGGCAAGCTGGTCGCCAAGGGCCGGCTCGGCGACACGGTATCGATCGAGGACGGGCAAAAGGCTGCGCGCGCCTGCGCCATCAATCTGCTGGCGCAGCTCAAGGCCGCGCTCGGCGATCTCGACAAGGTCGTGCGCGTGGTCCGCCTCGGCGGTTTTATCAATTCGGCGCCCGGATTTACCGATGGTCCGAAAGTGATGAACGGCGCCTCCGACCTCATGGTGGAGGCATTCGGCGACAAGGGCCGCCATGCGCGCAGCACGGTCGGCGTCGCCGCGCTGCCGGCGGACGCGGCGGTCGAAGTCGAAGGCCAGTTTGAAGTGGCGTGACCTGCGATGCCCGGCCTCGCCTGGCTCACCGCGCGACCGATCGCCCATCGCGGCCTGCATGACGCCGCCGGTGGCATAATCGAGAATACGGCCAGCGCTTTCACCGCCGCCATTGCCGCCGGCTACGGCATCGAGACGGATCTGCAAATCAGCGCCGACGGTGAGGCCATGGTGCATCACGACGACGCGCTTGGCCGATTGACCGAGGGCAGCGGCCGGCTCGCGGAGATGAGCGCGGCCGAGATCAAGCGGGTTCGCTTCAAGGCGACGGCGGACCGCATCATGACGCTTGGCGAGCTATGCGCGCTGGTCGCCGGGCGCGTTCCGCTTGCTGCTCGAGCTCAAGAGCCATTTTGACGGCGACACGCGGCTGGTTGAGCGCGCCGCCGCAGTGCTCGGCGGCTATGGCGGCCGCGTCGGGGTTATGTCTTTCGACCCCGACATGGTCGAGGCGGTCAAAGACAAGGCGCCCGATCTCACGCGCGGCATCGTCGCTCAGCGCCGCTATCCGCATCACGACTGGGGCCGCCTGCCCGCTTCGGCAAGACTACGCATGGCATTTCTGCTGCACGGCGCCCGCACGCGCCCGCATTTCATCGCCTATGCGGTACGGGACCTGCCGGCGGCGGCGCCGCTGGTTGCGCGTTACCTGTTCGGCCTGCCGCTGCTGACCTGGACCGTGCGCAGCGAGAACGACCGGGTGCGTGCCGTCCGCTGGGCCGACCAGATGATCTTCGAAGGCATCCGCCCCGCGATTTCGGCGGTCCCGCCCGTCGCGACGAATGTTGAGTGAACGGCGACCGATTTCCGGCGTAAAGTCGGATTAGAAACACGCCCAGCCAATGCCCGACATCGAATTACGCATCCGCATTGTTCCATCGATTGCCGAGGTGGCCCCGGCTGCCTGGGACACCTGCGCTGACTGTATTTTGCCGACCGGGTCTAATCCAATAGCTGAGGACAATTTGTCCTCACGTGAGGATAAGCTGTGCACGGAGTTATCAACACGAGGAAAATTCAATAACCCTTTTGTATCACATGCATTTTTATCGTCTCTTGAGGCGTCACATTCAGTCGGGGGCCGCACCGGCTGGCAACCACGCCACCTGCTTGCCGAGGACTTCGAACCGCGTCCTGCTTGGCGCCGCGCCCTGTTATGTGAAGACCCATTCCCGTGGCGAATATGTCTTCGACGCCGGCTGGGCCGAGGCTTTCGAGCGCGCCGGCGGCGACTACTACCCCAAGCTGCAGGTCGCGGTGCCGTTCACGCCGGTCACCGGCCCGCGCCTGCTGGTGCAGCCGTCGCCATTCGACGACACGGTGCGCGGGGCACTCGCCGACGCGCTCGCCGAGATCACCACCGCGAGCGATTTATCCTCGACGCATGTCACCTTCCTCACCGAGCACGAATGGCGCCTGCTCGGCGACCGCGGCTTTCTTCAGCGCACCGACCAGCAATTCCATTGGCTTAATAATGGCTACGCGAGCTTCGATGAATTCCTTGCCGCGCTGTCGTCGCGCAAGCGCAAGACCATCCGTCGCGAGCGCAAGGACGCGCTGGCCCCCGGCATCGAGGTGCGCTGGCTCACCGGTTCCGACCTCACCGAAGGCGTGTGGGACGCCTTCTTCGCCTTCTACATGGACACCGGCTCGCGCAAATGGGGCCGGCCTTACCTCACGCGGGAATTCTTCTCCATCGTCGGCGAGAAAATGCGCGATCGCATTTTGCTGGTGATGGCGAAACGCGCCGGCCGCTGGATTGCCGGCGCCATCAACTTCCTTGGGGCTGACGCAATTTATGGCCGCAACTGGGGCGCGGTCGAACACCACCCATTCCTGCATTTCGAACTGTGCTATTATCAAGCCATTGATTACGCGATCCAAAACCGGCTGGCGCGGGTCGAGGCGGGAGCCCAGGGCGAGCACAAATTGATGCGCGGCTATCTGCCGGCCACCACTTATTCCGCGCATTTCATCGCCAATCCGGGCTTGCGGCGGGCGGTGGCCGAGTATCTGGCGCGCGAACGGGCCTATGTCGAAGCGGCGAGCGAAGAGCTTGCGGCGGCGGCGCCGTTCCGCAAAGACTTGGTAGAGCAAGAATAGCGCAAACAGCGCTCGGAACAGGCAAGAACTGGGGACGCGAAATGCCGGCTTATGACCCGAACAACATCTTCGCCAAAATCCTGCGCGGGGAGTTGCCCTGCTACAAGGTTTACGAGGACGACAAGGCCCTCGCCTTTCTCGACATCATGCCGCGCACGCCCGGCCACACGCTGGTGCTGCCGAAGGCCGCGGCGCGCAACATCCTCGATGTCGACCCGGAGGATTTCGCCCATGTCGCCAAGGTGGCGCAGAAGATCGCCAAGGCGGCGATGACGGCGTTCTCGGCCGACGGCGTCACCATGCAGCAATTCAACGAAGGCGCCGGCGGCCAAGTGGTATTCCACCTGCACATGCACATCATCCCGCGCAAAAGCGGAACGCCGATGAAGCCGCCGGCAAGCGAAAAGGAAAAGCCGGAAGCCCTCGCCGAGAATGCCAAGAAGCTCGCCGCAGCGCTCGCGGGCTAGTGAGCGAAGAGGAAGCCGCCGAGCAGCAGCGCCGCCTCCCCGACCAGCACGCCGACAAAAACCGAGCGCTTGATCGCGAGGAACGCGAGAAATCCGCACGCCGCGGCGGTCACACGCACGGCAAGCGGAATGCCGGAGAGACTTCCGGAGGAAAATATAATCAGCTTGGCGATGACGCCGGCGATAATCGCGGTCGCCACCGCACGCGACCACACCACGATCTCGGAATCCTCATTGAGCCCGCGTGCCAGCACCAGGCCGAGCAGGCGCCAGACCTCGTTCGGCAGAAAGCCGACCAGCACCAACAGCAGATAGGGCCACAGCCCGCCCGCCGCGTTCATCGCACGGCCTCGCGCAGTCGCTGAATGCCGTAGGCGAGCGAGCCGCCGGCAATCCCGGTCCACATCAGATCGAGCTCGATATGGCCGAGAACGAATATCGGGCCGAGCACGAGTCCGAGCCCCAGCGCGAGCTTGTCCAACATGAGCCGGCAATTGCGCGCGGTGGAAATCAGGAATGCCATCGGCGTGAGAAACAGCAGCGCGCCGGCCAGCAGCGGCGGCAGACCGGCGGCGAGATAGTACCCGACGAAGCCGAACGTCACGGCCGTACTCATGTAGCCGACGGAAATGCCGTTGCAGCGCGCGATGCGCCGCTCCCGCGGCAAAGCCGGCAGCAGCCGTTGTGATTCCACCCACATGCTCACCGAGGTGAAATGCGCCGGCAGCAGCAGATCGCGGATACGGGTGCCCGGCCCGCGCAGCAGCGGCAGCAGCGCCACGACCATGGGAAAAAGCCGGATTCCGCTCAGGCTGACAGTGATGGCCGCCTCGACCGGCGGCGCGCCGCTGCCGATAGTCGATACCAGGATTACCTGGGCCGGCGAGGCCCAAACCAGGATCGACGACAGCGCCATCCACAACGACGGGAAGCCGAAGTCATGCGCCAGGGCGCCGATGCCGATATAGGTCCCCGCCAGCACTA
Organism: uncultured Alphaproteobacteria bacterium; assembly: GCA_963742385.1. Classification (GTDB taxonomy): domain Bacteria; phylum Pseudomonadota; class Alphaproteobacteria; order Rhizobiales; family Xanthobacteraceae; genus Pseudolabrys. The sequence goes on along the minus strand of CAVULS010000009.1, from coordinate 53,165 downwards.
AAAAGAAGACCGACGTCAATGCCGATTTGACGCCAACGAAAAAGTCGGCGGCCGCGGTAGATTTGAATTTGAGATCGGACATGGCGCGAGATCCTGTCCCATGAAGCAGATTTATTTTTAGTCCATATCTGCCCGAAGCAATTTGATTTATTTTTGAGTCTCATATCTGCAAACGAAGCAAATATTATCGGCGCAATCGGCCATAGGGATCATGCACAGTTATCAAAATTTTCCCAATTTTCGCGACATGGAAAAATCCGGCTTCCACGTGCTCTCCTATCTGTTTTCATGGGGCTACCGGAACGTCGTCACCACCAAAAAGGAGATCAAGACGGTCGCCGATCTTGAAGGGCTTGAAAATCCGCACCATCCCGACGCCGGTTTTCGTCGGCGCAGTCAACGCGATGGGCGCGACCGCTACGCCGATGAACTTTCGGCGAGGTCTATACCTCGCTGCAGACTGGCGTGATCGACGGCTATGAGCACACCGCCTCGACCACGCTGTCATTCAAGTTCTACGAGGTGGCGAAATACATCGCGATCACCCAGCATCTGCTCGATCCGACGGTCGTCGCTTATTCGCTGTCCGAGTGGAAAAAGCTCGACCCGAAGGAGCAGGAGGTCGTCGAGAAAGGCGCGAAGCTCGCGACCGACATCTGCCGCGCCATGGCGCCGGTGCGTGACGCGGAGAGCTTTGCCGCGCTGAAGAAGCACGGGATGATCATCACCCATCCCGACATGGCGGAGGCGCGCAAGAACGCCGTTGGCGTGCAGAAGGAAATGGCCGGCAAGATCGGCGCCGACAAACTGCTCGACGAAATCCTGGCCGAACAGAATCAATAGCGAACCTGCGATCCGGGAAGTTCGGTCATTGACTTCCCGGATCCTTGTGGTATCGGCGCGGCGCACGCTTGCTGCGCGCGTTGCGACGGCGTAAATCGCTTTGCGCGGGAGGCTTTTCGTGCTGCGAACCATCAATCGCTGGAATCACCCGCGCGGCGGAATGGACGGTCGTCATCCTGTTCATGGGGCTGGTGCTGACCGGCGGCTTGCAGGTCTTCTGCCGCTTCGCGCTCAATTATCCGCTGCCGTGGAGCGAAGAGGTGCAGATTTTCGGCCACATCTGGATCGTGTTTCTCACCATCCCGATCGCCTATAACCGCGGCTCGCACATCCTCATGAACATCCTGCTCGAGCGCATGCCGCGCCGTGCAGCGGTCGATCGCCATTGCCGTCGACATCATGTGGCTGTGGATCGGCGGCTCGATCGTGATTTTCTCCATTCGCCTCGTGCGCGTCGCAGTCTTCCAGCACAGCCCGGCGCTGGAGATCCCGATGAGCGACATTTACGTGGGCTTGGTCGTCGGCGGCGCCTATCTGACGCTGGTCGCGATGCGCAAGCTCGTCACCCATGCCCGCGGCGGCGACGGACATCATGGCGGACACCGATCGAGGAGCCGCTATGACGCTGCTGATTCTGCTCATCGTGCTGCTGGCGCTGATCTTCATCGGCGTGCCCATCATTCTTTGCATGGGCGTGATCGGGCTTAGCCGGCATGTTGTGGCTGCCCGACGTCAATCCGGCGCTGTTTCCGCAGCGCATGTTCGGCAGGCTCGATACTTACGCGCTGCTGGCGCTGCCCTATTTCGTGCTCGCCGGCTCGCTGATGTCGCATGGCGGCTTGAGCCTGCACCTCGTGCGCTTTGCGCGCACGCTGGTCGGCCATTTCCGCGCCGGGCTGTGCCATGCCTCGATCGTCGCCAGCATGATCTTCGCCGGCGTCTCCGGCTCATCGACCGCCGACGCCTCGGCCATCAGCTCGGTGATGATCCCGACCATGAAGCAGGCGGGCTACAAGCCTGGGTTTGCCGCGGCGCTGATCGCCTGCGCCGGCACCATCGGCGCCATCATCCCGCCCAGCATGGTCATGGTCGTCTACGGCTCGATGGCGCAGGTCTCGATCGGCGGCCTGTTTCTCGGCGGCATCGTTCCCGGCGCGCTGATCGGCCTATTCCTGATGATCGCGGTCAAGATCCACTCGCATCTCGCGGCCTTTCCCGAACTGCGCGCGACCACGGGAAAGTTCGATCTGTGCGAGGTCTGGCGCGCTGTGATCGAGGTGTGGCCGGCGCTGCTCGCGCCGATCGTCATCATCGGCGGAATCCTGAGCGGCATGTTCACCGCCACCGAAGCCGGCGTGGTGGCCTGCTTCTACGCCTTCCTGGTGAGCAAATTCGTCTACAAGCAGATCAAGTTCCGCGACCTGCCGCGCTCCGCCTCACACCTTGATCAGCGGCACCTTGGGCACGGTGCCGCGCTTGCTGCCGTCGCCTTTCGGCTTCGGCCGCGGCGAGGCGCGGCGTTTGGCCTTGGGCCGCACCAGCGGCAGTTTCTCCGGCTTTGGCGTCACCGGGCCGTCGAGATACTCGAAGCCGAGCTTGTCGCGGCCGTTCTCGTCCTTGGCGACGACGACGCGCACGTGGCCGCCCGACTTCAGGTGCCCGAACAGCACCTCGTCGGCGAGCGGCTTCTTGATGTGCTCCTGGATGACGCGGGCCATCGGCCGCGCGCCCATCAGCTCGTCGTAGCCGTTGGCGATCAGCCAGCGCGTCGCTTCGTCCGACAGTTCGATGGTGACGTTGCGGTCGTCGAGCTGCGCCTCGAGCTGCAGCACGAACTTCTCCACCACCTTGGCGATGATCTCCTGCGACAGATGCGCGAAGGTGATGATGGCGTCGAGCCGGTTGCGGAATTCCGGCGCGAACATCTTGTTGATCGCCTCGACGTCGTCGCCCTCGCGCTTGCCGCGGGTGAAGCCGTAGGCCTGCTTGCGCCATGTCGGCGGCGCCGGCATTGGTGGTCATGATCAGGATGACGTTGCGGAAGTCGACCTGCTTGCCGTTGTGATCGGTGAGCTTGCCGTGATCCATGATCTGCAGCAGCACGTTGAACAGGTCCGGATGCGCCTTCTCGATTTCGTCGAGCAGCAGCACGCAATGCGGATGCTGGTCGACGCCGTCGGTGAGCAGCCCGCCCTGGTCGAAGCCGACATAGCCGGGAGGCGCGCCGATCAGCCGCGAGATCGGTGTGCCGCTCCATGTATTCCGACATGTCGAAGCGGATGAGCTCGACGCCGAGCGACAGCGCGAGCTGCTTGGCGACTTCGGTCTTGCCGACGCCGGTCGGCCCCGAGAACAGGTAACAGCCGATCGGCTTTTCCGGCTCGCGCAGGCCGGCGCGCGCCAGCTTGATCGAGGCCGACAGCGCGTCGATCGCCTTGTCCTGGCCGTAGACGACGGTCTTCAGCGTCTGCTCGCAGATGCTGCAGCACCTCGGCGTCGTCCTTGGACACGGTCTTCGGCGGAATCCGCGCCATGGTGGCGATGGTGGTCTCGATTTCCTTGATGCCGATGGTCTTCTTGCGCCGGCTTTCCGGCAGCAGCATCTGCGCCGCGCCCGACTCGTCGATCACGTCGATCGCCTTGTCCGGCAGCTTGCGGTCGTGGATGTAGCGCGCCGAGAGCTCGACCGCCGCCTTGATCGCCTCGTTGGTGTATTTGAGCTTGTGATATTCCTCGAAATAGGGCTTCAGGCCCTTGAGGATCTCGATCGCGTCCTCGACCGTCGGCTCGTTGACGTCGATCTTCTGGAAGCGGCGCACCAGCGCGCGGTCCTTCTCGAAATACTGGCGATATTCCTTGTAGGTGGTCGAGCCGATGCAGCGCAGCGTGCCCGACGCGAGCGCCGGCTTGAGCAGGTTGGAGGCATCCATCGCGCCGCCGGAGGTGGCGCCGGCGCCGATCACGGTGTGGATCTCGTCGATGAACATGATCGCGCCGGGATAGGCCTCAAGCTCCTTGATCACCTGCTTGAGCCGCTCCTCGAAATCGCCGCGATAGCGCGTGCCGGCGAGCAGCGTGCCCATGTCGAGCGCGAACACGGTGGCGCCCTTGAGCACATCCGGCACCTCGCCGTGCACGATGCGGCGGGCGAGACCTTCGGCGATCGCCGTCTTGCCGACGCCGGCATCGCCGACGAACAGCGGATTGTTCTTCTGCCGGCGGCAGAGCACCTGGATGGTGCGGCTGATCTCGGCGTCGCGGCCGATCAGCGGATCGATCTTGCCGTCCCTGGCCTTCTTGTTGAGATTGACGCAATAGGCCTCGAGCGCGTCGCCCTTCTTCTTCGGCTCGTCGCCGCTCTTGGTGTCGGCCTCTTCCTCGACGCCGCGCACCGGCCGCGCCTCGGTCAGGCCCGGCCGCTTGGCGATGCCGTGGCTGATGTAATTGACCGCGTCGTAGCGGGTCATGTCCTGCTCTTGCAGGAAATAGGCGGCGTGGCTCTCGCGCTCGGCGAAGATCGCGACCAGCACGTTGGCGCCGGTGACCTCCTCGCGGCCGGAGGACTGCACGTGGATGACCGCGCGCTGGATCACGCGCTGGAAGCCGGCGGTCGGCTTGGAATCCTCGGCGCCGTCGGTGATCAGGTTTTCCAGTTCGGATTCGAGATAGGCGACGAGGCTGCGCCGCAGCTTGTCGAGATCGACATTGCAGGCGCGCATCACCGCGGCGGCGTCCTGATCGTCGATCAGCGCCAGCAGCAGATGCTCGAGCGTCGCGTATTCGTGGTGGCGCTCATTGGCGAGCGCAAGCGCGCGGTGAAGGGACTGCTCGAGGCTGCGCGAGAAAGTTGGCATTTACAGTTCCACTTTCATTCTTGTACTCGGACGCCCCCCGGCCTCATTTCTTTTCCATCACGCATTGCAAAGGATGCTGATGTTTGCGGGCAAAGTCCATCACCTGCGTGACTTTTGTTTCCGCCACTTCGTAGGTGTAGATGCCGCATTCGCCGATGCCGTGGTGGTGAACGTGCAACATGATGCGCGTCGCCGCCTCGCGGTCCTTGTTGAAGAACCGTTCGAGCACGTGCACGACGAATTCCATCGGCGTGTAGTCGTCGTTGAGGATGAGCACGCGATACATGCTCGGCTTCTTGGTCTGCGGCTTGGTCTTGGTGATGACCGCGGTGCCGGGCCCGCCCTCGCCTTTGCGCTTGCGGTCGTCATCGGCCATGCGCAGCGGCTGCCGATATTCGGCAAGCTGGGTGGGAATGGAGGCTGGCGGGCACTGTGCTGAAAGGCGTCATGATGTGGCCGGTAGCGATTGCATGTACGCCCACCCCTATGCGTGGCCGCACTGCATCATAAAGACTCGAACGCTCCCATTCCAAGCCGGCAATTGAGCCTATTTTTCGGATTTTGCACCGATTCGGCACAGTTGACGGTGGATTTTGCGGGTGCACCGGTGAAATAGCTATTGGAAATGCAATCGCTAGGGGGCGGCGGCACTTAATGGGAACCCGGCGCGCGGCCCGATGGCCGCGCAGCAACGCCGTTGCCACCAGCCTTTCCACGATCTGGACAACCGCACATTAAGGACGTCGGATAAAGACTATTCGGCATTCGCGGCATCTGCGGCAGGAGCGATTAACCAGCCAAATTCTTGGCCGGACGCATTCAATTGGCGTCGCGGCGCCGGGAGGATTTACCAGAGAGGCCGTTTTTCCGACTATCGGTATACCGAGCCTTTATGACCAGCGGGCTAGTACGGCAGGCGAGATCAACCGCTTTCGGTGACCGCCATGCTGACCGCTTGGAAAAATGTCCGCCGCGCCGTTGCCGCGTTTGCCCGCGCGCGCAGGGGCAACGTCGCCATCACCTTTGCGCTCTCGACCTTACCGATTCTCGGCGCCGTCGGCTTTGCCGTCGATTTCAGCCACGCCAATTCGGTCAAGGCCGCCATGCAGGCTGCGCTCGATTCGACTGCGTTGATATTGTCGAAGGAGGTGGCGACAGACACCAACGCCCAGCTGCAAACGAATGCGCTGAAATATTTTCTGGCGTTGTTCACGCGGCCGGAAGCCAAAGACATCACCATCACCGCCACCTATAGCGCCGACAGCGGCTCGCAGGTCATCATCAACGGCTCCGCGCTGGTGCCGACCAGCTTTCTCGGCGTGATCGGCTACGACAATATCACCGTCAACAGCAGCTCCACCACCAAATGGGGTACCTCGCGGTTGCGCGTGGCGCTGGTGCTCGACAACACCGGGTCGATGGCCGACGAGCAACAAGATGACGGCGCTCATTTCCGCGACCAAGAGCCTGCTGACGCAATTGCAGTCAGCCGTCACCACTCCCGGCGACGTCTATGTGTCGATCGTTCCGTTCGTGAAGGACGTCAACCTCGGTGCCGCCAACTGGAATTCGGACTACCTTTACTGGGGCACTTCGGCGCAGGATGTCTCGCTGTCCGACGACAATTCCTGGGATGCCATCAACGGAACCTGCCAAGACTCCGGCGGCGCCGTCATTGGAAGTTACAATCCCCGCAGCACATGCTTGAACCGGAAGTCCTGCTCGGTTTCCGGCTATACAAGTCAGAACAGCTGCACCAATGCGGGCAGTTGCTCGGTGGCGGGCAATAACACTCAGAGCAGCTGCACGGGTGCTGGCAATTGCTCGCTATCGGGCTACACCAGCCAAAACAGCTGCACCGGCGCCGGCACCTGCTCTCTCTCGGGCTACAACAGCCAGAATAGCTGCACGGGTGCAGGAACCTGTTCGATATCGGGCCACAACAGCCAGAACAGCTGCACGAATGCCGGCGTCTGCTCAAAGTCGCAATATACGTCGAGTGGCACCTGCTCACAGCATAACGGAACTTGGACAGCGGGGCAGTGGACGGCGGGAACGTGGACCGCCGCAACGTGGACGGCCACACCGGGGACGTGGACGGCGGGAGTTTGGAGTAAGGCCACCACGAAGTGGGTGCCCAATGCGCACAGCACGTGGACCGGGTGCGTCATGGATCGCGGCTATTCAACCACGCCCGATACCGTGAATAACTACGACACCAACGCCGCCGGAACGAGCGTGAGTATCAATTCGTCGCTTTACCCCGCTGAGCAATATAGCTCCTGCCCGCAAGCCGTGATGGGTTTGAGCTATAACTGGTCGGCGATGACGACGCTGGTCAACAACATGTCCGCGAACGGCAACACCAACCAGGCCATCGGATTGCAACTCGGCTGGATGTCGCTGGTCGGAGGCGGGCCGTTTAGCGTGCCGACGCTGGACCAGAACTACCAGTACCAGCAGACCATTATCATGCTGACCGACGGCCTGAATACCCAGGATCGCTGGTACTCGAGCCAGAACTCGATCGACACCCGTCAGCAAATGACCTGCGACAATATCAAGGCCGCCGGCGTCACGCTCTATACGATCCAGGTCAATACCGGCGGTGATCCGACCTCGACCTTGCTGCAAAATTGCGCGAGTTCTTCGGACAAGTTCTTCCTGCTCACCTCGGCGAACCAGATTACCGCGACGTTCAACACGATCGGCACCAATCTGACCAAGCTGCGTGTTGCCAATTAAAAGCAAGCCCGTGGGCCGAAATTCCGCTGACGGGCTTGCCCGCATTTGCCGCGTTTTTGTCCGCACACCACAACCGGCCATTAACCGCCGCCACGCAATCGGGAACCCTGCTTGGCTTGGTCCGTGGCGTGCGCGTTAACCAACCAAGTCGCGCTTCGCGCGGCATTTCTCGCCTTCCGAAACCCACAGGTTTTACGGCGACCCCCATCTTTCGCCGAATACCGCTACCACCCGTTCAGAAACGCGGCCCTATTGGACGATTGAAGCCCATCGACCAGGGGGTCTTGCCGATGCTCGCCATTGAAGCCGCTCTTCGCCGCCTGCGCAGCGCCGCGCGCCGTTTCGTCGATGCACGCCAGGCCAACGTCGCCATCACCTTCGCAATATCGCTGCTTCCGATCGTCGCCTTGACCGGCGCGGCCGTCGACTTCAGCCGCGCCAATTCGGTCAAGGCCGACATGCAGACGGCGCTCGATTCGACCGCACTGATGGTATCAAAGAACGCCGCAACGATGAGCAGCTCGCAGATTCAAGCCGCGGCGCAAAGCTATTTCCTTGCCCTATTTACCCGTCCGGAGGCGAGCAACATCGAGGTCTCCACGAGCTATGCCAACAACGGCGGCTCGACCATCATGGTCAGCGGCTCGGCCGACATGGCCACCGACTTCATGAGCGTGCTCGGCGTCCCGAAAATCACGGTGACCAGCTCGACGACCGCCAAGTGGGGCTCGACGCGGCTGCGCGTCGCGCTGGTGCTCGACAATACCGGGTCGATGGCACAGAGCGGCAAGATTACCGCACTGAAGACCGCGACGACGAACCTGCTGACGCAGCTGCAGAACGCCGTCACCAATGATGGTGACGTCTATGTCTCCATCGTTCCGTTCAGCAAGGACGTGAGCGTCGATGCGTCGAACAATGTCAGCGCGAACTGGATTGACTGGACCGACTGGTCGGCGCCGCCGGCAAACGCAATGCCGGGATCGAGCGTCGGGCCAGGATCCGTCTGCCCCTACAGCAGCTATAACAACGGCTTTCAATGCACGACCGGCCCGGTGAACGGCAGCCAGACCACGTCAACCGTTCCCTCGAGCGGTACCTACGCCGGCTATATCTGCCCAAGCATGGACAACGGCGGCAAGAACGCGCTCAAAGGCAACATCTATTACAACGGCTGCTATAACAGCGTGCCGACCACGACGACCACAAATACGACGGTCGGCACCGGTTCGGGCGCAAGCTGCAACGGCGCCAGCAATTGTTCATGCACCGGCAGCGGCAGCAACAAGGTCTGCACGCAGACCACAACGACCAGCGGCGCGCCTTACACGCATAACTGGATCGCCAACGCGACCAGCACCTGGAACGGCTGCATCAGCGACCGCGGCACCTCGACGGCGCCGAGCTCGGCGAATTACGACCAGACCGTCGTTGCCCCGGTCAACGGCGATGCCTCCAGCTCCTACCCGGCCGAACAGTATTCCTACTGTACGCTGCAGGCGATGGGGCTGGGCTACAACTGGACATCGATGACCAGTCTGGTCAATCAGATGACCCCGAACGGCAGCACCAATCAGCCGATCGGCCTGGTCTGGGGATGGCAGTCACTGGCCGGCGGCGGGCCGTTCAGCGTGCCGTCGGAGGATCCGAACTACCAGTACAAGAAGGTCATCATCCTGCTGTCGGACGGCCTCAACACGCAGGACCGCTGGTACGGCAACGGTTCGGGGACCAGCAGCCAGGTCGATCATCGGATGTATGATCAAAACGGCAACGGCACCTGCGCCAATATCAAAGCCGCCGGGATCACGATCTATTCGATCCAGGTCAACACCGGAAGCGATCCGACCTCGACGCTGCTGCAGAACTGCGCGACCAACTCGACAAAATTCTTCCTGCTGACATCAGCGAACCAGATCGTGACGACTTTCAACACCATCGGCACCAACCTGACGCAACTGCGGCTGGCCCAATAATCTACGGCACATGAGCGGTATCGCCGCTCATGTGCCCAAGACGCGCAAATTTTATCGATCGCGCAAACCGACCGTTAACGCCGCTCCGGCGAATGCGGCTCGGTAATCGTACTAATTGATCGGCATCAAATCGCATCTAGGTGCACGGCGTATCGCACGATTGAATTCAATCGGCGCCGGGGCCGTGCATGTTTGCCGTTTACGTTGCAACTCTTCGTCTCTTCGGCATCGCCCGCCGCTTTGTCGCCGCGCGTTACGCTAACGTCGCTATCATCTTCGCGTTGTCACTGATCCCGATTCTCGGCTTGACCGGCGCTGCAATTGATCTCAGTCGCGCTAATGCCGTCAAATCCAGCCTGCAAGCGGCGCTCGATTCTACCGCGCTGATGGCGTCAAAGAACGTCGCCGCGCTGACGAGCGCCCAGGTCCAGTCGAGCGCGCAGAGCTATTTCAACGCGATGTTTACACGCGCGGATGTCAGCAACGTTAAATTCACGGCGAGCTATTCGAGCGGCAGCGGCTCCAGCATCTCGGCCACGGGTTCGGCCGACATGACGACCGACTTCATGGGGATATTCGGCTTTAAAAAAATTACCGTCACCGGCGCCTCGACTGTCAAATGGGGCTCCGCGCGCCTGCGGGTGGCACTGGTGCTCGACAATACCGGTTCGATGGCCAGCAGCGGCAAAATTGGCGCGCTTCAGACCGCAACTCAGAACTTGCTGACGCAATTGCGGGGCGCCGTCACCACCAGCGGCGATGTCTATGTCTCGATCATTCCCTTCAGCAGGGACGTCAGTGTAGACGGCTCGAGCAACTACAGTGCTACGTGGATCGACTGGACCGAGTGGTCGGCAGCACCTGCCAACTCGACACCGGCTGCAAGCGTCGGGCCCGGCGACGCCTGCCCTTACAGCACCAACAATAACGGGTTCACCTGTTCACCGACGCCGACGAGCACGTCGACGACGAACACGATCCCGTCGAGCGGCACCTACAAGGGCTATATCTGTCCGGGCGTCGATAGCAGCAGCGGAAATTATTATAACGGCTGCTACAACAGCACTACATATAGCAGCACGGGAAGCTCCGCGAGCTGCACCGGCCACAGCAACTGCTCGTGCACCGGTAGCGGCAGCAACAAATCCTGCAAGACGAACAACGGATATTATGAACACGCCTGGATCGCCAACCCGACCAGCACGTGGAACGGCTGCATCACCGATCGAGGCACGATCACGGCGCCCAGTACGGCCAACTACGATCAAAATGTGAGTGCGCCGATCACAGGCACCGCCGCCAGTCTTTATCCGGCGGACCAATATTCGTACTGCACGCTGGCGATGATGGGGCTCAACTACAATTGGTCGGCGATGACCGCTCTGGTCAACCAGATGACACCGAACGGCGCCACCAATCAGCCGATCGGCCTGGTGTGGGGATGGCTGTCGCTGGTGGGTGGCGGGCCACTCACCGCCCCGGCACAGGTTTCCGGCTACACCTACACCAATGTCATCATCCTGCTGTCGGACGGTCTCAACACGCAGGACCGCTGGTACGGCAACGGCTCCGCCACCAGCACGCAGGTCGATGCCCGAATGTATGACTCGAGCGGCTATGGCACTTGCGCCAATATCAAAGCCGCCGGAATTGTGATCTACGCCATTCAGGTCAACACCGGCGGCGATCCGACCTCGACGTTGCTGAAGAACTGCGCCACCGATTCGAGCAAGTTCTTCCTGCTCACGACGGCGAACCAGATCATCACCACGTTCAACACGATCGGTACCAACCTGACGAAATTGCGGATCGCCCAATAGAAGACGCGCTTTATTTTGTCGGGAAACCGGCTCTCCGCCCGTCGCAATCATGCTCTGGTTTCACAGACAAACAAAAAGCCCGGCTAAACGAGCCGGGCTTTGCATTCCAACGCTTACGCAACCGCTACGCGACGCACATAAGCGGGTTACTTCGCCTTCGCCATCATCGACTCGAACGGCTTGTAGCTTTCCTTGGCCAGATCGGCGTAGAGCTCGCCAATCTTGGTGGCCTCGGCGACGAAGCCTTCGTAGGCGCTCTTGGCGTATTCGGTCTGCAGCTCAATCGCCTTTTCCAGCGACTTGGCGCCGAACAGCTTCTCCAGCGCGGCGCTGCCATCCTCGAAGGCCTTCTTCGAGTAATCGGTCATTTCGACGACAATCGCCTGCGCGCTCTTCGACATTGCGCCCACCGACTTCATCGCCAGGTCCATACTTTCTTTGCTGGCCTGCTGCATATCTTCCAGATTCTTTACCATGGTTCCCTTCCCGGCCCGCTTAGCGGCGCCTTCTTGCTGATCAAAAAGTATCCCGGCCAAACCGGACAAAGACATTTATACCGCACTGCACAATAAAGTCAATAGTTATTTTGCGGTGCAAAAACCGCTGTAAAATCCGGGGGATTTCCGTAATAAATTGTAAACCCTGCTCCCATACGGTCATAAATTGTGGCGGCGCAGATACGCTATAAAATCAGGCACGCGGCGGCTTCTTAGGGCCGTCCAAGAGGGAGCGGGGGAGGCTGAATGTTGCGTGCGGGAGCCCGGGTCCCACGTGGTTGGCATTGGGGGGCGCTGTTTTTAGCGACATTGCTCGCGGCTTCCGCCGTTGTCGGCAACGCCGACGCCAAGGCGCGGCGCCATCACCGGGCGGCACCGGCTCAAGCCGAAAGCTACCAGCCCTCCTATGCCTCGATCGTCGTCGACGCCAATTCCGGCGCGGTGATGCAGTCGACCAATGCCGACAGTCCCCGGCATCCGGCTTCGCTCACCAAGATCATGACGCTCTATCTCCTGTTCGAGCGGCTGGAAGCCGGCAAGGTCAAGCTCACCACCGAGATGGGCGTCTCTCCGCATGCGGCGGCGCAGGCGCCGTCCAAGCTTGGGCTGGAGCCGGGCGACACTATTGCCGTGGAGACCGCGATCCGCGCCATCGTCACCAAATCGGCCAACGACGTGGCGGTCATCGTCGCCGAAGCGCTTGGCGGCAGTGAAGACGAATTCGCCAAGCTGATGACGGCCAAGGCGCGCGCGCTCGGCATGACGCACACGACCTACCGCAACGCCTCCGGCCTGCCTGAGGACCAGCAGATCACCACCGCGCGCGACATGGCCATTCTCGGCCGCGCCATCCAGGATCGCTTTCCGCAATACTACCACTACTTTGCGACCCGCACTTTCACCTTCCGCGGCCGGACGGTGCGCAATCACAACCACCTGCTCGGCGACATTCCCGGCGTCGACGGCATCAAAACCGGTTACATCCACGACTCCGGGTTCAACATCGTCACGTCGTGTCAGCGTAACCATCGGCATATCGTCGCCGTCGTGTTTGGCGGCCATACCGCCGAGGCGCGGGACGCACGGGTGCGCAGTTTGATCGACAACAACATCAATATCGCGTCGATCAAGCGTACGACACCGCTGGTCGTCGAGGGCTGGGACGCCGCCGTCCCGCGCGCCAAGGAGGCTGAACAGGCCAAGGAAAAAATTGTCGCCGCCGCGCCGCAGCCCGTCTCCGCACCGCCGGTCGGTTCCACCGAACCGATCAAGCCCAATCCGGTGAAGACCTTCGTCGTTCAGCCCGGCGCAACGCGCACCGCCTCGCTATCGCCGCTACCGTCGGACAGCCGCAAATTGATGCCGGCGCCGGCAAGCGCCACCACCGCCTCGATCACGACCGTCACCACGGTCAGAAGCGAGCCGACCCTGCCGCTACCACCCTCGCCGCCGCCGGCGCTTGCGGAAACGCATGCCAAAGCCGCCGAGGTTGCTTCGGTTGGCTCCATAGTGCCGGTCCCGGATCCCGCAACCGCGTCTGAAGCCAATGCCAAGTCGCGCGGTGACTGGATGATCCAGGTCGGCGCCTTCGACACCGAGATCGAGGCCAAGGAACGTCTCGCAACTGCGCAAAGCAAGGCCAAGGATCTGCTCGGCCAGGCCAATCCATTCACCGAAAAATTGGCGAAAGGCGCCAAGACCATGTACCGCGCCCGTTTCGCCGGGCTCGATCGTAATCAGGCGGAAAACGCCTGCAAAAACCTCAAGCGCAGCGACATTCCATGCATGCTGCTGAAAAACTGAGGCGGCGCATGATCCGTGCGCCAGCGAACGGTAACAGGGATGTGGCGGGACAGGAGCCGTTGATGATGTTGCGTCAGGAGTGCATCAGCGATGGCGGCGAAGAAGGATTTCCTTGGCTTCATTGATGCGGGCGGCAAGGTAGGTCGAGCCTCCCTGATCAGGATGCAGTTTCTTCATCAGCGTGCGGTGCGCGCGGGTGACGGTTTCGGCGCTCGCGCCTCGCTCCAGGCCAAGGATCTGATAGGCCTCCTCATCCGTCATTTTGCCGGTGGACGCAGCGCTCCGCCCCGTCGCCGCGTCACCCTGCGCGTATTCACTCCAGCGGGGCTCCCGGCGGTCAAGATACGCCATCAGTAGCGCGCGGCTTTCCTCGTCAACCTCGCTGAGCATCGCGGCCAGACTCTTGACGTCGAGCTGTTCGAGCTTTTCGCCTTGATGGCTGCCTTTGACGACGCGCCCCTGCATGGCGCCGCTGTCGTGGTCGAGTTCCATTTCGAGATACGAGGTGCGCACCCGCGAAGCCTGCCCGCCTCGCTTCTGCGTGCGCGATGAAAAGCTGGAGGCCCCGAAGGGCAACCATCCCAGCAGCCCGAGGCCGAGGGCGCCCAGCGGGATGGCGACACCGATCTCGCCGCGCAGACCGAGAAAGGCGGCAAAGCCGATCGCCAGCAGGCCGCCGCTCGCCTTCATCACCCGCGCGCCGACCTTCGGATCGACCTTAGAAACGATATTGAGCGCCCACAGCGCCAACACCAGGACGACAAGGCCGAGGACCAGCGGCATCTTACTTCAGCTGCGCCAGCAGCAGCCGCGCGCCGCGGTCGCGCTGTTCCGATAGAGTGGTGAGCGCCTTGATGCCGCCGGACGCGTAAGCCGCAACCGCGCGCAGCAATTCGCCAAGCTCATGCGCGGCGCCGGTGTCAAACCGGCAATAGGCGCCGTGCGACAGCCGCGCAATCTCGCGATAGGCATTCTCGGCGACGGGAACGCGGCCTTCCTGGAACATGAAGAGCGGCACGCCCAGGAGGCCCAGCTCGCCGGCAGCGGCGCAAAGATCGTCGAGCTTTTCCTCCATGGCGTCGCCGACATAGACCAGCGCCTGCACCCGCTGCTTGCCGGTTTCCTTGCGCGCGTGAGAGAGAACCTTGCCGATCTGGGTGTGGCCGCCGCGGCAATCGATCGCCGACATCAGTTGAGCCAGGTGCTCGCTGCTGGCAACCCAGCCGGAAGAGCGGCATTCGCCGAGCCCGCGGAAATAGACCAGCTGGATATCGAGCCCGCCGGCCGCGGCGGCGGCGCGGAACATGTCGGCTTGCAGCGTGCAGGCCGTGTCCCAGGTCGGCTGCCGGCTCATGGTGGCGTCGAGCGCAAAGATCAGCCGACCGCGCTTGCCGGCGGCGCCGGCCGGACCAAGCGCGCGCACGCGCTCGAGGAATTCGGCGATTTCCGGCCGCGAGGAGGCCGGCGCCGGCGCCTGATCGGATCGGTCCTTGGCCATGCGGGTATTCTACACCGATTTAAAGAACGCCGAGACCCATCGCCCCGAAGCGCTCGCCCGCCTCAGGACGACGGATATAGGCAGAACGGCGGTGGAGAGCCAGTTGTCAGGCGACCTGCGTGAGCCGATCGCCGAGAGCCGCTTGCGCACCACAATCCAGTCGCTGATCTGGCCGTCGACCAGGCGGCGCTGGCGGCGGTCATTGCGCACCATCTCGGCGTAGTGGCCTTCGCCGGTGACGGTGAAATCGGCCTGGCCGAGCATACCGAGCACGTCGAAATCGACAAAACTGTCATTGAGCGGCGTCACCAACCGGGGCGTGGCTGTTTGCCTTGAGCTTTGCTAGTTACGTCACCGGGATCATGACGGTCCTCTGACAGGGCATCGCAATGACGCGTGCACCGAAGATCGTGCGCACAGTTGTGGCGCTACGCCGCAGCCTGGAACCCTGGCGCAGGCGCGAGAAGATCGCGCTGGTGCCAACCATGGGCGCCCTGCACCGCGGGCACATCGCCCTGGTGCGGCAGGCGCGGCGTCGCGCCCGGCATGTGGTCGTGTCTATATTCGTTAATCCCGCGCAATTCGCTCCCAGCGAGGACTTCGGCAGCTACCCCCGCCGCTTTGCCGATGACCTCGCCGCGCTCAAGGCGGAGAAAGTCGACCTTGTCTGGGCGCCGAGCGTCGGGGTGATGTACCCGGAAGGCTTCGCCACCCGCCTTGCGCCGGAAGGTGCCGCGACCGCCGGACTGGAAGACAAGGTCCGGCCGCATTTTTTCTCAGGAGTTGCGACCGTTGTCGCCAAGCTGTTCACGCAAGTGCAGCCCGACTTCGCGATGTTCGGCGAGAAGGACTACCAGCAGCTTCGCGTCGTCACCCAAATGGCCAAGGATCTCGATCTGCCGGTCAAAATTGTCGGTGTGCCGACCATACGCGAAAAGGATGGCTTGGCGTTGTCCTCGCGCAACGTCTATTTGTCGGACACCGAGCGCCAGATTGCGCCGACGCTTTACCGCATGCTTGAAGCCAGCGCCACCGATATCAAAGCCGGCGAGCCTATCGAGAGCGTGCTCGCCGCCGGCCGCGCGAAGATCGCGCTTGCCGGCTTTGCGCTCGACTATTTCGAGGCGCGCCACGCGCATTCGCTGGCGCCGATTGCTTCCCGCAAGGACGGCCCGATCCGCCTGCTGGTTGCGGCGAAAAACGGCAAGACGCGGCTGATCGACAATATCGCGGTCTAGAGCAATCCCAACTCGCGCAATTCGCGGCGCATGGTTTCCGGCATGCGCGCGGCGCCGGGGGCGGCCCGGGACAGGTCACGCGGAGCGTCCTTGGCTTCAAGATAGCGCCAGCCCTGGAATGCCGCGCGCGGCCGCGGTTCGACCAATACGGCTTTGCCGTCGAGCACGACCCGGCAGCGGCCGATGCCGTCCTTGTCGGTGAAAGGACGGATATCGAGAATCTTCTCGCGGCATGTCACCTGCCCGCGAATTACCCAGTAGAGTGAGCCGCCGTCGATCAATTCCTCGGCACGCTTGGGCACCATACGGGTGGTGTGGATGTGCTCAGGCTTTTGTCCGCGCTTCTTCTTTTCCTTCAGCTTCAGCTTGATCCAGTCCTCAAGGTCGGCAACCGAGTCGCAACCGACGCAAAGCTTGATGAGATGCAGAGGCATTCGCCGATTTCACATTTGTCCGTGTATGAGTGCGTTTATGGATAGCCTGCCCGAGCCCCTCTAGGAAGACGTCGCGAAACGTTCTGCACGGATTGCAGATTTCCGTTTTCCGCCGCAAGACACCAAACGCGTCGCGCGTCGACCGGAGCGCTTTACAAGCATTGTCCGGCGCTGCTAAAAAATGATCGCCCATCCATGTACGGCTAGGGTTCCGTTGCTTTTGCAAGCCTGGACCGAGCGCCGTTACGAGCCGACTACGGCGGACACCTGAAAGACGAAAAAGCTAGGGGGGATGGACGGGCGCGCTTTGGCGCGCCTGTAACCCTTTCGTCTTTGAGGTTCTCACATGACTTTCGTCGGCTTCGGCCTCGTCCTGGCAGCCGCTTTTTGCCACGCGACCTGGAATTTCTACGTCAAGCGCATCAATGGTGGCCCGGAATTGGTCTGGCTTTTCTCGGCCATATCCGTGGTGCTCTATTTGCCCGTCGCAGCTTACATTCTCATCACGGTAAGCGCGTCATTCGGGCCTTGGCAGATCGCATTCATTCTCGGAAGTACGGTCCTCCATCTCGGTTATTTTTTGCTTCTGCAGCAGGGGTATCGACGCGGCGACCTGTCCCTGGTCTATCCTGTCGCGCGCGCCACGGGCCCGTTGCTATCGGCTACGTTTGCGGTAGCGATACTCGGCGAGACCATCACCTATCAAGCGGCCGCCGGCGGCATCGCCATCATTGTCGGCGTTCTATTTCTGACTGGCGGCGTCACGCAGACCGGCAACAAGTTCGGCCCATCGATCGCATTCGGTCTTACGGCAGGCGCCTTGATCGGGAGCTACACCGTCTGGGATGCCCACACGGTCTCGGCGCTGAGCGTGCCGCCCTTGCTGCTCGATTACGCATCGAGCGTCGCCCGAACCTTTCTGCTCGCGCCGATCGCGGCAAGACGGAAAGGTCTCGTAGCGAAATATTGGCGAGAGCACCGGCGTGGCGTCGTCTCGATCGCCATCTTCAATCCGCTCGCGTATATTCTCGTCCTCTACGCCTTAACCTTCACACCGGTCGTCTATGTCGCGCCGACACGGGAATTAAGCGTCCTCATCACCGTCTTAATTGGCAGCGTCGGCTTGGGTGAAGGCGATCTGAGGCGGCGGCTGTTGTGGGCGAGTTTGATCTTGTTTGGTGTGGTGTCGCTGGCGACGGCCTAAGTCGGGGGCGGCGGTGCCGGCTCGATCATCATGATCCTGGCGTTTTCGGCGACCTGCGCATCTTTCTGCACGGCGATGTCGCTGACGACGCCATCGATCGGCGCGGTCAGCGTATGCTCCATCTTCATCGCCTCGATGATGGCGAGACGTTGGCCACGCGTGACCGTCGCCCCCTTCTCCACCAGAACCTCCAGGACTTTGCCATGCATCGGTGCGCGTACAAGCCCGCCGCCGCCATGATCCCCGGCCTCGTCGATGGCCAGATCGCGCAGCGCCACCTTGGTCTGGCGGCCATGACGTAGGACGTAGACTGCATCCCCTGCTTCGACCGTGACGGCGTCGGTTGCCGGCGCGGCACCATCGACGGTGACGGCGGGCGCGCCGCGGTTATAGACAATCTCCGCCACAATTGTCTCGCCTTCGGCGATGACCGGCAGCGCCAGGCGGCGGCTGCCGGCGAGCTGGAAGCCGTCGGTCGCGTCCCATGGTGAGGCCGGGCCATCGGGCTCCGGATTCACCGCTTCCGCGATGCGGGCGCGCTCGCGTTGCAACAGCATCTGCGCACCCAGCGCCGCAGCAGCTTTGTCCAGGCCCTGCGGCACGGCGCCAAGCGCGGCGAGGTTGCGATCAATAAAGCCGGTATCGAATTTGCCACTGCGGAACTCGGCCGCGCGGCAAAGCCCGGCGAGAAAGCCGGCATTGCTGCGCGGGCCGGCGACGATGGTGCGGTCGAGCGCGGCGCCAAGCCGGTCGAGCGCTTCGGCGCGGTTTGCGCCATGAGCAATCACCTTGGCGATCAGGGGATCGTAATAGGGCGTGATCTCGCTGCCCTTTTCCACGCCGCTGTCGACGCGCAACCCCTCGCTCGCCGGTAGCGAAAGCGCCATCAACCGGCCGGTCGACGGCAGGAAGCCGCGCTCGGGATCCTCGGCATAAAGCCGCGCCTCGACGGCATGGCCGTCAAGCGGCACCTGTGCCTGCGTCAACGGCAGTCGCTCGCCGGCGGCGATGAGGAACTGCCATTCGACGAGATCAAGCCCCGTGATCGCCTCAGTGACCGGATGCTCGACCTGCAGCCGCGTGTTCATCTCCATGAACCAGAACGCACCCGCTTTAAGCCCGGCCGAACCATCGGCAATGAACTCGATGGTGCCCGCGCCCTCGTAGCCGGCGGCCTTGGCGGCGGCGACCGCAGCCTTGCCCATCGTGGCACGAAGTTCTTCGCCCATGCCCGGTGCCGGCGCCTCCTCGATGACCTTTTGATGACGGCGCTGCAGCGAACAGTCACGCTCGTTGAGGTGGATGGCGTTGCCGTGGCGGTCGGCGAAGATCTGCATCTCGATATGGCGTGGGCTTGCCACGTATTTCTCGATCAGAACCCGAGCTTCGCCGAAGGCAGCCTTGGCCTCGCGCTGTGCGCCGGCAAGCTGCTCTTCGAAATCGGCGTGGCGGTCGACGCGGCGCATGCCCTTGCCGCCGCCGCCGGCCACCGCCTTGATCAGGACCGGGTAGCCGATCTCGTAGGCCTTCTCTTTGAGGAATTTCGCCTCCTGCTTCTCGCCGTGAAAGCCGGGCACCACCGGCACGCCGGCTTTTTCCATCAGCGCCTTGGCGCGATCCTTCAGGCCCATGGCGGCGGATGGCGGACGGCGGCGGCCCGACGAAGGCGATGCCGGCGTCGAGGCAGGCCTGGGCGAACTCGGCATTCTCGGAGAGAAAGCCGTAGCCCGGGTGCACGCAGTCGGCGCGCGCCGCCTTGGCGACCGCAATCAATTTGTCGATACGCAAATAACTTTCGGCGGCCGGCGGCGGGCCAATGTCATGCGCTTCGTCACAGAGGCGCACATGCAGCGCGCCGGCATCGGCCTGCGAATAGACGGCGATGGTGCGCAGTCCGAGGCGCTTGGCCGTGCGGGCGATGCGGCAGGCGATCTCGCCGCGGTTAGCGATCAATACAGAGGAAAACATCAGAACCCCGACGCTGGCTATTGGCGCGTGGACGGCAGCAGCGATTGCGGAGCTTGAATAGCGGGCGCCGCCGGCGCCTGGCTTTGCCGGCGGTGCTGCGGCTTCGGCGCCGGCGGGGTCGGCTTCGGCCGGCGCCGCGGCATTGGTAGCGGGGGCCGCCGGCAATGGCGGCTCGGCATTCATGATACTCACCGGCGGGATCGAGGCGGCGGAAGGAAAGCTGTATTTGCTCGGTACCGGCGAACCGACCGTCGCCGGATGCGGCGGAACGCTCTCCGCCAAAGGCGAACCCGGCGGCGGAGCGGCACTGGCGACCGGCGGCTGCTTCTCTGCGGCGGGCAGCGGCGTGCCCCAGGCCGCGGCATGGCGGGCGACATATGCGTCATAGGCGTGCACGCGTAGATTGGCCTTCAGCGCGTTGTTGTCGTTCAGCAGCGCAAAAGCGGCGCAGCGCTCGGCGGTACAGCCGTCCCGGCTCGCCAAAACATGTGCGGCGATGCCGAAGCGGTCGAACTCGATCGAACGCTGCACCCCGGATAGCCGCTCGGCGAAGCCCGGATCGACTCGGCGGGCGTAGTCGAGCCCGTCGCCGAGCAGTGCAAGCCGTGACGCGACATAGGCAACCGCGGCGGCGACAGTTTGCGGATCGGCGAATACTGCGGCTTCGCAGGCGCTTTCAACGGTATCGCCAGCAGCGC
Source organism: uncultured Alphaproteobacteria bacterium (assembly GCA_963742385.1). GTDB lineage: Bacteria > Pseudomonadota > Alphaproteobacteria > Rhizobiales > Xanthobacteraceae > Pseudolabrys. The sequence goes on along the minus strand of CAVULS010000009.1, from coordinate 32,587 downwards.
TATTGAGGCAGCCCAGTACAGAGCCCGGCGCCAGCACCTGCGCGGTCAATTCGCTATCGCGCTGTTCGATGGCGCGCCGCTCGATGGCATGCTCGTTCTGTGACATGCGCTCGAGAATAAACCCGACCGTCAAGACCGACGCGGCCAAGGCCGCGATTGGCCAGATATACCGCGCAATGATCGGCGCGGCCGGACGCAAGATCAGCACCAGCAGAACGACAAACAGCATCGCCGCAGCACCGCCGATCGACAGCAGCACGGGCGCCGAAAACAGTGTGTTCAATATAGAGCTGCCCATCTTCGGCTTGCGCCTCCGACCAATGTTGCGCCTCAGGCGCCGCCGGGCGACTTGAAGCCTGGCGCGAGATCGGCCGCCGCCGCAAATGCGCCCTTGGCGTCGACCGAGGTCATCGCCACCGTCGTGCGCAGATCGGTGAGGCCGCCGCTGCTGCCCGCGGCAAGCAGTACCGCGGCCATCTGTGTGTCGGTCGGCGCCTCGGCGATGCACAGGAAGTCATATTCGCCGAAGGTGAGGTAATAGCCGATGAGCTTGCCCCCGGCCTTGGACAGCACGCGGCCAACCGCGTCGGCGCGATCCTCCGGCTTGATGATCATGCCTTTGATGGCGTCGCGGCTGTAGCGGCCTTGGGTGATATAGATCGGCATCCTCGTCCCTCCTGCGGAGCGGGTCCTTCCGCGCGCACATCATAATCGATGTCGGATGCAAAATCGCGCGCGCCGCGCCAGCCGGTCGTCAGGCCCGGTCGAGCTGGCTTTCCTTGGCCACGCGCTCAAAGGCTTCGCCGGAGCTCTTGATCCGGTACTGATAGTCGTCGCCTTCCGACGGCAGCAGCTTGACCACGGTATAGCTGCCGCTCGCGGCGGCCCGCCCGAATGTCGGCGAGGTGAAATAGACCATCTCGCCCACGTGGTACTTGTGCGCCTTGAGCGGAAGCTCGTCGGCAACGATCGGCTGCACCGGCGGACTCGTTGTGCGCAAAATTTTCGCACTGTCCTTGGGCGCGACGCTCGGCGAACGTACACTGATGCCGGGCAGCAGGCGCTTGCCAACGCCAACCTCACGGCGAGACGACTTCGACGCCTTTTTGGCAACGACTTGAGCGCTCTTCGCGCTCTTTTTTTCCGTTCGGCGTGCCGCTTTCGCCGGCCGCCGGTCGGATTTTGCTGTGCTTTTACTCATACCCTCAATATAGCAGCTAATTTTATATGGCGGGGAAGTTTTTTCTGTAAAAGTATCAGTAAATTCAGTGCTTTAACTCTGACTTTTGCGTCCGTTTCGACGTCGTTTCAGTCGGGCGAAAGCCGCACAAAGCGCGGAACTTGGGTGGCCCGGCGCGCGTTCTGCGACGGGACAGAGGAGGCTCGTCATGCGGCTCTTGTTTGGACTGGTCTTGGGCGCGGCTCTCACAATCGTCGCCGCGTACATTTACGACTCCCGCAATGCCGTGGCGGCGGACAGCGGCACTGCCGCGCTCCAGCGGCCGCTGGTCAACTGGGATGTCGTGTCCAGCAAATGGCGCGCCCTCACCGATCGCGCCCGCGACGAGTGGAACCGCCACGTCAGTTAAATTCGGTCACCGACCGGTCAGGCTCCGGCCTGTTGGCGCGCGCCAACCCGCAAGGCGTCGGCAATGGTACGCTTGTTCATCCTGGTGCCGTCATCACCTTCGATCAGCAAGGGCACCCGGCCCTTGCTTTCGACGTGCCGCGACCAGGCGAGTGCGTCGTCGAGCCCGGTGAACTCCTTGAACAGCAAATGTTCTTTTTCCAGCGGGGCGATCTCGCCGGAGCCTTTCGGGCCGCTATAGACACGGTATCGCATAGTGCATCCTCACATTCAGCCGAATCTTCGACGTTTTACCCCAGGATAGACAACGCCACAGCTCACGGCGCGGTTCCATAGCGCGCAAAATCCTATACGTGCGTGCTATTGTTGCCCGTCACAGTGAGGAGCATGGAATGCGCGTGGTCTATTACGAGAAAAACGGTTCCGCCCGGGAGGTTCTGCAGCTGGGCGATGTCGATACGCCGCATGCAGGCCCCGGCGAGGTCCGCGTCAAGCTCGCCACCTCCGGCGTGAACCCCTCCGACGTCAAATCGCGGCAAGGCACGATGCGCAAAATCGCCTATCCGCGCGTCATCCCGCAAAGCGACGGTGCCGGGACCATCGACGAAGTCGGCGACGGCGTGGCCAAGTCGCGTATCGGCGAGCGCACCTGGGTGTGGAACGGGCAATGGAAGCGCGCCTTCGGCACCGCCGCGGAGTTCATCGTGCTGCCGGCCGCGCAGGCGGTAAAGCTCCCGGACAAAGTGAGCTTCGAGGCCGGTGCCTGCCTCGGCATCCCGGCGATGACCGCCCATCACGCCCTGGCGCTGGCCGGCGCCGAAAAAGGCACAACCTTGCTGGTGTCCGGCGGCGCCGGATCAGTCAGCCAATACGTCATCCAGTTCGCCAAAATGCGGGCGACGACGGTCATCACCACGATTTCGTCGGCGGAGAAGGCCGCCGTTGCGCGCGAGGCCGGCGCCGACCATACGATCAACTACAAGAGCGAGAATGTCGGCGAGCGGGTGATGCAGATCACCGGCAAGCGCGGGGTCGACGCGGTGATCGAGCTGGACCTGACCGCTAGCGCCAAGCTCATCCCTTCGGTGCTGCGGCCGAGGGGCAGCGTCATCATCTACGGAACCGGCCCGGAGGCGACGATTCCGGCGGCGTTCTGCCTGGTCAATACGATCCGCCTGCAATTCTTCCTGGTTTACGAGCTTGACGCCGCCGAGCGCGAACGCACGGTGTCCGCCATCACCAGCGCGCTCGAACAGGGCAAGCTGATCAATCGCGTAGCCAAGCCCACCTACCCGCTCGCCGATCTTGCCGCCGCGCATGAGGCGGTCGAACGAGGGAGCATCGGCAACGTGATTGTGACGGTGTAATGCCGGTAAATGGCGACATCACCGAAATCGCTGTCCGTGTGCGGATGATCAACCAACTCTTCAACGCGCTTGATTCCCTCGCCGTTCCGCGAGAAAGACCTTAACGCCGATATCGACGAATTCGTCGTTGGCTGGGCGCGGGAACTGCCGGCTGCAGCGCCGTTCCGCCCGGCACGCAAAGCCACGCCGGCTACTTATGCGGCGCAAAATCCTGATTGAAGAAGGCGGGCTGCGACGGGATTTTGATCACGACAAAGCCATTCCCGGTTGCCTGATGGCAGGAATTGCAGGCCTCGGTAAGCTTGCCAAAACCGGCGCTGAAGCTCCTGAAATCCTTTTTGTCGATCGTCTTTTCGAGCGCGGCGATTTCGCCGGTGATCACCTTGTCGAGCATGTCCGCCAGCGGCAGGTCCTTGAACTTTGGATATAGGTCCTGCACGTCGCCCATGATTTCCTTGATCTCGCCGAGCTGGTAGCCGGCAAGCTCCCAATTGCGCGCCTGCCCCGCATACCAAAGCTTGGCATGCTCGTTCTGAATGACGTTCATGAACTGCTCGATGCCGGGAATGTAGGCTTTCGGCGCTTCGGTCGCCGGCGGTGCCGGTTGCTGCGCGAAAGCTGCAAGTGGGACGAGCAAAACGAAGGCCGCGGCGATGATCCGGCGCTTCATCATGGAGCCGCCTCGCGATTTATCGTGGCCGGCTGCGTGGGCAGCCCGGCACGATCACTGTCACCCTTGCGCGTTTGATGCAAGCGCCCGCCGTCTCTGGAGCACCGTCGCATTCTGCGCTATGCTTCGTGTGGTTTCCGGGGAGACGGTCCATGCGCTTTATTTTCGGCGTGTTCGTCGGTGCGGCGCTGATGCTGGGCTCGGCCTACCTGCACGATACCGGCGTGGTTCGCGCCGGCCCGGCGAAACCCTTCGTCAACTGGGACACCGTCATCGGCCTGCTCGGGCACTGAGCCCGCCTTTAGAACCTCTCCACCCAGGGCCGCAGCTCGAGTTCCTGGGTCCAGGCGCTGCGCGGCTGCTCCAGCACGTGCAGATAACTCTGCGCAATGGCGTCGGGATCGAGCAGCGAGTTCGGGCTTGTCCGCGGGCACCGGGCGGCCGGCGCTGCGGATGCCGCCGTCGATGACGAAATGCGCAACATGGATGCCTTGCGGCGATAATTCGCGCGCCATGCTCTGCGCCAGGCCGCGCAGCGCGAATTTGCCCATGGCGAAGGGCACCGACTGCGCATAGCCCTTGATGCTCGCCGAGGCGCCGGTGAACAGGATCGCGCCCTGCCCGCGCGGCAGCATGCGTTTGGCCGCCGCTTGCGCCACCAGGAAGCCGCCAAAGGCGCTGACGCGAAGCGATTTTTCCACCTCGGCCGGATCGAGCTCGATGATGGGCCCGCGAGTGCGGTAGCTGGCGTTGTAGACAACAACGTCGGGCGCGGCCTTCGCCGCATCGAGCGCGGCGAATAATTTCTCCACCTGCGCGCCGTCGCTGGCGTCGCAGGCATAGGTCTTGGCGCCGGTTTCCTGCGCCAAAGCGGCGAGTTTGTCGGTCGAGCGCGCGGCGAGCGCCACTGCCATGCCGGCTTTGGCGAAGGCGCGCGCCAGCGAAGCGGACAATCCGGCGCCGGAGCCGACGATGAGGGCGGATTTGTATGTCATGGCGAACGAAATCCTCAGCTCACTGCTTGCATGCGCCGATCCACTTGGCATCGACGGTCATGTTGGACGTTGTCTTATGGCCGGCGATGGACATCACCGATGTGAGCGCGCCGGTATAGTGGCGCGAGTTTTGGAAGGCGAACCTCGCCATCATCTCGATCGAGCCCTCCTTCGGGTCGCCGCATTTCATGGCAAAGGACACGACATTGCCGGCCTGTTTGACGTTGAAGACCTGGCATTTGCTGTCGGTCTCACCCTGCATGCTGCTCAAGGCCTTGACCGGGTCACGCGCGTCTTCGGCGGTCACGCAGTCGGTCGAGAGTTCCGGCTGGCCCGGTTTGCCATCGACATCGCTGGTCTCGCTGCTTTCCCATTGCCCCGGCTCGATCTCAAGCGCGGCGCTTACGGCGGCTGTCGCCAGAAGGCCGGCGAACGCCACCAGCGAAAATAACAGCATGCGAGGTTCCCGTGGCATTGCCATTCCCTTTAGTCGCGGTCACATCCTAAACACCCCAAAGCGTGTCCCCCGCACCGGCGCGTTGAGCGCGGCGGAAAATGCCAGCGCCAGCACCCGGCGCGTCTCCGAGGGCACGATAATGCCGTCGTCCCACAGCCGCGCGGTGCCGTAGTAAGGATCGCCTTCCTGCCAGATCTTGTCACGAATGGGCGCCTTGAAGGCCTCCTCCTCCTCTGCACTCCAGCTCTTGCCTTCGGCCTCGATATTGTCGCGGCGCACCGTGGCGAGCACAGACGCCGCCTGTTCGTGCCCCATCACGGAAACGCGTGAGTTCGGCCAGGTGAACAGGAAGCGCGGACCGTAAGCGCGCCCGCACATGCCGTAATTGCCGGCGCCATAGGAGCCGCCGACGATGACCGTAATCTTCGGCACGTTGGCGCAGGCCACCGCGGTGACCATCTTGGCGCCGTCCTTGGCGATGCCGCCGGCCTCGTAGTCGCGGCCGACCATGAAGCCGACGATGTTCTGCAGGAACAGGAGCGGAATGCGGCGCTGACAGCAGAGCTCGATGAAGTGCGCGGCCTTGAGCGCGCTTTCCGAGAACAGGATGCCGTTATTGCCGAGAATGCCGACCGGCATGCCGTGAATGTGGGCAAAACCCGTCACCAGCGTCGCGCCATAAAGCTGCTTGAACTCGTCGAATTCGGAGGCGTCGACGATGCGGGCGATGACCTCGCGCACGTCGTATTGCTTTTTCAGGTCCACCGGCACGATGCCGTCGAGTTCGGCAGCGTCGAGCGCCGGATCGCGCGAGGACGCGAGCGCGATATCCACTGTCTTCTTGGCATTGAGGTTGGCGACGACGCGCCGCGCAATCGATAGCGCATGGTGGTCGTCCTGCGCCAGATGATCGGCAACCCCGGACTTGCGCGCGTGCAGGTCGCCGCCGCCGAGATCCTCGGCGCTCACCACTTCGCCGGTCGCCGCCTTCACCAGCGGCGGGCCGCCGAGGAAGATGGTGCCCTGGTTCTTGACGATGATGGTCTCGTCCGACATCGCCGGCACGTAAGCGCCGCCGGCGGTGCAGGAGCCCATGACCACGGCGATCTGCGGGATGCGCAGGCTCGACAGCGTCGCCTGATTGTAAAAAATCCGGCCGAAGTGCTCGCGGTCGGGAAAGACTTCGGTCTGGTGCGGCAGATTGGCGCCGCCGGAATCCACAAGATAAATGCACGGCAGCCGGTTCTCGCGCGCCATCTCCTGCGCGCGCAGATGCTTCTTCACCGTCATCGGGAAATAGGTGCCGCCCTTGATGGTGGAATCGTTGCACACCACCATGCATTCACGGCCTTCGATGCGGCCAATGCCGGTGATCAGCCCGGCGCCGTGGATGGCTTCGCCGTACATGCCGTTAGCGGCGAGCGGCGACAGTTCGAGAAACGGCGAACCGGGATCGATCAGGTTCATCACGCGGTCGCGCGGCAACAGCTTGCCGCGCGCAACATGCCGTTCGCGCGATTTTTCCGAGCCGCCCAACGCGGCGGTCGCGCGCAGCGCCCGCAACTCGGCGGTCAGCGCCCGCATCTTTTCGGCATTGGCGCGGAATTCGGCCGAGTTTTTGTCGATTGACGACGACAGAATCGCCAACGGTTCCTCCCCTTCGCGAGCGTGAGGGTGCCTTGAGGGAACCCGGAACGCAATGCCATCGAAAACCGCGGCCAACAATGATTTCGGAACCGACACGGCGACGCGACGTTCTCCGACGGGGAACATGAGAGGAGACGAACGCCATGACCAAGACCCGTTTGTTAGCGACTGCAGCAACGCTCGCGCTGATCACCGCCGGCGCCGCATCGGCGCAGGACTTGAACAAGCATGAGGCGCCGGCCCCGGCGCCCGCCGCGCAGCAGAAAGCGCCGGCCGAGAAGGTCGCGCCCAACATGCGGGCCGGCGACCGCAAACTGCCGGAAACCACGGGCCAGGCGGCGAAGCCGGCAGAGCCTGAAAAGGGCGGGGCGATGGACAAAAGCGAGAGCGTGAACAAGGGTTCGACCACCGGTGCCAGCGAAAACGCCCAGATCAAATCCGGCGACAAGGCTGCGACACAGGACGGCTCGAGCAACTCGACCAAATCGAGTGAATCGGCAACCTCGCGGAGCACCACCACCGGTCAAGGCGCGGCCGCCGGGACCGCGAAGCTTTCGACCGAGCAGCGCACGAAAATCTCCTCCGTCATCCATGAGCACAAGACGCCGTCAGTGCGTCTGAACATCTCGGTGTCGGTAGGAACCCGGGTTCCGGCCAGCGTGCATCTCTATCCATTGCCGGTTCAGGTCATCAACATTTATCCGGACTGGCGTGGCTATGACTATGTCATGGTCGGCGAAGACATCGTGGTAATCGATCCGCGTACGCACGAGATCGTTGCCATCATCGCGGCATAGTTCGTAGCCAACGAATAATGGCGCGGCCATGGCGAATGTCGTCGCGGCCGCGCTCATTCATTTTGCCAAAATGCAACCGGGTTCCCGGAACTCAACTCCAAGTCTTCGGTTGTGGTCTGCGCGCCGCACCGAGCGGCGCTGACCCCCGAGGAGGGTCACGATGAAAACGAAAACATTGACGACACGAAGAAGTAAGGTGCGCCGCGCGGCTCTTGTTGAAATTTCATGGCCCGCGCCGGCGCGCGCTCCTGGCGCGCACTATTTTTTGACACATCGCGATTGCGTTAAGCGAACCGCTGACGAAGACGACGAAGCGGAACTAATCCACGCCTCCAGCCATTAACCCTGCGATTGAAAGACAACCACGAACAATGAGAGGGCGTCATGAACAAGGATCGGATCGAGGGATCGGCCGAACAGGCCAAAGGCAAAGTCAAGGAGATCGCGGGCAAGGTGACCGGCGACTCCAAGCTGGAGGGCGAAGGCAAGGCTGATCAGGTCGCTGGCAAGATCAAGAATACCGTCGGCGGCATCAAGGATTCGATCAAGGAAGCCTTGGACGATTGATTGCCATCAACAATTGAAGGGAAAGCCCGGCCTCGCGCCGGGCTTTTCGTTTGCCGCTTGCTCGAAGCCGCGACGCAATTCTAAAGTCCGCGCTCAGACGCGGAGCATGAAGATGATTGCACGTTTTCCCGGCCTTACTCCGACCCGCAGCCGCGCCGTCACGCATGACGGACTGGTGTTCACCGTTGCCGTATCGCCCGACCCCGATCCGACATTTTACGAACAGACCCGCAAAGCCCTTAAACGCATCGACGAAAGCCTGGCAATGTCTGGAACCGACAAAAGCCGGATCCTCTCGGCGCTTGTCTACATCGCCGACATCAAGCAGAAAGAGGAAATGAACCGCGCCTGGGACGAATGGGTCGATCGGGCCAATCCACCGATGCGCGCCTGTCTCGGCGTCGACCTTGAGCCGCCGCACCTCGTCGAGATCGTGGTCACCGCGGCACAGCCGTGACAGCGGCGCCACGCTGTCGCCGCAATCAAAAAATATTTCCAACGGCCGCTGAGTTCCCGGAACAGCGCTCGTTGCCCTCGTTGTTGTGACGCCGCATGCGCGGTATTCACCTTCAAGGAGGCAAATGATGAAAACCCTTACGACCCTCGCCGCGGCAGCGGCATTGATCGCCGGCATTTCCATCGGCAGTGCGCAGACTTCGTCGATGGACAAGAGTGGCACGATGGGCAGCAGCGCCACCCACGCCACCGGCAGCGGCAAGTTCTGCATCAACGGGCCCGCCGGCGCGCTGAACTGCAAATATGCCAGCATGGCAGCTTGCCAGAAAGCCGCGACGGGCAGCGAAACCTGCAAGGCCAATCCGAGCAGCACCACCGGTTCGAGCACCAAGAACTGAGGCCATCGCAGCATCGGCCGTAAACGATGGAAGCTCCGTGCCGGCCTGGTGCCGGCACGAGGCTTCCGCACGCGTAAGCAGCGTATTAGGCTTTGCCGCGCGCCGCGGAGAAAGCCCATGCAAGTCAACGATTACAAGGATCTGAAACTCAAGCTCGAGGGAATCGTGCCGCCGCGCCACGGCTTTCACCGCAACCTGCTGTTCGACGCGATGTATGCGTCGCTGCCGCGCGACCCCGAGGTGAAAGTGCAGATCTACAACGCCGAGATCGTGCCTGGCGGCTACACCAACTGGCATTGCCATAATGGCGCTGCGTTTTTTGTGGCGCTGCAAGGCCAGTTCGAAGCGCACTTCCAGGACGGCGTGTTGGTCAAGGCCAAAGCCGGCGACTGCTATTTCGAGCCGATCGCCAAATTCCACCGCGGGCACAATCCGCACCCGGAACTGCCCTATCTATGCGTGGGCTTGTGCTTCACCGCGCCCGACCGCGAGCACGTCACCAATTCGGTGGAGCGGCCGTGGTGACGGCGCACGCACTGCGCCCTTACCACGTATTACCTGAGACGGCGGCCGCTACGCTCGCACCACATATTGCTGAAGACGGTGCTCGCTACGCTCGCACCTCTTGCCGCTGGAAGACAATATAGCCGGCGACAAAAAGCAAAATGCTGGCGGCGATCAGGCCGACAAATTGTGGCCAGGCGACCATAAGGCTTTCCGACAGTGACAGCGGCGCACCCATGACCGCGCCCTGTAGCTGGTCGAGATAGACCGGCCCCAGCGTGCGCGTGGTCGGATGCAGGATTGCCAGCACCGTTTCGCCGAACAATGTCGAGGGCGACAGCCGCGCCAAGCCCTGCGCGGCGGTGACCTGGAGCAACTGGTGGTCCGGCGAGACAAAGGCTTGAACGAGCGCTGAAGCGAGCGACGGCCAGATCACGGTGAGGAACAGCCAGAGCCCGAGCGTCACTAGCGCGGCGGTGGCGGCAGAACGGAAGATCACCGAGGCGAGCATGGCGAGCGCCAGCCACACCCCGGCGTAGGCGATGGTCACCAGCAGGAACAGCGCCGCCCGCGCCATTTCTTCGCCGCCCGGCGGCACGCCGAGCATGATCAGGCCGAGGCCGATGACCAGCAGCCAGAGCGCGATCAGGCTGATTGCCAAGACGCCAAGGCCGGCAAGGAATTTTCCAAACAACAAGGCATCGCGGTAGATCGGCTGCGACAGGATGCGCGACAGCGTGCGCCGGTTATGCTCGCCATTGACGGCGTCGAAGCCGAGGCCGATCGCCATCAGCGGCGCAAGGAAGCCGAGAAACGAGACAAAGGACGGCAATGGATCGCGCGCGGTGGTGAACAGGCGCAGGAACAGGAATGGATCCTGCGCGGTGACGTCACGGATCTGCGTGATGGCGCCGTAGACCGCGGCAAGCGCGGTCAGCACCACCAGCCACTCCAGCACCCGCATGCGCGCGCTGGTCAAATGATCGGTCATTTCCTTGAGCAGGACCACGCCGAGCCCCTGGAGGGCCGAGCCTTCACGCCGCATTGCGGGCCTCCTCCTCAACGCTCTGGAAATAGCGCGTGTAAATGGTCTCGAGGCTGGGCTCATCGAGAGCGAGGTTCTTGAGACGCCCGCCCGCCATTACTACGGCCGCGGCGGCTTCCGGACGCACGTCACGGTCGCACAGCATGCGCAACCGGCCCGGCGCAGTCTCGCTGACGCCACGCACACCCGGAATGGCGCCGAGGCGCAGCGCCACACCCTCGCCGGCGTCAGCTTCAACCTCGACGGCATAGCCGCCACCGAGCACCTGGCGACCGAGCTCGGGCACCGTGCCCATCAGTGCAATCTTGCCGCCGCTGAACAGCGCCACCCGGTCGCAAACGCTTTGCACTCGATCGAGCAGATGCGAGGACAGCAAGACGCTGACACCGGCGGCTTTCAGCGAACGAATCAGCGCGAGAAGATCGATGCTGGCTTGCGGATCGAGGCCGTTGGTCGGCTCGTCGAGAATGGCGACGCGTGCATCCTTCATGATGATCTCGGCAAGACCGAGCCGCTGCTTCATGCCGTGTGAAAAGGCCCTGACCCTTTTCTCGGCGGCACCGGATAATCCGACGCGCTCGAGCGCATCGGCAATCCGCCGCTTGCGCTCGGCCGAGGACAGGCCCATCAGCCGGCCGGTGTAATGCAGGTTATCGGCAGCGGTGAGATAGTCGTAGAAGCCGACGGCGTCCGGCAGATAGCCGACACGGCGCTTGACCGCCAGCGGCTCGCGCACCGGATCGTGACCGAGCACGCGCGCCTGGCCGCCGCTGATCTCGGTGAGGCCGAGCAGCATCAGGATGGTGGTGGTCTTGCCGGCGCCGTTCGGCCCAAGCAGGCCGAAAATCTCGCCGGGCGCGATCGAGAACGAGACGCGATCGACCGCGGTGACGTCGCCATAGCGCTTGCTGAGGTTTTTGGCCTCGATGACGGTTTCGTTCATGTCCGGGCTGTTCATCGGCGACCGAACCTGGTCACCGCGCCGACCATGATCAGCAACGCCGCCCCGATAATACCGACGCCGGCAATGCCCCACTTTGTCGACGTCGCGACGGTCACGCGGAAATTCGCCGTCCCCGTTTCCCCGCGCGCGGCACCGCTGAAGGTCGTCACGTAGTCGCCGGCAATGGCATTGGCCGGTGGGCTGATGCGCACCTGCACCTCCTTATGCTGGTTGGGCGCGATGCGATCGATGGTCTTGGGATCGAAGGTGATCTTCCAGCCGCTCGGGGCGCTGGCCGCGAGTTGCACGCTATCGGCCGGCGCGGTGCCGGTATTGGTGACGATGACCGGCACCGACGTCTCGCTGCCGGCGGTAGCGCGGGCGCTGAGCAGGCCCTCGCGGCCGGCCATCGTCAGTTTCGGTTCGCCGGTGATATCGAGATTGACTTGCGCCGACGCCTTGGCGTCCTCGGCGGCGACATGCACGGTCACCGGGTAATGGCCGGCATCGACGGTGTCCGGCGGCGTCACCTTCAGCTTGATGTCCTTGGTCTTGCCGGCATCGACCGGAATGGCGGTCAATTGCTGCGAACCATAGGCCTCGGTAAACGACGTGTCGAAATTGCGCGGCGCGTCGGCGGCGAGGCTGACCAGCAGTTTCTTGCCGCTGTCGTTCTTGATCGTCATCGTATAGTCGAAGCTCGAGCGCGACGAGCCGCGCAGCTCCGGCAATTGCGGCTGCAGCGTGAGCTTGGCCGGCAATTGCTTGGCCAGCGTCACCACGACCGGCAGCGTGATATGCGAATTGGCGCCGTCGGCGGAAACGGTCAGCGTGTGCGTGCCGATGGCGGCATCCTTGGGCACGTCGAGCCGCAGATCGAGCGAGACGCCCTCATTGGTCGCCGGCATCGCCGCCGCAACCGGCTGGCCGCCGCCGAGCAGCGTCGCGGCCCAGCCCGTGGGCACACCGCTCACCGCAAGCGACAGCCGCTCCGGCGGCAGCGCGTAATTGTGCAAATGCAACGTTACTGTCGACGTGGTGCCGGGCTGCACCGTGACCGCCGGGTAGTCCGACAGCAGATAGAGCCCCTTGACGTCGGGATTGATCGTGTCGGCAAAGGCCGGCGCGGCGAGCGCGAATGCAAGTGCAATCAACGCGGAAAAAGACCTGATCATGGCGAGCGACTCCCTCTCGGGCCCCTCGCCGGTGCCCGATTGGATCACGCCGCCCCCGATATGGAAGCACGGCCAAAGGATCGAGCGACCGTGCTGTCCGGTTTGTCGCTCACAAATTTGACGAAATTTGGGACCGCAGGATTATTTATGGCGCGCGGTGTGGCGCCTCTTGAGGCATGCCCTAAACGCCGCGCACCAGCGGCCAATCCGGCTCGTTGTGCTGCATCACCCAGCGCTCCTGGAATGCTGCGTCGCGCCATTCGCGCCAGGCCGGCAAATCCATGACAGCGGCCATATAGGCGCGCGACACCTCGCCGACATCGAGTCCGTAGTTGTGAAAACGCGCCACCACCGGCGCGTACATGGCGTCGGCAGAGCCAAAACCCCCGAACAGAAACGGTCCGCCCCGTCCGAATCGCGCGCGGCAGTCGCCCCATATCGCCTCGATACGGCGCACGTTATCGATGACTTCCGGCGGTTGCGGGCGTGGTTTCGGCGGCAGCCACAGGTTCATCGTGCAGTGCTGGCGCAGCGCCGCAAAACCGGCATGCATTTCCGTCGCCACTGCGCGCGCGCGGCTGCGCGCCTTCGCATCGGCCGGCCACAGGCCCGCCTTGGGGAATTTCTCCGCCAGATATTCGAGGATCGCCAGCGATTCCCAGACCGCGTTATCGCCGTCGAGCAGCACCGGCACTTTGCCGGCAGGCGAATAATTCAGGATCTGTTCGCGGCTGCCCGGCAGGTAGAGCGGAATGAGCGTCTCATCGAATTCAATGCCGGCAACCTTCATGGCGATCCACGGCCGCATCGACCATGAGGAGTAGTTCTTGTTACCGATGATCAGTTTGAGCGCCATGGGACTCCTCGTTGTTCGCCGATATTGTCATGCGAACCTACGCCCGGTGCACCGTCGGCCAATCCACTTCGTCCTCGGCGATCACCCACGGCTCCATGATCGCGGCGGCGTGCCATTCGCCCCAGGCCGGCAAGGCCATCACCGCGTCCATATATTGACGTGCGTTGGCGCCGACATCGACGGCATAGGTGTAAAGGCGCGCCACCACCGGCGCATACATAGCGTCGGCCGCGCCGAAGCGGCCGAACAGGAACGGCCCGCCGGCCGAAAAGCGGGCCCGGCAATCGTTCCATATCGCCTCGATACGGCGCACATTCGCCGCGACCTCGGCCGTCAGTTCGCGCTTGATCACCGCGCGCGCCATGTTCACCGGCAGATAGCCCGCGCAACGGCAGGAAGCCGGCATGCATTTCGTTGGCGACCGTGCGCGCATGGGCACGCGCACGCGCCTCGGCGGGCCACAGGCCGGCATCGGGAAATTTCTCCGCCACGTATTCCAGGATCGCCAGCGACTCCCACACCCGCACATCGCCATCGATGAGCACCGGCACCTTGCCGGTGCCCGACAGCGCGCCGACACGTTGCTTGAAATCGACGGCATCGAATGAAATCACCGTTTCCTCGAACGGGATGGCGGCGACCTTCATGGCGATCCACGGCCGCAGCGACCATGAGGAATAGTTCTTGTTGCCGAGGATCAATTTGAGCGTCACGGCAGCCTCGTTTCGGTGGCACAGAGAAAATTGCGGGAGACCGGTTTTAGGGGCAAGCAAATAGTTCTGATGGCGGCGAGCAGGCCGATGAATGGGTCAAGCCTTTTTCGCCTCGCCGTCGGCTTCCGGCACTTCGACCGGGCCGCCCGCCTTCTTCCAGGCGCCGAAACCGCCTTTGATATGGGCGACGGGCTTGAGCCCCATGCGTTGCGCCGTCTGCGCCGCCAGCGCCGAGCGCAAGCCGCCGGCGCAGAAGAAGACGAACTTCTTGTCCTGGGCGAAGACCGGCTTGTGATAGGGACTCTGCGGATCGAGCCAGAATTCCAGCATCCCGCGCGGGCAATGGAAGGCGCCCGGGATCTTGCCGTCGCGCTGCAATTCACGGATGTCGCGGATATCGACCAGCACCACATCGTCGCGGCCGGCAAGCTTGATCGCGGTGTCCGTCGGCAGCGTTTCGATCTCGCGCTCGGCGGCCTCGATCAGCGATCGGTACCCGGTGGTGATGGTTTGCGGCATAAGCCCTCCCGCGATCATGGTGGCAGAGCCGCCGCTCTGGCTCAAGCCGACGGCAGGTGAAGGGCGCGGCCGAGTGGGCTCGCCACCATCTTAGGCAATGCAAGGATCGCGGGTGCGCCGCTCGTGCGGAAGATCAAGTCATCCCCAGCAGAACGGCGATAACCGCGACGGTCAGCACCGCAATGCTGGCGGCGAGCACGGTAACGATGCGCTCCCCCCAATTGGCGCGCAGGCGGATACTGTCGGTCAGCGGCAGCTTGGCCGCCGAGTTGTAGCCAACGCTTTGCGAATAGATGTTGCGGCTATCGAGCGGCATGGGCCGATCCTCCTGAAGGTGGCGTCACACGGTGATGGCGCACACACAAACGGACCTCGGCAACGAATCGCCGTAAACGAGCGAGAATAGCGCCGTCGGCGGCTCGCCTCAAATCACCGGCATGATCGGGCAGGTAATGGCCGCAATGATCGCAACCACTCGGCTCAAGGCCGCGGCAGAAATTCGCTGGTCCGGCCTGTGATCCAGTAGGCCAGCAGCCCCATCCATTCGTGCATCGCTTCGTCGGCGCGCGCCAAACCGCCGACCGGCGATGACAGCATGACGCCGGGCTGCCTGAGCGTTCTCCAATCGACCGGATAGGCCTCCACGGCGAACCCGACCCGACGGAAACAGCCGATGGCGCGCGGCATATGCATGGCGGACGTCACCAGCAGCCAGCGTTCGCCGGGCTTTGGATTCGCGATCGCCTTGCTGTCGATCGCATTTTCCGCCGTATTGCGCGAGCCGTTTTCGAGCACCACGCGCTGGCGCGGCACGCCGAGGCTGTCGAGGAGCGGGTAGACGAATTCCGCTTCCGGCCGGCCGCCGGGGAACAGCGACGCATTGCCGCCGCTAAAGACAATGCGCGCCGACGGAAACTGCCGCGCCAGTTTGGCGATCGCGATGATCCGTTCAGCCGCACCATTGAGCGCCGGCTCGCCGCGGTCGCCGGAAGTGTCGGGATCAATCGCGCCGCCCAGCACGACGATGCCATCGGGCGCACCACGCGTAGCATCCCAGGGCGGGAAGCGGTTCTCCAATTTGTTGGCGAGCAGCGCGCCGACGGGCAAGACGCCGATCGCCAGCAGCAGAACGAGGCTCACCATGGCGATGCGCGTGCCGGCGCGGCGGTAGCGGGTGGCCATCAGCGCAAGGCCGATGAGTCCGGCAATGATCAAAAGATTGGACGGCAGCAGAAGAAAGGCGACGGTCTTGGACAGGACGAAGAACATCAGCGCTTCTTCTTCCATTCCTCATACCGTTTCTTGTTGTCGTCATTGGGCGGATAGAGGCCGGGAAGCTTGGCGCCCTTCTCCACCTCTTGCACCAGCCAGCTTTCCAGAAGCTCGTGCTCGGCGCCCTCGTTGGCGACGTAATCGACCTCTGCCTTTGGGATCACCACGGCACCGTCGTCGTCGGCGACAATGATATCGCCGGGGAATATCGCGCAGCCGCCGCAACCGATCGGCTCGTTCCAGCCGACAAAGGTCAATTGATGGACCGACGCCGGCGCCGATATGCCCGCGCACCAGACCGGCATGCCGGTCGCCAGCACGCCGTGCTTGTCGCGCATCGAGCCGTCGGTAACGAGCGCGGCGATGCCGCGCTTGACCATGCGCATGCAGAGGATGTCGCCGAAAATACCGGACTCTGTGACGCGCATGGCGTCGGCGACGGCAACGCAGCCTTCCGGCATCTCCTCGATGGCGGCGCGGGTCGAGATCGGATTGGACCAGCTCGCCGGCGTCGCCAGATCCTCGCGCACCGGCACAAAGCGCAGCGTGAAGGCCGGGCCGACGATGCGCTTACCGGAGAAGCCGAGCGGCATCGGACCCGCCATCCAGGACCGGCGGATGCCCTTCTTCAGCAGCATGGTGCAGATGGTGCCAGTGGTGACGGTGCGCAGCGTTTCCAGAGACGAACTCATTGGGCGATCCCTTCAGGCAGCGGTGAGGCCGAGCCGCTGGTCGCGGCGGCGGAGATAGGCAATCAGCGGAAGCGAGAGCAGCACCAGCGCCGCGCCGATCATCAGCACGCCGGACGGCGCCATGATCCCCGGCGCCACCGGCACCAGGCACGGGCTATTGGCGCTGCAGCTTTCGCCGACGTGCCCGATCATCCAATTGGCCGCAGGAATGGTCAGGCAGAACAGCAGCAGGAAAACGCCGCCTTCGAAATTCTTGCGCTGCTCAAACCTCATAGCGTTCGTCTTGCCTCGACAAATTTCTCATAGCCTGCCGCCCGCAGCTTGCAGGCCGGACAGGTGCCGCAACCACGGCCCCACGGGCGCGGCGTGCGGTCGCCCAAGTAACAGCTATGGGTCTCCTCGACAACGAGTTTGAGCAGAGACTTCGCCGCCGATTTCCTCAGCCATGGCGAAGGCCGCCGCCTTGTCGATCCACATCAGCGGCGTATGGATGACGCAGCGCCTATCCATGCCGAGGCCGAGCGCGACCTGCATGGCCTTCACCGTATCGTCACGGCAATCGGGATAGCCGGAATAGTCGGTCTCGCACATGCCGGCGACGAGGTGCTTGGCGCCGCGGCGGTACGCCAGCGCACCGGCGAAACAGAAAAAGATGAGATTGCGGCCGGGCACAAAGGTTGTCGGCAGGCCGCTGTCGGCGATTTCAATGGCGGTCTCGCGGGTGAGCGCCGTGTCGGAGATGGCGGCCAGGGCATCGAGCGTGACCATGTGGTCGTCGCCAAGCCGCGCCGTCCAATCGGCGCGCATCGCGGCGAGCGCGCCGCGCAAGTGCGGCCGCGCCTCGAGCTCGACCGCGTGGCGCTGGCCATAGTCGAAACCGACAGTTTCGACCCGCGAAAACCGCTCCAGCGCCCAGGCCAGGCAAACGGTGGAATCCTGCCCGCCGGAGAAGAGGACAAGAGCGGTTTCGGGGCTGATCTCCATACGCCATCACTACAATAGTTAGCGTCCGGTGTGGTAATGGAAGGGCCACGAATAAAGTGAGAGCCGGGGCAATGAGCACTACGAGCCATGGAATGATCGCCGTCGACAAGATGGGCTCCAAGATCCTGTTTCTCGATCCCAAGACTTTCGAGACGCAGACCGTGCTCGACGGTTTTCAGCGCACCGTGCATGAGCTGTTGCTGGTGCCGGAAACCGGACTTGCCTATGTGCCGATTTTCGGCGACGGCGTCCACGGCAGGAACCCGCATCCGGGCCATACACTCTGCATCATCGATCTCGCCAAGCGCACGCATGTCGGCGACATCGACCTTTTCCCCTATATCGCGCCGCATACGCTCAAGCTCGGCCCCGATGGACTCATTTATATTACCTGCGAGAACAGCGCCGTGGTCGCGGTCATCGATCGCAAGACGCACAAGGTCGTCGAAGCGATCGGCTCAGGCTCGACCAATGCGCACCGCCTCATTATCGCGCCGGATGGCCAGCGGCTCTATACCGAGAACGAAGAAGACGGCGAAGTGTCGGTGATCGACCTGCCGAAGCGCAAATTGCTCGGCAAGATCAAGACGCCGCAGCCGCTTGCCGGCATCACCATTTCGGGTGACGGCAACACCGTGGTAGTGGTCTCCGATCAGGAGCCGGTGTTGTTCCTGATCGACACCAAGAGTGAAAGTGTCAGAGAGACGGTGCCGCTCAAAGACGTTGCCAAGCCCGCGCAAATCGCACGCTACAGCCCGGACTGGAGCCTGCTGGCCGTGACCAGCCTCAACAGCGATACCGTCAGCCTGATCGCGCCGTCATTCCGCGAGCAGGCTGCGATCAAGGTCGGCAGCCAGCCGATGGACATGGCGTATCGCGGCGATGAATTATTTGTCGCCTGCCAGGGCGACGGCTCGGTGCACGTCATCGATATCCCGACGCGGCGCTGGAAACAGAGTTTCCATGCCGGCACCGGCTGTGAATCGCTCGGCTTCTTCTAGTGCCCGTCGACCGCGACGCCATCGCAACCCGCTTGATCGCAGCCTATGACGGCGCGACCACGCTTGCGCCGATCACGTCTTCGGCGCCGGATTTCAGCGTTACCGACGCCTATGCGGTGCTCGACGTCATTGAGAGGCGGCGGCGGGCTCAAGGCTGGATATCCGTCGGCCGCAAGATCGGTTTCACCAATCGTACCATCTGGCCCCGCTACGGCGTCGATGCGCCGGCCTGGGCGCACATCTGGGCCCACACGGTCCTGTTCGCGGAGGGCGGGCGCGCCACACTCGACCTTCGCCGCTTCGTCAATCCGCGTATCGAGCCGGAGGTCGTCTTCAAGCTCAATGGCCCGGTACCGCTGAGCGACGACCCGGTTGCGCTGCTTTCTGCGGTCGAATGGATGGCTCCGGGTTTCGAGATTGTGCAGAGCCATTTCCCCGATTGGAAATTCAAGCTTCCGGATTGCACCGCGGCCTTTGGCCTGCACGGCGCGCTCGTCGTCGGCCCGCCGGTAGCCATTACTCCAGCCAACCGCGGCAAAACCGCCGAGCTGCTGCCGCGGATCACCGTGACGCTGAAGCAGAGCGGCACCGTGGTCGATCGCGGCGCCGGCGCCAACGTGCTCGACAGCCCCGCGCTCGCACTCGGCTATCTCGCGCGCGTGCTCGCGGACCAGCCGCAATTTCCGCCGCTTGCCGCCGGCGAAATTATCACCACCGGCACCGTTACCGATGCCTGGCCGGTCGCAAACGGAGAAATATGGTCGTCGGACTATGGCGGGCTCGGCCTCGACGGACTGAACCTAAGCTTCGCCGAAGCGCGCTAGGCGTGTTCAATCCCAATTCGGCGCCCAGGCGAAATTAACGATGCGGCCGCCGCCGCGCGCAAGGCCAGCGATCTCCTGCATTTCCACGTCGGACAATTCGAAATCGAACAGATCGAAGTTCTCCTGCAGCCGCTCGACCTTGCTGGTGCGCGGGATGACCACAACGCCCTGCTGGACGAGCCAGCGCAGGCTCACTTGCGCCGCGCTCTTGCCGTGCGCCTTGCCGATGCGCTCAAGCTCGGCATCGCCTTTGGCGCCGCCGCGGGCAATCGGGCTGTAGGCGACCACCGCCACGCCCGCCTTGCGGCAGGCAGCGACGACTTTGTCCTGGTTGAGAAACGGGTGGTATTCGATCTGATTGCACACCAGCGGCTCGGTCGTGACCCTGTTGGCCTCCTCGAGCAGCGCCACGGTGAAATTCGACACGCCAAGCGCCCGCACATAACCGCCGTGCTTCATTTTGGCCATGGCGCCAAGCGTCTCGACGAGCGGCACGCGCGGGTTCGGCCAATGGATCAGCAGCAGGTCGATGACGTCGAGCCGCAGCTTGGCGAGGCTTTCCTTCACCGAACGCTCGAGATCGGGCGGCGCCAGCATCGTCGGCTGCACCTTGGTGGTGACCATGACCTGGGCGCGCAGGCCGGAGGCGCGCACCCCCTCGCCCACCTCGCGCTCGTTCTCGTACATCTGTGCGGTATCGATGTGGCGATAGCCGATGCGGATTGCCTGCTCGGTCAGGCGCGCGCAGTCGCGCCCGCGCAGCGCCCAGGTGCCGAGCCCGACGATCGGAATACTGAAGCCTTTGGCGACGACCGTTTGCATTCGAGGTCCTTTGCGCTAAGCCGCGTCCCACACCGGCGCATGCGGCGGATTGACCACGCGCGTATTGGTGGCGTTGAGCTTCTTTAACTCCGCCATTTCGGCGGGAGACAGCTTGAAGTCGAACACTTCGATATTCTCTTTTAGATGCGCGGCGCTGGTCGAGCGCGGGAGCGGAATGAGACCGAGCTCGACGAGATAGCGCAAGCTGACCTGCGCCGCACTCTTGCCATGCGCCTTGCCGATGCTTTCCAAGACCGCCGCGCCGGGTACCTTGCCGCGCGCGATCGGCACATAGGCCTCCACCGCCATGCCGCGTTTCTTGCAATCGGCAATTACCTTGTCCTGGTTGATGAAGGGATGCACCTCGATCTGGTTGCAGACCAACGGCTCGCTGGTCGCCTTCCACGCCTCCTCGAGCAGCGCGGTGGTGAAGTTGGACACGCCAACGTGCTTCGTCTTGCCCTCCTTCTTGGCCTTGCACAGCGCGCCGATGGTCAGATGCAGTGGCACGGTCTTGCTCGGCCAGTGAATGAGCAGAAGATCGACCTGCGAAAGTTGAAGATTGGCGAGGCTCTGGTCGACGATGCGGGCAAATGCGTCGGGCATCGCATCGTCTTGCCGGACCTTGGTGGTGATGAAGACGTCGTTGCGATTGACGCCGGAGGCACGCAAAGCCTCGCCGTTCTCCTTTTCGTTGCCGTAATGCGCAGCGGTATCGAGGTGGCGGTAGCCGAGCTCCAGCGCTGTCTTAATGGCCCGCACGCCGGCTTCGCCGGTCAAGGTCATGGTGCCGAGGCCGATTTGCGGAATTCGGGCGCCGTGGGCTTCGACATATTGCATCATTGTCTCCTGGAATGGCGGCGGATGGCCGCAAGGGGCGTGAAGGACGGCCAGAATGCCCGCTTGACCCGGCGCTGCCAACCCGGGGGGCCGACGGCAGGCGCCTAAGGGACAAAGCGCGGCGGTGGCGGCCGGCGGCTGAAAATCACCAAATAATTTTGCGCTGGCGCAAAGTGCCACATTACTTTGGCTGTCAGGCTATTGGTTGCGGTTCTCACATTGGAATAATTCAAGAGTGAAAAGAAACACTTGCATCGAGGGCTCTTAATGCTTTTGTGAGCGTTCAACGCTATCAGGACATCATGATGTTACGGATCGTTAGCCTTTTCGCCCTTGCCGTTGTGCTGGCCCTGCCGCTAGCGGGCGCCAGCGCGGCCGACGACACCATCAAGACCACGATCAAGGATCACGTATTCACGCCATCCGAGATCAAGGTGCCGGCGAACAAGCGGGTGATGATCACGGTGATCAATGAGGATGCAACAGCCGAGGAATTCGACAGCTCGGCCCTCAAGGTCGAGAAAGTCGTTGCCGGCAAGTCCCGGGGCGTCGTGCGCATTGGGCCGCTGCCGCCGGGGCGTTATCCCTTCGTCGGTGAATATCATGAATCGACCGCCAAGGGCGTGGTGATCGCGGAATAACATCATGCTCGGCGCCCTCATCATCGTTTTCCGTGAAGTCATCGAGGCCGGCCTCATCGTCGGCATCGTCATGGCGGCGACGCGCGGCGTCTATGGGCGCGGCCGCTGGGTGAGCATTGGCGTCGGTGCCGGCGTGCTCGGCGCCGGCGTGGTCGCCATCTTCGCCGGCGCGATATCGCAGGCCTTTGAAGGCGCGGGGCAGGAATTGTTCAATGCCAGCGTGCTCGGCATCGCGGTGGTCATGTTGATGTGGCACAACGCCTGGATGGCGCGGCACGGCCGCGAGATCGCGGCAGAGATGCGCAGTGTCGGCATGGCGGTAAGCGAAGGCGCCAAGCCGCTCACCGCGCTGGCGATCGTGGTGGGCCTTGCGGTGCTGCGCGAAGGCTCCGAGGTGGTGCTGTTCCTTTACGGTATTGCGGCTTCCGGCACGTCCGGTTCGGCGCTGCTGGTCGGCGGCCTGCTTGGCATAGGCGCCGGCGCTGCGTTCACGGCCCTCACCTATTTCGGATTGCTGGCGATCCCGACGCGTTACATCTTTTCGGTGACGAGCTGGCTGATCGCGCTGCTCGCCGCCGGCATGGCGGCGCAATCGGTGCAATTCCTCAACAATGCCGGCGTGGCGGTGGTGCTCGACCGCACCGTCTGGGATACCTCGTGGCTATTGTCGGAAGGCAGCATCTTCGGCCGGCTGCTGCACACGCTGATCGGCTACACCGAGCGACCGACCGAATTGCAGCTCGTCACCTACATCGCGATCCTGGTCCTGATGTGGCTGCTGATGCGTGTCGCGCGTCCGGCACCGCGGCAGCGTATGGCTGCCGCCGAGTAGCCCTTTAACGCCGCTGCCCGGCCAAATGACGCTTCAGCGCCGTCTTCCCCCAGCCTCAAAGCCGCAAAGGCCACGTCCGGCGCCTTGTCGATCAGCTTGAGCAATGCGCGCGCCGGCCCGCGCGGATGCCGCTTGCCCTGCTCCCAATTGCGCACGGTCTCGATCGGCACCTCGATGCTCTGGGCGAAGGCGGCTTGCGTGAGGCCGCAGCGCGCCCGCACCTGGCGCACGAACTTGGACGGATCGGTATGGTCGACGGTCTTTTCGCTGCCGTCGGGCAGGATTTCCACGATCCGCCCATCGGCTTTGAGCCGTACCCGCATCATGGCCGTACCCCCATCGCTATTGGAGTCGGCCTGCCCTAGCTGATTCGCGACAGGCAAAAGTTAACTACCGGGTCTTCTCGAATATTTCGCGCCCGATCAGCATGCGCCTGATCTCGCTCGTGCCCGCCCCGATCTCGTAGAGCTTGGCGTCGCGCAGCAGGCGGCCGGTGGAGAAGTCGTTGATATAGCCGTTGCCGCCCAGGCACTGGATCGCTTCCAGCGCCATCCAGGTGGCGCGCTCGGCGGCATAAAGGATGGCGCCGGCGGCGTCCTCGCGCGTGGTGCGGCCTTCATCGCAGGCGCGCGCCACGGCGTAGACGTAGGACTTCGCCGAATTCATTGTCACATACATGTCGGCGAGCTTGGCCTGCACCAATTGGAACTGGCCGATCGCCTGGCCGAATTGCTGGCGCTGGTGGACGTAAGGGATCACCACGTCCATGCAGGCCTGCATGATGCCGAGCGGGCCGGCGGCGAGCACCACGCGTTCATAGTCGAGGCCGGACATCAGCACGTTGACGCCGTTGCCGACGGCGCCGAGCACGTTCTCTGCCGGTATCTCGCAGTCGGTGAACACGAGTTCGGACGTGTCGGAGCCGCGCATGCCGAGCTTGTCAAGCTTCTGAGCCGGGGCGAAGCCTTTCATCTCTTTCTCGACCAGAAACGCGGTGATGCCGCGCGCGCCGGCGGTGCGGTCGGTCTTGGCGTAGATCACCAGCGTATCGGCGACCGGCCCGTTGGTGATCCACATTTTCGAGCCGTTGAGTACGTAACGGTCGCCCTTTCTGTCGGCGCGGGTGCGCATCGACACAACGTCGGAGCCCGCTCCCGGCTCCGACATTGCCAGCGCCCCGACATGGTCGCCGGAAATGAGCTTGGGCAGATATTTGCGCTTCTGCGCCTCGCTGCCGTTGCGGCGGATCTGGTTGACGCAGAGATTGGAATGCGCGCCGTAAGACAGCCCAACCGCGGCGGAGGCACGCGATATCTCCTCCATCGCCACACAATGGGCGAGATAACCGAGTCCGGCGCCGCCATATTCCTCTTCGACGGTGATGCCGTGGAGACCGAGCGCGCCCATCTCGGGCCACAGCTCGCGCGGAAAAATGTTGCTGCGGTCGATCTCATCGGCGCGCGGGGCGATGCGGTCCTGAGCGAAATCGCCTACGGTCTTGCGCAGCACGTCGGCGTCCGGCCCAAGGCCGAAATCGAAACCCGCCCAGGCATTGGGAATGTTCATGCCGCCCTCCGAGATTTTAGGTGCGCCCGGCAGGGCGTTCTCGTAGCGCCAACTCTATAAGGTGCGGATGAGGATGTCAGCGCCTGCTCAGGCGCTCAGCGTTTCGGCGCGCGGCGACGCATGGCCGGATTTCGGCAGCTTGAGCAGGCGGTCGATCGCCTTGGCCGGCGCCGGTCTGGCGAACAGGAAGCCCTGCAGTTCATCGCAGCCGGCCAGCCGCAGCAGCACGCGTTGCTCTTCGGTCTCGACGCCCTCGACCAGGACGCTGACGCCAAGCGCGCGGCCAAGCGCCACAATCGCCTGGATGATGACGCCGCCATTGGAGGAGCGGCCGAGCGCGGAGACAAAGCTCTTGTCGATCTTTAGCTTGTCGAAAGGAAAGCGCTGCAGGTAGCCGAGGTTGGAATAGCCGGAGCCGAAATCGTCGAGCGCAATGCGCACGCCGAGCGCGCGCAATTCCTCGATGCGCTTGACCATGTCCTCGGGGTTGTCGATGAGCACGCCCTCTGTGACTTCGAGCATCAGCCGCCGCGGCTCGATGGCGGTCTCCTCGAGCGCCGCGCGCACCGTTTCGACGATCGAGCGGTTGCGCAGCTGCAGGGGCGACAGGTTCACCGAGACATAAAGATCGGGCCATCGCTGGGCCTCGGTGAGCGCGCGGCGCAGCACAAAGGCGCCGAGCGTGTCCATCAAGCCCATCTGCTCGGCAATCGGAATGAAAGTCGCTGGCGGGATCTGGCCGCGCGATGGGTGCTTCCAGCGCAGCAGCGCTTCGACGCCGACGATGCGCCCGCTATGCGCGGCGACGATAGGCTGAAAGTGCAATTCCAATTCATGCGCGCTGAGTGCCCGCGGCAATTCACGGCGGATGAATTGCTGGTCGCTCGACAGGCTGTCGATCGCTTGTTCGTAGGTGACAATCGTGCCCGGCCCCTTTTGCGCCGCATTGCGCAGGGCCAGTTCTGCGCGGTGGGTAAGCTCGCCGCGGGTCGCCGCGTGGCGCGGCGCCTGCGCCAGGCCTGCGCGCGCGCTGATGCGCACCACGGTGTCGATCCAGTGCGGCCGTGCCACGGCATCGAGCGCGGCACGCAACACTGCTTCGGCATCGACGTCGGTGCCGGCGGTGAAGGTCACCGCAAACTCGTCGCCGCTGAGCCGGGAAAGGACCGCCGCCGCGGGCAGCGCCTCCTTCAGCCGCTGGGCAACCGACACGGTCAGCTCATCGTTGCCGAGCACGCCGAGCTGGGCATCGATATCGGCCATGCCGTCGAGTTCGATCAGGGCGAAACTGGTCACCTGCTCGTCTTCGCGTTCGGCCAGCGCGAGGTCGAGCAAGTCGAGCAGCTTGGAATGATTGGGCAGACCAGTGAGCTTGTCCTCGTCGGCGGCGCGGCGCGTCGCTTCTCTGCTGGCCGCCAGTTCGCGACGCGACCGGCCCAATTGCCAGAGTGGAACGCCGGCGAAAGCGACCAGACACATGGCCATGCCGGCGAACACCGACATCAGCCGATGCATCGCTCGCGTCATCGGCCGCTCGGCGTCGAAGGTGAAAAAGCCAATGATGCGGCCCTGCGCATTGATCACCGGCTGCATCTCGCGCGTGGGCGATTTCGGTTCGGTCTCGAATTTCAGCCCTTTGAGGCCGGCGCTTCGCTCGATCATGCGCACAAAACCCGCGTCGACTTCGCCTGCGGGGCCAAATTGCGTGCGGAATTCGGAAACCGCATCGCGCAGCGCCTGGCGCTGCTCCAGCGCCCGGGAAGCGTCACCGCGCCGCGCCAGTTCATAGCCAACCCCGGCGCCGGCAAGCGTCGTCAGCATGGCGACCACCGCCAAACCGACAATCAGCCCTGCGGTTGATAGCTGCCCCTGCGTCTTCACCGGCGCCAGGCTGGCCTGGATGCGCGCCGGCCATGCGCCCGCGCTCGCCCACGCCTTTGCCAATGATAACAGCGACCGGAAGAAGCTCACGCCCCCCGCCGGCCGCCCGAATACACCCGCCACCGAATTTCTCCCCGCGCATCACTGCGGCAATCGCGATTGAGGCTAGGGATTTAGCGTTAATGGCGGGTCAGCAAACAGGGTGAATGAATTATAACCCAGCCCCTTGTCGGTGCTCAACGCAGCCCGAACCAAAGCGTGGCGATGGACAGGAACGAAAAGAAGCCGACCACGTCGGTTACCGTGGTCACGAACGGGCTGGAGGCGACCGCCGGATCGACGCGCAGCCGATTGAGCGCCAGCGGAATGAGGATGCCGCCAAGCGCCGCCGCCAGGAGATTGCAGGCCATCGCCAGCCCGATGACAAAGCCCAGTCCCGGCACGCGGAACCAGACATAGGCGGCGATGCCGGTAATGACGGCAAAGGCGGCGCCGTTGAGCAGCCCGACCAGCAATTCGCGCAGGATCACGCGCCACGCGTTGATATCGGTGAGTTCGCGGGTGGCGAGCGCGCGCACCGCAACCGTCATGGTCTGCGTCGTCGCGTTGCCGCCCTGGCTGGCCACGATCGGCGCCAGCACCGCCAGCGCCACCATTTTCTGCAACGAGCCTTCGAACAGGCCGAGCACCGAGGAAGCGAGAAACGCGGTGACCAGATTGACCAGCAGCCAGTTGAAGCGGCCGCGCGCGATGGTCCACACCGTGTCGGAAAACTCCTCGTCGCGGACGCCGCCGAGCGCCTTGATGTCCTCTTCCGCCTCCTCCACCAACACGTCGGCGACATCGTCGAAGGTGATGACGCCGACGAGCCGGTCATGACCGTCGACCACCGGCGCCGCCACCAGATCGTAGCGCTGGAACAGCCGCGCCACCTCCTCCTGATCCTCGTCGGCACGGATGCGGCGCCGCTCGGCTTCCATCAGATCGGCGACCGGCACCGGCCGCTTGCTGCGCAAGAGCCGGTCAAGCGGCACGGCGCCGAGAAAACGCCCGTCATTGCCGACAACATAAAGCTCGTAGAACCGCTCCGGCAATTCGAGGGTCTCGCGCATGTAGTCGATCGCCTCGCCGACGTTCCGGCCGGGCGGCACGGCGATGTATTCCAGCTGCATGCGCCGGCCGGCCGAATCCTCCGGGTAATCGAGGCTCCGCCTGAGCGCCACCCGTTCGGGCGCCGGCAATTGCTGGAGAATTTCGGCCTGCTCTTCCTTCGGCAGGTCTTCGAGGATGGTGACGGCGTCGTCGGTTTCGATCTCGCGCACGCCTTCGGCAACGGTGCGCGACGGAAGCTCTTCGAGAATTTCCTCGCGCACACGATCGTCGACCTCGGTGAGCGCGGTGAAGTCGAAATCGATGCCGAGCAATTCGACAAGCCGCGGCCGCTGCTCCGGCTCGAGGGCTTCGACGACGGCGCCCAGGTCGGCTTCGTGCAGCCCGCCGACCAGTCGGCGCAGCGACTCGACGTCGGCGGTCGCGATGGCCTTGACCACGCCGGCCGAAATATCTCTTGCGGATGGCGCCGTCGTCCTCGCGCGGCAGCGTCCTGATTTTTCTTTTCGCCATGCCGGCTCCGCGCTACGATTGGCGCACAATTTGGCGCCGCTTGTAACCTCCACGCAGAAGCCCGGCAAATGATTAGCGCGAAAACTGCGCCGATGATTTATATTCTTCTTGCCGTCGGTGTGATCGCCGGTATTCCGCTCGCTGCCGCGGCGCAGCCCTGCCCGGGCAATCCGAACGCGCTCGGTACCGCGCGCGTGCTCGCGGTCGATGCCCAGACGACGCCGCGCCTCGGCCGCAAGGAATTTGCGGAAACGCTGCCGCTCGCGCCTAAGGAACTCGTGCTGACCTTCGACGACGGGCCGTGGCCGACGACCACGCCGAAAGTGCTGGACGCGCTGAAAGCCGAATGCGTACTGGCGACCTTCTTCCTGGTCGGCCGCAACACGGAGGCCTATCCGCAGCTTGCCCGCCGCGAACTTGCGGAAGGGCACTCAATCGGCCATCACACCTATTCGCACCCCCTGCTCGACCATCTGTCCGTGGCCAAGGCGGAGGCGGACATCAATCGCGGGATTGAGGCCGACGAAGCCGCGCTCTACGGCCGGCGCAGCAGCGAGCCGACCACGCCTTTTTTCCGCTTTCCGGGTTTTGCCTCGAGCCAGGCCCTGCTCGACCGCATGGCCGCGCGCGGCCTCGTCGTGTTTGGCGCCGACGTCTGGGCGAGCGACTGGCTGCCGATGACGCCGGACACCGAGCTGCAGCTCATCCTCGGCCGCATCGACAAGGTCGGCCGCGGCATCGTGCTGTTCCACGACACCAAGCAGGAGACGGCGCGGATGCTCCCGGCCTTTCTGCGGGAGCTCAAGCGCCGCGGCTACCGCATCGTGCATGTGGTCGCGGCCGGGCGCCGCGGCGCCTTAAATTGAGCCTGCGGTACGCTGTCTTACTGCGATGCTTGAGCAATCCTGGCCGATTGTGGACGGCCATATTTGGTTAATTTACCGTTAATGTAAGATTTTATACGGTTGGAACGCCTCGCGATTGGGGGGTGGCGCCGCAAGGCGTAATGTGGGGGTCCGGGAGGCTGTATGCGTTTCGTCGTTGCGTTTTTCGTTTGCCTGGCTGCGGCCGGGGCGGGTCGTGCTTTGGCTGAGCCGTGCCCCGGCCACCCCGACGCGCTCGGTGTGAGCCGGGTCATCACCATCAGCCCCGAGGACTTCACCCGCATCGGCAGCATGCAATACAAGCAGACGCTGCCGCTCAATGACCACGAGGTGGTGATCACCTTCGACGACGGCCCGCTGCCGCCCTATTCCGACAGCGTCCTCGATACGCTGGCGTCGCAATGCGTGAAGGCCACCTACTTCCTGGTCGGGCAGATGGCGCGCGCCTATCCGGCGACGGTGCGCCGCATCTACAACGAAGGCCATACCATCGGCACCCACAGCCTCGACCACCCGCTCATCTTCCAGAACCTGTCGGCCGATCGGGTCGAGCATGAGGTCGACGGCGGCATCAATCTGGTCGACGCCGCGATCGGCGATCCCGCAGCCGTGTCACCGTTCTTCCGCATCCCTGGGCTTGGCCGTTCCAAAACGGCTGAAAGCTTCCTCGCCACGCATGACCTCGTGACCTGGAGCGCCGACGTGGTTGCCGATGACTGGTTCAGGCACATCACCGCCCAGGCGATCGTGGAGCGGGCGATGCGGCGGCTCGAAGCCCGGGGCCGCGGCATTCTGCTGCTGCACGACATTCATCCGGCAACCGCCATGGCCCTGCCGGTGCTGCTGAAGGAGCTGAAGAAGAACGGCTTCCACGTCGTGCAGGTCGTGGCGGCCGGAGAACGGCCCGCGTCGGTGCCCGACCTCGTCGCCACCAACAAAACTGCATGGCCGACGGTGGTGCGCACCAGCGCGAAAAGCGAGGATGCGCCGGTCCGCCATCACGGCATCAAATTGGCTGCCGCGCGCAAGCATCATGCGGCGGTGGTGGCCATCGCGCCGGCCGTCGACTCCTACCCTCGGGACCGTTTCACCGGCCAGTTCTAGCGCCGCTCTGCTGAAGACGGCTGGTGCGGCCAAGAGGACTCGAACCTCCACGGGTTGCCCCGCTAGCACCTCAAGCTAGTGCGTCTACCAATTCCGCCATGGCCGCATGGGGGAGGAACGAAAAGCTTTGAAAAAGCTCGCGTCCCGTCGAGCGCGGTCCATGTAACAAATAGGGTCTGGCCGAACAAGGGCCGCCATGACCACCCTGTCAACAAGGCGGCCGAGCCCCATATGACGCCGGGAAAGCCGTCAGCGCATGTCGGCCGGGCGTGGCAGCAGCTCGCCGACCTCGACCGCAATGCGGCTGCCATTGACCACCACGGTGCCCTTGGCGACCGGCAGGTTGTTGGCGAGGATGTTGACGGCGTCGTCCTCGGAAGCGTCGAGTTCGATGATGGCGCCGCGGCCGAGACGGAGCACCTGATGCACCGGCATGGAGGTGGTGCCGAGCACCACCGTGATATCGACGGAAACCTTGCTGAGTGTTGACAACTGCTGTGTCCCCTGTCCGGCGCGACGCCGGGCTCACAGCCAAGTCACCATGGTATGGTGAATGGATGGTTAACGCGCGCAATGATCTGGAGATAGGGCTGGCGGCACCGCCCGGCGCGCCGCCGCTCGAATGGCGTATTGGCGAATTCCCTTGTCCCTTATAAGCAGGCGGTGGCCTTTATGGAGGCACGCGCCGCTGCGATTGCCGCCGACCGCGAGCCCGAACTGGTCTGGCTGGTCGAGCACCCGCCGCTCTATACCGCAGGCACCAGCGCCAAGCCGGCGCAGGTTCTCGATGCGCGTTTTCCCGTCTTCGAAAGCGGCCGCGGCGGGCAGATGACCTATCACGGCCCCGGCCAGCGCGTCGCCTATGTGATGCTCGACTTGAAGCGCCGCGGACCCGACCTGCGCCGCTTCGTCGCCAGCCTCGAGGAATGGATCATCCGCACGCTTGGCGCTTTCAATGTGCGCGGCGAACGGCGCGAAGACCGCATCGGCGTCTGGGTGCGGCGGGAGGACAAAGGGCAAGGCTTCGAGGACAAGATCGCCGCCATCGGCATCCGCGTGAAACAATGGGTGACGCTGCACGGCATGGCGCTCAACGTCGATCCGGAGCTGTCGCATTTCTTCGGCATCGTGCCCTGCGGCGTGAGCGAACGACGTTACGGCGTCACCAGCCTTGCCGATCTCGGACTGCCGGTGTCGATGCCGGAAGTGGACATGGTCTTGCGGCGTGAGTTCGAGGTGCTGTTCGGGGCGACCGATCACGCCGTCGCCAGCACCGAGAACACTTCGCCCGGGCGCCGTAACTTGAGATCTTCCGCCGTGCCCTCGCGCTGATGCAGCACGTCGACGCGGGCGCCAAGCGGGCCGCTGCGGCAGATTTCGATCATCACAGCGACAATTTCGACCTCGCCAATAAACATGGCTTCCACCGAACCGTCGCGGCGGTTGCGCACCCAGCCGCCGACGCCGCGCGTGAGCGCTTCGTATTCGACAAAGGCGCGGAAGCCGACGCCTTGCACGCGGCCGTGCACCACCATGTGCTGGACGGTGCTCATGCGAGTTCTCCGACATCGATGGCGCGGGCGCCGGTCGAACGCGCGACCGACCAGCGTTCGACCGTCTGGATATAGCGCTCCGGCAGGTTCCAATCGCGCGCGGCCGCGGCGATCAATTCCACATAGCCGGGCTTTGGCCGCCCCGGCGCGCGCCGCCGCAGCAAATAGATCATCGCCGGCGTGAGCTTGGCGCCCGCCCGCACCGGTAGATGGCGCACGTCGTAGAGACCGGCGGGCAGCAATTCATAAGCATGCATCGCCGCGACATCGCGCGGCGTCAGCCGCCAGAGCACACCATGGACACGACTGCCGGCGCTCGGCTGCACCGAGCCCCAGCCGTCAACGCCGATGAAAAAGCGATAACCGTCCAATCGCGCCGGACCAAGAGCGCGCGCGCCCGGACAGCGCGCGGCCATGCCGGTGCGGCTCATGTTCGAGCCGTAAGCGAAATAAAGGGCCATGCAAACCGAACTCGCAGGTTTTGCAATTTATCGCCCCGCGAAGGCGGGGACCCAGTGATCCCAATCTATCCGCATAACGAAGACCGGGGTTACTGGGTCCCGGCTCGCGCTCGCTGGCGCTCGCTTGGCCGGGACGACAGCGATTGCTACGCAAACTCCAAAATCACCGCATCGACCGCCAGGCTGTCGCCCTGCTTGGCATTGATCTTCTTCACCGTGCCATCGATTTCGGCGCGCAGCACGTTCTCCATCTTCATCGCTTCCACCACCGCCACGGTCTCGCCGGCTTTGACCTCCTGGCCTTCCTTGACGGCGATGGAAACCACGAGCCCCGGCATCGGGCACAGCACCTGCTTGCCAGTGTCGGCGACCTTCTTGGCCGGCATCAGCCGCGCGTAATTGGCCTCGCCCTCGGTATAGACATAGGCCTTGGCCTCGACGCCGCGGAAGGCGAGCGCAAAGCCGTTGGCAATGGCGCGCACCTGCACCGACACCGGCTCGCTGTTGATGGTGCCGTGCCAGACGAGATCGCCGGGCTTCCAGTCCGATTGCAGATGGCGCAGCGCGCCCTTTTTCTTGTCCTTGCCGCTGCCGGGAAAGCGCACACCGATGGTACCGTTCTCACGGCTGACGTCGAGGCGGTATTCGGTTTCGCCGAGCCAGACCGCGCGGTGGCTCTCGCGCGTCACCAGCCGGCTTTGCATCTGCCCGGAAATCTGCCGCTTGCGCTCGCCGAGCACGTGATCGATCGCCGCGGCGACGCCGGCCAGCACCTGCGCCCGTTCGCCCTCCGGCGCGATCGCATGGAAGCCGTCGGGAAATTCCTCGGCGATGAATCCGGTGGACAGTTTGCCGGCGCGCCAGCGTGGATGCGCCATCAGCGCCGAGAGGAACGGAATATTGTGGCGGA
>CAVULS010000008.1:0-429645 GCA_963742385.1 uncultured Alphaproteobacteria bacterium | reverse complement strand
CGCAAATTCGATGTCATGCAGGAGATCGGCTGCGACTTGCTGCTGGTGTGCAGCAACGTCTCACCCAACTCGCAGGGCGGCATCGATCGCGCCGCTGCCGATTTTCGCGAGCTCGGCGAGCGCGCCGCAAAGCGCGGCCTGCGCGTGGGCTTCGAGGCGCTGGCCTGGGGCCGCCACATCAACGATTATCGCGATGCCTGGGAGGTGGTGCGTCGCGCCGATCACCGCGCCATCGGCCTGGTGCTCGACACGTTTCACACCTACGCGCGCAAGACCGACCTCAAGCCGATGCGTTCCATTCCCGGCGACCGGATTTTCCTGGTGCAGCTTGCCGACGCGCCGTGGCTCGACATGGACGTACTCTCCTGGAGCCGGCATTTCCGCTGTTTCCCAGGGCAGGGTGACATGCCGGTCGTCGAATTCATGCAAGCGGTGATGGCGACCGGCTACGACAGCGAATTTTCGCTGGAAATATTCAACGATGAGTTCCGCGCCGGCTCGCCGCGCTCGGTGGCGGTCGATGGCCAGCGCTCGCTGGTCTATCTCATGGATCAGTTGCGTGACGCGCCCGGCGCGGCTGTGCTCGGCATTCCGCCGATGCCGCCGCGTTCGAAATGTCTGGGTGTTGAATTCATCGAGTTCGCAGTTGACGACAACACCGCCGGCGAATTGGCGCAGTTTTTCTCCGGCCTTGGCTTTCAAAAAGCGGCGCAGCACAAGTCGAAAGCGGTGACGCGCTGGACACAAGGCGCGATCAATCTTGTGATCAACAAGGAAAAAGAGGGCTTCGCGCATTCGCATTACATCACGCACGGGCCGTCGGTATGCGCCGTCGGCTTAAAAGTGCAGAGCGCATCGGCGGCGCTCGACCGCGCCGAAAAGCTGCGCGACACGCCGTTCCGGCAAAAGGTCGGGCCGGGGGAGCTGGAAATCCCGGCAGTGCGCGGGATGGGCGGCAGCCTGCTGTATTTCCTCGATCCGACCAGCATACTTGCCAAGGTCTGGGATGTTGAGTTCGAGACGCTGGCGCGGGGAGGGGCCGAAGCTGGCCTCGTCGGGGTCGATCATATCTCGCAATCGACGCATTACGAGGACATGCTGTCGTGGCTGTTGTTTTATACGTCGCTGCTCGACGTGCGGAAAACCCCACAGGTCGACGTCACCGATCCGGGCGGCATTGTCCGCAGCCAGGTGATCGAAACCGCCGACGGCGCCTTGCGCATGGTGTTAAACGCGTCGCAAAGCCAGCGCACCCAGTCGGCACGATTCCTGTATGAATATTTTGGCTCCGGCGTCCAGCACATCGCATTCGGCACAAACGATATCGTCGCGACCGCCGCGAGGTTGAAGGCGAACGGCTTGGAGATCCTGAGCATTCCGGAAAATTACTACGATGACCTTGAAGCGCGCGTCGATCTACCTGCTGAACGGCTCAAAATTATGAAGGCCAACAACATCCTCTACGACAAGGATAGCGATGGCGAATATCTTCAGCTCTATACCCAGAGCTTCAAGGAGCTGTTCTTTTTTGAGATTGTCGAGCGCAAAGGCTACAAGGGCTATGGCGCGATCAACGCGCCGATCCGTCTCAACGCTCAATCGCGAATGGCGCGCACGGTGTCCGGCATTTGACGGTGCCGCCGTGTCAGGAACAGTCAGGCAAAGATATAAAGCGAGCGGTAATAGGCGGAACTGAGCGCCAATCAAACTGCTTCGGGTGGGATCAAGACGTTAGTGGTACAGAACGAAACCGAAAAATGCAGCGACGACGTTTCAGTATCGCCCCATGATGGACTGCAAGCGCTAGCGACAATAACCGTGTGATCTCTGAGGCTTACGGTAGGCGTATGTATAGCTGTCATACCCGTCGTCGTACTCTGTACCGACATCATCCGACACGCCATCTTTGTTCCATCTTGATGCACCGCGATCGCAAATCCCATCGCCACGTTATTTGCCGAAGCCTATTTGTAGGTGTGTTGATTTGATGTTGTCGGCCGTTAGTCTAGATGACATTGTGAACGAATTATCTGCCGCATGATTTTGGCTTGAGGCATAGTCAGATGACGTGGTCGATCATCGCCCGCGACACCGAGCATAGAAAATTCGGAGTTGTGGTCGCAACGAGGTTTTTTGCCGTAGGCGCGCTTGTGCCTTATGCTCGCGCTGGGGTCGGGGCCGTGGCTACGCAGGCTCTCGTCAATCCGTTTTTTGGCTCACAAGGTCTGACACAGCTTCAAGAGGGCCGGCCGGCCGCCGATGTGGTGTCGCGGCTCATTGCCGCCGATGCCGGACGCGACCACCGTCAATTGCATCTCATGGACCAGCAAGGCCGAACCGCGGCGCATACAGGGGATGCCTGCGTAGATTGGTGCGGCGCGATCTGCGAATCCGGCCTTTCGGTCGCCGGCAATATGCTCGCCAGTGCCGATGTTATTGCCGCAACGGCAGCGGCGTTCCATGCACATGGAGCCCTGCCTTTCGCTCGACGTTTGATCGCGGCGATGAAGGCGGGTGAAGACGCTGGCGGTGACAAGCGCGGCAAGCAATCGGCGGCCTTGCTCATCCAGGGCGAGGAAGACTGGCCCGATCTCAGCTTGCGCGTCGACGATCACCCTGATCCGCTCGCCGAGCTCGATCGGCTGGAGCGCGTAAGCCGCGAGCGGTTTGTGCCTTTCATGCAATTCCTGCCCAGCCATAAGGACCCTGTGGGAACCACGGATCGGGAATCGATCGAAGCCGGGATTCAACAGGCACTGGCGGCGCCGGCGCAGACATGAGTCCGTCTCCACTGCTCGAGATCTCCGGCCTCACGGTGCAATTCCATGGGGATCGTGGTCGCGTGATCCATGCCGTCGACAATATCGACCTGAGCCTCGCTCACGGCGCCTCGCTTGGCATTGTCGGTGAATCCGGCTGCGGCAAGAGCGTAACCGCGCTGACCATCATGCGGCTGCTCGCACCCAATGCCGAGATCGGCGGTTCGATCGTGTTTGACGGCCGCGATCTGCTTGAACTTGCCGACCACGAGATGCGCGACCTGCGCGGCGACAGGCTCACTATGATCTTCCAGGAGCCGATGACCTCGCTCAATCCGAGCCTCACCGTCGGAGAGCAGATTGCGGAAACCCTCATCCGCCATCGTGATTTGTCGCCGCAAGCGGCAAAGGCCAAAACCATTGAGCTCATCACACGCGTCAGGATTCCGTCCCCAGAGCAGCGCTACAATGAATATCCACACAAGCTGTCGGGCGGCATGCGCCAGCGCGTGATGATTGCGATTGCGCTCGCCTGCGACCCGCAACTGCTCATCGCCGACGAGCCGACGACGGCGCTCGACG
Source organism: uncultured Alphaproteobacteria bacterium (assembly GCA_963742385.1). Taxonomy (GTDB): domain Bacteria; phylum Pseudomonadota; class Alphaproteobacteria; order Rhizobiales; family Xanthobacteraceae; genus Pseudolabrys. The sequence goes on along the minus strand of CAVULS010000008.1, from coordinate 426,304 downwards.
TGACCATCCAGGCGCAAATTCTTGACCTAATGCGCGACCTCAAGGCGCAGTCCGGTGCCGCGATCATCCTGATTTCGCACGATCTTGGTGTGATTGGCGAAATTTGCGACGAGGTCGCGGTCATGTATGCGGGCGAAATCGTCGAGCGCGCGCCAACGGCAGCACTGTTCGAGCGGCCACAGCATCCCTATACGGTCGGTCTTCTCGGGTCGACGCCGCGGCTTGATCAGCAATCCGACGAGCTTGCGGCGATCAAGGGTATGGTGCCGGATCTAGCAATACTGCCGGCCGGATGCCGGTTTGCACCGCGCTGCCCCTTTGCCGACGCGCGTTGCCACAGCCAACGACCGCCCATCGTCCAGCTTGACGACAGCCGCTGGTCGCGGTGTTTTTTTGTGCCGCTCGAAAAGAGCGTCGTATGAAACCGCTACTCCAGGTCGAGAATCTCAAGCGACATTTCGTCGCGGAACGGACATTGCTCGGCCGCCCGATTTCGACGGTGAAGGCGGTCGACGGCGTCAGCTTCTCGCTGGACGCCGGCGACACGTTTGCCCTCGTCGGTGAATCAGGCTGCGGCAAGTCCACGCTTGGACGTCTGGTGCTTCGTCTCATCGAGCCGCAGGAAGGGCGCATCGTCTTTGACGGCCGCGAGATCACTGGGCTTAAGGACAACGAGCTGCGCGGCTTTCGGCGCCATGCCCAATTGATCTTCCAAGATCCTTACGCCTCGCTCAATCCGCGCATGAGCGTCGAGCAAATCCTGCTCGAACCTTTGTTTCTCCATGATGTCGTTCCCCCTGCCGACCGCCCGCGACGCGTTGCTGAACTGTTGCGCCTGGTCGGCCTGTCGGCATCGTCCGCCGCGCAGCGCTATCCGCACGAATTTTCCGGAGGGCAACGCCAGCGCATCGCAATTGCGCGTGCGATCGCCGTGGAGCCGAAGCTCATCATCTGCGACGAGCCGGTGTCGGCGCTCGACGTTTCCATCCGTTCGCAGGTTCTCAACCTGCTGCGCGACCTGCAGCGGCGCTTCGGATTGACCTACATCTTCATTTCGCATGATCTTGCGGTGGTTAAGCACATCGCCAACAAGGTGGCAGTGATGAATATGGGTCAGATCGTCGAATTGGCCCCGGCGCATGAGCTGTTCGCGTCGCCGAAACATCCCTATAGCCGGGCACTGCTGTCGGCGATCCCGGTGCCAAATCCGCAGGTGCGGCGAGAACGCATTATCCTGCACGGCGAGCTTCCCAGCGCCTTGGCACCGCCACCTGGATGCCGGTTCCATACACGCTGCCCGTTTGTCATTGAGCGCTGTCGGTCTGAAGCTCCAGAGCTCCGGAACGACGCAAAAGGCCACGCCACCGCCTGTCATCGCGTCGGGGAGTTGCCGCCGGTCGAGCCATTGCGCGGCTCCCGCGTCACCCCGGAATTGGAGGGCTTGATGGCGGCCTTTCGCAATACGGATGTACGGACCAAGCCCGGTGTTGATACTATAACGAGGCCGGATTGAAGGCTGCCGAACAAGGCCGCCGAAGCCGCGAGGGGAACTACCATGAACGCATTCAAGGTCGCCGTTTCGGCGGCGTTGCTGTCTTTGGCTGCCGCAACCGCGCAGGCTCAGACCACGTTGCGCATTGGGCTTGCCGAGGATCCTGACATTCTCGATCCGACGCTCGCCCGCACTTACGTGGGGCGGATCGTCTTTGCCTCGATCTGCGACAAGCTGTTCGACATCAATGAACATCTCGACGTAGTTCCGCAGCTTGCGCTCTCACATGAGACTTCGCCGGATGGAAAGGCGGTCACCATCAAGCTGCGGCCAAACGTGACGTTCCAGGACGGCGAGAAGTTCGATGCGGAGGCCGCAAAGTACTCACTCGAGCGGCACATGACCATGACCGGCTCGTTCCGCAAGCCGGAGCTTGCCGCGGTCGATCATATCGAAGTCGTCGATCCGCTCACGATCAAGCTCGTTTTGAAGGTGCCGTTCGCACCACTGATTGCGCAATTGACCGACCGCGCCGGCATGATGGTCTCGCCGAAGGCGGCCAAGGCAGAGGGTGACAAGTTCGGGCTGCATCCGGTATGCGCCGGGCCCTATAAACTCGTCGAGCGGGTCGCGCAGGACCGCATCGTCGTGGAAAAATATGCCGGCTACTGGAATGCGAAAAACGTTTTCATCGACCGCATCGTCTATTTGCCGATCGTCGATGCCACGGTTCGCTTGGCCAGCCTGAAATCAGGCGGCCTCGATCTCATCGAGCGATTGCTCGCCACCGATATCAAGGCGGTCCGCGCAGACAGCAACCTGCGTCTCGCCAGCGCGCTCGAGCTCGGTTATCAGGGCGTGGACATCAATGTCGGCAACGGCGATGCCGCCAAAGGCCCGCTTGGGCAATTGGCGAAAGTTAGGCAGGCGCTGAGCCTTGCGATCGATCGCAAGGCGCTCACGCAGGTCGTATTCAACGGTGAGTTCGTGCCCGGCAACCAGTGGATCAGCCCCGAGCATCCCTATTACCAGAAGGACTTGCCGGTTCAGGGGCGTGATCTCGAGAAGGCGAAGGCGCTACTGAAAGAAGCGGGAGTGACCGGCCGCGTATCCGTCGACTTCATGGTTCCCGCAGGCGCCGAGAATCATGCCGTCGCCGAAGTGATCCAAGCCATGGCCGCGGACGTTGGCATCGATATGAAGATCCGCGTCACTGAATTTGCTACCTCACTCAAGCAGGCGGAAGCCGGACAGTACCAGGCGTTTATGCTGGCCTGGAGCGGGCGTACCGATCCTGACGGTAACCTCTATATCTTCGACAAGTGCAAGGCGCCGCAGGATTATCCGGGTTACTGCAATTCCGAGGTGGATAAGCTGCTCGATCAATCGCGCGTTCCCTCGGACCCTGCGGCACGCAAGGCGATCTACGCGAAGCTTACGAAAATATTGCTCGAGGACGATCCGATCATCTACCTCTACCATCGGCGCATCCTGATCGCGCACACCGCGCGTCTGGAAGGCTACACGCAGATGCCGGACGGGCTCGTTCGCGTGGTCGGCCTCAAGTTCAAGTAGATCCGGCTTCGCTTAGGGGAAACCAGATAATTCGCGACAGATGCTGAAATTTATCGGCAAGCGGTTGCTGCAGCTCATTCCGACGCTGTTCTTCGTGTCGGTGCTGATTTTCTCGCTGCAGCAATTGTTGCCGGGCGATCCGGCGTTGGTCATGGCGGGCGAGGAGCGGGACCCGCAGGTCATCGAGCAAATTCGCAAGCAATACCGGCTCGACCAACCGCTGCCGCTGCAATACGTCTATTGGGTGAAGGGCGTCTTTTCCGGAAATCTCGGTGAATCGATGCGGGTCAAGGAGCCCGTTCTCAAGCTGATCTTCGAAAAATTGCCTGTGACGATGCAGCTCGCGTCGATGGCGATCATTATAGCGCTGAGCATCGGCATTTCGGCGGGCGTGATCGCGGCGGTAAAAAAGAACACGGTCTGGGACTATGCCGCCAACGTCTTCGCTTTATGGGGCATTTCCACGCCGAATTTCTGGCTCGGCATCATGATGATCTTTCTTTTTTCGGTGCAGCTCGGCTGGCTACCGGCTTCCGGCTACGTGCGGCTGAGCGACGATTGGGAAGCGAGCCTTGCCTCGACGATCATGCCGGCGTTCGTCCTCGGCAACGCCATCGCCGCCATCCTCATGCGTCATACCCGCAGCGCCATGTTGCAGGTGCTGGAAAGCGACTACGTGCGCACCGCTCGGGCCAAAGGGCTGCTCGAGCGTCGTATCATCATCAGGCATGCGTTGCGCAACGCGCTGACCCCGGTCATCACGCTCGGCGCGCTCGAATTCGGCACGCTTCTGTCCGGCGCAGTTCTCACCGAGCAGATCTTTACGATTCCGGGCTTCGGTAAATTGGTTGTCGACGCGGTCTTCAACCGCGACTACGCCGTGGTGCAGGGCGTGGTGCTGGTGACCGCGACCACGTTTATCGTGCTCAACCTGCTCGCCGACATTGCCTATCACATGGTCAATCCACGGCTGCGGGGCTGACATGGCGGAGATCTTACAGGTCGTGCCGCTGCCTGATCGCTTGGCCGTCGAAAGCCCGGCGATGCGGGCTTGGCGGCGGCTGCTGCGGCGAAAGGGCGCCGTTTTCGGCTTGTTCGTGATCGGTCTGTTCGTCGCCTTTGCCGTGCTGGCTCCGCTGATCGCCCCCTACGATCCGATCGTGCAGAGCTGGTCGGCGGTGCGCAAGCCGCCGTCGTTTCTCCACCTCTTCGGCACCGACGACGTCGGCCGCGACGTCTTTTCGCGCGTCGTCTATGGCACCCGCGCTTCACTGTTTGCTGGCGTCATTTCTGTGAGCATCGCGCTATCGATCGGCGTTCCACTCGGCCTCACCGCCGGCTATCGTGGCGGCTTCGTAGACGCTCTTCTGTCGCGGATGACCGACGCCATGTTGGCCTGTCCATTTATCATTCTGGCGATTGCGCTCGCCGCCTTCCTCGGACCCAGCCTCGGCAATGCGATGATTGCGATTGGTATCACCACCACGCCGGTCTTTTTGCGCCTGACGCGCGGTCAAGTAATGCAGGTCAAGGTCGAAGAATACATAGAGGCCGCTCGCGCCGTCGGCAATCCGCGCTGGCGCATCGCGTTGGTGCACATTCTGCCGAATATCTTACCGGCAATCTTGGTTCAGGCGACGCTATCGATTGCGACCGCCATCATTGCCGAGGCCGCCTTGTCTTTCCTTGGGTTGGGTCAGCAGCCACCTTACCCGTCGTGGGGATCGATGCTCAATTCCGCGCAGCGTTTCCTGACCAATGCCCCGTGGATGGCGATTTGGCCGGGCCTTGCAATTTTTCTGAGTGTCTTGTCGTTCAATTTGATCGGCGACGGCTTGCGCGACGCGCTCGATCCGCGCGAGCGGTAGTTTTGCGTGGCGGCCGAGGGGTAAAGCAGATCTCACTACGCCGAGGCGCCGTCACGGACCTTGGCCGGGCTGCATAATCAATGTGTCCGAGTGTGATATCCGGAAAGGACACCTAAGCCGCTGGAAAAACGGCAGTAATGGCGAGGCAAAATCGGCAGCGGGCCTGGCAAAAAATGTCGCTATCGGCATCACTACAATTGTGACAGCATTTAGCATGCGCAAAAGTTGTAAAATTCGTCAATGCGCAATTCGTGCAGGGCACCCCTCGATATCAACGTGATGAAACACAAGGGTAAAAGCTCATGACCAAAGACTTGATCAAGTTTGGTGCGATAGGCCGGCGCGATCTGATGAAGTCAGCCGCATATACCGCGGGTCTGCTCCTCGGGGGGCGCGTTATTGGCTTTGGGCCGTCGCTGGCCGGCGAGCCGGCCACAGTGAATATGCAACTTGGCTGGATAGAGAATGGCGATCAGCTCGGCGAAATCGCCGCGAAGCACCTCGGCTATTTCGAGCAAGAGGGGCTAGTCCTCAAGATCCAGCCGGGTGGGCCAAACACCGACGGGGTCGCGATCGTTGCCTCGGGTCGCTGTGAGCTCGGCCAAATTTCGTCGAGCCCGTCTTTGATGCTCGCTGCCTCCCAAGACATTCCAGTCAAATGCTTCGCAATAGGGAAACAGCAGCACCCCTTCGCGTTTTTTTCGCTGAAAAAGAACCCTGTACGTGTTCCGGCAGACTTCCGCGGCAAGAAGGTTGGAATCCAGGCAACTGGTGTCATCCTCCTTCACGCCCTTTTGGTCAAGAACGGGTTGGATCTGAAGGACGTCGAGGTGGTCAATATCGGATCAAGCATGGCTCCATTGTTGACTGGGCAAGTCGACGTTGTGACAGGCTGGGTCACGAGTGTATCCGCGATCAAGGTCCTTGGCCCCGATCACGTGACGCTGCGTTTGTGGGATACCGGTGTTAAACTCTATGCCTCTCCGTATTATGCGACGGCCGAGACACTACGGTCTAACAGGGATCTTTTAATCCGTTTCATGCGGGCGACGGCGCGCGGTTATGCCTATGCGTATGAGAATCCCGAAAAAGCTGTTGACCTGCTCGTCAAGGAGCTACCGAGCCTGGTTGCTGCAGATGAGGTCCAAGGCGCCAAGATAGCGCTCAGTTTGGCATTCAATGAAGCGACGAAAAAAAATGGCTGGGGCACAATGGATCCAGCGGTTTGGCAGGACCAGATTGACCTTTACTCCAAGCTCGGACAGTTTACCAAACGAACGCCGAAGCTCGACGAGGTGATAACGCTCGAGCTCTTGGACGCGACCAAGAACAGCCGACCACATTTCGGTTGATGCCTCGGTCAACTCGACATGCTCGACCATGACGTTGCGCTTCCGGCTCTCGTCGCGGCCGATCCTCCGGTCGCGGTCGCTTGTACCGGTGCGACCGTGCGCTTTGAGGGCGCCCGCCGCTCTGTCACCGCGATCGAGAAAGTTTCGCTTGCTGTTATGCAAGGCGGCTTCCTCACTATTCTCGGCCCATCAGGCTGCGGGAAGTCGACCCTTCTCCGGCTCTTCGCCGATTTAGTACCGCCGACCGCGGGCAGCGTCCGTATCCTCGGCGACTCACCATCCGAGGCGCGGCGGAAGCGCACAATTGGATTCGTGTTCCAAGACGCCACCCTGCTGCCCTGGCGTTCGGCAATCGACAATGTCTCGCTTCCGCTTGAAGTCGGTGGCCGCCACCGAGCATTAACTCACAACCGGGAACCGCGCGACCTCCTGGAGCTGGTCGGGCTTTCAGGCTGGGAGCAATCGCTGCCGCACGAGCTTTCTGGTGGTATGCGTCAGCGCGTCTCGATCGCGCGAGCGCTGGTCGCCAACCCGAAAGTGCTCCTCATGGATGAGCCATTCGGTGCGCTTGACGAAATCACGCGGGACCGCCTCAACGAGGAGTTGCTGCGCATATGGCAAGAGACGAAGGTCACGATTATTTTCGTTACCCACAGCATCTATGAGGCCGCCTTCCTTGGTCAGCAGGTGCTAGTTATGGAGGCGCAGCCTGGGCGCGTGCGCGAGATCGTCCCTATCGACGTACCGGAGCCGCGGCGCCTTTCGATCCGTGAGAGCCCGCGTTTCGTCAAGATCGCCGCACATCTGCGCACCGTCCTGGAGACATGCTGATGATGTCGGCGATAGAGTCCGCCATGGCGAACGACGGCGCCACCCGCGCGACACGCTGGCGAAAGAATTGGCCGCGGCGAGCAATGCCGCTGGTCGGCATATTTACCGTCATTTTCGTCTGGTGGGCGCTGATCAAGTTTCTCGGCGTTAAGCCGTTCGTCGCACCCGCTCCCCTCGTCGTTGCCGAGACGCTTTATCTGCGGTCCGGTGTCCTGTTGCAGAACCTTCTGCCGACGGCGACCGAGGCAATCCTGGGGTTTCTACTCGGCAATATGACTGCAATCGTCGTCGCCACAGTGTTCGTCCATAAGAGGATCGTGCAAGAGGCATTCTTCCCGATTGCGGTTTTATTCAATTCGATTCCGGTCGTCGCTCAGGCGCCGATCCTGGTCCTGCTGCTCGGCAACGGCATGGAGCCGAAGGTGGCGATCTCGGCAATGATTTGTTTCTTCCCAACCCTCGTCAACATGGTGCGCGGTCTCGGATCGGTCAATCCGCAGGCGCTTGAGCTGATGCATGTGCTTTCAGCCACCAAATGGGAGGTGTTCACCAAACTTCGCTTACAAAGCTCGCTCCCCTACCTTTTCTCGTCGCTGAAGATCACAGCCAGCACTTCGGTAATTGGCGCGATCGTCGGGGAGTGGATCGGCTCGCAATTCGGGCTCGGCGCGTTGATCATCCAGGCTACGTTCAACTTCGATTCTGCCTTGCTGTACGCAACGGTCGCTGTGGGCTCGTGCTTTTCGGTTTCCTTCTTCTTACTCATCGTGTTCTTGGAACGCGTATGCATTCGCTGGCAACCTGCGTCCCATGCATAAGTCGCTTGCCGGCTGGTCGTAAAGGAGTTTGCTATGATTGAAGGCACACCTGTCGAGCGCGGCAGGGGTATCGATGCCAAGATCGTATCCCGGGCTGACATCGTCGTGGTCGGCGGCGGGCCGGCAGGAGTTAGCGCAGCGGTAGCGGCAGCACGCAGCGGCGCTTCGGTAACGCTGGTCGAGCGCTACCCCTATCTCGGAGGGCTGGCGTCGGGCGGCATGGTGCTGGTCCTCGACGACATGGTCAACGGGCCGGAAATCACCGTCCGTGGCCTGTGTCATGAAATGATCGAACGCCTGGAAAAGCTCGGTCTCGCGGTCTACCCGCCAGAATCGGAGCGAGGCTACGACCCGGCAATGTTCCGGAAATGGTTCCGTTGGGGCGCGTTCGATTTTCACGTGCGGACCAGGCCTAAGCCGATATGCTACGCGGCGGCCTTCGATCCGGATGGCTGGAAGCGTGTATCGGGTGATCTGATCCGCGAGAGCGGTGTTGAGCTCCGGCTGCACAGTTGGTTCACGCACACCATCGTCGAAGGCAATCGCGCTGCGGGTGTCGTGTGCCACACCAAGGCCGGGCCGGAGACGGTGCTCGGCACGGTCGTGATCGACGCGACTGGTGATCTCGACGTCGCCGCCAGCGCCGGCGCGCCGTTCAGTCGCGGAAATTACATCGTGACCACAGTTTTTCGTCTTGGTGGCGTCGATACCGGCGAGGCGGAGCGCTTCCAGTTCGAAGAGCCGGCACGCTTCCAGGAAGTCGATCGACGGGCTAGGCAAACGATTGGCGGGTGTTGGGAGAACTGGTGGCTGAAAACCCCGCTGCCGGGTATCGTCTGGTGCAATTGCCCGCACATGCCGGACCTCGATGGACTGAAAGTCGAGGATCTAACCGAGGCTGAGTTTGAAGGCCGCCGGCGCATCTACGCGCTGGTCGATTTCGTGCGCGCCAACATGCCGGGATTCGAGAATTGCTATGTGGTCGACGTCGCGCCACAGACCGGAATCCGGCAAACGCGCCTGCTGGAGGGAGAATATGTAGTCACCAAGGAAGACATCGTCGATCGCGTCCATTTCCCGGACAGCGTCGCGCGCGGCCGGGATTATTACACTCCCTACCGCGCTCTTCTGCCGAAAAGGATTGACCAGCTTTTGGCGGCCGGCCGCCATTACTCTGCGACGTCCCAGGCGCAGAAAATCTCCCGCGAGATTCCGCCCTGCATGGCCATGGGGGAGGCTGCCGGTGTGGCCGCCGCGATGGCGATCGAGGCCGATGGCTCGGTCAGAGACGTCGATGTCATCGAACTTCAACGGCGGCTCAGGGCGCGCGGCGCCGATCCGGGCGATCGCCCATCCGCCAACGCCCGAGTGCTGGAGACCCAGTCGTGAACATTGCCGGTTCCTTCGACCACGCGGCCCAGCCGCTGTCCGGCATACGGGTGATCGACTTCACTCAAGTCATGCTCGGGCCATGCGCAACCCAGGTCTTGGGCGATTATGGTGCCGATGTAATCAAGATCGAGCGCATTGGAGCGGGCGATTTGTCGCGCTCGTCGATTTCGGACGATCCAGATGGTCCGCAGAACCCGGTGTTCTGCAGCCTCAATCGTAACAAGCGCAGCCTCGCTCTCGACTTACGGCAGGAAGCGGGACGGGCTATCGTGCGCAAGCTGGCCGAGTCCGCAGATGTGGCCGTGAACAATTTCCGTGCCGGTGTCATGGAGCGGATGGGACTTGGTTACGATGATCTCAAACGCATCAATCAACGCATCATTTTCGCCTTTGGTACTGGCTTCGGCCCGGAAGGGCCGTACGCGCACAAAGGCGGTCAGGATGTGCTGGCCCAAGCGCTCAGTGGGGTGATGGCGCGCAGGGCGGATGCTTCGCTGCCACTCTCAGTCTATCCGACGGCGCTCGCCGACTACGCGGCCGGAATGCATCTCGTGCAGGGCATTCTGCTTGCGCTTTTGCAGCGGGAGCGGACCGGTGTCGGACAAATGGTGTCGGTTTCGCTTTATGACAGCATGCTGGCGATGCAAATGCAGGAAGCCGCAATGTGGATGATGCGCCAGCGCGAACTCAACTGGGCTGCGATGCCACTAACCGGCGTGTTTGAAACTTCCGACGGCGCGCTGGTGCTTGTCGGCGCGTTCAAAGCAAATCCGCTCCGCGACATTTCCACGGCGCTTGAGATCGACGATTTGTGCCAGGATGAACGCTTTTCGAGTTTTGAACGCATGGTCAAGAGCAAGAAAGAGCTTCAAGACACGTTACGCGCGCAATTTCGTACACGGACAACGGCGCATTGGATCGCGGCCCTGGAGGCTCAGGATCTCCTTTGCGCCCCGGTCAAATCTCTGGCCGAATCTCTTGCCGATCCTCAAACCGCGGTGAATGGAATGGTCGTGCAGCTCAAAGCAGGCAACGAGCTGCTCAAGCTCGTCGGCTCGCCAATACATCTTTCGGACAATGGTTTCGCCCTGCGCGCTGCGCCTCCAAGACTCGGACAAGACAGCGAGGAAATTCTCAAAGGCTATGGTTACAGTCGCGATGCAATTGCCGGGTTCAAGGCGCAAAGGATCATCGCATGAGCGTCAGGCTCGACCTTTCCGGCCACGTTGCTCGGGTCACCATCGACCGCCCTGAGACGTTGAACGCGATAGATGCCGCGACCGAAGCCGAACTTGAGGAAGTCTGGCGCCGCCTCGAAGGCGACCGGTCGGTGCGTATTGTCGTACTGACGGGCGCCGGCGACCGCGCTTTTTGTGCCGGCGCCGATATGAAGGGAACCAGCAAGACGGGGCTGGAATATTGGGCGGCGCCGCGCCCGAACGGCTTCGGCGGCATCGCGCTGCGCAACTCGCTTGATATTCCGGTCATCGCGCGCGTAAACGGCTACGCGCTCGGCGGTGGTTTTGAAATGGTGCTCGGCTGCGACCTGGTAATTGCAGCGGAGGAGGCCACCTTCGGTCTCCCGGAGCCCCGCGTCGGCCGCCTGCCACTTGATGGCGGCATGGTTCTGCTCCAGCGCCAGGTGCCACTGAAACTTGCGATGGGCATATTGTTGACCGGCCGTCGTCTCAGCGCGTCCATGGCGCATGCGATGGGCCTCGTAAATGAGGTTGTTCCACGCGCCAATCTCGACGCGGCCGTCGATCGCTGGATTGCCGATATCCTGGCCTGCGCGCCATTGTCGTTGCGCGCCATAAAGCAGACGGTGCGCCGGACGGCCCATCTCAGTGCGGCTGAGGCGCAGGCTCTTCGGCTGCCGGCGTTGATCGAGTCCTTGCAATCGTCCGATAGTCGAGAGGGCATCAATGCCTTCCGCGAGAAGCGGTCGCCGGTTTGGACTGGAAGCTGAACGCAATACAACGCGTCATTACTGAGGCATGCATCGACGTGAAAGATGGCGACTGCGCAAAAGCATGCCCGGTCGATTGCATTTACGGTGGTGGGCGGACGTTCTAAATCCACCTGACGAGTGCATAAATTGCGGCTTGTGTGTATCGGTCTGTCCGGTTGACGCGATCTATGCCGACGACCGGTTACCGGTGCATGGGCAATCCATATCCACAGCGTATTGATCAAGTCCAAGTCATTGCCAATTACAAACCGCACGCAATCGGCTGGATTCACAGCTTGGTGCTGACCCGATGATCTTTGGCGCGATTCTCTAGTTGCGACTTAATGCTGTGCAGGGTTGCCTGAAGGTCCGCAAATACCTCAACCAAATGATCGATGATGACCCTGACGGGCGGCGAGGTGAGCGCTGACTTGGGAGCGAAAAGGCCTATCCCGGCGGGCGCAAAGTCGCTCCGGGCCAGGGGTATATAGGTCAAGGCGCCGCGACGAATGTCGTCGATAAATCCAATCGGCGTAAAAAAGCCAATGCCCAGACCATTCAAAATTGCAGCCTGCATGATCGCCATGGAATTGGTCACGATGCGCGGCTTGAATTCGGCCCCCGTCAGTTGGAACTCGCTGTCAATCAAGGGCTTGATAATCCAGCGGTCGGAAAACATCGATGTCTCGTATGCCGCACATTCAGTAAGGGTGACCGAGCGTTTGCGAGCGAGCGGGTGATTTGACCTCATCACGGCGCCGACGGTGGTTTCCAACCGCGAGTAGACTTCTAAAGCTCGGTGCCTTTGATCTAGAAAAGTTATCCCGATGTCGAAATGTCCAGCGGTCAATTCCTTGATAACGTCATCTGGATTGGCGTCGACGATATGAAATGAAATCCCGTCGTATCTTTTCGCTAAGGCAGTAATAATGCCCGGAAGAATACACTCAATTATAGATCCAAGACCGATGATCCGGACCTCGCCCTTTATTTCCCCAGTCTGACTCGCAATCTCGTCGAGTGTGCGCTGGTAATTGCCAAGGGTCTCTCGTGCATGGCGCAACAACAGCATGCCAGCGCTCGTAAGCGTGACTCCCGTTGGCGTCCTTTTGAAAAGAGTTACGCCCAACTTGCGTTCGAGGGTGAGAATTTGTCGATTCACCGCGGAGGAGGCGACGTTAAGGGTCTCGGCGGCTCGCCGTATCGACCCAAGTTCAGCGACCCTCACCAGATAGCGAAGTGCGGCGGAGTGTAAATGCAAATACTTCCCCACTCGCGGGACAAGCGTATCAAATAAATACTGACCGCAACTACAGTGTGCGTCAAGCTAGCGATGACGCTCGGGTAGATCATTTAGTCATTGCGAGAGGCACAAGTTGTGCTCGAACAATGGCGTTAGCTGTGCTTGCCGTAACGAATATCCGAGCTTGTACTTTCGTCGGCGAGCTGCTGCTATTGTGGGAATTTGCCGCGATTGTGTTCCACATTCCGACGTCGGCGGCATGCTGTAACGCGCCTCCCCGTGGCGGGCCCTCGTTCACGAGCCGGACCGTTGATAAGACGTGGATAAAAATCTGGAAGCTAGTGAAAATATGAACAAGACGTCTTTAAGTCTGTCCCGTCGATTTTGTGTCGCTCCGGTGATGGAGAGCGTGAGCTGGCGGCGAAGCGCTTTGCGGTTCAAATTGTTAGCCATCCTCGTTTGCGCACGTGTCGTACCGGGCGTCGTACTTACCTGAGACGCCTGTAAGGGCCTTTTTATACGTTTGCGCGTCAGGGAGGGCCTCGATGATGCAATCGCAGATCGAGAGATCACATTACCCATCAGTGAGCGAATTTGGTTTGGCGAACTGCTGAAGCATCTGCGGGTCGTCGATGACGATGACGCGGCCGGAGGTTTTCACGCCGTACCCTTCGTCGAGCGCCGTTACTGCTGCGACTTGCGCTTGAAGCCACGCGTGCCGCCGAAAGGCACGCTCCCGGTGCCGCGGTCCGGGCTTTCAAATATCTTCGTTGTCTTGCTGTCGAGGACAAGCACCTTAACATAAGCGCCGGGTTCCTTGACGTCGATCTTGTCTCCGGGGACGCGGTCGCCAGGACGATAATGCGTTTCGGTCAACTCAAGCACCAGCATGTCAGCCCGCGCCTTATCGGTCGCGGCAAGACAGGTGAAAGTGGCGACGGCGAATATCGGCACAGCGTACGCGACCGACATGTGACAAGCTCCGACGTTCAGCAGCGAACGATCAGGTGTCTATTCCCGTGCTGTAGTGACCTGCGACGATACCCATCATACCCCAGAAAAAGACCAGGGTGAACGGGAACAGGAAATTGAGGACCAGAAAGCAGCCTATCGTGGTCAAAACGAGGCCGGTTGCTGCGGCAAACTCGACGGCACGGTGATAGCGATTGGCCATTTCCCGGCGCCCGATCCAGAAACCCAAAGCTGTTACAACCAGCCCGATTGCGATTTCCACTCGCCGGCTTGGAGCGTACAGCGCTCGTCCGTCGAGGATCTGCGCCACGACCTGCGCATGCACGGAAGCGCCGGGATATTGCGTGTCGGCGCCGACGGATAGTGGCGTGAAATGCTGATCGCGGTCGGCGAAATTTCCGCCAATAATGACGATCCTGCGATCCAAAAGCTCCTTGAGCGGCAGCGCAGCGCGCAACTCGCCTTTGCCGATCACATCCTCGGCCGACAGCGTCAGAAATGTCTCCGAACCGTCTGTCGGCGGCAGCAGCCAGGAAATCTGCGGCGTCTTCAACAGCCCGCTGGAGCCTCCGGCCTTTGCCAAGGCTTCGGCAAAGCTCACTTTATAGGTGACTAGCGAGGTCGGCGAAGCGATCGCCCGTATGACGTGATCGCTGATGATGAGGCGGTTGCGCGGCTCGTCGAAATAGAGATGGCCGACGGCGAGGCGGGGCGAGGGAAATCCGCTGCGCTTGAGAAAATCATCCTGCCATTGGCGGTCGAACGAGCCGGGCGGCGATCTTTCGTCGAGCACGCCGGTGACGACCGGCGCCCGAGCATCGCGGATCGCCGCGGCCAATGCATCGTCCTTGGCCGTTTCCGTTTGCCGATCGAGGACAAAATCGAGGCCGATTGCCAACGCACCGGCGGCATCGGCAGCCGCCACAACCTCAGCCAAGACACCGCGATCGACCGGCGAAGAATAGGGCAACGATTTCAACGTTGCCGTGGTCAGGTAGATCAACGCGATGCGCCGGTCCTGGGACGCCTCCCGTGTCGAGCACCAGCCAGTGATGCGGTCGGCAGACCAATGTTGCGGGCCGTCGGGCGTATGCACGAGGTTGTAGGTCAGAACGAAGCCGAGGACGCCGACGATCGCCCAAAAACCGGCGATGACATCGCGGCGCAGCTGGCCGGCCCTCGCGTAGCGCCGACTTAATCGATCGCGCAGCCCGGGCTTGGACGAGGTCATGGGTTGCGTGGGCTGGGCCGGGGCATCATCGCTCCGCTCGCGCTATCAAGGCTCGGTGAAGAAGGAGAGAAAGCTGATCTCGGCCGAGCCTGGCGGCAATTGCGCCAGCGCATCGACGAATTCGCGGGCTCCCTGCTGGTCGGAACGGCGGATCAGCAGTTCCTCAAGCGCGGGTAGTCTTTCCTTGCTGGCAATGGCAACCACCGCCTCACTGCCGAAGGGCGGCTTGATGTAGATGTCGCCGATGACTTTCGGGTCGCCGGGATGCGGCGCCACCACCAACGGTTCGTCACCCTGGATCGGATAGACGAATTGGATTTTTCCGTTGCCGGAAATATTAGCGACGATGAGATAGCGGCCGTCGACGCCATCGACCTGCAAGCGCGCAATTTCGTTGGCTCGATAGGTGTGCTTGTTCGGCGTCAATTCGAGCCGCGCCTTCGCCGAGTGCGCCAGCACCGCGAGCTGCCGGATCGCCGCCAGCCGATCGATGACTCCGTTTAGTTCGCTGCGCCGAACGCGCCGCGCCACGATATCGCCGAGCGAAGAAACCACGTCGCCGTTCGCGGCATCCCACACCGCGTCGAGGCCGGGTGCCTTTCCGTCGGTTGCGGCGAGCGAAAACGGTGTCGTCGTCTTGCCGACCGCGTCCTTTTCCGGCACCGCGCCGTTGAGCACGCCGAGCTTGATCTCGCTGCTGGCCGGTATGGGCTGAAGCTCGGCTTTTGCGGTGACGGCTGGCGCGGCTCCGAGCGTGAACAGGACATCGTCGAGCCGGGTGAGGGGAGCAAAATCCGGCTCCTGCCCGCGCTCGGTCAAGTCGCGGGTCTTGTCACGCATATAGCTGATGAGTTCGCGCCGGGTGATGCGGCCATCATGATCGAGATCGGCTTTGCCTTCGAGGGCGCGGGCAAAGGCATAACTGACGGCGCCGCGTGGTGTCGGCTCCGGCGGCACCATGATTTCCGGCGTCTCGTGCCATTTATCGACGGCGGCAAGAAACGTGAGTCGCTTGAGGTCGTCGGTCGCGGGTGCCTCCGGCAGTTGCGCCATTTCGGCCTGCAGCGGATCCTGCGCGATCGTGTAGGTGCCGGCGGCGGGATCGGCCTCGGCCCGCGTCTTGACGTAGCGTAGCGCGCGATAACTCAGGTGCCCGATGCGCGGGTCGACGGTCTTCGACAGGCCGCCGCCGTGGCAGGTGTCGGCGACGAAGATCACCGACGCGCCTTTGGCGTCAAGCTGCGACAGCCAGTTGAAAATCTCCTTGTCGAGCAGCCGTTCCGCGAGCGGCGGGCCGTCGTCATCGAAGCCGGCGAGGATGAAGACTTCGTCCAAGCCGCTGTTGTCGTCGGTGACGACCTTGGCCGGCTCCTGCGAGCCATGCCCGGCAAAGGTAACGATGACAAGATCGCCGGCGTTGGCCTGCGCGATGATATTGGCCATCGCCTGCGTCATCGCGGCGCGCGTCACCGCGCCATTGAGCAGCGTGATGACTTGCGTGACGCCGTCATTGCGCAGGCTGCGCGCGATGTCCTGCGCGTCGGCCACGGCGCCATTGAGCTTCGGCACAAACTGGTAGTCGTCGATGCCGACCACCAACGCGAAGATATTGTCATTGGCTCCGTCGGGCGAGGCTAGCTTGCCTGCAATGACGCGTCCAATGCCACGGGAACTGGCCGTTTGAGCGTCTGCGTCAACTACGGCGGCCGTCAACAGCAACGCCAGCATAAGGCCGGGCGCAAGCAGCCGTCGGAACTTCGCCGCTATCGACATTGCCAACCCCACGGCTTGCCTTTGCCGCCCCGACCGTCGGGGCAAGTTCACCACAGGGAAAAACGCGGTTCAATGTCACCGGGCCGGGGCCAAGGCGCTGGGAGGAGCAGTTTCTGCAATTGTTAATGTACAAAATGTGGCATGAACTGCGGCGTTCCACTATGATCCTGCCATAATTTGGGGGCGGCGTATCGGGCGGCCATCGATCTCGGGGGGTTCCATGCGGCCTTCGCCTCGCCTGTTTGCCGCCGCTTTGTTCGCGGTGATCAGCGTCGCTCTGATTTCGACCGCCGCCGATGCCGCCAAGAAGCGCTCCTCGGAAAAACGCACTCCCGAGCCGTCTCCCGTTGCGGAGCCCGCTGCGCCGCCGGCGCCCGCCCGCCGCGCATTCGTCGTCGGTATCAGAAATTACCGCGACCCCGGCATCCAGCAACTGTCACTCGCGACCAACGATGCTGGCGATATTGCCTCCGATCTCAAGCAGGTCGGCTTCGATGCCAAGAACATCAAGCTCTATGATAATCCGCCTAACAAGGAGGCCTTCCAGGCCGAGTTCAACAAATTCGTCAACACCATCAATGAAGGCGACGTCGTCTTCGTCTATTATTCCGGCCACGGTTACGGAGGACGTGCCGCCGACGGCCAGCCGCAAAACTTCCTCCTGTTTAGCGATGTGAAGAGTCCGCTCGAATTTGCGCGCAGCCGGGCCAGCGGTGCGGAAAAGAGTTCGCCGCAATTGCTTGCAGCGCGCGCGGAAAGCCGCGAGGTGCTGGTCGACTACGAAAGCATTGAAATTCCGGCACACGGAATGTCGGAACGGGACATCCTGAGCCAGATCGAGCAGCGCAAGCCGCGCGTCGCCGTAATCGTGCTCGACGCCTGCCGGACGCTTCTGCTTAGCCAATCGAAAGGCATCGGTCGCGTCAGCGGCGGCACCAGCATCAATATCACCGACGACGCCCCGAACGGCTTCATGGTGATTTATTCCGCCTCGCACGGCCAGCAGGCGATCGAGAAATTCGGCGAAAACGACCACCGCGAGAATTCGCTGTTCACCACCGTGTTCCGCGATTACCTGATGAAGCCAGGCCTTGACCTGACCCATCTCGCCAAGCGCGTGCAGGACAAGGTGTCGGAGATCGCCGCCAATGCGGGGCAGAACCAGGATCCGGACTACATCGACAAGATCCACGGCGGCGATTTCTATTTCATCGATCCGATTGGCGCCGAGCGCTTCACCCTGGAAGACAATTCCTGCGACTTTGCCGCCGAAGATCTGCGCGAAATCCGCGAGCGCCCGCGCCGCGACCGACTCGAACGGCACTTGAAGTATTTCGCCAAATGCCCGACCGCGCGTGAAGCTAGCCAATTGCTTGACGTGCTTGCCCACGGCATTACGGTCAAGGACGTTGCCGCCGACAATCAGCTGGCGAAGTCTGTCAATCCTTGCGATCGCCTTGCCGCCTCGGAAGAAGATCTGGCGCGGCCGCCGGAAGTGCCGGGCGTCAGCTTCGGCAAGATCGACCCGGACCCGGCGATCGCGGCCTGTGATAAGGCGGCATCGGACAATCCACGCGTGGTGCGTTATTTGTTCAATCTTGCACGCGCCTATCAGCGCAAGGCGCAGCTGCTGCCGGACAACGACCCGAGCAAGAAACGGCTGCAAGGCGATGCCGTCATTCGCTACGAAGATGCTAGGAACAAGGGCTATGTGGCGGCGCTGAACAACCTGGCGCTCATGTACGACAAGGGTGACGGCATCGAGCGCCCTGATCCCGACGCGGCAACCAAGCTGCTTCAGGCCGGCGCCAACCAGGGCCACCCGATCGCCATGTACAACCTCGCCTTCCGCTACCGAAACGGCGAGGGCGGACTGAAGCGCGAAATGGGCCAAGCCTATGAGCTCTTCGCCAAGGCCGCCGAGGCCGGCAATGCCGGGGCGATGGTCGAGGTCGGCAAACAATTATGGTTCGGCGCCGGCGCGCAGGCCGACCCGGTCCGCGCCATCCAATGGCTGCGCCGTGCCGCCAACACCGGCTCGGACGAGGCCAAGCGTTATCTCGGCATGTGTTATTATTTCGGCCGTAGCGGCACGACCAACGATCGCAATGTTCCTGCCGATGCGAGCGAGGCACTGCTCTGGTTCGCCCAGGCCTCAGAGGAAGGCGACTCTGTCTCGCAGCGCTTCCTGGCGCTGATGCTGGAGGACGGCGAGGGCCTCGCCAGCCCGCAGCCGCAGCTTGCGGAACGCTATTGGCGGCTCGCCGCCTATGGCGGCGACGTCGATGCACAGGTCGAATTCGCTGAGCATCTATTGTCGGGCAAGGTTCTGCTTAAGCCGGAAAACGGTCCGGCCGAGGTCGTGCGCTTGCTGCAGATGGCGATGTCGCTGGGCTCTTCACGGGCGTCGCTGCGTCTCGCCAAGCTCTATCGCAAAGGTGAATTCGGCTATGCCGTGCGCCCGGAGCTTGCCGTCAAATACGCCTATAAGGCGATCGATCTTGCGATCCGCGCGGCCGATACCGGCATGCGCAGCTCCTTCGACAACCCGCTCGATGAGATTTCCGCCGGTGTCCTGCTCGCCGAAATGGCGGCGAACGGCGAGGCGGTCGACAAAGCCGGCAATCCGTTGCTGACCCAGGATGAGCGCGATCGAACTCGAGAAGTATTACGGCAAGCCCGATTCCGAGTCCCACCAAGTCAAGGTGCGCTCGCTGATGGTGTGGATGAGCTGCGGCGGCGGGCCGCCGGTGCGTAAGTTCGTCTGGGTCTGGGATTGGGGCCGCGATGAGGCGCCGACCGAGCCGCAGTTCCGCTACTACGAATCAATGAAGCCGGCCTGCGTACCCTATATCGATTTGTACGGCTTTGACGGCCGCAAGGCGAACACGCGCGAGACGCTCAAGGCGCTCTGGGACATCGTCCGCAAGGACCGGAAGGTGTCATTCCCGGATATCGTGGCGGCACAGGCCGAATCCGCTGCGATTAACGTCAACGGCGCCGGCGACCGCCGCCGTCGTTAGGTTGCAGTGCACAATGTTGTGACGTGCGGGGAAATGTGATAAATAGTGCCTCTTTAGGCGGCTGGACCCGATTAAAGGGGGGCCCGATGCGCTGGATCGCTTCTGCACCGCGTGCGACGATGATTTGCGCTCTCGCGCTGGCAGTGGCTTTGCCGTCGGAACCGGTTCTGGCGCGTGGCCTCGGCGGATTCAGCGTCGGTGCCGGCATTGCGGCGGGTATCATTGGCGGCGCCATCGTCGGCGGCGCCATCCATCAACCGCGCAGCGGCGGCCACCCGCGGCATGAGCCCGAATCGGATAGGACGAGAGACAGCGACGGCAATAGCGACAATTCCGCGTCTTCGCGCGACACCGCGCGCAGCGTGGCGCTCGTGCGTGGCTCCGCGGATGTGGTGTTCAAAGGCATCGTGGTCAGCAAGAGTCTCGGCGCTGTCGGCGTCGAGGAGACGATCGATCCGACCAAGCAAGATTTCGGCCGCGACAACCAGCGTGATTACAATGGCGCCATCAAGCTCCTGCTGTCGCTGATCGACAATGCAGCCAAGAGCCGGAGCCGCCAGGGCGACTCCACGCTGTCGCAAGGCGACGTCACCCAGCACGCGATCGACCGCTCGGTGACCCACGCCTATGAGGACGCGAACCTCTCAACCTTCGAGCAGTTCGTCGGCGAGCAATGGACCAATGAACGCCTGCGCGTCGCCATTCTCGAGCGCGCGAGCGCCGAAGTGCCCGGCCTCCTGGTCGGCAACAATTTCAACAGGGTCGAGATGGCGCCGATCGACGAAATGATCCAGCGCGCCGGTCGCGCGATCTACGCGCGCACGCTGGAAACCTCGGAGTTAATCGCCCTCAACCAGGCCACCGCGCGCTTCACTCGCGCGCTGTTCGAGTTGCGCGGCCCAAGCGTCAACAATGGTCTGCGCTCGGGTGTCGAAGGTATGTTGCTCGCCGCCAGCAAGGCCGTATTTGCCGACTATGCCGAGCGTTTCATACGCAGCGAATTCGGCGTCGTCATGCGCTACCGCGCCGAACGCATCCTCAATGATTGCCTGACCGCGAATCTCGACGAGATTTCCGGTTCAGGCAAGCAGGAAGCGACGCACCAGCAGATGGAGCAGAAGGTCCAGGAACTTTCGCGCGGGGAATGTCGTAACTGGGTCATCAACGCCATCGGCGATCCCGAGCAGATGGATGCCAAGGCGGACCTTAAGATCTTGAAGCCGCTTCCCGAGCGCGCGGTTTGGGTCGCTCCGGGCGTTGCCAAGACCGACGCCTCGATGTTCGGCCGCGTCAGCAACAATCTCTGACGATGCGGCGACGCGGCTCTGAGGCCGCGCGTGAACACTTTTCAAGCAAGCTCTTGAAAGAGTTGGCTCCTCGAGCTGACCTGCCCCGAGCCAAATAGGCGACCCAAGTGCTGCAAAGACGCTTTAATGTCGCCCCCATGATGGAATGCAAGCGCTAGCGACAAAAGCCGCGTGATCTCCATGGCTTAGGGCAGGGGCATGTCACAGCTGTCGTACCGCTCGTCGTAACCACATGATGATGTGCTAGCCGCTGGAATTTCTGGCGTGGAGCGACAGTGTCCGTTGGGGTTGGAACTACGCGTTTGTAGGAAGGGCCCATGGTCTCCGACGACGGTCCTCGGTTCGAAACGCCGATATCTGCGCGCGAAAGCTCCCGGTTAGATCGATGTCGTCCCAGCCATTGACGAACTGATTGCGACTGACCGGATCAATCGCAAAAGCGTAGGTGCGGTTGCCGCAAGCAATCGTCTGCTGCACCAGATCAACGGTAACGTCGCGTTGCGGATCGGCGGCGACCGCCGCCGCAAGCTCGGCAACATCGCTTTCGGATACTAGCGCGGTGAGCAGCCCGTTCTTGACCGCGTTCTGCGCAAAAATGTCGCCGAACGACGGCGCAATCACGCAGCGAAATCCATGATCGTAGATTGCATAAACTGCGGCTTCGCGCGAGGAGCCTCCACCGAAATTGCGTCCAGCAACGAGAATTTTGGCGTCGCGCCACATTGGCTGATTGAGCGGGAAATCCGCGCGTTCCCGGCCATCGCTGTCGCGGCGCAAATCTTCGAACAAGACGGCGCCGAGCCCCTTGGAACGCGGCCATTTTAGATAGCGCGCCGGCAAGATCTGATCGGTGTTCAGGTTCGCCTGCATCAGCGGGCAGGCCTTGGCGGCGAGGTGGACAAATTTTTCCATGCGTCGCCCCTAGATTTTACGCCCAGCCAGCAACGGCCGCACATCGGCGAGATGCCCGCTGACTGCGGCGGCGGCGACCATCGCCGGCGACATCAGATGCGTGCGCGACCCGGGACCCTGGCGGCCGCGGAAGTTGCGGTTGGTCGTCGAGGCGCAGCGTTCACCGGGCGGCACCGTATCGCCGTTGATGCCGACGCACATCGAACAGCCGGAGTCCGCCCATTCGAGACCCGCCTCGCGGAAGATTCGATCGAGCCCTTCTTCTTCAGCCTGCCGCTTTACCTGCGACGATCCCGGCGAGACGAGGCCCGGCACCTTGCTGACGCGCCCGGCAAGTACGGCGGCGGCGGCGCGCAGGTCCTCAATGCGCGCATTGGTGCAGGAACCGATGAATACGCGATCGATCGCGATATCGGTCAGTTTCGTTGAGGGCGCGATCCCCATGTAATTGAGCGCCGCGATCAAATATTTCCGGCGCGTCTCGTCGGCTTCCCGCGCCGGGTCGGGCACGCGCGCGTCGACCGGCAAGGCATCGTCGGGCGTCGTGCCCCAGGTGACAATTGGCGTGATGGCGGCGGCGTCGAGAGTGACTTCACGGTCAAATTCGGCGTCAGTATCGGACGCGAGCGCCGACCACACCTCGACGGCGGCATCGAAAGCCGCGCCCTTGGGCGCAAAGGGCCGGCCCTTGAGATAGGCGAACGTCGTCGCGTCGGGCGCGACTATGCCGCAGCGGCTGCCGGCCTCGATGGACATATTGCATAGAGTCATCCGACCTTCCATCGACAGCGCCCTGACGGCGCTGCCGGCGAACTCGCCGGCGTGGCCTTGCGCGCCGTCGGCGCCAACGCGGGCGATGATGGCGAGCGCGATGTCTTTTGCGGCAACGCCCGGAGCCGCGCGGCCCTCGACATTGATGCGCATTCGCTTCGGCTTCTTCTGCCACAGGGTCTGCGTCATCAACACATGCGCGACTTCGGAGGCGCCGATGCCGAAGGCGTAGGCGCCAAAGGCACCGTGCGTGGAGGTGTGGCTGTCACCGCAAACGATGAGCAGCCCGGGCAGCGTCAGGCCTTGCTCGGGTCCGACGACGTGAACGATGCCCTGGCGCGGATCGCGCAAGCCGAACAGGGTGATGTGACTTTCCGCAGCATTGCCCTCGAGATTGCTCACCATGGCCGCGATCTCGGGGTCCTTGATGCCGCCGGCGCGCCCGCGGGTCGGCACGTAATGATCGGCGACGCCGAAAGTGAGCCTAGGTTCGGCGATCGAGCGGCCGCACGCCTTCATCTGGCTGAAGGCGTGGAATGAGCCCTCGTGTACGTAATGGCGGTCGACCCAGAGCAGTGCCGCGCCGTCTTCGCGGCGGACGATTTCGTGCGCCGCCCATAATCGGTCGATCAGGTTCTGCGGCTCGCTCATGCGCGGTCGGTCTGCCTCAGTCATGGTGGGCTTGTCGAGGGAGTGCAATATTGTATGCTAAAGAATACCAAGTAAAGCGGTGGTCTCCGGAGCGCCGGGGACGGGGAGTGGGTGGCGTTGCGCGACTGGCTTGGCGAAGCGAAAGCGAAGCAGGTCTATCTGGTCCTGCGCGACCGCATCTTGAGCGGCGCCGTCGGCTTTGGCGCCAAGCTCCCCACCGAAAACGAACTGGCCAGGGTCCACGAAGTCTCGCGCGTCACCGTACGCCGCGCGCTCGGCGAGCTCGCGCGCGAGCGGCTGATCGAGCGGCGGCGCAGCGCCGGAACGCGCGTGATCTACCGCCCGGCGCCGGCGCCTGTCACCGCTGACATCTCCGGCATGCTTGCCAGCCTCGCCGACATGGGCCGGCGAACGTCGGTCAAGCTGCTGTCTTTCAATTACGTGCCGGCGGAAGGAGCGGTCGCGCAAGCACTCGACGTTACGTCTGATCAGATGTTGCAACGTTCGGTGCGTGTGCGTTCGGTCGACGGGGCGCCGTTTTCCTACCTCACGACATATGTCCCAGAGAGCATCTCGGTGACCTTCACGCGACAGGAACTGGCGTCGCGGCCGCTGCTCGATTTGCTCGAGCGCGCGGGCGTCAAAGTCGAGCGTGCGCGCCAGCGTATCAGCGCCGGACTGGCGGCGCTCGATGTTGCCGAAGCGCTTGACGTGCGAACGGGGTCGCCGCTCATCGAATTAACCCGAGTGGTCTATGACCAGACCGGCCGCGGCGTCGAGCACTTGCACGCGCTTTACCGGCCGGACCGTTACAGTTTCGAAATCGATCTCATCCGCTCGGGCGACCGCAGCAAGGGTTGGTCGCCGATTGTGCGCCGCTCGGGCAAAACGGGGATCAAGGCTTCATCGGCACGACGATTGAACGGCAAGAGTAAATCCGAGGATTTCACGCCGCTACGCTGAACCAGAGGGAGAATGACAATGTCGGAACAGAAAATTCCGGTGAACCGCCGTAAGTTTCTCGCCGCCACCGCACTGGGCGCGGCATCGGTCGCGGCCGGCAGCATCGCCATGCCGTCCGTACTGCGCGCGCAAAGCGCTGCCGTGAAGCTTGGCGTGCTGCATCCGGTTACTGGCGCCTTGTCCTACTCCGGCCAGCAGGGCCGTCTCGGCGCCACGCTCGCCATCGAAGAGATCAACGCCGCCGGCGGCATCAAGGGCATGCACGGCGCCAAGTTTGATCCGGTGCTTGGCGATGCCCAGTCGACGCCGGAAGGCGGCACCGCGGAAGTCGAGAAGATGAATTCGGCAGGCGTTGCCTGCATCGTCGGTGGCTACGCGAGCAACATCTGTCTTGCCACGACCCAGGCGGCGGCGCGTTACGAGCTGCCTTACGTCGTCGACGTCGGCGTCGCCGACAGCATCGTGACCCGCGGCCTCAAGAACACCTTCCGCTTCGGCCCCGGCTTCGGTGTCATCGCGAAGACCGCGCTGGAAAACCTGGTGAAGATCAACGACGACGCCGGCAAGCCGGCCAAGACCGTGATGATCGTGCATGAGGACTCGCTGTTCGGCTCGGGGGTCGCCAAGCTGCTAAACGCGCAACTTCCGCCGAAAGGCTTCCAAGTGCTGGAGACGATCCCGCATCCGACGCCGACACGCGATTTCAATACAATCGTGCTGAAGATCAAAGCGCAGAATCCCGACCTCGTCATCCCTGCCGACTATTACAATGAGTACGTACTACTCGCCCGCACCATGCTGCAGCAGAAGGTGCGGCCGAAGGGCATCTATTCGGTGCTCGGCGGCGCGGCGTCGTCTTACAAGTTCGTCAAGGAATTCCCGGACGCTGCCAAATATATCATGGACTGCAATCACTGGTTCAATC
Source organism: uncultured Alphaproteobacteria bacterium (assembly GCA_963742385.1). Taxonomy (GTDB): domain Bacteria; phylum Pseudomonadota; class Alphaproteobacteria; order Rhizobiales; family Xanthobacteraceae; genus Pseudolabrys. The sequence continues at coordinate 401,254 of CAVULS010000008.1, read as the reverse complement.
CGCTGAGTGACAAGGCGCAGGCACTGAAAAAGAAGGTCGAGGCCAAGGGCCAGTTCTTCACCTACGAGGTCTACCTGAACTACTGTGCCGTCGGTCTCGTCGCCGATGCGCTCGAGCGCGGAGCCTCCGCCGATCGCGCCAAAATCATCGCATCGCTGGCAAGCTCGACTTGGTCCGGTCACATCATGCCGTACGGGCCGACCAAGTTCGTCAACGGCCAGAACGAAGGCGCGGCACCGGTCAACACCCAGGTGCAGGACAACGACATCAAGGTGATTCTGCCGCCGAATTTCGCCAACGCGAAACCGGTGTTCCCGATTCCGGGTTGAAGCGTCAACGCCGCCGGTCGGCGGGTCTTCCTCGCCGTCGGCGGTTTCGACCTTTGCACCGCCGATTCCGTGCTCTCGCCCGCCATCTTAATTGCCGCAATCGTCAACGGGCTGTTGACGGGCGCGGTCTATGCGCTTGTCGCGCTGGGGCTGACGCTGATTTACGGTGTGCTGCACATCATCAATTTTGCCCACGGCGCGCTGCTCACCGCGGCCATGTTTGCGGCATTCTTCGCTTACCAGAAACTCGGTCTCGATCCCTATCTCGCCGTATTCGTGTTGGCGCCGGCCTTTTTCGCCGTCGGCTACGCCCTGCAGCGCTTCATCATCGGTCCGGGATCGCACGGTGACGACCGCAATATCATGCTCGTTACGCTCGGCCTTGCTGTCGTAATCGAAAATGCGATGCTCTATGCCTTTCGCGCTGACACTCGCACCATCGATGTGTCATACGCCTTCGAGAGCATCGATTTCGGCATCACATTCGTCGCCGTGCCGCGCGTTGTCGGATTTCTGTCGGTGTTCGTGGTGGCGTCGGTGCTGTGGCTGATCATGAGCTTCACCGACATAGGCCGCGCCATTCGCGCCGTCGCCAAAGAGAAGCTGGGCGCGCAGCTCGCGGGCATCGATGTTGGGCATGTTTACGCGGTGACCTTCGGTCTCGGCACCGCCTGTGTCGCCATCGCCGCTTGTCTGCTCATCCCGACCTATTACGTCAATCCGGGCGCCGGCAATGCCTTCATTCTTGTTGCCTTCACCATCGTCGTCCTCGGTGGCATGGGCTCGGTGCCTGGCGCATTGATCGGCGGGCTCATCATCGGCGTTGTGGAAAGCCTCTCCAGCCTGTTCCTCGGCGATTCGCTCGGTCAGATCGGCATCTTCATCATCTTCATTGCTGTGTTGTTGGTGCGGCCGAGCGGATTGTTCGGAGCGCGCGCATGAAGGATTTCGCGCCCATCGTCGTCGTCGTCGTGCTGCTCGCTGCGGTGCCGCTGTTGGTGCATTCCAATGTCGTGCTGAATTTCATGGTCGTAGCCATGATGACCGCCCTAGCGGGGCAGGGCTGGAATATCCTTGGCGGCTATGGCGGCCAATATTCCTTTGGCCACGCGGCGTTTTTCGGTACCGGCGCCTATGTCACCTCCGTCTTGCAGGTGCGTTACGGCATCAACGCCTGGATCTGCTTTGCTCTCGGCGTCGCCGCCGGAGCGCTGGTCGGCGCCATCATCGGCGGGCTCACGTTCCGTTCGGGCCTGCGCGGCTCTTATTTCGCGCTGGTCACGCTCGCCTTCGCCGAAGTTTTGCGCATTGTCGCGAGCGTCGCGCCGATCACTGGTGGCGGCGTCGGCACGCTGATCAAACTCGATCTGCGGCCGCAGGTATTCCAGTTTCAAAGCCGTGCCGCTTATTACTGGATAGTCCTGGCGCTGGTTGCTGTTGCGTTGGTGACGACGCGATTGATTGAGCGCTCTCGCTTCGGCGCCTGGCTGATCGCGGTGCGAGAGAACGAAGACGCGGCCATGGCCCTCGGTGTCGACGGCGCTGCCGTCAAGCTCTACGCCATGATCATTTCCGGAGCCATCACCGCCGCAGCCGGATGTTTCTACGCGCAATATTTTCTGTTCGTCAATTCCGGCATTGCATTCGGCACCTGGATCTCGATCGAAGCTTTGTTGACCCCGATCATCGGCGGCGTCGGCACGGTGTTTGGGCCATTGCTCGGCGCGCTGGTGGCAAAAGCACTCGGCGAAGGGGCGCAGCTGGTCACCGGCGATGCGCCGGGACTCGATCTCGTGGCTTACGGCTCTGTGCTGGTGCTGGTTATCTGGTTCATGCCACGCGGTCTTATCGGCGGGCTGACAGACATGAGCCGTCGCCTGCTTCACGCGACGCAACGGCCTGCGCCTAAAGGGGGATAGGGCATGGATAGCCCCTTGGTATCCGTGGAGAATGTATCGCGGCGGTTCGGCGGCCTGCTGGCCGTGAAGGGCGTGTCGCTCACGGCACCGACCGGGCGCATCACCGCTTTGATCGGCCCCAATGGTGCCGGCAAGACGACGCTGTTTTCGATCATCTCCGGCTTCCTTAAGCCGAGCGAAGGCAAAGTCCGCTACGCAGGCGCGGACGTGACCGGGGAACCGCCGCATCGCCTAGCGCGGCGCGGCATCGCGCGCACGTTTCAGATCGTGCAGCCGTTCGCCGGTCTGTCGGTACGCGACAACATTCTCGTCGGTGCATATTTGCGCCACAAGACCCGCGCGACTGCGCTGCAGGCGACCGAGCGTGTCGCGCGCGAAGTTGGTTTAAGTGACATGCTCGATCGTCCCGCCAATACACTGACGGTTTCCGGCCGCAAGCGGCTGGAGCTTGCGCGTGCGCTGGCAACCGAACCGAAACTGCTATTGCTCGACGAGGTGCTGGCCGGGCTCAATCCATCCGAAATCCGCGACATCGTGCCTGTGATCCGCGGTCTGTGCGACCGCGGCATCACCATCCTGATGATCGAGCATGTCATGCAGGCTGTGATGCGGCTGTCGGAGCACGTTTTCGTGTTGGCCGAAGGCAGCATTATCGCGGAAGGCACGCCGGCGCAGGTCGCCGCAGACCGCGCGGTGGTCGAAGCCTATCTCGGCCACGGCGCGGCGGCAAAACTCGGGGCGGTGCATGTCCATTAGTCCGATCTTAGACATCCGCGGCTTGCACGCCGGCTACGGTGAGACCAAAGTTCTGCGCGGCATCGATCTCGCCGTCGACGCCGGCGACATCGTCGCCGTGCTCGGTTCCAACGGCGTCGGCAAGTCGACGCTGAATCGCGTCATCTCCGGCGTCTTGCGCGGCAGCGCCGGCTCGATCCACTTCGACGGCGCGGCTATCGAACATGAAAATGCCACGGCCATTGTCGTACGTGGGCTAATTCAAGTGCCGGAAGGTCGCCGCATTTTCCCTAATCTTTCGGTGCGCGAAAACCTCGATCTTGGCAGTTACCGTCGCGCAACGGAGCGCCGCGCGCAAAACCGCGAACGCGTGTTCACAATCTTCCCGCGGCTGAAGGAACGCGCCATTCAGATCGCCGGCACGCTATCCGGCGGAGAACAGCAGATGCTCGCGATCGGTCGCGGCCTGATGGCCGAACCGAAGTTGCTCATCCTCGACGAGCCCTCGCTCGGGCTCTCGCCGCTTTTGGTTGAGGAGTTGTTCACGCTGATCACCCGTATCAATGACGACGGCGTCACCGTCCTTCTGGTCGAGCAAAACGTGATGCAGAGCCTCGAGGTCGCCGACCGTGCCTATATCCTCGCGGAAGGAAAATTCGTCATGTCCGGCGCCGCTGCTGAAATCGGTGCCGGTCCAGAACTCAAACGCGCCTATCTTGGAATTTGACCTATGAACGCCACCAGCCTGCGTGACCGCCTCGCGCGCCCGCCGATCCTGATCGTGCCCGGTGTCTATGATCCGCTGACGGCCCTAATCGCCGAACAGGCCGGCTTCGAAGCGCTCTACGTGTCTGGCGCTGCGATCGCCTATACGCGGCTCGGCCGCCCGGATATCGGACTCGTCAGCATGAGCGAAGTGGTAGAGACGGTCGGCCTCATCCGCGACCGCGTCGCTGTTCCTCTTGTTGTCGATGCCGACACCGGCTACGGCAATGCACTCAATGTCGGGCGAACTTTCCGCCTTCTGGAGCGCGCCGGCGCCAACGCGATCCAGCTCGAAGACCAGGACTTTCCTAAGCGCTGCGGCCATCTCGATGACAAAACGTTGATCCCGGCGCCGGAGATGGTCGGGAAGATCAGGGCGGCGCTCGACGCGCGACTTTCAGGAGAAACCCTGCTGATTGCCCGAACCGACGCAATCGCGGTCGAGGGCTTCGAGCGCGCCATCGCCCGCGCTGTAAGCTACCGAAACGCGGGCGCGGATATATTATTTGTCGAGGCACCGAAAACGCGCTCCGAGCTTCAACGCATTCCTTCGGCGATCAATGGCGTGCCGTTGATGGCGAACATGGTCGAGGGAGGCAAGACGCCTCCGCTCGCAGCGGTGGATCTGGAAGCTATCGGATTCTCGCTGGTAATATTTCCTGGTGGGATCGTCCGCGCGTTGGCGCGCACCGCGAGCGAATTTTACGCTTCGCTCGCCGCTAACGGCACCTCCGAACGGTTCCTCGACCGGATGTATGACTTCACGGGGCTTAACGACGTCATCGGCACGCCGGCGATGATCACGCTCGGCAAACAATACGAAGTGGCGGGCACGCCGAACCGCAGGGAAAGAAGCCACAAATAAGCCAAGGAATATCTTGCATGGAAAAAATGTTCGATACCGTCATCAAGAATGCGCGAGTGGTTCGCCCGAACAAGACGTCGGTCGATTGCCTTGATATTGCGATTAGCAACGGAAAGATCGCCCAGTTGGGTCCGGATATTCAGGCTGAGCTCGCCAAGCAAGTCTTCGATGCCAAGAATCGTCTTGCGTTCCCGGGTTGCGTCGATGCGCACATGCATATCGGTATCTATGCGCCGCTCGCACAGGACGCGGTTTCGGAGAGCAAAGCCGCGGCAATGGGAGGGGTTACCTCAAGTCTGAATTACCTGCGCACGGGGCACTACTACCTCAATCGCGGGGGTTCTTACCGCGAATTCATGCCAGAAGTGTTCAAGCAGTCAGCGGGAAGATTTTGGGTCGATTACGGCTTTCATCTTGCGCCGATCGAGGCGGCGCACATCGATGAAATGGAAGATCTCGTTACGGAACATGGGGTGACTTCATTTAAGATATTCATGTTTTACGGAGGCTATGGGCTGCACGGGCGTTCGTCGCAGCAAAATGATTTTTTGATGATCGGCCCCGATGAGCGGTACGATATCGCGCATTTCGAGTTCATTATGCGGTCCGCCCAACGCTTGATGGACAAATTCCCCGATCTGGCCGCGCAGATCAGCGTCAGTCTGCACTGCGAACTCGCCGAGATTCTCAATGCATATACGAAGATTGTGGAGCGGGAAGGAAAGCTAACCGGCCTGCATGCTTATAACGCCGCGCGGCCGCCGCATTCCGAGGGTCTTGCCATCTGGATTGCATCTTATCTGGCCAACGAGACCAATTGCCTAAACATCAATCTGCTGCATTTGAGCTCACGCAAAGCGGTGGACGCGGCGTGGACCATGCAGCAGGTTTTTCCGCACATTGCGTTCCGTCGCGAAGTGACGGTCGGCCACCTTCTTCTCGACACCGATTGCGAATGCGCGGTGCATGCCAAAGTCAATCCGCCGATCCGCCCGCGCGACGACGTCGAAGCGTTGTGGCAGGCCGTGCTTGACCGAAAGATCGATTGGATCGTCAGCGATCATGCTTGCTGTTCGGCCGAGCAGAAGTGGTCAAAAGACGACCCGAACAATATTTGGCTGGCCAAATCGGGATTTGGCGGCACCGAATATCTCCTGTCGGGCGTTTTGAGCGAGGGCAGCAAGCGTGGCATGTCGTACAATCACATGGCCGAGCTTTTAAGCTGGAAGCCGGCGCAACGTTTTGGGCTACCAAGCAAGGGCGATATTGCTCTGGGCTACGACGCCGATATCGCGATCGTCGATCCGCACGAAAGGTTCGTCGTGCATGCCGCCGAATCCGAATCCGTGCAGGGCTACACACCGTTCGAAGGTGTCGAACTCAGCGGCCGCGTGAAAAGTACTTTCTTGCGAGGCGCTCTTGTTTACGACAACGGTAGCATTGTCGGCCCGGCCGGCGGCAAGTACCTGCGGCGGTCCCTTACTTGCACGTAATGAATTATTTCTGATGCCTGCTGACGCAGCTGCATCGGAGGCATGATGAGTATCGTCACCGCGGCAGCGGACGAAGAATTCTCCACAAACGTGCCGGTGCTCATCGTTGGTGCCGGCGCTGCCGGACTTTGCGCCGCGCTCGCGGTGAAGGAAGCCGGCATCGACGTGGTTATGGTCGAGCGCGATGCATTTCCGTCGGGTTCGACGGCGCTCTCGGCCGGACTCATTCCAGCCGCAGGCACGCGGTTTCAGCGGGAGAAGGGTATCGCCGATAGTGCGGAGCTGCTGGCTGCTGACATTCAGCGCAAGGCGCACAACGAGGCCGACCCCTCGGTCGTCGAAACCGTTGCGCGTGGATCGGCACCGCTGATCGAGTGGCTGGCCGATCGATACGGCATGCCATTCGATGTAGTCGATAACTTCAATTATCCCGGACACTCGGCGTTGCGCATGCACGGACTGCCGAGCCGCGCTGGTCAGGAGCTGATCGATCGTCTGCGTGGCGCGGTTGAGGCGAGCGGTATCATCGTCCTGACCGAGCGTGTGGCGGAACGGCTGTCTGCAGAGCCCGGTGGCTGCATTCGCGGCGTGGAGCTTATTCGTGGCGATGGTGTGCGTGAGCGCGTTGGCTGCGATGCGTTGATCCTTGCCTGCAACGGTTATGGCGGCAACGCGGAGTTCGTACGCCGCTTCATTCCCGAAATGGCGGGGGCGCTCTATTTCGGACATCCCGGCAATCGTGGCGAAGCCGTATTGTGGGGCGAAGCGCTCGGCGCGGAGTTGGCCTCTCTCGGGGCTTATCAGGGTCACGGCTCGGTGGCGACACCGCATAATATTCTGATCAGTTGGGCAGTGATCATGCAGGGCGGCGTTCAGGTCAATCATGAGGGACGCCGCTTCAGCGATAAGTCGCGCGGCTATTCCGAGCAGGCCGCGGACGTGTTGCACCAACCCGGCGGCATCGCCTGGAGTGTGTTCGATGAACGCATTGCGGCCGTTGCGCGCCAATTCGAGGATTTTCGCGCGGCGGAGCGTGCCGGCGCGATTCTGAGCGCCGGCAGCGTGGGTGATCTCGCGTTAGCGATGGGTGTTCCGGCGGACGTGTTTTCTGCGGAATGGAACGATGTTGAAAACCTGAAGGCGCATGCGGCGCGGGATCGCTTTGGCCGGCAATTCGCTCCCTATCAAAGCTACGCTCCGCCCCTCCACGCTGTGAAAGTGACCGGCGCGCTGTTTCATACGCAAGGCGGGCTAGCAATTGATGCTACCGCTCGCGTGAAGCGCGCGACGGGCGACGTTTTTCCCAATCTGTTTGCCGCTGGCGGAGCGGCCGCCGGCGTCTCGGGCTCGACGGCGGCCGGATATTTATCGGGAAATGGTCTTTTGACCGCAACAGTTCTTGGCCGCGCGGCTGGCCAGGCCGCGGCCGCGCAGGCATCAAAGTGACAGGGTACATTTGATGATGGTGCAGACGATATCGACGGTGCCGGATTTGAAAGCACTGGCACGCTTGGCGCGGCCCGACCGACGTATCGCTGTCGTACCCTAAGCGTACTCAACTTGACGGCTAATTCTAACTTTTGCGCGCAATAAAATGAGCCGCTATAAGCGGCCAACGAGCGAGAATGAGACGAAATCAGAAGCGATTTGGCCCCGAGCGATACAAGTGAACGCGCCGAAAATGCTGCAAAGACGCTTCAATATCGCCCCCATGATGGAATGGACCGACCGACATTGCCGGTTCTTCCATCGGCTGCTCACGCGCCGGGCGCTGATCTACACCGAGATGCTGACCACGGGCGCGGTGTTGCGCGGCGACCGCGCGCGGCTGCTCGGCTTCGATGCGTTCGAGCATCCGGTGGCGCTGCAGCTCGGCGGCAGCGATCCGGCGGCGCTCGCTCAGGCGGCACGCATCGGCGAAGACTTCGGCTACGACGAGATCAATCTCAACGTCGGCTGCCCGTCCGACCGGGTGCAGGAGGGCCGCTTCGGCGCCTGTCTGATGGTGGAGCCGGCGCTGGTTGCCGACAGCGTTGCGGCGATGAAGGCCGCGGTTGCTGTTCCGGTCACGGTGAAATGCCGGCTCGGCATCGACGACCAGGATCCCGAAGAGTCGCTGTTCGATTTTGCCGAGGCGGTGAAGGTTGCGGGCGCCGATGCGCTGATCGTGCATGCACGCAAGGCCTGGCTGAAAGGATTGTCGCCGCGAGAGAACCGCGACGTGCCGCCGCTCGACTATGCCATCGTGCGCCGGCTCAAATCCACGCATCCTGATTTTGCGATCGTCCTCAATGGCGGCATCGCTTCGCTTGAACAGGCGGCCGCCGAGCTTGCCCATGTCGATGGCGTGATGATGGGCCGTGCCGCCTATCAGGAGCCGTGGCGGCTGTTGGCGGTCGATCCGCTGCTGTTCGGCGAGGCGGCGCCCTTCGCCAGCGCCAAGGATGCCGGCCTCGCACTCATCCCCTATATCGAGCGCGAGCTGGCCAAGGGCGTGCGCCTGCACGCTATCACCCGCCATGTACTCGGCCTGTTCCGCGCCGTGCCGGGCGCGCGTGCCTTCCGTCGGCATTTGGCGACCGAGGCGGTGAAACCCGGCGCCGGCGCTGCCATCATGGCTGATGCGCTGGCGCTGATACTGGACAGCCCAGCGGATTTGGCGCACATCGCCGCTTGATCTGCCCCTGCCTGCCTGCCGGAACATCATGCTGCTGGGATACCCGATCGGCGAGATCGTCTGGCTCGTGGCGCTGATCGTCGCCGGCGGCGTCGTTACTGGCTTTCTTGCCGGCCTGTTCGGCATCGGCGGCGGCGGCATCATCGTCCCCGTCCTTTACGAAGTCTTCGGCGTGATGCAGGTGCCGGACACCGTTCGCATGCAGCTCTGCATCGGCACCTCGCTCGCCATTATCGTGCCGACAACGGTGCGCTCCTACATGGCGCACAAAAAGAAAGGCGCGGTCATCCCGCAGGTGATACGGATCTGGGCCCTGCCGGCGATCTTCGGCGTGGTGATCGGCTCGGTCACCGCGTGGTTTGCGCCGTCGACTGTGTTCAAGATCGCCTTTGTCGTCTTTGCCGGCTTCATCAGCGCCAAGATGCTGTTCGCCGGCGACCGCTTGAATCTCGGCAAGGAATTGCCGGGCCGCGGGCTGCTGTCGGTTTACGGGTTTATCACCGGGCTGATGGCCTCGCTTGTCGGCGTCAGCGGCGGCGCGTTGTCAAACGCGGTGCTCACGCTCTACGGCCAGCCGATGCAACGCGCGGTAGCGACCTCTGCCGGCATCGGCGTGCCCATCACCATTGTCGGCGCCATCGGCTATACGATTGCCGGCTGGCCGCATCTGGCGCAGTTGCCGCCACTATCCATCGGTTTTGTCTCACTGATCGGCTTCGTCCTGATGGCGCCGGTGTCGAGCTATACAACGGGCTACGGCGTGCGCCTGGCGCACTGGCTGCCGCGGCGCAAGCTCGAGATCGGTTTCGGCATTTTCCTGATGCTGGTGTCGCTGCGTTTCCTCGCGACACTGGTCTAGGCGTGTCGTGCGGCCCGCTCAGCGCTGCGGTCCTGACAGCGCAAGATCGCGTTCCGCACGGAAGACGTTGCTGTAAAGGTTGGCAACCCACTGCCGTCCGCTCGATGTGACGTTGAGATAGCGGATGGCCGTCTGAATGTGCGGGGAAACGCTGTTCCAGTAGAAATGCGGATAGAGCTCCGTGAGGTCGGCGGGCGACGAATAGCCAAGCTGCCGGTTCATGCCGACTTCTTCAAACTCGTAGTAAAGCGCGTTGGCCTTGCGCAGGTAATGTGGATCGCCAAGCTGGCCGATGAGGTCTGCGGCCCGTACCAGCGAGCCCTCTTCATTTCGAATATCATCCGGTTCGCCGGCGGCTGACGGAAACCTCGTGAATTCGATCGCGCGAGCGATGCGGGCCGCATCGAGGACCGGGCTCCCGGCGATGCGATCCATGACAAACATTTTTGACCGGTCAACATGGTGCGGCAAAAGCGCCGCGTCGGAGGCACCGCGCGAAAGCTTTGCCTTGTTTCCTTTCATGTCGATGACATAGCCGTCGGCGCCGTCCCCGTGAAGGAGGCCACGCACATAGCCGATGTCGTGCAGCAGGCAAGCGACAATCACATGCGCGTAATCGCTGGGGAGCGTGGGCACTAGCAGTGCACGCCCCTTCATGATGTCGTAGCCAACCAGCGTGACGAGCATCGTATGCTCGACGTTATGGTAGAGGCAGTCGCTGTTGCCGATGCATTCGAGGGCAAGGCGCGCCACGGACGAGATGAGTTCGACCAGGCTCGCTTCGGTCGAGCCAAAACGGCGGCTCATATGCGAAGACAGAGAAGAGCTGAGAGCTTCCGCAGCTAGTTCGGGAACTGTAATCATGCGAGTCCCCCGGACCGCAAAGAACCGTAGCATCTCCGCGTTGCCGTTTTAAGGCAATTCAGCCTTAAGTCCGAAAAGCACGTTCAGAATGTGACCGCTATCACACTGATCGCGCAAAAATGCCGAATCGGCGCTTACGGCGCTCCGCGCATCCGTAGTGTATCGCCGCGCACCTCCCAGCTCGCCAGGCGATTGAGAAAGCTCATGCCGAGCAGATTGTGCTTAAGCTCGCCGGCTTGTGCCACCAGCGCCGGCACCGAGCGTTCGGTCAGGCTGCCGACGGCAATGCGATCGAGCGTCACGGGAGCTGCGCGCGTGCGCCCATTGGCGGTGTCCACGTTGATCGTATAGGTGAGCACCTCGATCGGCAGGCCGGCGGCCTTGGCGGCTTCCTGCGTCAGCACCACCGAGCTTGCCCCGGAATCGAGCACCATCGGCACGCGCGCGCCGTTGACACGCGCCGACACCGCGAAATCGCCACCACGTCCGCGCACGACCTCGACATCACGCCCGTGCCCCGCCACATAGCCGGGGATCAATTCGGCGGTTACCCGCTCGGCGACATCGCGCAGCTCGAAGCGGTAGCTGTAGCCGATCACCAGCAAAAGGCCGATGACGGCCCAGAACAACAGCGCCTCGATTGCTTTTGAAAGCCGCTTGCGAAACATCACCAGTACCGCGCCGCCGGCAAATACCGCCAATATGACTTTGATCACCGGCGCGCTCATGTCATAGCGCAGCAGCGATGCGACGGCGTCCTGGTTGGCGCTGGCAATCAGCGCGGTGAGCGACAGCGCCACCGCCAGCAGCAGCGACCAGGTCAGGCGGCGACTCATGTCATCCTGCCGTGCTTTGCACGGGCGCCGCCGCAGCCAGCCGCGCCGGCAGTTCCGCCATCACGCGACGTCGTTCTCCGTCGCTCATTCTTGTCCATTGCGCGATCTCGCTGATGGTGCGGCCGCAGCCGAGGCACAGGCCGGAATGCGTATCGAGCGTGCAGACTTTGACGCAGGGGCTCTCGATCATGGCTGCTCTCGGGCGCGAAATTGCTTGCGAACATAAGCATGACAGGGGGGAACGCAATCATTTCGGTGTTGCCATTGCAGAATGTTCAGGTGCCGGCGCGAAACAGCGGCCGCCGCTGTAGCCGCTGCTTTTCTTCGGGCGTGAGTATCGGCTCACCCGGCGCGGCAATCGGCGGCGCCTGTTCTTGGATCGGCTCCATCGCCGCCACCACGCGTTCGGGCGGGAAGGTGACCACTACCTCGGTGCCGATGCGCAGCTTCGACTTGAGCACGAATGTACCGCCGTGCAGGTCCACCAGGCTCTTGGCGATAGGCAGTCCGAGGCCGGCGCCCTGTTCGGCGGATTTGATCGAATTCGAGCCCTGGCCGAAGGACGCGAGCACGATCGGGATTTCCTCTTCGGGAATTCCCGAGCCGGTGTCCTTGACGCTCATGTACTGCCCGCCGGACGCAGTCCAGCCTACTTTCAGCCAGATCTCACCGCCCTGCGGGGTGAACTTGATGGCATTGGACAAAAGGTTGAGGCAGATCTGACGCAACGCCCGCTCGTCCGCCCAGAGCCGCGGCAGATCTGGTTCGTAGAGTTCGTGCAAGGTGATGCCGCGATTCGTCGCGCGCAGCTTGAGCAGATGGTGGCAATCCTCGACGATGGCCGTGAGTGACACCAACTCTTCGTTGAGTTCGTAACGCCCAGCCTCGATGCGCGACAGATCGAGAATCTCGTTGATCAGCCCGAGCAGATGCACGCCGGAATTATGGATATCGGCGGAATACTCCTTGTAGGCCGGCATGGTATGCGGGCCAAACACTTCGGTCTTCATCACCTCGGAAAAGCCGAGAATGGCGTTGAGCGGCGTGCGCAGTTCGTGACTCATCTGCGCGAGGAAGCGCGACTTGGCGATATTGGCGGTTTCCGCGCGGCGCCGTGCCTCGTCTGAGATCATCTTTTCGTGTTCGAGTTCGCCGATCAACGCGTCTTTTTCCGCGCGCGCTTCGAGCGTCGCCAGCGTGGTCGAATAGAGTCGATAAGCGAGCACAGCAAAATAGCCCTGCGCCGTCACCGCCATCATGGCGAGGATATAATTGCGCAGCGAACCGTGCAGCGCGAAGTCGAGCGCGACTGCCGCGGTGACCGGAAATGTCGCGGCGAATGCCGCCACCGGCAGGCTCGAGGCGAGCATGCTCGAGACGGCGACCACGAGCAGCATCACGAACAACATGAAGGTGCTCGAACTTTCGTCGACGCCGACCGGATGAACGATGATGAACATCCAGGCGAGGCCATAGAACAGATCGAGCATGATGAAACGCAGCCGCCAGGTGCGGGCGACGACTTCGGCCATCGGCAGCGCCAGGAATTGCCGGCATTTAGTGACGACGACGGCGTGGATCACCAGCACGCTGGCGGTCCACAGACCGGCGGTGACCGCGCCGGTCCACAGGCTCGAGAGGAAGCCGATGGTGGCGACCAGCAGCAGGATCACCAGCGAGGCGGAGAGACGGTTCTGCGCATATTGCCGCAGCAGTTCGTAGTCGAAAGCCGGCCGCGTCCCGCTCGACGAGGTCAGCCGGTCGCGCGCCTCGCGCACATATTGCGCGGCGAGGCGGCGCTTCACTGGAGACGCCTCCGGCGGCAGCGCGATCAGATCGGATTGCTCTCCAGGGATTGCCATCAAAAACGCCGCACGCGGACATACCGAGGCTGCCAACCTCGCCGATAATCCTTAAGACCGTGCTTAAGAGCTGGCTAAGGAGGCTGGTTAAGAAAGTCTTGCTCGGGCTTTGACAGGGCCTCGGGAGCCGTGTTCGGCTGCTGCTCGGCACTATTCGGGAGGTCTTCTATGAGGCTTTACGACGGCGGGCGGGCGCCGAATCCGCGCCGAACGCGCATTTTCCTCGCCGAAAAAGGCATCTCCGTCCCGATCGAACAGGTCGATATTCTGGCCAAACAGCACAAGACCCCTGAATACACAGCCATCAACCCGCTGCAGCGGATTCCCTCGTTGGTGCTCGACGACGGCACCGTGATCACCGAGTCGATCGCCATTTGCCGCTATTTCGAGGCGCTGCAGCCCGACCCGCCGCTGTTCGGGGTGGGGGCAAAGGAAATCGCAGAAGTGGAAATGTGGAACCGGCGCTGCGAGATGAATTTCATGTTCTCCGTGGCGTCCGTTTTCCGCCATTTGCATCCGTCGATGAAGGAGCTCGAAGTGCCGCAACTGCCGGAATGGGCGGAAGCCAACAAGCCGCGCGTCGCCTGGTTTCTCGAATTGCTCGACCACGAGCTGGGCGCCCGGGAGTTCATCGCCGGCGACCGCTATTCGGTCGCCGATATCACCGCGATGGTGACCGTGGATTTCATGAAGCCGGCCAAGCTCGCCGTCCCTGACGCGCTTGGCAACGTCAAACGCTGGCACGCGTCGGTTTCGGCGCGGCCGAGCGCGGCCGCGTGATGCGGCTGACCATCATCGGCTCCGGCGACGCCTTCGGCTCCGGCGGGCGGAGCAATACCTGCTTCTTGCTCGAAACCGCCAAGGCCGTTCTGCTTGTCGACTGCGGCGCCTCGGCTTTACCGGCGCTGAAGACGCGCGCCATCGATCCCAACCGCATCGACGCGATCGTGCTGTCGCATTTGCACGGCGACCATTTCGGCGGGTTGCCTTTTCTCCTGCTTGAAGGGCAATTTCTGTCGCGCCGCGAAAAACCGCTGCTCATTGCCGGCCCGTCGGGCACGCGGGCGCGGCTCGACGCCGCGCTGGAAGTCTTCTTTCCGAAGTCGACGGGATCGAAGTGGCGCTTTCCCTGGCACGTTGAGGAGATCGCGCTCGACCGCGAGGCGATGGTTCTCAATCATTCGCTGCTGACGACCGAAGTCGTCCATCAATCCGGCGCGCCATCGACGGCGCTGCGCCTGTCGGACGGCCAAAAGGTGTTCGCCTATTCAGGCGACACTGAATGGACGGAGGCGCTGCTGCCGATCGCGCGCGAGGCCGATCTGTTCATCTGCGAATGTTACGCCTATGCCGGAAAAATGACCGGTCATATGAGCTGGGAAATCCTCAAGGGCCGGCTCGCGGATTTGCGCGCGCGCCGGATCATGCTCACGCACATGAATCCGACGATGCTCGCCCGGCTCGACGAGGTCAGGGCGGCGGGCGTTCTCGTTGCCGACGATGGGCTGGTGATCGAGCTCTAACGCTCGAGCCGCGCCAGAAGGCTTGACGTATCCCAGCGCTTGCCGCCGATTGCCTGCACCTCGGCGTAGAACTGATCGACCAGCGCCGTGACCGGCAAGGTGGCGCCATTCTTGCGCGCTTCGCCGAGACAAATGCTGAGGTCCTTGCGCATCCAGTCGACGGCGAAGCCGTAATCGAACTTGCCGGCGACCATGGTCTTGTAGCGGTTTTCCATCTGCCAGCTTTGCGCCGCGCCTTTGGAGATCGTGGCGATCACTTTCTCGACGTCGAGCTTCGATTTCTTGGCGAAGTGCAGCGCCTCGGCGAGGCCTTGCACGAGGCCGGCGATGCAAATCTGGTTGACCATCTTGGTGAGTTGGCCGGCGCCGGGTTCGCCGATCAAGTTGCAAGCGCGGGCATAGGCGGCAATCACCTGCGCGGCGCGGTCGAACGGCGCTTGCTCGCCGCCGCACATCACCGTGAGCACGCCGTTTTCGGCGCCGGCTTGGCCGCCGGACACCGGCGCATCGATGAAATCGAATCCGCCTTTTCTCCCCGCGGCAAATAGCTCGCGCGCAATTTCGGCGGAAGCTGTGGTGTGGTCGACGAAGATCGTGCCCTTGCCCATGGCCTGGAAGGCGCCGTCAGCCCCCAGCGTCACCTCGCGCAGGTCGTTGTCATTGCCGACGCAACACATGACGAAGTCCTGGCCCTGCGCCGCGGCTTTGGGCGTGGGGGCGGACTTGCCGCCATATTGCTTGACCCATTTTTCGGCTTTGGCGGCGGTCCGGTTATAGACGGTCACCTCGTGGCCGCCCTTGTTCTTGAGATGCCCGGCCATGGGGTAGCCCATCACGCCCAAGCCCAGAAACGCCACTTTCGCCATCGTCGTCCTCCCAAGTGAATAGAACCGCATTGGCCGGCCTTGGCCGGCTCGAAACTATACATAGGTCATTGCGGGGTAGGGCGGTCAACCGGTCTCGGCGCATGGACCCCGCATTGACCGGATAGTGTTCGCGCCTATGGTGGCGCCGCGTAGCTAACAGGAAACGCACCATGGCGGTGACCAAAGAGCAAATATTGGCGGCATTGGCGAAAGTGCCGTCGCCCGAGGGCGCCGCGTTGCCCGATAGCCGCACGCTGTCCGATATCGTCGTCACAGAGGGCAAGGTATTTTTCTCCATCACCGTCGATGCCGCAGCTGTCAAGGCCTGGGAGCCGGTGCGCAAGCGTGCGGAAGCGGCGGTGCGTGCGGTTCCGGGCGTGCAATCGGCGCTGGTGGCGCTCACCGCGGAGCGGGCAGGCGGTGGTGCCGCGCGTCCAGAGCCCGGTTCGACTGGCGGGCGCGGCGCGCGGCCGGCGCCGCACGCCCATGCGCATCCCGCCGACAAGGTGCACCCCGGAATTCCCGGCGTCGACGCCGTGATCGCGGTTGCCTCGGGCAAGGGCGGTGTCGGCAAATCGACGACCGCGGTCAACTTGGCACTCGGCCTGCGCGATCTCGGCCTCAAGGTTGGCATGCTCGACGCCGATATTTACGGCCCTTCGCTGCCGAAACTGCTCGCTATCAAGGAGAAGCCGCAGACCATCGGCGGCACGCGGCTCAAACCGATCGACCGCTATGGGCTTACCGTGATGTCGATCGGCTTCCTCATCGATGAAGAGACACCGATGATCTGGCGCGGGCCCATGGTCATGTCGGCGATCACGCAGATGCTGCGCGAAGTGGAATGGGGCAAGCTCGATATTATGGTGGTCGACATGCCGCCGGGCACCGGGGACGCCCAGCTCACAATGGCGCAGCAGGTGCCGTTGAAAGGCGCCGTCATTGTCTCGACGCCGCAGGATCTGGCGCTGATCGACGCACGGCGCGGCATCGCGATGTTCAAGCGCGTCAACGTGCCGGTGCTCGGTGTGGTCGAGAACATGAGTTACTTCGTGTGCCCGCAATGCGGCACGCGCTCCGATATTTTCAGCCACGGCGGCGCGCGCCACGAAGCCGAGCGCCTGGGCGTGCCGTTCCTCGGCGAGGTGCCGCTGCACATGACGATCCGTGAGAAATCCGACAGCGGCTTGCCGGTGGTCGCGACCGAACCAGATGGTGAACACGCAAAAATCTACCGCGAGATCGCCGCGCGCGTGCGCGACCAGCTCAAGGGCGGTGCCGATGCCGGCCGTGCGGCGCCGAAGATCGTGATCGAAGCTTAAAGCGCGCCGGCGCGGGTCATGCCATGAATGTTCGCAGGCGGCTTTGGCTCGGCGTCGGCGCGGCGATACTCTGCGTCCTCGTATTGTCGCCAATGGTCGTGTTGGCGCAAGCCCCGTCAGCGCCTGCGCCGAAACCTGCCGAGTTGACGGGTGATCTTGCCTTCGCGCGCTTCATCGCATTGATCCGCGGGCATCTCATTACCGGTGATGAACTGGTCAAATTGCATCGGTGGAATGTCGCCTATCCGCATTTCACGTTTCCAATTGAAGAAATCTACGGCGTGATCCGCGACGAACTGTACACCTATCGCACGCCGCCCTTTGACGGTGCGCTGAAGGCATTGGCGCGAGCGGTCAGGGCGCGGAACGCTACGCAATATCCGATGCTGTTGGAAAAGGTCGACGCCGTACTTGCCGCGGCCGATGCCGGCTTGCGGGCACGCCAGTCGGACTGGCCCCGCTTTACCGTCGCAGTCGCAGTCGAAATTCTAAAGACCGCGGCGGACGAATATGCCGACGCCGTCGTCAATGGCCGCATTGTGCATCGAGTCGGATACCGGACGACACGCGGCTTCATCCTGCAGGCCGACCGCATGATCGAGACTGCGGCATCTGAGTTGCCTGCCTCTAATGCTGGGGCACTGAGCGACATCCGCACGGAGATGACCAGAATCAAATCGGGTTTCGAAAGCTTGAACGCGCCGGATCGGCCGGCGATGGATGAGAAGTCCCTCGACGGCATCGTCTCGCAGATCGGACTGACATTCCGAAAGCTTGTATCGGACCGGCAGATTTGACCGGCTGGCAGCTTGCACTCATGCCTCGTCCGCCACTTCGTGCCCCGCGCGGATGGGTCAAGGGCGGCTTCCCACCGCAATTTTCCCCACTTACAACTTTAGTTGAATGGGTGCACACTGGATTACGCCGGTGGGCTCCGTCATGCTTTGGGTCTGGTCCCCCGGCTGCAAATGGGCGGGTGCGGCGGATGTCCCGCCATAAAGACTTAAAAAGGGAGGAAACAGGATGAAACGTCGTCAATTTCTCAAAACAGCCGGCGTCGGCTTGGCCGCGTCGGCGGTTGCGGCGCCGGCCATCGCGCAGTCGATGCCGGAAGTGAAGTGGCGCTTGACGGCCAGTTGGCCGAAGTCGCTCGACACGTTGTTCGGCGGCGCCGACGTGTTTGCCAAGGCGGTCGGCGAGGCAACCGACGGCAAGTTCCAGATTCAGACCTTTGCGGCCGGCGAAGTCGTCCCCGCGCTGCAAGCCCTCGATGCCGCATCGAATGCGACGGTCGAGATCGCACACACTGCTTCGTATTATTACTTCGGCAAAGACCCGACTTTCGCCTACGGCACGTCCGTCGCGTTCGGCCCGAACCAGCGCCTCAATCAGGGTTGGTTCACCACCGGCGGCGGCGGTGACGTGCTCAACGAGTTCTACAAGAAGTACAACGTCATGATGCTGCTCGCCGGCAACACCGGCTGTCAGATGGGTGGTTGGTTCCGCAAGGAGATCAACACCGTCGACGATCTCAAGGGCCTCAAATTCCGCATCGGCGGTTTCCCCGGCCGCGTCATCCAGAAGCTTGGCGGGGTGCCGCAATTGCTTGGCGCTCCGGACATCTATCCGGCGCTTGAAAAGGGTGTGATCGACGCCGCCGAATGGGTCGGCCCTTACGACGACGAAAAACTCGGCTTCTACAAGGTGGCGAAGAACTACTATACGCCAGGTTGGTGGGAAGGCGGCTCGATGATCGGCGCCTTCATCAACATCGACAAATGGAACTCGCTGCCGAAGAATTACCAAGCCATTCTCAAGCAGTCGGCCGCTTACGCCAACCAGTGGATGATCGCCAAGTACGACGAGGTCAATCCGCCGGCGCTTAAGCGTCTCATCGCGAACGGCACGAAGCTGCACGCGTTCTCGCCGGCGATCATGGAAGCCTGCTGGAAAACGGCGCAGGAGCTGCATGCCGAGATCGCCAAGACCAACGAGAGCTTCAGGAAGGTCAAGGAGTCTATGGAAGCCTTCCAGGGCGCGGCCTATCCGTGGTTCCGGGTGGCCGAGCTCAACTACAACTCATTCATGATCCGCAAGCTGAGCTGATCGGCGACTGCTAAACATGGAAAAGCCCCGGAGCTTCGGCTCCGGGCCTTTTTTCTTGCGCGCAAGGCAGTTTTATTTCGGGGCCGCGTTGAAGTTCAGTTCCGGCGGCAAATCGATTTGCGGAAGCTCGATTTTGACCTTGTTCGGATCGACCGTCGACAATGCGCCCTTGTAATGCATCACCATGGCCGGGAAGAAGATAACCAGCAACACCATGATCACCTGAATAACGACGAACGGCATCGCGCCCCAATAGATTTGACCGGTCGTCACCGGCTCCATGCGTTTGCCGCTGATGCGATCCACATAATTCTCTTTGGGCGCGACCGAGCGCAGATAGAACAGCGCGAAACCGAACGGCGGATGCATGAACGAGGTCTGCATATTCACGCCGAGGATGACGCCGAACCAGATCAGATCGATCCCGAGATGCTCGGCCGCGGGTCCGAGCAATGGAATGACAATGAAGGCAAGCTCGAAGAAGTCGAGGAAGAAGGCAAGCACAAAGACAAACGCGTTGACGAAGACAAGAAATCCAATCTGCCCGCCAGGCAGCGATGTTAGAAGGTTCTCGACCCAGATGTGTCCACTCACGCCATAGAACGTAAGCGAGAACACGCGCGCGCCGACCAGAATGAACACCACAAAGGCTGAAAGCTTGGCCGTCGATTCGGTCGCCTGCCTGATCAGATCCCAGCTCAGTCGGCGCTTGGCGGCGCCCAACAACAGCGCTCCGCTTGCGCCCATGGCGCCACCCTCGGTCGGAGTGGCAACGCCGATAAAAATGGTGCCGAGCACCAGGAATATCAGGGCGAGTGGCGGTACCATGACGAAGATGGTCTGCTCGGCGAGGTTCGTGATGAGGCGAAAGCCGGTCGCGCGCTCGATCAGTGCCGAGCCCAGCGCGTAGACGCCGCCCGCGCAAAGCGTGATCGACAACAGTGCCCAGTTCTCGTGGCCGGTGGAACCTAACAAGTACCAGCCGGCGGCCAACACGGCGGTGAGAATGGCCGTCACATATAAAAGCCGCGGCCCGAAGTATCGGTTGAGCACGACGCAAAGAAAAGCGGCCGAAATGGACACGCCCATCGTCAGCACGACGAAATCGGCGCCCGCCTTAACGCCGGTCCCCTCCATGACGTAATAACCGACAACCGCCGAAAACAAGACGAGAATGCCCAGTTGCCAGACACCGCGCTTGCCGCCTTCTTCGCGGAACCCGACGGCTTCCTGAGGCAGGCCGGGAGCTGCTTTTGGAAAGACCAGCGTCACCATGAAAACGTAAGACGCATAAAGCGCCGCAAGCACAAGGCCTGGGATGAACGCGCCTTCGTACATGTCACCAACCGACTTGCCGAGCTGGTCGGCCATGACGATCAGCACGAGCGATGGCGGGATGATCTGAGCCAAAGTGCCGGAGGCGGCGATCACGCCGCTGGCGAGCCGCCGGTCATAACCGTAGCGCAACATGATCGGCAGCGAGATCAAGCCCATCGAAATGACGGACGCCGCAACCACGCCGGTGGTCGCGGCGAGCAGCGCGCCGACGAACACAACTGCATAGGCAAGCCCGCCGCGCAGGGTGCCGAATAATTGCCCGATGGTGTCGAGCAGATCTTCGGCCATGCCGGAGCGTTCCAGCACCAAGTCCCATGAAGGTAAAGAACGGAATCGCGAGCAATGTGTCGTTGCTCATCACGCCGTAAATGCGGTCGGGCAGAGCCTGCAGGAAGTCGGGTTGAAACTGGCCGAGTTCGATGCCGATGAGGCCGTAAATCAATCCGATGGCGCCGAGCGAAAACGCCGCCGGATAACCGAGCAGCAGGATCACCACCAAGGATCCGAACATAATCGGAGCCATGTTTGCGATGAAGAATGCTTCCATAGATGACCCCGTACCCCGCCTAATGCTTGTCCATCGCGCTGATGAGTTCCTCAGCTTCCATTTCGAGCGAGCTCTTTTGTCTCGCGTGCGGATCCGGGATAAGGTCACGCATGACGGCGATGCGCTTGACGAGTTCGGAAAGGCCCTGAATGAGCAGAAAAGCAAACGCGATCATGATGAGGCCCTTGGATGGCCATTGCGGCAAACCGCCGGCATTCAAGGACTGCTCGTTCTGACCATAAGAGACGAGGAAGAAGGGAACCCCGGTGATGATCATGACAATGGTCAGCGGCAGCAGGAAAAACACGTGACCGATTACATCGATACTGTCGCGCACGCGCTTGGGCAGCAGCTGGTTCACGATATCGATGCGGATGTGTTCGTTAGCGAGCAGCGTCCATGGCGAGCACAGCAGAAATACAATGCTGAACAACACCCACTGCAGCTCAAGCCAGGAATTCGACGAGGTATCGAAGAGCTTGCGCACGGTGGCATTGGCCGCCGATACCACGACGGCGGCGATAATGAGCCACGCCAGACGCTTACCGATCCAAATGGTGGCGGAATCGACGAGGCGCGTCGCCGGCAGCAATGATTTGAGCAATGCGTCGAGTGCGCCCACTCAGTTTCCCCTCTGCCGCGCCGTTTCGGCCAGCGGCTTTATTTTTCTTTTACGCCCCACGACTTGGCCAAGAGACCAAGCTCAGCACTTTAATCCGATGCAACCGTCAGCCGTCAATGGCGAATATCGAGCAGCCGTCAGGCCGGGCGAATTAGGCTCAAATCGCGACGGGAACCGGCCGTGGCAAAGCTCAAAATTGCGGCAATCACGGATCGTGTCGCGCGGGCCGTCGCTCAGCCGCCGGTTACGCTCATATGGCGTGACAGTGCCGGCCGCCGGTGCCTGCGATCGATCACGAAGTCGTGGCCGCGCGGTTTGCGGGTGATCGCCTCATCGATTGCCGCATCGACGAGGTCATTGCTGTCCGAAGCCCGCAGCGGCTTGCGCAGATCGGCGGCGTCGTTCTGTCCCAGGCACATATAAAGCGTGCCGGTGCAGGTCAGC
The DNA here is from genome assembly GCA_963742385.1 of uncultured Alphaproteobacteria bacterium. GTDB lineage: Bacteria > Pseudomonadota > Alphaproteobacteria > Rhizobiales > Xanthobacteraceae > Pseudolabrys. Next base: position 379,282 of record CAVULS010000008.1, on the reverse strand, counting down.
CGCACGCGATTGCAGCTCTCGCAGAAATTATGCGTCATCGGCGTGATGAAGCCGAGCCGCCCGCCGGTTTCCTTAACGCGCACATAGCGGGCAGGGCCGCCGGTACGGTAATCGATATCCTCGAGCGTGTAACGCTCGGCGAGCCGGGCGCGCACCATCGACAGCGGCAGATACTGCGCCAGGCGCTCTTCTCCGATATCGCCGAGCGGCATCACCTCGATTACCGTCAGGCCCATGTCGCGGCCGTGCGCCCATTCGATGAGTCCGGCGATTTCGTCTTCATTCACGCCCTTGAGCGCGACCGCATTGATCTTGACGCGCAGGCCGGCCGCTTGCGCTGCATCGATGCCGCCGAGCACTTTGCCGAGGTCGCCCCAGCGGGTTATGGCGCGGAATTTGTCGGGGTCGAGCGTGTCGAGCGAGACATTGATGCGCTCGACGCCGCAGGCCTTGAGCTCGGCCGCATACTTGGCCAATTGCGAGCCGTTGGTCGTCAGCGTCAGCTCCTGGAGCGCGCCGCTTGCGCGGTGGCGCGACAGCGAAGAGACCAGCGTCATGATGCCGCGCCGCACCAAAGGTTCGCCGCCGGTCAACCGCAGCTTGCTCACGCCCTTGGCGATAAAGGCACTGCACAGCCGGTCGAGCTCTTCCAGGCTCAAGAGGTCGGCTTTCGGCAGGAACGCCATGTTCTCTGCCATGCAGTAGACGCAGCGGAAATCGCAACGATCGGTCACCGAGACGCGCAGATAGGTGATGGCGCGCTCGAACGGATCGATCAGCGCGCGCGGCGTCATGCCGGCGCGATCAATATCGATGACTGACTCGGTGCTCGCAGCCATGGTTCCATCGCTTTGCGACGCGGCGTCGTCCACGCCCAATATGGGAATTGTGGCCGAGAATGACCATAGCGTCCAGCAAGGCTTGCGCCCGCGTGCGTGCACCACGTCAGCAGCTTAAGCTCGGAAACGAGGGATGAACGCCTCGATTTGCCGCTCGATCAGCGTGGCTGCGCCGGCGGCGGAGGCGGTGCCGGCCACGGCGAGGCCGCCGGCGATTGCGCTGGCGCAGCCATTACCGGTGTGGGCGCGGGCTTCGCCGCAACTGGTTTGGCAGCAGCCGGCTTGGCGGTTGTTTTCTTCTTCGGTGCCGGCTTGCGCACCGGCTTCATCGGTTTGGGCGGCGGCGGCGCCGGCTCAAGCTCGGCCACGACCGGATTGGGCTGCATCGACGTCGGGCTGCCGGTGATGTTGACCGGGTCAAGCGTTTCCGTGTCGGGCAGGTAGCCGTTGAGCGTGAACGTGACCGAGAGCGGCGCATCGGTCGGCAGCGCAAGCGCGCACGGCGTGCGGCAGCTTTGTCCGTTGGAGGTTTTGGCGTCGGCACCGGGAGGCGTGGATTCGAAACGCACCGTATCGAGAACCGGCGTCGGCTTGAAAGCACTCAGCCAATCCGGCGTCGATGAACAGGCGGCGAGGGTGAGCGCCCCGCCTATGATCACAATGACTCGGTACATTATTGCGTCTCGTCCCCAGTTGAGCGGCGAGGCGCCACCCATCCCCAAGATACAATTTCCAGAATACCGAAGGAGGGTTAACGGACGCAACGGGTGGCCCGCCGTTAACCTTACCACGTTAACCATGTTTGTTTACTGCCCACCTTATTTGTTGGGCAAAATCGTCGCGATGATGGCGGGCAGTTGCGAATAGTGTCCGATGACATGGTCGGGTGCGAACTCCGACACTGGTTTGTCGCTATAGCCGAAGTCGACGGCGATCGCCGGGACGTCGGCTGCGCGTGCGGTGCGGATATCGGTCAGCGAATCGCCGATCATGATGGCGCGCCGGATTTCTCCGCCGGCAGCGGCGACGGTGCGGCGCAGGATATCGGGGTTGGGCTTCTGCATACCAAACGTGTCCTGCCCGCAGATTGCGGCGAAGCGCTCCGACAGCCCGAGTTTCTGCAACAGCAGTACCGATAGCCGCTCCAGTTTGTTGGTGCAGACGGCGAAGCGATAGCCCCGATCGGCGAGCGCATCGAGTGCATCGATCGCACCCGGAAATGGCCGTGAGCGATCGGCGATGTGGTCGGTGTAATAGGCGATGAATTCAGCGAACAGACGGTCGACGTCCGCCGCGGCCAGCACGCGGCCATCGGCTTCGATGCCGCGTGCGATCATCATGCGGGCGCCGCCGCCGATCAGATTACGCGCCGTCGCAAAATCGACCGGAGGCAGACCCTCGCGCGCGAATACCACATTGAGTGTGTCGATGAGATCGGGCGCGGTATCGACCAAGGTGCCGTCGAGGTCGAAAACGATTGTTCGGGCTGTCATGGCCGGATCGCTAGCCTCCGGCGGCCCGTGATGCAAGGCTGGCGGCGCTCGACGCCAATTTTCGGCTACCCACGGCGGGCGAACGGGGCTAGATAAGCGGCGCTGTGGGTCAAGCCAACTTACGACACCCCGAACCACGATGAACGCCGAAGCCCAGAAACGCGCGGCCGCCGCACGCGCCGTCGAATTCGTGCGCCCGGGCATGCGGCTTGGCCTTGGTACCGGCTCGACCGCCAAATATTTCGTCGAGCTGATCGGCGAGCGCGTGCGCGCGGGGCTTACCATCGTCGCGGTGCCGACCTCGCAAGCCACGCGTGCCGATGCCGAGCGCTACGGGATTCCGCTCACCACGCTCGACGAAACGCCCGAGCTCGACCTCACGGTTGACGGTGCCGACGAAATCGCCCCCGACCTGAACCTGATCAAAGGCGGCGGTGGCGCGTTGCTGCGTGAAAAGATCGTTGCCGCTGCGTCCGCGCGCATGGTCGTGATCGCCGACCGCAGCAAATGGGTGCCCAAGCTTGGGCACTTTCCGCTGCCGATCGAGGTTGCGCCGTTCGGCCTGGGCGCGACCCGTCGGGCGATCGAGAGGGCCATCGCGGCAATCCAGCAAGGTGGCCCTTTGACGCTGCGGCAAGGCCGGGATGGCCATCCTTTCGTCACGGATGGCGGCCACTGGATCATCGACGCCGGACTCGGCAAGATTGACGACCCCGCGGCAATAGCGCATGCGCTATCGGGCATTCCGGGTGTCATGGAGCACGGCCTGTTTATCGGGCTTGCCCAGACCGTGATCCTGGCCGGCCCGGACGGGGTGACCGTCGTTGAGCGGCCTTAGATTCTTCGAGCGAACTGGAGCAACTTATGAGCGTCATTCGCACCATAAAACATGCCGTCCGGTTGGCGGCTATCGCTGCCGCGCTGGTCGTAGCGGCGCCGCCTGCGCAGAGCCAGCAGCCTTCGGCGGCGGCGACGGCGACTGCCAAGCAACTGGTCGCAACCACGGGCGCGATGGCGCTGTTCAACCCGCTGATCTCCGGCGTGGTCGAGCAGGCAAAGCTTTTGCTCCTGCAGCAGGACCCCGGCCTCGCCAAGGATCTCAACGAAATCGCCGGCCAAATGCGTACCGAATTGGCGCCACGCAGTGTCGAGCTGACCAACGAGGTGGCAACGCTTTATGCGTCCAGTTTCACCGATGATGAGCTCAAGGCCATCCTCGCCTTTTACCAATCGCCCGTCGGCAAGAAGCTGCTTGAGCGGCAGCCGCAGGTCGTCGATTCAAGCATGAAGTTCGCGCAGAGCTGGGCCAACAAGCTGTCCGACGAAGTTATCGCCAAGATGCGCGCGGAACTGAAAAAGCGGGGCCACAATCTTTGATCGGCGCCTGGCGAATACGGTAGCCGCCGATGGCAGACCACGACGTCGACCTTTTTGTCATTGGGGCCGGATCGGGCGGCGTGCGTGCGGCGCGGATTGCCGCAAACCACGGCGCCCGGGTGATGATCGCCGAGGAATATCGCGTCGGCGGCACCTGCGTCATCCGCGGCTGCGTGCCGAAAAAGCTCCTGGTCTATGCCGCGCGCTTTGCCGACGATTTTGAAGACGCAGCAGGCTATGGCTGGAGCGTGGCGGAGCCGACCTTTCATTGGCCGACGCTGATCGCCAACAAGGATCGCGAGATCGCGCGGCTCGAAGCCGCCTACACGACGACGCTCGAGCGCTACAAGGTGGCGCTGGTCAAGAGCCGCGCGATGCTCGAAGACGCCCACACCGTGCGCCTGGCGACTGGTGCGCGCGTGCGTGCGGAGACGATTTTGATTGCCACCGGCGCCGCGCCATACCACGGCGCGCGCATTGCCGGGCTTGAGCACGTCATTTCCTCGAACGAAGCGTTTCATCTTCGCGAATTGCCCAAGCGCATCCTGATCCAGGGCGGCGGCTATATCGCGGTGGAGTTCGCCGGCATCTTCAACGGGCTCGGCTCCGAGGTGACGCTGGTCTATCGCGGCGAGAATATCCTGCGCGGCTTCGACGATGATGTGCGCGAGCATCTGCATGGCGAGATGGTGCGCCGCGGCATCAAGATCATCACCAGGCAGACCGTCGCGGCGATTGAGAAGGTCGAACACGGCTACGACGTCGAACTGTCCGACAATGAACAGGTCATGGCCGACCTGGTGATGTTCGCCACGGGCCGTAAGCCTAACGTGCATGGACTTGGCCTCGAGGCGGTGGGCGTCAGGCTTGGCGAGACCGGCGGCGTCGCCGTCGACGCTTACTCGAAGACGACGGTGGCGAATATCTATGCCGTCGGCGACGTCACCAACCGCGTCAACCTCACGCCGGTCGCCATCCGCGAGGGGCACGCTTTCGCCGATACGGTCTTCGGTGGCATGCCGACGCCGGTCGATCACGCGAACGTGCCGACCGCGGTGTTCTCCGAGCCGGAAGTCGGCGTTGTCGGCCTGACCGAGGCGCAGGCCCGCGACCGCCTCGCCAAGGTCGATATCTACAAGACCAGCTTCCGGCCGATGAAGATGACGCTTGCCGGCCGCGACACCCGCGTGTTCATGAAGCTGGTGGTGGACGGCATGACGCAACAGGTCGTCGGCTGCCACATCGTCGGCCCCGATGCCGGCGATCTGATTCAGGTGGTCGGCATCGCGGTGAAAATGGGCGCCACCAAGGCCGACTTCGACGCGACCATGGCGGTGCATCCGACGGTCGCCGAGGAGCTCGTGACCATGCGCGAAAAAGCCATGAGCTATACGCGCGCGGCGGCCGAATAGGCGCGCTAACGGCATATTTCCGAAGTTCTGGCATCTTTTGGCGGCGCGGGTGTATAACGCCCGCGAGTTTTGGAGCGTTTTTGCTATGTCCGAACGTTGGACGCCCGATAGCTGGCGCAGGAAGCCGATCCAGCAGGTGCCGGAATATCCGGACCGGCCGGCGCTGGCCGACGTGGAGACGCAACTGGCGACCTTCCCGCCGCTGGTCTTTGCCGGCGAGGCGCGCAGCCTGAAGCGCTCGCTCGCCCGCGCCGCCAATGGCCAGGCTTTCCTGCTGCAAGGCGGCGACTGCGCGGAAAGCTTCGCCGAACACGGCGCCAATAATATCCGCGATTTTTTCCGCGTCTTCCTGCAGATGGCGATCGTGCTCACTTACGCCGGCGCGCTGCCGGTCGTTAAAGTCGGCCGCATCGCCGGCCAGTTCGCCAAGCCGCGGTCCTCGCCGACCGAAAAACGCGACGGCAAGGAATTGCCGAGCTACCGCGGCGACATCGTCAACGACATCGCCTTCACCGAGGTAGGCGCGCCGTCCCGATCCGCGCCGGCAGGTCGAGGCCTATCGGCAGTCGGCGGCGACGCTGAACCTGCTGCGCGCCTTCGCCAAAGGCGGCTATGCCAGCGTCGAGAACGTACACCAGTGGATGCTGCAGTCGGTTTCCGGCTCGCCGCAGTCGAAGGCCTATAGCGATCTGGCCGACCGCGTGTCCGGAGCGCTCGATTTCATGCGCGCCTGCGGCCTGACTTTCGCCGTCGATTCCGCGCTGGGCACCACCGATTTCTACACCAGCCACGAAGCGCTGCTGCTCGGCTACGAGCAGGCCTTCACCCGGGTCGATTCGACGACCGGCGACTGGTACGCCACCTCCGGCCACATGCTGTGGATCGGCGACCGCACGCGCCAATCCGATCACGCGCACATCGAATATGCACGCGGCATCAAGAATCCGATCGGGCTCAAATGCGGACCGTCGCTGAAGCCCGACGATCTGCTGCGCCTGATCGACATCCTCAATCCGGACAACGAAGCCGGCCGCCTCACTTTGATCGGCCGCTTCGGCGCCGAAAAAGTCGGCGAGCATCTGCCGGCGCTCATTCGTGCGGTCAAGCGCGAGGGAAAAGTCGTGCTGTGGTCGTGCGATCCGATGCACGGCAACACCATCACCTCGGCGACCGGTTACAAGACCCGGCCGTTTGATCTGATCCTGAAAGAAGTCCGCGGCTTTTTCGATGTGCATGCTGCCGAGGGAACCTATGCCGGCGGCGTGCATCTGGAAATGACCGGGCAGAACGTCACCGAATGTACCGGCGGCGCGCGGGCGATTTCCGATGCGGATCTCAACGACCGCTATCATACGGTCTGCGATCCGCGGCTCAATGCCGAGCAGGCGATCGATCTTGCTTTCTTGCTCGCCGAACTGCTCAAGAAGGAGCGCGCCGGCCGCGCCCAGCCGATGCCGGCCGTGGCCGGGCTTTGAGCCTGCCAGCCATGCCACGGCGCGGATTGCCGCCTGGGACTGCGAGGCGTTAGATCAGCACCATGAGCGCGAGACCCACCGATAAATTGGCTATCGCCGTCGCGCAGCTCAACTCGACGGTCGGCGATGTCGCCGGCAATGCCGAGAAAGTGCGCAAAGCGCGCGCGTTGGCCGCCGCGCAAGGCGCCGATCTTGTTGTTTTTCCGGAACTGTTCATCGCCGGCTATCCGCCCGAGGATCTCGTGCTCAAGCCGGCGTTCCAGGCCGCCTGCCGCGCGGCGGTCGAGGCGCTCGCCCGCGAGACCGCGACGCCCGGTCCGGCCTTGCTGCTCGGCACGCCCTGGCTCGAAGCCGGCAAGCTCTACAATGCCGTGGCGCTGCTTGATGGCGGCGCGATCACGGCACTGCGTTTCAAGGTCGATCTGCCGAACTACGGCGTGTTCGATGAGAAGCGGGTGTTCGCGCCGGGGCCGATGCCGGGTCCGGTGAGTTTCCGCGGCGTGCGGCTCGGATTGCCGATCTGCGAAGACATCTGGGGAACGGAAGTCGTCGAATGCCTCGCCGAGACCGGCGCCGAGCTCCTGGTGGTGCCCAACGGCTCGCCCTATTGGCGGCAAAAAGGCGATGTGCGGCTCAACATCGCGATTGCCCGCATCACCGAGCAAGGCCTGCCGACGGTCTATGTCAATCAGGTCGGCGCGCAGGATGAGCTCGTGTTCGACGGCGTCTCCTTCGGCCTGCACGCCGACTGCTCGCTCGCCTTCCAGCTCGCCGCGTTTCAGGAGGCCGTGGTCACGACGCATTGGCAGCGGCGCGGCTCGACCTGGCGCTGCGAGGACGGGCCGAAGGTTGCCGCGGTCGAAGCCGACCGCGCCGACTATGCCGCCTGCGTGCTCGGCCTGCGCGACTACGTCGACAAGAATGGATTCCCCGGCGTGGTCATCGGGCTGTCCGGCGGCGTCGATTCGGCGCTCTGCGCGGTGATGGCGGTCGACGCAATTGGCCATGATCGCGTGCGCTGCATGATGCTGCCCTATAAATTCACCTCGCAGGAATCACTCGACGACGCTGCTGCCTGCGCCAAGGCGCTCGGCGTGCGCTATCAAGCCTTGCCGATCGCGCGGGCGGTGGAAGGGCTCGAAGCGGCGCTGCAGCCGGCCTTCAGCGGCGTGCCGCGCGATGTCACCGAGGAAAATCTGCAGGCGCGCGCGCGCGGCACGATGCTGATGGCGTTGTCCAACAAGTTCAATCTCATGGTAGTGACCACCGGCAACAAGTCGGAAATGTCGGTCGGCTACGCGACGCTTTACGGCGACATGAACGGCGGCTTCAATCCCGATCAAGGATCTCTACAAGACGGAAGTGTTCCGTCTGTCGCGGCTGCGCAACACCTGGAAACCAGATGGCGCCATGGGCCCGATTGGCCCGGTGATTCCCGAAAACATTCTCACCCGCCCGCCGACCGCCGAATTGCGCGAGAACCAGAAGGACGAGGATTCGCTGCCGCCCTATGCCGTGCTCGATCCGATCCTGGAGCGGCTGGTCGAGCACGAGGAACCGATCTCGGCGATTGTCGCCGCCGGCTTCGACCAGGCGACGGTCGTGCGCGTCGAGCGCATGCTCAACATTGCCGAATACAAGCGCCGCCAGGCGGCGCCGGGCGTCAAAGTGACGCTGAAGAATTTTGGCCGCGATCGCCGCTATCCGATCACCAACCGCTTCCGCGATCCGGGCACACCGTTGGCCGCGCCGGATGCCTCGCTGGTCAGCGGCAAGCCGGCGAAAAGCGAAGCCTTCGACTTCTGATAGCGCAAGATTCCGAAAAGCGTGGCGTCAGCGAACCGGCAGGAATGTCGGGCCGACAGTGCGCACGCTGCGCTTTTTAGGGTCGGCCGCGCCGGGGGCCTGCACCAGTGCCGATTCACTTCCTTCCGCAGGTTTCGCGCCCGGCTTGACCGGTTTGCCGTCGGCGCCCACGCGCGGCTGCGACAACTGCTTGGCGCTCTGTTCGGTGACAATCACGTCGCCCGGCGCAATCGTATCGTCGGGGCCGTTGGTTTTGAGTGCGTCGGCCCAGCTTTCGCCGGGGCGCCGGCAACTGCAGGCGGGCGAGAGCGCTTTTCGATACTGGAAGGCGGCCGGCAATTCGGTGTAGAGGCGGCCGTTGAGCGAGACCGCCTGCGACACATCCTCGCCGGGATTGTGGTAGGTGTAGAGTTGCGCCTCTGCCGCCGGGCACATGCGCTGGCATGTCGCCTCGTCGTCGCGGAAATGGTCCTGCGTCGTCGAAAACGAAATCGGGAAATAGTAGCCGTCGCAGCTGCGCACGCAGACGGTACGAAAGGTGTCGCCGATCGGGCCAGACGGGCCGGACGGGGCAAATGGGCCACTATTGTTCCCGAACAGCCGGTCGAAGAAGCCGCCCTGCTGCCCGGCGAGCGCGGCCTGCCGGTATTGCGGGCCGCAGCCATTGTCGGCAAGCGCAATCAGCAACGACCGCCGCGCCTCGGCGCGCTCGGTGGTGCCGCCATTGAGCTGCTCGAGGCTGTGCCGCGTGGTTTCAATCGCCGCCCGCTGCTGATCGATTTGCTGATTGAGGCCGCCGCATTGCGGCGGCGTGATGGTGAAAATGGAAAAGAAGCCGCTGTTTTGGCAGCCCATGCGGCGCGCCTGCGCGACGTTCTTGTCGAGTTCGAATTGCTGGCGGTTGAGCGCATCCTCGGCGCGGCGGATCTGATCGGCACGCGTCGGATCCGCGGTGCCGCGGTCGACATTGGCGAGTTGCGCCTCCAGCCGCTGGCAGTTCGGATTCGGCGCCTGCGTCTGCGCCACGGCGTTTGACGCGAGCAGCACCGCGGCGGAGGCGAACAGTAAAAATCTCATGGCCGGCACTTTAGCGTCTCGAGGGGGGCGGCGCGAGCCTTCTCGTCAATGCGCCTTTGCGGTTTCCGCCCGCAGATTCCACAGCACGCCGGAAACAATGATCATGGCTCCGAACAGCACGAAGATGTCGAGCTTTTCACCATAGAAGGCCCATCCCACCACCGCGATCAGCGGAATGCGCATGAAATCGAGCGGAACCACAAGCGTAGCATCGCCGGAACGAAAGGCGTTACTAAGGCAATAATGAGACGTAAGCCCGCCAATGCCGACGCCGAGCGTCGGAAGCAGTTGCGAAGCGTGCAGGCGGAAAAACACCATCGGATCGCTGCCTGCAAGCGACAGCGGCAGCTGAATTATCGCCATCCAGAACACGATACCGAATGTCGTCTCGGTCATGGTCAGCTTCTTGGTGGTGATCATGGTAATGGCGTAGCCGAAGGCCGCGAGCAGCACCAAAATTACCGCCGGATTGAAACCGGCAATACCGGGCCGCAGAATCACCAATACGCCGGCGAGGCCAAGCACGACGACGCCGAGCCGGCTTGCGGTCATCCGTTCCTGCAGATACCAGACCGCAAGCAAGGCGGTCCACGCCGGCATGGTGAATTCGAGCGAGAACACGGTCGCCAGCGGCAGCATGGTCAGCGCCACGGCCCAGGCATATTGCGAGACGTAATGTATGATATTGCGCAGCAGATTGAGTTTCATGCGCCGCGGCAGCGTGTAGGTGCGCAAATCGGGCCGCGCGATCAGCAGCAGCAGCAGCACGAGAAGCGCGACGCCGCTGCGGATGGCGAGAATCTCGAAAATCGTCAGCCCGCTGCGCGACAATTCGCGAATTGACACCGCCATCGCCGAAAACGACAACAGTGCGCCGATCATCCAGAAGACGACGCGGGCGAGCTTGTTAATGGCCACTTTTGACGTTTCGCTGATGCGCGGAGGGCGGAAAAGACGCCCGCTCTTAGCAGGCGGATATCACCCGTGTCACTCGGCGTCCGGCTGGTTTTCCGGACGCGCCTTGTCAAAGGCCGGCAATTTCAGGCAGGCGGCATCGACGGCGGCGATTTTCGGAAAGGCCTCGAGCGGAACCTTCAGCCGGCGCGCATTGAACACCTGCGGCACCAGGCAGAGATCGGCGAGCGTCACCCGCGCGCCGCAGGCATAGGGGCCGGGCTCGAGCATGGCCTCGAGCGCGGTGAAGCCTTGCAGCACCCAGTGGTGGTACCAGGCGTCGATCTCAGGCTGTTCGTGTTTGAGCTGCCGCTTGATGTATTGCAACGCCACCAGATTGTTGAGCGGATGAATGTCGCAGGCGATGAGTTGTGCGACGCTGCGCACCTTGGCGCGCTCAAGCGCGTCGGCCGGCAGCAGTGGCGGCTCCGGATTGGTTTCGTCGAGATACTCGATGATCGCCAGCGATTGCGTGATCACTTCGCCGCTCGACAGCGCCAGCGCCGGCACCCGCATCTGCGGGTTGATGGCGACGAAGTCTGGCTTGCGTTGCTGGCCGCCGTCCTTGGTGAGATGGACCGGCACCATCTCATAGGGCAGGCCCTTGAGATTGAGCGCGATGCGCACGCGATAGGCGGCGGATGAACGGAAATAGGAATAAAGCTTCACGGAACGCGTCCCCTGTCGGCGTGGCTTTGTGCCGGCAATCTAACGCATGATCCGGAAAAGTGAGAACCGGTTTACCGCCTTCACCAAGCCCGAACCTGTGGGCGAAAGAAGGTCGGGCCGGATCACGCGCCGCTTAAGCGCGCTCGGGACCCTTGGCGCGGCCGGCGGTCAATTGCGCCGAGCGCTCGGTCAGCCGCTGCAGCGCCCGCTCAAACGCGGCGCGGTCGGCTGGATTGACGGTCGCCATGAGCTCGCGGGCGAAGTCGAGCGCGATCGGCGCGGCTTCGCGGTAGATGGCGTCGCCGGCGGGCGTGAGCGAGAGAAAGAATTCGCGCAGATCGTCGCGGTTGGCGCGCCGCGCCACCAGTCTGCGCTGCTCGAGCAGCGCCACCGCGCGCGACACCTTGGTCTTGTGCATGTGGCTGTGCATGCCGATCGCCTTGCCGGTCATCACGCCAAATTGGCCGAGGGTGACCAGCACGCGCCATTCCGGAACGTTGATCTGGTAGCGTTCGCTGTAAACGCGCGACAGCGCCTGCGACACCAGCGTGGCGCAGACATTAAGCCGATAGGGCAGGAACTCTTCCAGCTTCAGCGTCGTCGCGTCGCCACTCGCCCCGGCAGGTGGCGCGCTTTCAGCACTCTTGTGGCTCATCACCCGGCTGCCGCGTTCTTCGCGCCGGCGCATGCCCCCGCACCGGCCTTCGCGTATCACGCGAACTTTGGCCGAAGTCGCGAGGCCATGCAACCGAATTAGAACAATTCTAATAAACATCCCGTGCCGGCAGCGCCGAAGGGTCGCCGGCCACGTCAAAAAGACCGCGTACAACCGAAAGATGTGGGCGGGAAGGAGACGGAATTCCTAGCGCGTGCAGATGATGGCGACGATCGAACACTTGCCGCCGCGGCAGGCGGCCGAGTCGGCGTCGGGAACGGCACCGGTAATCTCATCGCGGCCAACCTTGCGAAACGAGTCCGCCTGGGCGTAGTCGTGCGACTTGCAATAGGCGTTGGCGGCGATCACCCCGCATTTTTCGTGGTTGGCGAGGCAGCGGTCGATGCCGTAATCGTCCGAGTTGTTGGCGATGATGTACATGCGCCAGTCGGCATGCGCGGCGGCGACAAAGCACAACAGGGCGGCGAGGCTGGCGAGAAAGAGACGCATGATCTGTCCACGCGCGCATTGGCGTCGTCGGCGAGACCATGGGAGCAGAACCGTTAAAGGCCGATTAACCCTGCGGATGCTGCTTTTCTGCGCGCCGCACCGGCCTTGACGGGTGCCGCGCAACTGATCATTGTGCGGCCCGATGAGCGGCCTTAACCATATCTGCGGCATTTGCCGCGAGATTATTCGCTAGCGCACAACGCTGGCTGCGGCCGTCTTTTCTCCAGTTCGAGAGTGCAGGACGCCCGGCCAGCGGGGCCGACGGGTGTGTTTGCCATGACGGCGAAGAACTTGGAGCTTAAGCTCTACGATACGCTGACGCGGGAGAAACGGGTGTTCACCCCGATCGATCCCGCGCGCGTGCGCATGTATGTGTGCGGGCCGACGGTCTACGACTTCGCCCATATCGGCAATGCGCGGCCGGTGATCGTCTTTGACGTGCTGTTCCGTCTGCTGCGCCACATCTACGGCGCCGACCGCGTCACTTACGTGCGCAACGTCACCGACGTCGACGACAAGATCAACGCGCGCGCGGCCGAGCGCGGCATTTCGATCCGCGAGCTGACGCAACAGACCTACAAGGATTTCAAGGCCGACGTCGCCGCGCTTGGCTGCCTTGAGCCGACGGTTGAGCCGCGCGCCACCGACTATGTATCCAAGCCTGATGCGCCGACGGACATGATCCGGCTGATCGAACGACTTGTGAAAAACGGCTGTGCCTATGTCGCCGAGGGGCACGTGCTGTTCCACGTCGCGTCGATGAAGGACTACGGCAAATTATCAAACCGTTCGCTCGACGAAATGATGGCCGGCGCGCGCGTCGAGGTCGCACCGTACAAGAAAGACCCGATGGATTTCGTGCTGTGGAAGCCGTCGCCTCCAGACCTGCCGGGCTGGGACAGCCCGTGGGGCCGCGGCCGTCCTGGCTGGCACATCGAGTGCTCGGCGATGGCGGCGGCGCTGCTGGGCGAGACCTTCGACATCCACGGCGGCGGCATCGATCTCGTTTTTCCCCACCACGAGAACGAGATCGCGCAATCGCGCTGCGCCTTCCACACCAAGGTGATGGCTAATTACTGGATGCACAACGGCTTCCTGCAGGTCGAAGGCGAGAAGATGGCGAAGTCGGCGGGGAATTTCGTCACCATCCGGGAATTGCTCGGCACCGAAAAGTTCGGTGCCCGCAAGTGGCCAGGCCAGGTTCTTAGGTTTGCGATGCTACGGACGCATTACCGATCGCCAATTGATTGGACGTTTAAATCTCTCGATGAGTCTGACAAGACTCTGCGCTCGTGGGCGCGGGTTTGGGTTTCCAACTACAAAGAAGCGGCATTGCACGAAGAAGGGCAAAATATTCTTGCTGACGATCTCAATACGCCTGCTCTTATTGCATGGTTGCATCAAACATATCGCAATGCGGAGAAAGGTGATGGAGCTGCTGGTCGGACTTTGACGAGTTCGCTGCAGGCTCTTGGGTTTCATGACCTGTTTCATATAATGGCTGGTGAGCCCGGCCTGACGGACGATGAAAAAGCCGTCATCAATAAATATATCGAAGCTCGAAACGTCGCCCGCGCCAAGAAAGACTTCAAAGAATCCGACCGTATCCGCGACGAGCTCGCCGCCAAAGGCGTCGTGCTCAAGGACAGCAAAGACGGCACCACCTGGGAGATCGCGCGATGAGCGTCGCGTTTCACTCCGGCGGCTGCCAGTGCGGCGCGGTGCGCTTTCGCGCCTCGCGCTTCGGCCGTTCCTCGATCTGCCATTGCCGCATGTGCCAGAAGGCCTTCGGCGGCTTCTTCGGCGCGCTGGTCACCGCGCACGACCTCGAATGGACGCGTGGTGCGCCGAAACACTTCGTCAGCTCAAACATGGCTAGGCGTGGATTCTGTGGCGATTGCGGCACGCCGCTGACCTTCGACATCGGCACGGCGGTCGAACTCGCCGTCGGCGCCTTCGACGACCCGGGCGTGGTCGCCCCGACGATCCAGCTCAATCCGGCCAACAAGCAGCCATTCTATGTCGGCATCTGCACGCTGCCGACGCGGCCGGACGGCGCCGAGCCGAAAGCTGAAGCCTTCAAGGCGTCGGTCGTGAGCTACCAGCACCCCGATCACGACACCGCCGTATGGCCGCCGCGGAGCGCGTCATGAGTGCGCAGGCGCATCTCAGGCTCGCGCTGCGGCCGTTTCTGCCGGCGGACGTGGCCCTGTTGCGCGAAATCTTCCGCGACAGCATCGAGGAATTGACCGCCGAGGACTATACCGAAGCCCAGCAGGAAGCCTGGGCCTCGGCCGCGGACGATGAAAAAGCGTTCGGCAAGAAGCTTGCGGCCGCGCTCACCTTGGTCGCCACCATGGAGGGCTCGCCGGTCGGCTTTGCTTCGCTCCAGGGCAAGGACAAGATCGACATGCTCTATGTGCATCCGGCGGCCACGGGGCAGGGCATCGCTGCCATGCTCATCGACGCGCTGGAGAAACTTGCCGGCGGCCGCGGCGCCGCTAGGCTCACCGTCGATGCCAGCGACACGAGCCGCGGCTTCTTCGAGAAGCACGGCTATGTCGCGGAGCAGCGCAACACCGTTACCGTCGGCGACGAATGGCTCGCCAACACGACGCTGAGCAAGCAACTCGCCAAAGGGGGCGCTGCATGAAAAAGCCCGACACGCCGTTTCCGCGCCATTGGCTTTACTACATCGTGCTCAAATTCGCGGTGATCGCCGCGGCGATCGCGCTCGCGCTCTATGTCGGTTTTCGGCTGGTCTGATGGAATTGCAGCGTCACCATATCGTGCTCGGCGTCATCGCGCTTGTCGTCGCGGTCGCGCTGGCAGCGAACTATTACCTGTGGTGAAAGCGATGGCGCGCGAACGGCTTTATCTTTTCGACACCACGCTGCGCGACGGCGCGGCCTTCTTCTCCCTCCCCCGCTTGCGGGGGAGGGTTGGGGAGGGGGCTGTTCGAGATACGTCGCGAAAAGAATGCCCCCTCCCGCCCCGCCACCCCCCTTCGGGCTTTGGCGCGTCGGCCTCCCCCGCAAGCGGGGGAGGCAAAGAAGCGAGTTCGCGGCCATGAAAGAGCGTCTCTATCTTTTCGATACGACATTGCGCGACGGCGCGCAGACCAACGGCGTCGACTTCACGCTGGCCGACAAGCTGGCGATCGCCGGCATGCTCGATGACCTCGGCATCGATTATGTCGAAGGCGGCTATCCCGGCGCCAATCCGACCGACAGCGAATTTTTTGGCCGGGACCGCGGTCTCAAGAGCAAATTCACGGCCTTCGGCATGACGCGGCGGCCGGGCCGCTCGACCTCCAACGATCCCGGCCTCGCCGCGCTGCTTGAAGCGAAGGCCGACGCCATCTGCTTCGTCGCCAAGGCCTGGGATTACCATGTGCGCGTGGCGCTGGAGACGACGGAAGCAGAAAACATCGCCTCGATCCGCGACAGCGTGCGCGCCGCCAAGCAGAATGGCAGGGAAGTGCTGCTCGACTGCGAGCATTTCTTCGACGGCTACAAGGCGAACCCCAAATACGCGCTCGCCTGTGCCAAGGCCGCCTATGACGAAGGCGCCCGGTGGGTGGTGCTCTGCGACACCAATGGCGGCACGCTGCCGCACGAGGTGGAGCGCATCGTCGGCGAGGTGGTGAAGACGATCCCCGGCGACCACGTCGGCATCCACGCCCATAACGACACCGAGCAGGCGGTGGCCAATTCGCTCGCCGCCGTGCGCGCCGGCGCCCGGCAGATCCAGGGCACGCTCAACGGCCTCGGCGAGCGCTGCGGCAACGCCAATCTCGTGTCGATCATCCCGACGCTGAAGCTCAAGCCGGAATTTTCCGACCGCTTCGATATCGGCGTTTCCGACGCGCAACTGAAAAAACTGACGCAGGCCTCGCACATGCTGGACGAGAGGTTGAACCGAGGCTCAAACCGCAACGCTCCTTACGTCGGCGAAAGCGCCTTCGCCACCAAGGCCGGCATTCATGCCTCCGCGATTGCCAAGGAGCCGGCGACCTACGAGCACATCGCGCCGGAGAGCGTCGGCAACCGGCGCAAGGTGCTGGTGTCGGAGCAGGCCGGCCGCTCCAATGTGCTTGCCGAGCTCGAGCGCATCGGCATCAAGGTTGCCAAGGACGATCCGCGCATCATGCGCCTGCTTGAGCTGGTCAAGGAACGCGAGACCATCGGCTATGCCTACGAGACCGCGGATGCCTCCTTCGAGCTCTTGGCGCGGCGCACGCTGGGCACGGTGCCGGATTATTTCGACGTCACCCAATTCGACATCAATGTCGAGCAGCGCAACAATGCCAAGGGTGAGCGCGTCACCGTCACCATGGCGGTGGTGAAGGTCAAGGTTGGCGACGAGAACATGATCTCGGCGGCGGAAGGCAACGGCCCGGTCAACGCGCTTGATCTGGCGCTGCGCAAGGACCTCGGCAAATACCAGAAATATATCGACGGCCTCTCGCTCACCGATTACCGCGTGCGTATCCTCAACGGCGGCACCGAGGCGGTGACCCGCGTGCTCATCGAGAGCGAGGACGAAAACGGCGAGCGCTGGACCACCATCGGCGTCTCGCCCAATATCATCGACGCCTCGTTCCAGGCGCTGATGGATTCGATCATCTACAAGCTGGTGAAATCCGGGGCGCCGGCATGATCGACCATGTCTCCATCGCCGTGCGCGATCTTGCCCGTGCAGTTCGCTTCTACGAGCCGGTGCTTGCCAGCCTCGGCATGACGAAGCTGCGCGAATGGCCGGACGCCGCAATCGGCTTCGGCAAGGACTATCCGGAATTCTGGCTCAACAAGCGCAGCGGCATGGCGCCCATGCCGGACGACAGCGGCCTGCACATCTGCCTGCGCGCGCGCGAGCAGGCGGCGGTCGATGCCTTCCATGCGGCTGCGCTCGCCGCCGGCGGCACCTCCGACGGCGCGCCGGGCTTTCGCAAGCACTATAGCGACAAATACTACGCCGCCTTTATCCGCGATCCGGATGGCAACCGCATCGAGGCGGTGACTTTTATCTCTGAGAAGTAAAAACTACAACCGTTCGACGGCGGCGCCGGTCATCGCCTTGGCGGACTCAGGCACAGCCTCTATGGCCTTTTGCAGCATCGGCAAAATGTCCTCGACGCTGTCGGCGACCAGCAGGTCGAATTCAAGACCGCCGCGAATGAACTGCAGCTTCTTCATGTGATCGAGCAGCGCGCAGAGCGGCGCCCAGAAATTCTCGATATTGGCGAGCAGCACCGGCTTTTTGTGGCGGCCGAGCTGCACCCAGGTCATCTGCTCGACGATTTCTTCCAGCGTGCCGACGCCGCCGGGCAGCGCCACAAACGCGTCCGCCAGTTCGAACATCCGGCGCTTGCGCTCATGCATGTCGCGGGTGACGACGAGATTGTGCTCGCCGCGGTGCGCATGCTCCTTGGCCATCAGGAATTCCGGGATGATTCCGGTCAGTTGCCCGCCGTGAGCCTCCACCGCGTTGGCGATCTCACCCATCATGCCGACGGTGCCGCCGCCATAGACGAGGCCGATGCCGTTCTTGGCGAGGATCGCGCCAAATGCCTTTGCGGCTTCGACATAGGCCGGGTCGGTGCCCGGCCCGGAGCCGCAATAGACGCAGATTTTCCGGATTTTGCTCATTTTTTCGGGCCGATTCATGCCCCTGCATGTGCATCGCGGTCGGTGCAGCGTCAAGGTGGCAGCTAAAAATTGCGTGCGCCATGGTTAGGCGGCCGGGCCGCGGGGTGATTACGGTCAAGAATCTGCCTATATGAAGGCCGCGATTGACCGGGCTTTTAATGAGTTATCACCACCACCACCGCACATCCGACAGCGAGCCGCACGCCCCTGCGAATCGCGGTGCGCTCTTGTCGACGATTCTGCACCTGTGGCCTTACATCTGGCCGTCCGACCGCGCCGATCTGAAACTGCGCGTGCTCGGCGCCATGGTGCTGCTGCTGGCGGCGAAGCTTGCCACCGTTTCGATTCCTTTCACCTTCAAATGGGCAACCGATGCGCTTGCCGGCCACGGCACCGCGCCGGTGCTGGCGTCGGAATGGCTGGTGTGGGCGGTAAGCGCGCCGGTCGCCATGACCATTGCCTACGGCGGCATGCGTATTTTGATGGCGGCGCTGACGCAATTTCGCGACGGAATTTTCGCCCGGGTGGCGATGCACGCGGTGCGCCGGCTCGCCTATCGCACCTTCGTGCACATGCACGATCTCTCGCTGCGCTTCCATCTCGAGCGCAAGACCGGCGGCTTGACCCGCGTGCTCGAGCGCGGCCGCAACGCCATCGAGACCATCGTGCGCATGGTCATTCTCCAGCTTATGCCCACCATCATCGAACTCTCCCTTATCCTCGCTGTGCTGATGTGGCATTTCGACTGGCGCTACGTGGTGGCAATTCTTGCCACCGTCGCCGTCTATATGAGCTACACCTATCGCGCCACCGAATGGCGCATCGGCATCCGCCGCAAGATGAACGAAAGCGACACCGACGCCAATGTGAAGGCGATCGACTCGCTGCTCAACTACGAGACGGTGAAATATTTCGGCGCCGAGGAGCGCGAGGCCCAACGCTACGACCGCTCGATGGCGCGTTACGAAGACGCCAGCATCAAAGCCTACACCTCGCTCGCCGTGCTCAATGCCGGGCAGGCGGTGGTGTTCACCGGCGGGTTGGCCGCGGTCATGGTGCTTTGTGCCTACGAGATCGAAGCCGGCACCAAGACGGTCGGCGATTTCGTGCTGGTCAACGCCATGATGATCCAGCTTTACCAGCCGCTCAATTTCATGGGCATGGTCTATCGCGAGATCAAGCAGGCGCTGATCGACATCGAGACCATGTTTGCAATTCTTTCGCGCGAGCCGGAGATCAAGGACGTGGCCGGGGCGCCGCCGCTCAAGGTTGCGAGCGGCGCCATCCGGTTCGAGAATGTCGGCTTTGCCTATGAGCCCGAGCGCCGCATCCTCAAAGGTCTTTCCTTCGACGTGCCAGCCGGCAAGACCGTCGCTGTTGTCGGCCCGTCCGGCGCCGGCAAGTCGACGATCTCGCGGCTGCTCTATCGTTTCTACGACCTGTCCGGCGGCCGCATCCTCATCGACGGCCAGGACATTTCCAGGGTGACGCAGAAATCCTTGCGCGCCGCGATCGGCATGGTGCCGCAGGACACCGTGCTGTTCAACGACACCATCCGCTACAACATCCGCTATGGCCGTTGGGAGGCGAGCGACGCCGAGGTGGAGGAGGCCGCCCGCCTTGCCCAGATCGACCGCTTCATCCGCTTGGCGCCCAAAGGCTATGAGACGGAAGTCGGCGAGCGCGGCCTGAAGCTTTCCGGCGGCGAGAAGCAACGCGTCGCCATTGCCCGTACCATTCTGAAAGCTCCGCCAATCCTGCTGCTCGATGAGGCAACCTCGGCGCTCGACAGCCACACCGAGAAGGAAATCCAGGACGCGCTCGAGCGCGTATCGAAAGGGCGCACCACGCTGGTGATCGCGCACCGGCTTTCCACCATTGTCGGTGCCGACGAGATTATCGTGCTCGATCAGGGCATGATCGTCGAGCGCGGCACACACCAGGCGTTGCTGGCCAAAGGCGGGCTCTATGCCAGCATGTGGAACCGCCAGCGCGAGGCCGAGGCCGCGCGTGAGAAGCTGGCGCTCGTCGGTGAGGATGCCGTCGCGGCGGTCGAGGCGCCGAATCGCAATCCGCCCCCGGTGGCCGACGATATCCCGCCGGGCGATGCGGTGCCGCTCGAAGCGCCCGCCGACGCGGCGGAGTAAGATAACGCCATGTCGATCTACGATTCGGTCCGCGCCCAGATCGTGCCGATTACGCCCGAGGGCTACCCGTTCATCGGCGCCTTCGCGCTGGTAAGCTTGGTGCTGTTCTGGCTGTGGACGCCGCTTGGCTGGATCGGCACGCTGCTCACCATCTGGTGCGCGCTGTTCTTCCGCGACCCGCCGCGGGTAACGCCGGTGCGCGACGGCCTGGTGGTGGCGCCGGCCGACGGCCGCGTCAGCCAGATCACCACGGTGCCGCTGCCGCACGAGCTCGGCCTCGGTGCTGCGCCGATGCTGCGCATCTCGATCTTCATGAGCGTGTTCGACTGCCACATCAACCGCAGCCCAGTGTCGGGCCGCGTCGAGAAGATCCTTTATCAGCCGGGCAAGTTCTTCAACGCCGATCTCGACAAGGCGAGCGCCGACAACGAGCGCAATTCGCTCGTCATCGCCGCCGCCGGCAGCCGCGTCGCCGTGGTGCAGATCGCAGGATTGGTGGCGCGGCGCATCGTCTGCTTCGTGCGCGAGGGTCAGCCGCTGGGCGCCGGCGAGCGCTTCGGCATGATCCGCTTCGGTTCCCGCCTCGACGTCTATCTGCCCGACGGCACGCCGCCCCTGGTCGCGGTCGGGCAGACTGCCGTCGGCGGCGAAACCGTGCTTGCGGACCTGCGCACCGCCGATCCGGGCCGCGTCTTTCGTGCCGGTTAACGCTTGCCGGACCGCGCCGTGGCGCGCGCCGCCCTGAACGGCTATATTGCCGCCATGGTCTTCCAGCCCTTCGATCCTGCACCGCCGGCCGGGCGCCGCCGCTTCAAGGCGATCCCGGTGCGCACGCTGTTGCCCAATCTGATCACGCTGCTGGCGCTGTGCGCGGGGCTCACCGCCATCCGCATCGCGGTCGAGGGTAAGATCGACTGGGCGATCGGCGCCATCGTCCTGGCGGCGCTGCTCGACGGCATCGACGGCCGCATCGCGCGCATGCTCAAGGGCACCTCGCGCTTCGGTGCCGAGCTCGACAGCCTCGCCGACTTCGTCAACTTCGGCGTGGCGCCGGCGCTCATTCTCTACTTCTGGGGCTTGCACGAGCTGAAATCGGCGGGCTGGATCGCGGCCTTGGTGCTCGCGATCTGCGCCGGGCTGCGCCTTGCGCGCTTCAACGTCATGGCCGACGATCCGGGCAAGCCGGCGTGGTCGGCGAATTTCTTCACCGGTATTCCGGCGCCGGCCGGGGCCATCACCGTGCTGCTGCCGATCTATCTTAATTTCCTCGGGGCGCCCGAAGGCCTCGTGGTGATCTGGCTCACCTTCATCTACACGCTGGCAATCGCGCTGTTGATGGTGTCGCGGCTGCCGGTGTTTTCCGGCAAGCGCGTGGGCAAGCGCGTGCCGCCGGAAATGGTGCTGCCGGTGTTCGTCGTCGTCGTGTTGTTCTTCGCGCTGCTCGCCAGCTATCCGTGGGAAGTGCTCAGCCTCGGCACATTCGCTTATCTCGGCTGCCTGCCGCTCGGCTGGCTGTCCTATCGCAATTATCAGCACAAGGATGCAGCCGCCGCCGCTGCGGCGGAAACGAGTGAAACTGATGCCACGCTCGGCCCCGGTCCCGTCGCCGCCGAAGCGGACGAACGCCCGGCGCGGCTGAACTAAGCATCGACTGAAATCCAATGCCCCGAGCGACCCGCGTCCTTAGCCCCGGCCATCGCCATGAGCGGCCGATCGTCGACACCGTCATTCTCGATTTCGCCCAGCGCAGCGCCAGGACAGTTACCGTGACGAGCGTCAAAGGCTTGACGATCGAGATCGATCGGCATGAGCCGGCGCGTCTGCGCTCCGACGATTGCCTCATTCTCGATGACGACGCTCTGGTCGAAGTTGTCGCGGCGGCGGAACCGCTGATCGAGGCGCGCGCCGCCGATCTCGCCGCGCTCATGCGGCTCGCCTGGCATCTCGGCGACCGCCACGTGCCGGTGCAGCTGCTCAACAACCGCATCCGCGCGCGGCGCGACGCTGGCGTTGAATCGCTGCTCAATACGCTCGGCGCGAAAGTGACGCCGATCGAGGCGCCGTTCGAGCCGGAAGGCGGCGCCTATGAGTCATCGCATGGCCACGCGCACGATCATGGTCACGACCACGCGCACGACCATCATGGCCATGACCACCGGCCCCACAAGTAGCGGCGCCCGGACGCACTAGCGATATCAACAGCGGGTAAAAAGCACGTCCTGCTGTGATACCGGCGGTGAATCAATGGGAATGGGCGCATTGATGGACCGCAATTCCAGATAGCCGCGCACAAGATCGTAGGAGTTGGGAATGGCGAAAGCCTTGAAGCCGGCGCGGAGAATGCAGGTAAACAATTCGACATTTTCGGGCGCATCGGACATTTCGACGAGAACATGGAAATGCCGGGGGTATGCATCGAGTTGCTTGATCAACTGACGAAGAATCGGCGGCTCGCCTCCCTCAATGTCGATTTTAATGATGCCAAGGCGGGACCGCTCTTCGTCGGTAAGAATTTCCGAGAGCATGAAGCATTCCGCCTCGCAGACCTTGTCGGCTCCTTGAGTGGGAACCGTTGTATCCATGCCCGTGTTCGTTTTTGATCTGCGGTAGATCGAAACGGTCCCCCGCTCGGAAGACACGGCGGCGGGAACGACGCGAATGTTCGCAGGCGAATTTAAAGAGAGATTGCGCTGAAGCCTTGCGATGCTCAGCCGCGACGGCTCGATGGCAACGACCCGTCCTTGCGGCCCGACGAGCGACGACGCCAGCAGAGAGTAGTAACCGATATTGGCGCCGATGTCGCAGAAGGTCTCGCCCGGCCGCAGCAACGTCTGAATCGCGACTGATATGTGCGGCTCCCAAACGTGGAAATGATAAAGATACTGCGGAATAAAATCCGCGAGGTCGCACTCCATCGTGGCGCCGAAATAGGTCTGGACGCGTTTCACGCGTCCCGTCAGGCGCGCAAGGCGCTGGTAGGTGCGCAAGGCACGGTATCTTCCCCTGGGAATCGGCAGCGCCCGCAACGCAGAAATGAATGCGCGATGCGCAGGAGAATCCCTCAACGGCGGAATACGTGGGCTCTCCGCAGGCACGGTATGATGCCTCCAGGAACGTCGCCCGTTGAATATTATAGCACGATAATGAGCGGAGTAATATCTGCCTGGATTTATATCGCGCCCATGGCTTTGTTGATGCTGGCTCTGGTGGGTATCCGGAATTTACGCCGTAACCCGTAAACTTTACGTCCCGCCCGCGCTGAGCGGTCGTAAAACCATAAACGGAAAAAAGAGCAATGGCCTTCTCAAGCCGGCCGCGGTTTCGGCAGGGGCTGGGTGCGTTAGTTCTTTGGTGCGGGTGGCACGGCAAGTCGACAGTGTGCCCGACTGTGTGGTCCCGGTAGCGCATGCAAGAACTAATTATGAACTGGCTTGTCGCCGATTTTCCGATCTTCGGATTCAGTGCGCAAAACTGGATGCTCGTTGTTGTTCTAGGCGCCACATTTTTTTCATGCGCCGCGCTGATGTTGCGCCAACGCGATTCCGGCCGGGTCGACCGCCCCCGGCGTCAAGCGGGAGACTGACCGCGCGCCGCTCGCCAATATTGATTTACGAGCGTGCGCCTTTATCGCGATACCCTTGCGTGCCGAACGGATAACCCGGCATCAGGTCGTAAGGGTGCCCCCAGCCCGGCAGCGCCTGCATACGGTCGCGCCAGGCGCCGATCGCCGGATGATCCTTGCCGATATCGAAGCCGAATTCCTCCGCCGGGTAATAGAGATAAGCGGTCAGTGAAACGTCGGCGATGGTCGGCCGGTCGCCGACGAGATACTGCATCCTCTCCAGCCGCTTGTTGACGATGGCGAGCGCGCCGTCGGTGCGCGCCTTGAGGAATGCCATCACCGCCGGGTCTCCCGGCTTCGGTGCAAAATTCTTCAGGAAGCGGTAGGGACCGAGAAGACCATTGACCTTCTGATTGTCGAAGATGATCCAGCGCAGCGCCTCAAGTTCCTCGTCTTCTCCCCGCGGCAGATACTTGCCGCTCTTGCGCGCCAGATAAGTGAGGATCACGCCCGACTGGGAAAGCTTCTTCTCGCCGTCGACCAGCACCGGCGCTTCGCCCATTTCGTTGATCGTCTCGCGAAACTCCGGCGTGCGTTGCGGCGCCTTGCCGAAGAAGTCGTACCAGACCGGCTCCCAGTCGGCGCCGATCAGATTGAGCATCAGCGCGGCACGGTAGGCGTTGCCGGACTGGGCGAAGCAGTAGAGTTTGTAGTCGGTCATGGATTTCCCCGGAAGCAGTCAGAAGCTCTAGGTTACACCATCATAGGCTGGCCTATCTCGCGCCGTCTCTCAAGCCTTTGCTGCGCGTCGCGCGAACGGCACGACAGCGAGCGCGACAAGCGTCACCACGGCGACCAGCGCCCACGCATCGTTGATGGCCTCGACGAAGGCCTGCTTGTCGACGAGCGGCGCCGCCAAGGCCTGCATTTGCGGATCGAGGCGCGCGGATTTGAGGACCGCGAGCGGAATATCAAGTGTTTTCGCCGCGGCCGGATCGTCGGCGGCAAGGCGGTTGATGAGGCTATGCGCATGTTCGGGCGCGCGCGTGTAGATGACGGTGTCGATGACCGCAATGCCGATGGCGCCGCCAAGATTGCGCATTAGGTTGAACAACCCGCTTGCGTCGGCGATGGCGGATTTTGCCAAATGCCCCAGCGCAAGCTGTGTTGGCGGCAGAATGCAGAACATGATGGCGGAGCCGCGCAGCAACTGCGGCCAGAACATGCCGTCAAAGTCCGTGGCGCGCGTTTGCACGGCACTCAGACCCAGCCCGGCGGCAAACAGCAGAAGCCCGAACGCCGTCAACAGACGCTCGTCAACACGCCGCACCGAAATCGTCGCAAGGGGAGCGACGGTCAACTGCGCCACGCCCGTCACCAGCATGATCTCGCCGATTTCGAGCGCGTTGTGATCCCGCACGTAGGCGAGAAAAACCGGCATCAGATAGACCGAGCCGAAAAGCCCCATGCCGAATATGAAGCTGAGCAGGCAGCCGATTGAAAAATTCCGGTCGCGAAAGGTTTGCAGGTCGACCAGCGGCGTCGGCGACCTTAGCGTCCGGGCGATAAATCCGGCGGCGGCGATCACGCTCGCGCCCAGCAGGCTGACAGCGAGCGTCGAGGTCCAGCCGCGCTTGGGCGCTTCCTTGATTGCGATTTCCAGCGCCGCCAGCGCGATGGCGATAAGCACCAGCGAAATCGCGTCAAGATGGCGGACCTCATTCAAGGATGGTCGTTCCCTTGGCAGCGACAGTGAGGCGACCGCGGCGGCGACGATGCCGGGCAGGACATTGATGAGGAACAGCCACGGCCAGGAATAGGTCGCGGTGATCCAGCCGCCGACGACGGGCCCCGCGGTCGGGGCAAAGACGGCGATTACGCCGGCGATCATTGTCGCCAGCGTCTGCAATCGAAAGGGAAAAAGCAGGAAGACTGCCGAGAAGACGGCCGGGATCAGCGTCCCGCCGGCGAAGCCCTGCAAGACGCGCCACGTAATCAAGGATGAAAAGCTCGCACTGGCGGCGCAGCCGATCGAGGCCAATGTGAAGACCGAGACGGCGGCAACGAACAGCCGTCGCATCGACAGAATTCTTGTGAGCGGGCCGGTGAGCGGAATCGAGATAATTTCTGCGATCAGATACGCGGTTTGAATCCAGCTCATGCGGTCTTGGGTGATGCCCAGCGCCTTCTGGATGGTCGGCAGCGACGTGGCGACTACCTGGACGTCGAGAATCGCCATGAACATGCCGACGCACATCATGGCGAAACCGGTCCAAACCGCTGCCGGAACCTGGTCCGGCGTCCGATTGTCAGGGACAGACATCATTGCCGTTCCAGCGTGCGAGCTTCGGATCGGTTTCATGATCGATGCGGAGGGGGCTTTATTGAGGGCGACGATGGCTCGGGGACGGACCGAGATATAGGGCTCAACGCCGGGCCGCGGCATCACGAACGCTTGACCGCGGTCACCGAAGCCGGCACGAGGCGGCTATTACTGGGGTGTATCCTGGCGCGTCAGTGTTACCGGCGTTCCCGCCGCGGATTGTCCGTCAAATCGGCCATTGGCGAACGTGAACTGCGCCAGCGGTTGCCCGCTGTCGTCCTTGATCGTCAGCGTGCCCTGGTCGAGCGCCCAGCTGCGGCTGAGATAGAATTGTTCCGGGCAGCCGCCTTCCGGTACCAGCGTGCCTTGTTGTACACCGGGGGTGCCTGAGAAATTGACGCCGCAGGTCGGCGCATGCGCCTCGGCCAGAATCCAGCGACCGGCCATCACGTCGGTCGTCGTTTGCGACTCGGGCATTTGAGTGCCGAGCGAGCCGCATGCCACCAGCGCCAGCGCGCACACTGCAACGCCTGCAACGCCAAGCGCGCGCATTCCGGAGCCGGCCTCACTTCATGGTGGGGATGACGAACTCGGCGCCTTCCTTGGTGCCCGACGGCCAGCGCGAGGTCACCGTCTTGGTCTTGGTGTAGAAGCGGATCGAATCCGGCCCGTGCTGGTTGAGGTCGCCAAAGCCCGAGCGCTTCCAGCCGCCGAAGGTGTGGTAGGCGAGCGGCACGGGGATGGCGAAATTGACACCGACCATGCCGACCTGCACGCGATTGACGAAATCGCGCGCGGTGTCGCCGTCGCGGGTGAAGATGGCGACGCCGTTGCCGTATTCGTGCTCGGAGGGCAGGCGCACCGCCTCGTCGTAATCCTTGGCGCGCACCACCGAAAGCACGGGACCGAAAATTTCGTCCTTGTAGATTTTCATGTCCGGCTTGACCTCGTCGAACAGGCAGCCGCCGATGAAATTGCCGTTCTCGTAGCCCTGCAATTTGAAGCCGCGGCCGTCGACCACGAGCTTGGCGCCTTCCTTGACGCCGGTGTCGATGTAGCCGCGCACCTTGTCGAGCAGCGCCTTGGTCACCATCGGGCCGTAGTCGGCCTGGGTGTCGGTCGATGGTCCGATCTTGAGACTTTCGACGCGCGGCACAAGTTTTTCCATCAGCACGTCGGCGGTCTTCTTGCCGACCGGCACGGCAACCGAGATCGCCATGCAGCGTTCGCCGGCCGAGCCGTAGCCGGCGCCGATCAGCGCGTCGACCGCCTGGTCCATGTCGGCGTCGGGCATCACGATCATGTGGTTCTTGGCGCCGCCGAAACACTGCACGCGCTTGCCGTGCGCGGCGCCGGTTGCGTAAATGTATTGTGCGATGTCGGAGGAGCCGACGAAGCCGATCGCTTTCACGCGCGCGTCGGTGAGCAGAGTGTCGACCGCAACCTTGTCGCCGTTGACGACGTTGAGGATGCCGGGCGGCAGGCCGGCGGCGAGGAATAACTCGGCAATGCGCATCGGCACGCTCGGGTCGCGCTCGGACGGCTTCATGATGAAGGCATTGCCGACGGCGATCGCCGGCGCGCATTTCCATAGCGGGATCATGGCGGGGAAATTGAACGGGGTGATGCCGGCGACGACGCCGAGCGGCTGGCGCACCGAATAGAGGTCGGTGCCGGTGCCGGCACTCTCGGTGTATTCGCCCTTCATCAGATGCGGAATGCCGCAGGCAAACTCGACCACTTCGAGGCCGCGCTGGATGTCGCCCTTAGAGTCGGCGAACACCTTGCCGTGCTCGGAGGATAAGAGCCGCGCGAGGTCGTCGTATTCCTTCTGGATCAGTTCGAGGAACTTGAACATCACCCGCGCCCGGCGCTGCGGATTGGTGGCGGCCCAGTCGGGCTGCGCGGCGGTGGCATTGGCGATCGCAGCCTCGACCTCGCTCTTGCTAGCGAGCGCGACCCTGGCCTGTACCTCGCCGGTATTGGGGTTGAACACCTCGCCGAACCGGCCGGACGAGCCTTTGGCCTGCTTGCCGCCGATGAAATGGCCGATCTCGCGCATGGGGTGGTCTCCTCGGTGTCTTAGGGCGCCTCGCAGGGCGTTCGGGCGCTGTTCTGCCCTTATTCTTGCAGTTTTCTGCGCGATTTCGCGCGTTTTTTCTTTCACCAGTGGTTAGCCTTTACCGCCCCTTAACGGCGCCCGTCTAGGGTCACCGGCATCGGCGGATCGGGCATTTTGTCCTGTAACGGCGTGCGTTGGGTGGGGTAAGTCATGGATATCGCAACCGGTCTTGGCTTGGTGGCGGGCGTTTGCGTCGTCGGTATGGTCATCTTGATGGGTGGTGACCTGCAGATGTTCGTCAGCGAACATGCCTTTATCGTGATTTTCGGCGGGTCTTTCGCCGCCACCCTCATCCGCTTCCCGCTGTCATCGTTTCTGCACGGCGTGCCGCTCGGCGCCAAATTCGCCTTTTCGCTGCGGCGCATGAGCCAGCGCGACCTGGTCGACGAATTGGCCGGCCTTGCCGAAGTTGCCCGCAAGTCCGGACCTATCGGGCTGGAAAAAGTCGAAATCGAGGACCCCTTCCTGGCCAAGGGCGTGCGCTTCGTCGCCGACGGCTATGACGGCGATTTCATTCGCGACAATCTCGAACGCGACCGCGACAACTTCCTCACCCATCTTGACGAGGGACAAAAAATCTACCGCGCGGTCGGCGACTGCGCGCCGGCTTTCGGCATGATCGGCACGCTGATCGGCATGGTGCAGATGTTTGCCAACATGACCGACCCTTCGAAGCTTGGTCCGTTCATGGCAGGCGCGCTGCTTGCGACTTTCTACGGAGCGGCACTTGCGAACATGTTTTGCCTGCCGATCGCCGACAAGTTGCATCTCAAGCTGGTGGACGAAGAAATCAACCGCACGCTGATCATCGACGGCATTCTGATGATCCGCGAAGCGAAAAGCCCGACGCTGGTGCGCGAAATGCTGCTCGCCTATTTGCCGGAAAAACATCGCCACTCCGGCGAGGACGAAGAGGCGCCTGAACTGGCGGCGGCATAGCACCGGATCGTCATGGCACGGCGCAAAGAAGCACACGGCGGGGGTCACGGCTGGTTCGTGACTTTCGCCGACCTGATGGGTCTGCTGGTATCGTTCTTTGTGATGCTGGTGGCCTTTTCCACCCAAGATCAGGCCAAGCTGCAAGTGGTCGCCGGTTCGATGCGCGACGCATTCGGCGTGCAGGACAAGGTTCGCTATTCGGGCATCATCGAGATTCTTGGCCTGCCAACGCGGCCACGGCTTAAGAACGTGGCGCCGATCGACCCCAAGGATGCTTCGTCCAACCCAACGCCGGATGCCAGCGACCGCAATAACCGGCTTGGTGGGAAATTCACGCAGGACCGCAAATTCGCGCTCGCCGCCGCTTCGCTGCGCCAGGCGCTACAGGACATGCCGGACATCACCGAAGCTTCCAAGCACATCATGGTCGAGGAGACCAAGCAGGGGCTCAATATCGAGATCGTCGATCAGGACGGCCGATCGATGTTCCCGGATGGCTCCAAGGAGCCCTACGAGCGCACGCGCAAGCTTATCCAGAGCATCGCGCCGCAGCTTAAGGCCATGCCGTATCGCGTCTCCATCACCGGCCACACCGCCTCGAGCAATGTGCCGCCGCAACCGGGATACGGGCCCTGGGAGCTCTCCGCCGATCGCGCCAACGCGGTGCGTCAGATTCTGATGGCCGAGGGCCTGCCCGGCGGGAACATCTATATGGTTGCCGGCAAGGCCGACACCGAACCGCTGTTCCCCGACAACCCCGCTATGTCGTCAAACCGCCGGGTCACGATTACCATGATGCGGGAAGAACCACCGCTGCCGACCGATTTTCAGCCTTAGACACTCCGTTTCGGCGCCCAATCGGCTTGATTACAATTCCGCGCGCGAAAAGCGCGGTATTCTGCAATCTGTGGCGATGATATAAGGCCCGCTTTCCCGCATGCAGCCGGGCCCAGCAACTTTGAAGAGCAACGGCGTGAACGAGACGGCAAGTCCGGCTACAGCCCATGCCGCCAATAGCGGTGGCGCGGCCAAGGAAGTCCCGCCCAGCTTTCTCGCGCTCGCGCTGGGTAGCGTCGGTGTCGTCTATGGCGACATTGGCACCAGTCCGCTTTACGCCTTCCGCGAAGCTGCAATCGCGGCGAGCCCCCATCACATTGTCGACCGCGACGTGGTGCTTGGCGTGTTGTCGCTCATCGTCTGGGCGCTGATCATCACCGTAACGCTGAAATACGTGCTCATCCTGTTGCGCGCCGACAATAACGGGGAGGGCGGTACGCTGTCGCTGACGGCGCTGGCGACCCGCGCGCTTGGCCGCAGGACCGCTTTCGTCTTTGTCGTCGGCGTGATCGGGGCCTCGATGTTTCTCGGCGATTCGATGATTACGCCGGCGATATCGGTACTCTCGGCGGTGGAAGGCCTCAAGCTCGCGAGCCCTACTTTCTCGGAGGTGGTGGCGCCGCTCACGGTCATCATTCTGATCGGTCTGTTCGCGGCGCAGAGTCGCGGCACCGCCAAGGTTGCCGCAATGTTCGGCCCGATCATGGTGATTTGGTTTGCGTCCATCGCCATCGCCGGCGCGATGCATATCCGCGACGATCCCCATGTGCTGCTTGCCATCAATCCGTTTTATGGCGCCGCGTTCTTTTACAATCACGGCGAAATTGGCTTGGTTACCCTGGGTGCGGTGTTTCTGGTGGTCACCGGCGGTGAGGCGCTCTATGCCGACCTCGGCCATTTCGGCCGCAAGCCGATCCAGACGGCGTGGCTTTCGCTTGTGCTACCGGCGCTGCTGATCAATTATTTTGGGCAGGGCGCCAAAGTGTTGGCCGATCCCGCGGCAATCGAGAATCCGTTCTACCGGTTGGTGCCCGACACGTTCCTGCTGCCGATGGTCGTGCTGGCGACGGCGGCGACCGTGATCGCCAGCCAGGCGGTGATTACCGGAGCCTATTCGCTGGTGCATCAGGCAATCCAGCTTGGGTTGTTGCCGCGGCTCGCGATCCTGCACACGTCCGCATCGCATGTCGGACAAATTTATATTCCGCGCGTGACGATGGCACTTCTTGTCGGCGTGCTGCTGCTGGTGGCGATGTTCCGCACATCCGGCGCCTTAGCGTCCGCTTATGGCATCGCGGTTGCCACCACCATGGTGGTGGACGGGCTGCTGGCATTCGTCGTGATCTGGAAATTGTGGCAATGGCCATTGTGGCGAGCGGCGCTCATGATGTTGCCGTTGTCAATCGTGGATATCACGTTTTTTTCCGCCAATTTCCTCAAACTGTTCGAAGGCGCCTGGGCGCCGCTCCTGTTCGGCATCACCATGGTGCTGCTCATCATCACTTGGCGGCGCGGCACCGGCATGCTGGTCAAGAAGACCCGGCGCACCGAGGTGCCGATCGATACCCTGTTCCGCAGCCTGGAAAAGAAACCGCCACATATCGTCCCCGGCACCGCGGTGTTCCTCACCAGCGATCCGGATTTCGCGCCGACCTCGTTGTTGCATAATCTCAAGCACAACAAGATCCTGCATGAGCACAACGTGATCCTCACCATTATCACCGCCGACATGCCACGCGTGCCGGAGGAGGAGCGGGTACAGATCACACCGCTGTCGAAGTATTTCTCGCGCGTGGCATTGAAATTCGGCTACATGGAAACGCCCAATGTGCCGAAGGCGCTTGCCGTGGCGCGCAAGCACGGTTGGCAATTCGACATCATGTCGACCTCGTTCTTTCTGTCGCGCCGCGCGCTTAAGCCCTCGACGCAATCGGGCATGCCGCGCTGGCAAGACCATCTGTTCATCGCGCTGGCGCGCTCGGCGAGCGACGCCACAGACTTCTTCCAGATCCCGACCGGACGCGTGGTTGAGGTCGGGACGCAAGTCACTATTTGACGTCGACGGCATTCTAAGCCACTGGTTTAGCTACAGAGAAACGTCGCGCCTTGCGGTTTCCGCATGTCTCAAGGGTCCGGCTTGCCTAAATGCCCATGCCGATCACACAGTATCGGGGCTATAAGCCGCCTCCCGCTCAGTTGTTGCATCGCAAAATATTCAGGTCATTTGCATGACTACCACCACGGCCGCCATCCCCGGCGGTTCGGTCACGCCCCACGACGATAGCGGCACACCGATCAGAGCCAGTTTCTCGGCGCTCACGCTTGGCTGCATCGGCGTCGTCTACGGCGATATCGGCACCAGCCCGCTCTACGCCGTGCGCGAATTGGTGCTGGCTGCTGTCGGGCCCGGCAATGCCGCCAATGAGACGGTGGTGTTCGGCATCCTGTCGCTGATCATCTGGGCGTTGCTGCTCATCGTCACCGCCAAATACGTGCTCATCCTGCTGCGCGCCGACAATAACGGCGAGGGCGGCACGCTGGCGCTGATGGCGCTCGCCTCGCGCGCCCTCGGCCGCAACGCCGGCATCGTTATCTTGCTCGGCGTCATTAGCGGCGCGTTGTTCTATGGAGACGCCGTCATTACCCCGGCGCTGTCCGTGCTCTCAGCGATCGAGGGCTTGAAGGTCGAGACGCCGGCGTTCGATCCGTACGTCGTGCCGATCACGGTGGTGATCCTGATCGCGCTATTCTCGGTGCAGTCGCGTGGCACCGCCAAAGTTGCGACGTTTTTCGGACCGGTTACCCTGGTCTGGTTTTTTGCTATCGCCGCCGCCGGGATCTGGCACACCGTGCGCTATCCGACCGTGCTGCTCGCCTTCAATCCTTATTACGGCATCAGCTTCCTTTTGCATCACGGGATCATCGGATTTTTCACCCTCGGCGCCGTCTTCCTCGTGGTGACCGGATCAGAGGCGCTCTACGCCGATCTCGGCCATTTCGGCCGCGGCCCGATCCGTTTTGCCTGGCTGGTGGTCGTGCTGCCGGCGCTGACCGTGAACTATCTCGGGCAGGGCGCGCTCGTTCTTGCCGATCCGAAAGCGATTGATAATCCGTTCTTCTTGCTCTTTCCCAGCTGGGCGTTGTTGCCGATGGTGGTGCTGGCCACCGCGGCGACGGTCATCGCAAGCCAGGCGGTAATCACCGGCGCCTATTCGCTCACGCGTCAGGCAATCCAGCTCGGCCTCTTGCCGCGCCTGGAAATACGCCACACCTCGGAAGCGCTGTTCGGCCAGATCTACATGCCTCGGGTCAACACATTGCTGCTGGTCGGCGTGCTGCTGCTGGTAGCGCTGTTCCGTTCGTCGAGTTCGCTGGCGTCGGCCTACGGCATCGCCGTCACCGGCACCATGGTGGTTACCGCCACGATGGCGATTATCGTGATCTGGCGGGTCTGGCGCTGGCCGCTGATCGGTGCCTTGGCCTTGATGATGCCATTCCTGTTTATCGATCTGACCTTCCTCGCTGCCAATATGCTTAAGGTCGTCGAGGGCGGTTGGATGCCGCTGGCGCTCGGCGCGCTGGTGATGGCTGTCATGTATACCTGGCGGCGCGGCAGCCGATTGTTGTTCGAAAAGACGCGAAAGCAGGAAATGCCTCTGCAATCGCTTGTCGCCAAGCTGGAGAAGAAGCCGCCGCATGTCGTGCCCGGCACCGCTGTTTTTTTCACCAGCGATCCGGAATTTGCGCCGACCGCGCTTTTGCATAGCCTCAAGCACTATAAGGTTCTGCACGAAAAGAATGTCATCCTCTCCATCGTCACTGCCGACACGCCCCGTGTGTCCGACGATGATCGCGTCAAGATCACGCAGCTGTCGTCACTGTTTTCACGTGTGACACTGCAATTCGGGTTCATGGAAACGCCAAATGTGCCGCGAGCGCTGGCAATCGCGCGCAAGCTTGGCTGGCAATTCGACATCATGTCGACGTCATTCTTCCTGTCGCGGCGGTCGTTGAAGCCGGCGGCGCACTCCGGCATGCCGCGCTGGCAAGACCGGCTGTTTATCGGGCTCACCCGCCTCGCCAATGACGCCACCAACTATTTCCAGATTCCCACCGGCCGGGTGGTTGAGGTCGGAACACAAGTCACCGTTTAACGGCCCCGAAAAGTAAGATGCAAGGCGGCGCAATTTTGGTTAAAAGCGCTGACTGGAATGGAGTTGCGTTATGGCCGATGAAAATCCGCGCGCTGACGAGGTCGAGAATTTGACGCCCGAAGACGTCGCGCACGGGCTTAGCGAAGGCCGTATGCTGTTGGTCGATGTGCGCGAGCTAAACGAGACCGCCATCGAGCGCTATCCGGGTGCCTTGATCGTGCCCCTGTCGATCTTCGATCCCGCCGCGATTCCCGACCCGAAGGGCAAACGGGTGGTGTTTGCCTGCCGTTCCGGCCGCCGCTCGGTAACGGCGTCGCTCGCCGCTCAGGATCAGGGCTACCCGTATGAATCCCACCTCGCCGGCGGCATCCTGGCCTGGAAAGCTGCCGGACTTCCAACTGAAACGTGAATCAACCGGGCTTTGCGGGGATATCGTCCTCCGCCCGCCAGCGGCGATGCAGCCAGAGCCATTGCCCGGGGTATTCGCGGATCCAGCCTTCGATTATGCTGGTGATGACCTGCATGGTGCCGGCAATGTCGACGTTTCCCTGCGCGTCACGGACCGCTGCGATCTCGTCGGTGATTTCGCCGCGAAAGCGATTGCCCGGCAGGCGGATGATGCGCACGCCGTGGATCGGGCAATCGAAATGTCGGGCAAGCCGTGCCAGCAGCGGATTGGCCCGCGTCCTGCGGCCGAAAAATGTAACCTCGACGCCGCGAGCATAATATTGATCGACCAGCATGCCCACATGGACGCCACGCCTGAGCGCGTCGGCGAGTTTTACCGGCGCCTCGAGGCCGGTGGGAATGAGTTCGCCCATGTTTGCCGCGCGAGTTTCACGCAGCCAACGGTCGATGCGAGCGATATTTGGCCGGCGATAGAGCACGGCGCTATCGAGATTGAATTTGGCCGCGGATAGCGCCGGCAGCTCCCAGTTACCGAGATGGGCGGCGAAGATCAGCGCCGGCTTGGCGTCGTTTGCCAGTTGGAGGAAGTTGTCGATATTTTTTTGCGTAACCTCGATTCGCATGCCGACGTCGAGATGCTTCGAATTGAAATCCAAAAGGCGGTCGAGATTTGCGAATTCGGCGCCCGTGCGACCGAGATTGTCCCAGACACCGCGCAGAATGGTGTTGATCTCGGCGGGTGATTTTTCCGGAAAGGCCGCGACAAGATTGGCGCGGCCAACTTTGTTTTCCGGCAGCAGCGGACCGAGGCTGCGCATAAACCGGCCGGCGAAATCAGTCATGCGGTCGGGGTCGATGCGCCGCAGGGCTTTGAGCAGGCGAACCGCCAACGCGCCGATCAATTCATCATAGGTCCGCTTTACGCCGCGGCGCAGGCGTCGCTTTGTGCGCCTGAAGGCATTTGGCATCAGAAATTCACGATGACCTTGCCGAACACTTGCCGGCTTTCCAGCCGCGCCAGCCCCCGCTCGAACTCGGCAAGCGGCACTTCGGTATCGATGACCGGCGTGATGCCGGCCGCCATCTTCGACAGGCTGTCGCGGATGTTGCGCATGGACGAGCCGAACGAGCCGAAAATCTTGTATTGCTGCTGGAATAACTGCATCAGATTGATGGTGACGCTTGGGCCGGCGGTCGAGCCGCAGGTGACCAGGCGCCCGCCGCGCCTGAGGCAGAACAGCGAGGCGTTGAAGCCTTCGCCGCCGACATGCTCGAACACGACGTCGACGCCTTTCTTATTGGTGATCTTCCGGGTGACACCCTCGAAGCGTTCGGTCTTGTAATTGATCACGTGATCGGCGCCCAGCGCTTTTGCCTTTTCCGCTTTGGCATCGTCGCCGACGGTGGTGATGACCGTGCAACCGATCGCTTTGGCCATCTTGATGGCGGCCGAGCCGATGCCGGAGCCTCCGGCATGCACCAAAATGGTTTCACCGGGCTTGAGCTTGGCGTTGTCGAACAGCATGTGCTCGACGGTGCCGAAAGCAATGGGCGCACAGGCGGCATCACGCAACGACACGCCGGCAGGCACCGGGATGACAAGCCGTGCCGGCATATTGATGAGATCGCGAGCGAAGCCGTCGATGTGAAAACCCATAATGCCGCCGACATTTTCGCACAGATTGTCGCGGCCCTCGCGGCAGGCGGCGCATGTGCCGCAGGTCAACGCTCCATACATCACCACCGGATCGCCGGCCTTGAGCCCGCTGACACCGGGCCCGAGTGCGGCGACCTCGCCGGAGGCTTCGGCGCCAACCACCAGCGGCAGCTTGCGCTTGGTGAAGGCCATGCCGCGAAAACCCCAGAGATCGAGGTGATTGAGCGCCACGGCCTTGACGCGCACCTGCACCTCGCCGTCGCCGGGCACGGGCGGGGCGGGCACGTCGGCAAGCTCGAGCTTGCGGTCGGCGATCAGGGTCAGCGCGCGCATGGCGGATCAGGGCGGCGCGGCGTCACACCGGCTCCAGCCCCATCACCAGCGAGACGTTCTGTCCGCCGAAGCCGAAGGAATTGGAAATGACGTGACGCAGCTTCACGTCGCGCGCTTTGTTCGGCACCACGTCGAGCGGTATCGATGGATCCGGGATTTCGTAATTGATGGTCGGAGGAATGCGCTGGTGCTGCAAGGTGAGCAGCGAGAAGACCGCTTCGACGGCACCGGCCGCCGACAGCGTGTGGCCGATCATGGACTTGTTGGACGAGATGGGCACGCTTTTCATGCGCTCGCCGAATACCGCGGCGACGCCGAGGCATTCCATCTTGTCATTTTCCGGCGTGCCGGTGCCGTGCGCGTTGACGTAATCGATATCGGCCGGAGTGAGCCCTGCATCCCTGATGGCATTGGCGATACAGCCGATGATCGGCTTGCCATCGGGGCTCGAACGGGTGCGGTGGAAAGAATCCGCTAGCTCGCCGCAGCCTTCCAGCACGCCGAAGATTTTCGCGCCGCGGGCCTTGGCGGCATCGTAGCTTTCCAGCACGAGGGCGCCGGCACCCTCGGCCATCACGAAGCCGTCGCGGTTCTTGGAAAACGGCTTGGCCGCAGCCTGCGGGGTCTCGTTGCTGGTGGAGAGCGCAGAGAGCAGCGAAAAACGCACCACCGCCTCTGGATTGATCGAGCCGTCGGTGCCGATGCACAGGGCAGCCTCAGTGTCACCGCGCCGGATCGCCTCTACGCCGAGCTGGATCGCGCTGGCGCCCGAGGCGCAGGCGGTCGAAAGCGAAATCGGCGAGCCCTTGGTACCGAATTTGTCCGCCAACTCGTCGGCCACCGAGCCGAGCAGGAAGCGCGCGTGATAG
This sequence comes from uncultured Alphaproteobacteria bacterium, assembly GCA_963742385.1. Taxonomy (GTDB): domain Bacteria; phylum Pseudomonadota; class Alphaproteobacteria; order Rhizobiales; family Xanthobacteraceae; genus Pseudolabrys. The sequence continues at coordinate 342,013 of CAVULS010000008.1, read as the reverse complement.
GCGGGAAATTCACTGCTGACACGCAGCAAGTCGCCATACGTCACTTGATCGTTGGCGCCCGCGCGACAGCTGATCTCGAGTCGTTGCGGCCATTCGATTTCAATTGGCGGCACCGCCAAGAACAACGGCCCGGGAAAATCGCCGCTACGGCCGATACCGGACTCGCCGATTGCCTCGTCCGCAGCCAATTCGCCTAAGCGCGCCGTCAGCGCCGCCGAACTGGGTTGGGGGCCCAGGAAATCGACGGTGCCGGCAATGCGCGTCTTCAGGCCATCGGTGGGAAAGCGGGTAATAGCGTGAATGCCGGATTGACCGGCGCTGAGCTTGGCCCAGTTATCGGCCTTGCCGGCGCTGAGGGACGTGACCACACCAATGCCGGTTACCACCACGACCGGCCGGCCTGCTTTATCCTTGGTCGATGCCATATTCGGCTCTCTCCTTCACTCGATCCGCTCGATCAGGGCCAAGCCTTCACCCCGCCAGTGGCCGACGCCGGTCACCAGAACCTGCTGCAGGTCCGCCTTCATAGGCTGTTCCAGACCAGTCGAGTCATAAACCGGAAACAGACTACCATGTCCGATTACCACCGCAGCCAGCGCCACATTCAAAGGGAACTGCGGCTCCATCCCATGGCCGAAATAGGAGCCGGTGGCGCGAACGGCAAGGTCGCCGTGGGCGGCGAGGAATTGGCGCTCTTCGCCGGTCGCCGGCTCAACACCGGTGGCCCCGGAAAGGACCGCGACATGTCCGGGGCGCAGCCGCGACTTGATCTTGTCCCACAATGCGGCGAGCACGGAAGTTACGCTGCCGGGCGTCCGCCGGGTGCGGTCGGACAGGACGCTTGTCAGCCTCGCCAGCGGTTTGGCCCCGCGCTTTTCGGCATACTCACGTGCTTCGATCACCAGAAAAGCACCGAACGAGCCCAGGGCAAAACCCGGTTTGTCGGCGCGCTCCCACACCGGCCTTGATCGTTCCTTTAAAATGAAGTCGCCGAACTCGTAGAGCAACATCATATCCTGTCGCTCGCAATTGGCGGAGCCACCGACGAGTGCGATGTCACTTTGCCCGGAGGCAATTCGCGCATGCGCGATACGCACAGCATCTACGCCCGCGGACTCTTCGCCCATGAATGTACGCGAGGATCCGGTCACGCCGTGCACGATGGAAATGTTGCCCGCCAACAGGTTGGAAAGCTGGGCAAGGAACAGAGTAGGGCGCAGGTCGCTCATCAGCCGTTCGTTGAGGTACCCGGCCTGATTTTGCGCGCGCGGCAAGCCGGAGAGAATGGCGCTGTCGGCAGCGAGGTCGCGTTCGCCGCCACCGGCGGCAACGATCATATCCATATGCGAAAGAATCTCGGCTTTTCCCTTCACGCCGGCGGAATCAAGCGCCAGCCCGGCCGCATAGGTGCCGATACGTTGCCACGCCTCCATTTGCCGCTGATCGCCTTTTTTTGGGATCTGCAGGTCGAAATTCACAGGCGCCAGCGGATGCACGACGAAAGGCGCAAAGGTCATGACATCGGCACTGGCCTGGCCTTCCATCATTTTTTGCCATTGCGCCTGCGGACCTTCGCCGAGCGTTGAGACGATGCCGACGCCGGTGATCCAAACTTCGCGTTGGGCCTCAGCCATCGGCAGCCGCCTCGACTTGAAGCCCCAGGCCGGCCGCGATTTCGCGCATCGTCTTTGCCATCTCGGCGTTGGGGAATTCGAGCACCCGAAACGTGATCGTGGCGTCGCAGATCGGCTTATCGTCGCGCCGGATCTCGGCCTCAGTGATGGCGTAGCCGGATCCGTCGTGTGTCAGTTGTGCATCGATCGAAAGCCGTTCACCGGGGCTTACGAAAGTGCGCAGCTTCGCTTCCTTCACCACCGCGAGAAACGGCATGCGCTCGAATCGATGGAGTGCCACCAATAGCCAGCCCGAAGTCTGCGCCATGGCCTCGATCAGCAGCACACCCGGCATCAGCGGATAGCCGGGAAAGTGGCCTTCGAAGATGGTGCTTGTTACCGGAACAGTGGCCTCGCTGCTGATCTTTCGGTCGGCGAGCTTGAGGTCGACGATCCGGTCGATCAGCTGAAAATATTCGACGCGCATTGTCCACGCGGGCTAGACGTTACGCTCCCTTGGCAGCGACGAGTTCGTCGATGCGGGCGCTGAGGTTCTTGAGCACAAAATATTGATCGGTCGTAGCTTTGCCTTCGTTGACCTCCTGGGTCCATTGCTCGAGCGGCATCTTGATGCCGAAGGCCTTGTCGATGGCAAAGGCGATATCGAGGAAATCGAGGCTGTCGATGCCGAGGTCGTTGATGGCATGGCTTTCCAGCTTGATCGTTTCGCGCGGAATATCGCAGGTCTCGGCGATAATATTGGCGACGGTATCGAAGGTCGATGACATCGTATCTCTCTGATTGTATGGCGAGTTTTGCGAACCTGAGCTGCGAAAGCGCCGCGGTTCGCGCCAGCCCCTTGGCCCGGCCTTCTACCGGTCTTGTACTCGGCAGCCCGTATAGCGAAGCGGGCGGGTAAGTTCAATGGCGACGGGTATTTAACGCGAGAATGAAGCCGCAAGTCTCGCGCGGTTCACCAGCGGTTATGCTGCACCGTAACCGGTGTGCAGCCGCTGCGGCCAGATAAGACACAGTCCTGATTCTTGCGCATATCCGCCATGGTGTCAGCTATCCATAGCCCGGCGGCGCTCAGCGCCGCCACGAATAACAATGCAGCCACATTGGTCAGCATCCGGTGCCGGTAATCATCGGCACCCTCGCTGCGCTCATATTTTGCGAGGTCTTCGACCGGCGACGGTACCGACAGGCGTACGCGCGCGTTGCCGGCGGCTGTGCCGCGGCGGCGGAAGCTCAAGACACGCGGCCCGTTGTCTGCCAAGGATGGCTCGTTTTTGGCCATAACACGTAAGTCTATCACGGCAGGTTAGCCGTTTCGATGGCGGCGTTTGCGGTCGCCCCGGTGCCTATATTGCACCCTAGGCGCGGTCATGCATTACAGTAGCGGCCATGACCAATTCCGCCCGCTCACAGGGCATTATTGCGCTATTTGCGGCCTATATGGTCGCGCTGCAGGCGCTGCTTTTGCCGCTGTCGGTCGCTGCCGGACCGTTTGCCGGCTCCGGGCTTTGCCTGAGCGCCGCGTCAATCGGCGGCAGTGGCCCGGCGGGTCATGAAAATGGCTGTCCCTGTGCCGCCGGTTGCGGGATGCAATGCTGTGCGCAGAATACGCTGCTGCCGCCGCGAATCGTTATCAGCTTCGCCGTCACGCAGGTCGTTGCATCGACGGCTGTGCATTTTGTCGAGCCAGTGCCGCAGTCGTTCGATTTCAAGCCGTATGCCCCACGCGGCCCCCCTTTCGCCTGACGCCGGACTTCAACCCATCTTCAATTCCCATTCGCATGCCGCGTTGAAGTTGCGCGTGCTGCAGCATCAGGAGCTCAAAGATGATCCGCTTCTCATTTCTTGCCGCGGCATTACTTGCCGTCGGCCTCGCCGTTCCGGTTCACGCCAAAGATGTCATGGTCGGTACGTTGAAAATCTCCGCGCCTTGGGCGCGGGCCACGCCGAAGGGTGCAAGCGTCGGTGGCGGCTACATGACCATCACCAATACCGGCACCGAGCCGGATCGCCTGATGGGCGGTTCAACTAGCGTCGCCGGCCAATTCGATGTCCACGAGATGAAGATGGATAACGGCGTGATGAAGATGCGCCCGGTCACCGGCGGTCTCGAGATCAAGCCGGGGCAGACGGTGACGCTTGATCCGACCGGCTATCACATCATGCTCGTCGGGCTGAAACAGCAGCTCAAAGAAGGCGAACATTTCGAAGCGACGCTCGATTTCGCCAAGGCCGGCAAGGTGGACGTGGACTTCACGATCGAGGGCATGGGCGCCATGAGCATCGGCGGCACCCACCCGATGCCCGGCATGCCACCCGCTGACTCTGGCGGCATGAAGATGAAGTAGAGCCGCACAGAAAGCCGAAGGCGGTCTCTACCAGCCGATTGCCTTCGGCAGCTTGGTGGCAAGTCCCGGAAACGCGAACACCAGCACCAGTGCGATGACCTGCATCGCCACGAAGGGAACGATGCCGCGATAGATGTGCCGTGTCGTCACCTCGGGCGGTGCCACACCGCGCAGGAAGAACAGCGACCAGCCAAACGGCGGGGTGAGGAAGGAGGTCTGCAAGTTCACGCAGATCAGTGTCGCCAGCCACACCAGATCGGTATTGGCGTTGATGAAGATCGGCAGGAACAGCGGCACCGCGATGTAGGAAATCTCGATCCACTCGATAAAGAAGCCGAGCACGAAGATCAGCAGCATTAAGAACCAGATGCTGGCATTGATGCCGCCCGGCAGCAGCGCGAAGGCATCCTGCACCAGTTTTTCGCCGTGCAATCCGCGAAACGCCAAAGAGAAGGTCTGCGCGCAGATCAGGATGAACATCACCATGGCGCTGATGCGCGTGGTCGCCTGCACCGTCTCGCGCAGCACCTTGATTGTCAGGCGCCGGCCGATCGCCGCGACCAGGATCGAGCCGAGCGCGCCCATCGCGGCGGCTTCGGAGGGCGCGGCGATGCCGGCAATAATTGAGCCGAGCACGGCGATCACCAGGCCGATCGGAGGGGCGACGACGCGGGCCATTTTGCCGGCGAGCTGGGCACCCGAGATCGAGGCGCGTTCCTCGGGTGGGATCGCCGGCACCTTTTCGGGCTGGATCACGCCCAGGATCAGAATGTAGACGATGTAGATCGCGGACAGCAGCAGGCCGGGCACCATGGCGGCCGCGAATAGCGTGCCTACAGACTGATTGGTGATGTCGGCAAGCAGGATGAGGATCAGGCTCGGCGGGATGATCTGCCCGAGCGTGCCGGACGCACAAATGATGCCGCAAGCGAGCGCACGGTCATAGCCGCGCCTCAGCATGCCGGGCAGCGTCAGAAGGCCGAGCGTTACCACGGTAGCGCCGACGATACCGGTGGTCGCCCCCATCAGCACGCCGACGAGAATGATGCCGACCCCTAAGCCGCCGCGGAGCGACCCGGCCGCAAGGCCGATCACGTCCATCAGCTCCTCGGCGAGCTTGGACTTTTCCAGCATGACGCCCATGAACACGAACAGCGGAATGGCGAGCAGCGTGTAATTCGTCACCACGCCGAAGATGCGCGCCGGCAGCAGATTGAACAAATCGAGGCCGAAGCCGAGATAGCCGAACACGAAGCCGGTGGTGGCGAGCGTCAAGCCCACCGGAATGCCCGTCAGCAGCAGAATGAAGAACGCCACCAGCATCAGGGTGGCGAGAACCTCAAAGCTCATCGCGCGCTCCGAAGCGAAGCGCCGACTGGATGGCTTGCGCCAGCGACTGCAGAAACAGCAGCGCAAAGCCAACCGGGATCACCGCCTTCATGAGGTAGAGTGCCGGCATGCCGCCGGGATTGGGTGAGCCTTCGCCCATTACCCAGGACTGTGCGACGTAAGCAAGCGACAGCCCGATCACCAGCGCCGAGAAGATCATCGCCAGCGCTGCCGAGATGACGTTGATCGCGTCCTTGGTCTGGTCGCTGAAATTGGCGAACAGCACGTCGACACGCACATGCTCGCCGTGCCTGAGCGCGTAAGACATGCCGATGAGCGTGAGTGGCACCAGAAGGTGCCATTCAAGCTCGGCCGCCCAGATCCATCCGAGCGAGAAGCCGTAGCGCAGGAACACATTGATTCCCATGACGATGGCGACGGCAAGCGCCAGCCACGAAATGGCTCGGCCGACGAGATCGATGAACCAGTCGATCCCGGTCGCCAGCCTTCCGGCTGATGTCACGTCAGGCCTTGCCGAGGATCTTGTCGTAATAGACCGCCTCGCTGTAGTTAGCCCATTTCTTGTAGGTCGCCATGTAGCTCATATAGGATTCGTGCACTTTCTTGGTCACCGGATCCTTGGCGACCGCATCGGCGAGAATCTTTGTGTTGGCCGCGCGCAGTGCGGCAACTACGGAATCGGGCAGCGGCTGCGCAATGACGCCCTGGTTCTTGACCAGGTCGTCCATCGCCTCGGCGTTGACTTTTTGGCACCAGGCTTCGCCGCGGTCGTTGCAGGCCATGCAGGCGTTTTCGACAATGGCCTGCAGATCCGGCGGCAGCGACGCCCAGGCCTTCTTGTTGATGGTGAGCTCGCTGGCGGTCGCGGTCTCGTGCCAGCCGGTGGTGTAGTAATATTTGGCGACCTTCTGCAGGCCGAGCTGGCGGTCGAGATAGGGGCCGACGAATTCAGCGGCGTCGATGACGCCGCGCTCAAGCGCGGGGAAAATGTCGCCTGGCGCCAGCACCAGCGCGTCGACGCCGAGCTCGCGGTAGACGCGGCCGGCAAGGCCCGGGATGCGCATCTTCAGGCCTTTGAGGTCTTCAACTTTTTCGATCGGCTTACGGAACCAGCCGGTCATCTGCACGCCGGTATTGCCGCACAGGAACGGTACCAGATTGAATTTGTCGTAGACCTCATGCCACAATTCGAGGCCGCCGCCGTCATACATCCAGCCGTTGAGGCCGACGAAATTCATGCCGAACGGCACCGCGCAGAAATACTGCGCGGCGAAACTCTTGCCGGTCCAGAAATACGAATTGGCGTAGTTCATCTCAACGGTGCCGGACGACACCGCGTCGAAGCCGGCATTGGCGGGGATCAATTCGCCGGCGCCGTAGAACTGAATCTTGATGCGCCCGCCCGACATATCGCCGATGCGCTTGACGAGGTCCTTGGCGCTACCCGGGCCGACTGAATAGAAATAGGCGTTGGGTCCGTAGAAGCTCGTCATCTTCCAATTGAATGTGGTCTGCGCCTTGACCACGGCCGGGGCGGCGACGGTGGCAGCGGCTCCCGCCAGGGCCAGTTTGGTGAAATCGCGACGTCGCATGAAAAACCTCCCGTTTCTGGGTGAAGTCAACGGGACGGGAGCAAGCGACGTGCCATGTCCGCGGCTGGTATACATTGCGCCAAGCGGCCGCAAATGCCGCATAATTAGACAGCGGCTGCCCGAAAAATAGCCAGAGACCAATAAATGGCGACGATCACGCCACCTTTGGTTCTGCGAACGCCAGTTTCGTATCCGCGGGCGGCAGCATCTGGAAGACGTTGAGCGTCATCGCGATCAGCGTGTAGTAGCCGAGGATACCGACCAGTTCGACCATCGCCGCATCGTCGAGAAACGCGTGCACGCGCTTGTAGGCGCGGTCGCTCACGCGCCGGGTTTTGTAGAGTTCCTGGATGAAGCCGTAGATCGCGCGCTCGTCCTTGGGTGCCGATTTCGGCTCGCGGCCGGCTTGCAGGTCGCGGATGGTCTTCGCCTTGATGCCGGCCCTCTCGGCCATTGGCGCATGCGCGAACCACTCGTATTGCGCGCGCCACATCCTCGCCGTGCATAAAATCGCGAATTCGGAGAGCCGCGGCGGCAGCGCCGTGTTGTAGCGGCAGTGGGCGCCGAGTGCCTGCGCCAAGTGTCCAAATTTCGGGGCATGCAGCCAGGTGGCAAAGGGCCCGCGCGGAGTGAGGCTCTTGCCGCGCGGGCCCGAGCGAAGGGCCTCGAGCAGCGCGCGCTGCGCCTCGTTCATTTGCGTTTCTTCGAGCAGGGCGAGGCGTGGCGCCGGGCGCTTGGCGGACATGGACGTTTCCTTTGTTGGTTCTTTTAGCTGTTGCAGGGCGGGTATCAGGCGGGCGGCAAGCTACGTATTATAGCGAAAAATAGTCTGAGCAATGAGGAGGCCCGATGGGCGACATCACCAAATTCGCGCCCAATCTCGCGCGCTACCAGGCGCTGATGGAGGTGGTGCGCAACCGGCTCACCAGCCGCGCCTTCCGCACCGACATTCCGGTGCCGCGCGAGCATATCGAGATGGCACTGGAAGCCGCGCGGCAGGCGCCGTCCGGCGCCAATGCGCAGCCCTGGCACTACATCGTTGTCACCGATCCCACGGCAAAGAAGCAGATCGCCGATTATTTTGTGGCCGAAGCGACCAAGCGCGCCAAGCTGAAGATGAAATTCCCCACGCCGAATTATCGCGGACCGGAAACGGCGCTAGGATATAGCGACGCGGCCCCAACGAGGAGACTGCCATGCAAAACGTAACAGCAACGCGCCCTGCGATTGTCGGCACCGCTGCATTCATGGGCGCGATCGTGCTCACGCTTGCGGCCGTTGCGTGGGCGCCGCGCCCCGCTCAGGCAACCCCGGCTGTGGCAAAGGCAACCGGTCAGCCGTGCGCGAAATGTCATACGGCGCCGCCGGCGCTCAACGACTACGGAAAGAAATACAAAGACAGCCAAAAAAAATAATCCGGTGAAGGCGTGGCCGCTATCCCCGCCGCGACCGAATGTTGCTCACCGCACTTCGGCCGTGACCCTGATCAGCCCGCGGCCGGTCATGCCAAGGGCATTGGCCGCGGCCAGTGACAGGTCGATGATGCGGCCCTTGGTGAAAGGTCCGCGATCGTTGACGATGACATCGACGCTGCGTTGCGATCTCTGATCGGTCACGTGGACGCGGGTGCCGAAGGGCAGGGTGCGGTGCGCGCAGGTGTATTTTCTCGGGTCGTATCGCTCGCCCGACGCGGTGCGGCCCTTGTAATCCCTGCTGTAATAGGCGGCGACGCCGGAAAACTGCCGTAACCCTTTGGCATCTGCGCTGCCGCCCGCGAAGCCGCAGGCCATCGCCAAGCCGACCGTGATTGAAATGATTTTCCAGCCCATCGCGCCCGCCGGTGTGATCGCGTCGATAAAGATGATTCTTATGGCAAAAAGACGATCACGCTACCGCCCTACGAAAAAGGCCTGGAACTTTAGTTCCAGGCGTTGCCCGATACGATATCGATCAGCTCTGACGCGCCGACCGGCGCGCCGCGGATTTGGCTTGCTGGGCGGCGGCACGGGTTTTCGATTTCGGCGTCGAACTTTTATGCCGCCGTTGCAGGTGGTCGAGCGTCAATTCGGCGCGCTTTTTGCACTCCTCGTGCAATTCTTCCAGCTCGTTGTCGGACAAATCTTCCACTGCGGCAAACTTGTTCTGCGCGCCCTTCACGGCCAGCACCAGTTCCGACAGCTTGAGCTGCAGCGCCATGGTGTCGCGGTTTTGCGTGTTCTGGATCAGGAACACCATGAGAAAGGTGACGATGGTGGTGCCGGTATTGATGACCAGCTGCCACGTGTCGCTGTAGTGGAAGATGGGACCGGTGACGATCCACATAAGAACGACGGCGACCGCGGCAAGAAATACGGCCGGGTGGCCGGTCCAATGCGCGGTCGCTTGCGCAAAGCGCGCGAACTTTTGGCTCAGGCTGGATGGCGGAGCGCCATTGTGTGTTGCCTTTTGCGCCATCGGACCCCCCGCGACCGGTATCGCCGCGCCACCTCAACGCGCGGCCGGCTGGGAATGTTCCACGGGCGACCTCGCATGCGGCACTCGATTACTTGAGCTTCGGCAGCGCCTGCTTGATCCGTCCAATTCCCGCCCAGGGGTCCTTGCGCAGGCGGGACAGCCGCGCCGGAAGATTGAGCACGGTGTACTGGTTGGCGCTCTTGAGCGCGCCGAGCTCGGACCAGTCGACCGGCGTTGCGACCGGCGCGCCCGGCCGCGCGCGGGTGGAGTAGGGGGCAACGGCCGTCGCTTCGCGGCTGTTGCGCAGATAGTCGATGAAAATGCGCTTGTTGCGCTTGCTCTTGATCGCGGTGGCGACGTAGCGGCCCGGCGCATCCGCTGCCATGGTTTCGGCGACGGCGCGGCAAAAATCCTTGGCATCATCCCATGGCGTCGGCTTGATCGGCAGCACGACGTGCAAGCCCTTGCCGCCCGTGGTCTTGACGAAGGCCTTGAGCTTAAGCGCTGCAAGGCGCGCGCGCACGTCGCGCGCGGCGGCGACCACGTCGCTCCAGCCGGTGCCCGGTCCGGGATCGAGGTCGAAGACGAGCCGGTCGGCTTTGTCGAGATGCGCGATGGTGCTGCCGCGGACATGGACCTCGAGCACGCCCGCCTGCACCAGCGCGACCAATCCATCGAAATTGTCGATGGAGATGATCTTGCCGCCCTTCTCCGCCACCTGGTGCAGGTGCTCGGTGGAAATCCCGGCGCTCGCGTGCTTCTGGAAGAAGCATTGGCCGGCCGCGCCTTCTGGGCAGCGCAGCAGAGCGATCGGCCGCCCCACCAGATGCGGCTTCATCCAGTCCCAGATGCCGGCATAGAACTCGGCGAGATCGTGTTTGCTGACACCGGCATCATCCCAATAGACGCGGTCGGGGTGGGTGAGGGCGATGCCGGCAACGCTGACCGGTGCTTTCTTTGCCGGCGCACTGCGCTTGAGCGGTGCCTGCGGGCTGGTCGCCGCCATCGCCTTGACCTCGCGCACCACGTCCTTGGCCGGCTTGTCCTCGCGCAGGCCCTGATACGAGGCCTGGCGAACGCGGTCGCCATGGGTCCAGCCATGGAAATCGACTTCGGCGACGAGTTTCGGCGCAACCCACACCGGCGCGCGCGCGCCACGTTCTTCCGCGGGTATCGCGCCGAACGGGGTCTTGGCGGCCCGCAACGCCGCTAGCTTGCGATAAAGCGCGCGCGCGACGTCATGGGTGAAGCCGGTGCCGGTGCGGCCGGCGTAAAGCAGCTTGCCGCCCTGGTAATAGCCGAGTACCAGCGCGCCGACCGAATGCGCGTCCGCGGTCGACGGCACAAAACCGGCGACCACCAGCTCCTGCCGATCCGAGCACTTGGCCTTGATCCAGTCACGGCCGCGGCCGGAGTGATAGGGCGTGTTGGCAAGCTTGGAGACGATGCCTTCGAGCCCCAGCTTGCAGGCGTGCTTGAGCAAAATGGTGCCGCGATCGTGAAGCGACTCGCTCAGGCGCAACGTATCACCCTTGCGAACCGATTTGAGCAGCCGCGCCAGCGCCTCCTTGCGGGTGGTGAGCGGCGAAGCCCGCAAGTCCTCGCCGTCAAGATACAGCAAGTCGAAGAGATATAACGCCATGCGGTCGTGACGGCCGTCTTTCAGGTCCTGCTGCAGCAGGGAAAAGCTGGAAAGGCCATCGTCGCCTTCGACCACCAGCTCGCCGTCGACCAGCGCCGTATCGGCCGGCAGCTTGGCGATGGCGGTGGCGATGGTCGGAAACTTCCGGGTCCAGTCGAGCCCGCGCCGCGTCAGCAATTTGACCTTGCCGCGGTCGAGCCGCGCCTGGATCCGATAACCATCGAATTTGATCTCATGGATCCAGTTGGCGCTGTCCGGCGGCTTGTCGGCGAGCGTGGCAAGGCAAGGCTCGACAAATGCGGGCAGGGCACTGTGCGGTCGCGCCGGTTTTGCCTTCGCGCTCATGGCGCTTGCTGTTCGCCGCAGAAGCGCCGCCATCGCCGCCTCGCTGCGCCGGCGCGAAGTCTTCGCCGCCGAATTCTTCCTGCCTTTCTTTGCCGCGCCTGCGGCGATTTCGTCCATAGAGCGGCCACTGGCGACGGACAGCGGCTTCTCCACGAGAATATCCTTGTCGCGCGCCGATCGTTCGGCGCCATCGTGCTGCTTGATCAGCAGCCAATTGTTGCGCTTTTCGCCCGGCCGGCGATGCATGCGCACAAGATGCCAGCCGCCGTGCAGCTTCTCGCCGTCGAGCACGAAGGCGAGGTGGCCTTTCTTCAACCCCTGATGCGGATCATCTTCGGGCTGCCAACTGCCGCGGTCCCAGATCATCACCGTCCCGCCACCATATTCGCCCCGAGGAATCGTACCCTCGAACTTGTTGTATTCGACCGGGTGGTCCTCGACTTCGACTGCCAGCCGCTTCTCGTCCGGCACCAGGCTCGGGCCGCGCGTCACCGCCCAGCTCTTCATCACGCCATCGAGTTCGAGCCGCAGATCGTAATGCAGCCGCGTCGCTGCGTGCTTCTGGATGACGAAGGCGTGGCCGCGCCGGCGCGCGACTTTTCCCTTTGGCTCGGCGGTGGCGCCGAACTGACGCTTGGCGTGATAGGTCTTCAGCCCCGCCATCTATTTAGCTCGCTCGCTTGGCTCTTCGGCGTGTCGTCGCCCGTTTGCGCGGCGAACCGGCCTTGCCTGCCGCAGCCGGCCGGCCGCGATCCGCCTTGGCGCTGCGCCGCAGCGCGTCCATCAGATTGATAATGTTGCTGGGCTTGGGCTCGGCAATCACCGGCGGCGCCTTGCCGGCGCGCTTGGCCTTGATCAATTCGTTCAAGGCGTCCTCGTAGCGATCGCGGAACTTGGTCGGATCAAATTTGCCTTTCTTTGTTTCCAGGATATGCACCGCCAGCTTGAGCATGTCCGCCGGCACCGTGATGTTCGGGATATCGTCGAAATAGTCCCTTTCGTCGCGCACCTCAGTCTTGTAGCGCAACGCCGTTGCCATCAGGCCCTTGCCGCGCGGAGCGAGCAGCAGCAGATGCTCACGCCGGTAGATCACCACGCGGGCAAGGCCAACGAGGTTTTCCTTGCGCATGGCCTCGCGGATGACGGCGAAAGCTTCCTGCGCCACGTCGTCCTGCGGCACGATGTAGAAGGATTCATCGAGATAGATGCGGTCTACATCCGATGCCGGCACGAATTGCTGGATGTCGATGGTATGCGTGCTTTCGAGCGCGACATTGTCGAGCTCGTCCTCCTCGAGGAGGACGTATTGGCCCTTTTCGAATTGATAGCCCTTGACGCGATCCTCCTGCTCGACCGGCTCGCCCGTCTCGGCGTCGACGACATCGTTGCGGATGCGGTTGCCGGTCGCGCGGTTGATGATGTTGAAGCGGATTCGCTGGCTGGTGGTCGTCGCCGGATAGAGCGCCACTGAGCAAGACACCAACGACAATTTGAGGAAGCCTTTCCAGTTCGGCCGCGGTGCCATCGTCGATACTCCTCTACGCAAATGCACTCGGATGAACTTTCTTATCACCAAGCAGGTTCCCACGCCCGATATGTGACAAGCCGCTGAAATTCATCGGGTTTTCATACCCTGGGTATCGTGTCGCAAGAAAACATATTGCATTATTGCGATATGTAGGTGACCTTCACTTTGTCCGGCGGTTGTGCCGGGCCAGTGCGCCGCCAAGGCGCGGTTCAACAATAACTCGGGAGGGAACGACAATGCCCAGTGGCACGCATCATCAGGTCCTCATTGTCGGCGGCGGCACCGCCGGTATTACCGTCGCGGCAATCCTGCGCCGCCGCGCCCGCAATCTGGACATTGCGATCATCGAACCCGCCGAGGAGCACTATTACCAGCCCTCGCTCACGCTGGTCGGGGCGGGCGTCTATCCGCTCGCCAAGACGCATCGGCCCGAGGCGAGCGTCATGCCGTCCGGTGTCGCCTGGATCCGCGGCGCGGCCAAGACCTTTGAACCCGAAAAGAACATGGTGCGGCTGCTAGGTGGCGAGGCGGTGACCTACGATTATCTTGTGGTGTGCACGGGCGTGAAGCTGGACTGGGGCAAGATCGAAGGTCTCACCGAAACGCTCGGCCGCAACGGCGTGTGCAGCAATTATTCGCCCCAGACCGTGGGCTACACCTGGGAATGCGTGCAGAAGCTCAAGTCCGACGACAAGATCGTGTGCACGCAGGCGCCGATGCCGTTCAAGTGCCCCGGCGCGCCGCAGAAGATCATCTATCTCATCGCCGACCGGTTGCGCCGCCGCGGCATCCTCATGGATTGCAAACTCGATTTCTTCACCCATGCCCCGGCGATCTTCGGCGTCCCTTACTTTGCGCGCGCTTTGGTCAAGGTGGCCGCCCGTTACGGCATCGACGTCCATTACCAGCAAAATCTGGTGGCGGTCGACGGCCCGGCGAAGACCGCGACTTTCGAATTCGTCGGCGACCCCCGAAAAGGCGAACGCGAGAAGGTACCGTTCGATCTGCTGCACGTCTCGCCGCCGCAGAGCCCGCATGATGAGATCAAATCAAGTTCGCTGGTCAACGCGGCTGGCTGGGTCGAGGTCAATCAAAACACGCTGCAGCACGTCCGCTATGCCAACGTCTATTCGCTCGGCGATGTGTGCTCGACACCGAACTCGAAGACCGCGGCTGCGATACGCAAGCAGGCGCCTGTGGTGGCCAGCGAGATCATGACCGCGATTGCCGGCAAGCTGATTCCCGGCGCCTACGACGGTTATGCTTCTTGCCCGCTGACAACTGCGATCGGCAAAACGATCCTCGCCGAGTTCTGCTACGGCGGCAAAGTCACGCCGACCTTGCCGCTTATTCCCGACAAGGAACGCTGGATCGGCTGGTGGATCAAATTAACCGGGCTGCCGCTGATGTACTGGAACTACATGCTCAAGGGCTATGTCTGGTTCCCAAGGCACAATACCGATTTCAAGGAGAACGTCTCTTGATGCGTGGCGCATTGCGGGCTTGATCGGGAACAATGTTTCGGCCCCGGCGTTCTCCCGGCACGCGGACATTTAGTCCGTAACAAAACCAAGGGGAGCGCCATGTTGGGTTGGGCCGTTACGTTTCTGGTTATCGCGCTGATTGCTGCGGTGCTCGGCTTCGGCGGCATCGCCGGCGTAGCGGTTGAAGCCGCCAAGATCGTGTTCTTCGTTGCCGTCGTGCTGTTCGCGATTGCGGCGCTCACCGGGCTGGTGCGCGGGCGCACGCCGACAATACCGTAGCGTTTGTAGCGTCGAGTGTAGCAAAGCCTCGCGCGGCTCTAAGCCGCGCGGGGTTTTGTTTTTGCGGTGCCGTTCGGCGCATAGCCCTTCTGCAGGCAGGTGCAGGGGCCGCGATCAAACAAGGCGCGAGGTAAGTGATTCAAAAGGGAGCTTTGCAGCTTTGCTAGTCGCCGCCGGCGAGCACCGCGCGGGTCTGTTCGTCTGGCCCGAAATCATTGGCGTCGTCGATCGACATCAGCTCGGCCAGCCGCGTGCGCGCGCGGTTGACGCGGGATTTGATCGTGCCGACCGCGCAGCCGCAAATATGGGCGGCTTCTTCGTAGGAAAAGCCCGAGGCGCCGACCAGAATCAGCGCCTCGCATTGGTCCGCCGGCAGTTGCGCCAGCGCCTCGCGGAATTCGCGGAACTCGACTTGGCCATGCTGTTCGGGTTGCGATTTCAGCGTGTCGGCGTAACGGCCCTCGCTGTCTTCGACCTCGCGCCGACGCTTGCGGTATTCCGAACGGAAGTGGTTACGCAAGATAGTGAACAGCCAGGCCGACATGTTGGTGCCGGGCTGGAATGAATCGATATTGGCGATCGCGCGCAGCAATGTTTCCTGCACGAGATCGTCGGCGCGATCCACGTTTCCGCATAGCGAAATAGCGAATGCACGCAGGCTGGGCACTGCGGATAGCACGGCTTTGCGCACGGAATCGTCCATGGGCATCAGTGCTTGTCCTTATTGCCATTACCATCGAGACGATTGATTAATTCGGCAAAGCGGTCCGGCACCCCTTGGTTGAGAACTTCGTCGTACATGGCGCGAAGCTGTTGACCGAGCCGCGCCTGGACTTCGCGTCCGAGTTTCGCCGGTTTTGTGTTCGGCTTCTTGTCGCGCTGCGCGGTGGTTTCCATCGGCTTTTGCTGCCCTAGAGGCTTGCGCTCGGTCATCGTTTCAATCCCAAAACCCTAGCCCCGGTTGTTCGCCGCCAGGTGCCGGTTCCCCATCCGCCGTCTTTGCGAAACCCCTGCCGGGGCAATTGGTTCCGGCGACCATGGAACTTTTTTCCGGGGGCTTCGTTATTGGGGCTAAGGTTGGGTGAATATAGGGCCAGCGCGCCGCTGGCGCATGGGTTCGGGAGGGAATTTTGACGGCATCTCAAGCGGTTGCACAGCATTTTCCGTATCTTCGCCGCTACGCGCGGGCGCTGTCCGGCAGCCAGGCGTCAGGCGACGTCTACGTGGCAGCGACACTGGAAGCCTTGATCCAGGACCCGAACGTGCTGGAAACCGGCGTCTCGACGCGGATAGCGCTCTATCGGCTGTTCACGAAAATCTGGAATTCGGTTTCGCTCAACGGAAAAGCGGCTGCCGGCGGGCAAAGCCAGCCGGTCGAGCGCCATCTCGCCCAGATCGCGCCGATGCCGCGCCAGGCGTTTCTGCTGGTCGCGCTTGAGGGCCTTTCCGAGGATGACGCCTCCAAAGTGCTCGACATTGACGTGCCGGCCCTGCGCGAGCTGGTGGAAGAGTCAGGCCGCGAGTTGGCCGCCGAAATCGCCACCGACGTGCTGATCATCGAGGATGAGACCTTTATAGCCCTCGACCTCGAGGGCCTGGTGGAAGGTCTCGGCCATCGCGTGCTCGGCGTTGCCCGCACCCATGCGGAAGCCATCGCTCTGGCCAAGGCCAAGCGACCGGGGGTTATCCTCGCCGATATCCAGCTGGCGGACGGCAGCTCCGGGCTTGACGCGGTCAATGAGATGCTGCGCTCGTTCGAAGTGCCGGTGATTTTCATTACCGCCTATCCGGAACGCTTTCTCACCGGTGAGCGGCCGGAGCCGGCCTTCCTCATCGCCAAGCCGTTCCAGCCGGCGACCGTTTCGGCGGTTTTAAGTCAGGCGCTGTTTTTCGAACGTAACGCCAAACGGCGCGAGCGGCGCGCGAGCTAGCGGGTGCTTCACGCCTTTTCGTGCAAGCTCACGGCCAAACATTGCGGCACGTCGATTTGACAGAGCGGCCGATGGGCGTGTTCATTTCAAGAACCGCCAAATGTGGCCCCCAACTTGTGGCGTTGGGAGTGTTCAGCGCGAAACAGGTCCAGCGTCATGGCGCGCGAAATGCCGGGGGCGGAAGAGAACGACCTGACGAGGCTGCAGGACGAGCGCCGGCGGCTGGAAACCAAGGTCAGCGAGCAGGCCCGGGAACTAAGCCTGCTGCGCGCGCGATTTGCCCGCTACGAAGCGGCGCTGCGCGGCTCGCATGTCACCGTTTACACGCAGGACCGCGATCTCCGCTACACATCAATCAGCAATCCAATGCTGGGGCGCAGAATCGAGGACATTCTCGGCCACACCGACGAGGAGATTTTTCCCAAGGACAGCGGCGCCACGATCGTTGAATTGAAAAAAGCGGCATTGGCAAGCGGAGAGGCAAAAAGCGCCGAAGTTGTGATCAGTGAAGGGGCCAGCCTGCGCTGGCACGATTTGCACGTCGAGCCGCTGCGCGATGAAGCGAGCGACATTGTCGGTCTCGCCTGCGCTTCGGTCGACGTCACCGAACGCAAGGAGGGCGAGGCGCATTTGCGGATGTTGCTGCGCGAGCTCACCCATCGTTCGAAGAATCTGCTCGCGGTGATCCAAGCGATGGCGCGGCAGACGGCGCGGCACGCCGGGTCGATTGATGGATTTCTCAATCAATTCGGCGCCCGTCTGCAGGCGCTTGCCGCATCGCACGACCTTCTGGTGCGCGAGAGCTGGCATGGCGCATCTTTGAGTGAGCTGATCCGTTCGCAGCTTGCGGCCTATTTCGATCAGTCTGGCGGGCAGGTTGCGATCGAAGGCCCGGATGTCGCGCTCAAGCCGGAAGCGGCGCAGAATCTCGGGCTTGCCTTGCACGAACTCGCCACCAATGCGCGGAAATTCGGTGCGCTGTCGGTGCCGGACGGCCGTGTCTCTATCACCTGGGATCGGGGCGGTGGTACTGCCAACGCGCTTGAATTGGATTGGCGCGAAGGGCTCGGCCCGAAAGTTAAGGCGCGGCGCAAGCGCGGCTTCGGCAGCCTGGTGATCGAGCGCAATCTCGTGCGCGCACTCGATGCGCAAGTCGAGTTGACTTTCGAACCGCAGGGCTTGCACTGCCACATCGTCATTCCAGCAAGCCAGATACTCGCCGCCCGCTGAAGGCGTCAGGACCCTTCTTTTCGCAACTCGGGTTTGTTCGACAGATGGCAGAGGCGTTGGAACCTTTTCAGCGACCGCGCGTTTTTCGCGACGTCATCAAAAAGGAGAATGATATGCGTAAGCCTTTAAGCGCTCTTTTCGGCATGGCGGCTCTTGTGGCCGTTGCCTTGCCGGCGCCTACGATGGCGGCGCCCGAACACGCCAAGGTCGGTACGCTGACTTGCGACATCTCCGCCGGCATCGGTCTGATTATCACGTCGAAGAAGGACGTGACCTGCATGTTCACGCCCACGGCCCCCGGGCCGCGCGAAGTCTATACCGGCAGCATCACCAAATTTGGTCTTGATATCGGCGCGACCAGCGGTGGCGAGATGGTCTGGGCCGTCAACGCGCCGACCAACCGCCGCTTTAGCGCGCTGGCAGGCCATTATGCCGGCGCAACCGGCGAAGCCACGGTCGGCGCCGGCGTGGGTGCAAATGTGCTGGTCGGCGGTTCAAACCGCACGGTGACTCTGCAGCCGGTGTCGGTCCAGGGGCAGGCCGGTCTCAATCTGGCGGCCGGCGTTGCTGAGCTCACGTTGCGGCCGGCCCGGTAATTTCGTCGACAAATCACAACGGGGCTTTGCGGCCGTCCTGCGCGCAGGGCGGCCGCGAAAGTTGCGCTTCAGCCGAAGGTGAATGCGTCGTGATAGGCGCCTTGCACCTGGCCGCCAGGCACCGGCCCGCCGCCCGGCACATGCACCATGTTGCCGATCACCGCGCAGGTCGCGCCATGTAGGCCGTGGCGCGGGATCGCCATCGGCGCAAGCTGCTCCCAGCTGTCGGTCTTTGGATCGTAGGCCTCGTTGGTGCCGAACACCTTGCCGGTTGCTTCGCCGCCGAATACCACGATCTTGCCGTTGATATAGACGCATGACGGCCCGCTGCGCGGCGTCGGCAGCGGCGCGCGGAATGTCCAGGCATCGGTCTTCGGATCGTAGACCGCGTTGAGGCCGGTATTGAAGTCGTAACTGTCCATGCGGCCAGCGATGGCGTGGATTTTTCCGTCGACGACCGCAACGCCCATGTGATCGCGCTGGCCGACAAAAGGCTGCGTGCCGGTCGAGCCGCGCATGCCTCCGAGGATCGTGTATTTGTCGGTCGTAGGATCGTAGGTCTCGTGCCATTCGACCGAGCGCACGTCGCGGCCGCCAAGCAGGTGAATCTTGCCATCGAGCACGATGGCCGAGATGGCGCCGCGCGGACGCGCGAGCCCGACGATCGTCGCCCATTGATCGGTCGCGGTGTCGTAGACAAAGCATTTGGAATGCGGGCAGCGGTTTTGCTCGATGAAGCCGCCGAACGTGTAGATTTTCGTGCCGATCGAAACGCCGGCCACGTGATTGCAGGGCAGCGGGAAGGGCGCTTTCAGCGACCATGTCTTCGACTTGGAAATCGTAGACCTGATGGAAATTCTGATCGACGCGATGTTTCGCATAGCCAGCGATGACGTGGATATTGCCCCCGCACTCGATGACGGCGTGCTCACCGGTTGGGATCGGCAGCCGCGGCATTTCGACCCATTTGCCCGGGTTGGCAGCCTTGGGCGCGACGCTGGTCATATAGCGCTGCTTCTCGACCGTCTTTGGAATATCGGTGACGGTCTTGTCATTCAGACCGAGAAAAAGCGGCAGCTCTTCTGTCATGATAGACCTCAACTCAGCTTACGCATGATCTTAACCGAAAACCGGGCTCCACCTTTCGGGATCATGCACAGACGTAACCGGGCACCGCATCGCGCAGCAGCTTGCGCGTAAGCTCGACGCCTTCGCGTGCGACTTCATAAGGCGAGCGCGCCCAAAGTTCGGGATTGGGTGCTTCGTAGCTCAAATAGCCCGTGTAGTTCTTTTCCGCCAGCAGGCCGAGCATGTCGCGCCATTTGACGATGCCTTTGCCCGGCGCCAGCCGGTCGGTCGGCCGGCGCACGCCGGTGACCGGGTTCGGCGAGACGTCGCTGTACTGAAAGCAGTAGATCTTGTCGGCAGGCACATTCGCAAAACCGCGGCCGCCGGCGCCGCTGCGGGTAAAATGATAAGCGTCGATGAGATAGCCGCAATTTGGCTTGTCGGCGCCCTCGATCAGTTCGGTGAGCACGGCGAGGCTGTTGAGCACGTCGTGCTGCGAGTTGAATTCGATGGCGAGCCGCAGTTTGTATTCGGCGGCGATGTCGCCGGCGTCCTTGAGATATTTGATCGCATCCTTCATCGGGCCATTCACCTGTCCCGGCGCACTCATCAGCATGGTGCAGCCGAGCGCCACGGCGTTCTCGCAGGATTCACGGAAGACCCTGAACAGGCGCTTACTCTCATCACCGGTCGCGAACAGCCAGCCATATTCGACGCCGAGGACGCCAACCGGAATGCCGCTTCCGCGGATCAGGTCGAGCACCTGCGCATTGCTCATGCCGGCGTCGAAACAGCGCTTGAAATCGGTGCGGCGCAATTCAACGGCGTCGAAGCCGCCTTGTTTGGCCGCATCGAGCGCGATCTTCAGCGGCGTCGTATCGATCGTCCACATATGCAGGGCAAGACGCCCAAATTTTTCGGCCATCGCCGCTATTTTCCTTCGTATTGCAGGATGTAGAGGCCGGCATTGGTGTCGGTGAGATACATCACGCCGTTGGTGTCGACATACACGTCGCAGGATTGGATGACTTTGACCGGATTGGGGCGCTGGTCGACAATCTTCTCCGGCGGCGGCGGTACAAAATAGCCGAGTTCCTTCGGCTCGAACGGATTGCGCAGGTCGTAAATGCGCAGTCCGGCATTGTGGTAGGTCGCAAAAATCAGATCCTCGCTTTGGAACGAGCCGGGCCTATTTTCGTGGAGATTGTGTGGGCCGAACTTCGCGCCCTTCTTGCAGAAGTCCTCCTCGGTCGGCGTCGGCAGCGTGGCGATCGAAACCGGATTGGTCGAATCGCGCACGTCGATCACCCAGGTGTAGGCAAGGCCGTTGGCGCAATTTGCCGACGTCGCTTCGTCGGCGAGCACAAGAATTTTCTTGCCCGGCAGCGGCAGCGGCGTATGCGCACCGCCGCCGAACGGCGGCGCATAATTGCGTTGAACTCAGCAACGCTGGTTTCGCCGGATCGCTGAGGTCGTGAATGGTGTAGCCGCCGTCGCGCCATGCGGCGTAGCCTATATTGCCGGCGCTGATGAGATGGTGGAGGGCGGTGCGCTTGCCAAACGATGCGGGCGGCGTCTCGCCGCCGGCGCGGTGCATACCGGGCAGCCACCATTTCCCTGCGAGCGTGGGCTTTTGCGGATTGCTGACGTCGACCACCGCCAGGATGTGATCGATGAAGCCCTCGAAATGCACCGAGACATAGGCGTAGCGGCCGCCGACCCACCAGATGCGATGCGCGCCGAGGCCCGGCATGTCGAGAAAGCCGATCTCGCGTGGGCTCGCAGGGTTTGAGATGTCGAACGCGCGCAAGCCAACGGCAAAGGGCTGGTCGGTCTTGACCGAATCGGTCAGCGATTTTGCATAATATTCCTGCTGGCTCTGGTACTGCTGCATCGCCCAGATATTCGGCCCATTCACGGCGAGGAGAACGTCGCCATGAATCTGAAGATGGTGCGAGCGGGTATTCTTCGGCGCGGCGACGAAGGCGATTGTCTTCGGCGTCTTCGGGTCGCGCACGTCAACGACCGAAAAGCCATCGGCGAACATGTGCCCGATATACGCATAGCCCTTATGGACGATGACCTGGACACCATCCAGGCGGCCGCCCTGGTCGCAGCGCGACAGAAAGCGGACATTCTTGGCGCTAGCAGCTGAAGTCGTCATGGCACCTACACTGGGATTGAGGGCAGCTCAGAATTGCCGAGGCCCGGCCGGCCTAATGCCGAACCGGGCCTCGGGTCGTCAAGCAAAACCGATCGTCAGCCGGTCGGCGCGGCGATCTCGTCGAGGCCTTTCTGTTTCGCTTCCGGGCCAAGTTGGGTGACCGCGGCGGCGGCGATCAACAGAAGGATCGCCAGGCAGACGAACACCGTCATCAGCCCGTAGCCGCTTTGCACCCACAAGATCGTCGGCATGATGAATGCCGTCGCCAAGCGGCCGACGCCGGATGCCCATCCGAAGCCCGATGCGCGGGCGTTGGTCGGGAAGACCTCCGACGCGAAGATTTGCATCGAATTGCCGGCGACCTGGACGAAGAACACCATGATGAAGCCGGCGACCATAAGCTGGCCGGCGGTACCGGCATTGGCAAACACTATCGCCATGATGCCTGCGCCGATGAAGGCGAGGACCGACGTGATCTTGCGGCCGAATTTATCGAGCGCGTACATCATAAAAATGCTCGCGCAAGGCACGGCAAAGTTCATGGCAAGGACATATTGCAGCGACTTGGTGACGCTGAAACCCTTGGCGTTCATGATGTTCGGCAGCCAGGCGCCGAGACCGATGGCGACGCCAAAGAACGCCGTGAAGCAGATCATGCCGGCGATGACGCGGACCGGGAACATGCTGAACACGACGCCGAAGGGATCGCTCTTGGTGTCGCTGGCGGCATCGGTCGACAGCGCTTCCTTCGGTCCGGCAATGCCGAGCCGCGAAAGCACTTCGAGCGCTTCCTTGCCGCGGCCGTGCGTCGCCAGATAGCGCGGCGATTCCGGCAAGGCAAAACGAAGCACCCAAACGATTAAGGCGCCGATGCCGATCAACACCCAGACGCCTCGCCATGCGTATTCGGGCGAGCCGGCCCAACTGCCGAAGCCAAGCACCAGTGCCGTTCCGATCGGCCACACGCAGGCGCCGCCGATAAAGTGAACGATCGCGAGGACGCGCCCGCGGATGCGCTTGGGCGAATATTCGCCAGCGTAGGCGAAAGCGAGCGGCTGCTCGGCACCGAGGCCGAGCCCGGCAATGAACCGGCAAACGACAAGTAACGTGACGCTCGGTGACAGCGCACCGATGATCGTGAAAACGCCGAAGAGGAGCAGATTGAATTGGTAGATAAATCTGCGGCCGAACCGGTCGCTGAATTCGCCCTGGCCGGCAGTACCAATAAACATTCCGAAAATCGTGGCGCTGCCGATGGCCGCTACTTCGGGTCCCGTCGCGAACTTGGATTGAAGGATGAACGGAACAAGCGAGCCGAAGACAGTAAAGTCGATGACATCGAAGAAGTATCCCGCAGCTATAAGCGCGATCACTCTCTGATGGAGTGGCGAGATTTTCGCGTCATCCAGCGCATTACCGACAAATGCCTCAATTGTTTGAGCCACAGCGTCCTCCCCATTGTAGTATTTTAGTTTGTTGTGCAGTTCACCGGAAAGAATGATCCATAATTGGATCGTTGACTAGCCCCCGTTTTCGCTGCCGAAGAAATCGATTTCGATATGTGAAAAAGTCGCTTGACCCGGAGAATTGTATCCCACCTAGAATTCGATTTTGAGCCTAAAAAGCTTCGCGCGTTGTGCGTTTTTGGACGCACCAACTAGTCTCACACGTGGACACATGTTTGGGGCTGGTCGGCCACTGCGCGATCATCACGGCGGTCTGGACGCAACCAAACACCCAAAAGAGTGCATTACGGCCGCAAATAGCCTGCCCGCCTGAACCAGGCGATGGCGTCCCTGATGGCTTCGGCGTAGGGGCGTGCCTTGTATCCGAGTTCACGTTCAGCCTTGGCAGAGGCGAAATACATGCGGTTCTTCGACATGCGTAACCCGTCCATGGTCACGAAAGGTTCTCGCCCGGTCCGCCGCGCGATCATTTCCGCGACTAATGCCAGCGGGACAACCGCTCCGCGTGGAATCTTGTAACGCGGCGGTGGGCGGCCAGCCATTGCGGCGACCACGCCGAGAAGTCTCGGCGAATGATGCGTTCTGTCCGCCGAGAATATAGCGCTCGCCAATGCGACCGCGCTCGAACGCGAGTAAATGCCCTTCGGCAACGTCGTCGACATGCACCATGTTGAGCCCAGTCTCGACGAAGGCCGGCATGCGGCCGGCGGCGGCCTCGACGATGACCCGCCCAGTCGGCGTTGGCTTCAAGTCGCCCGGGCCCACTGGCGTCGATGGGTTGACGATGACTGCCGGCAGGCCCTTCTCGATGAGCGCTTCGACCACGCGCTCGGCCGCGACTTTGCTGCGCTTATAGGCTCCAACCGCTTCCGATTCACGCAACGGCATTGTTTCGTCGGCGGTATTGCCGCTTGGCGAAGTCCTGAGCGTGGCGACGCTGCTCGTGTACACGATCCGTTCGACGCCGTGCTGCATCGCCGCCTGCATCAGCGCGCGTGTGCCATCGACATTGCTGCGAAAGATCTCGGTCGGGTCAGGGGCCCAGAGACGGTAATCCGCCGCCACGTGGAAGACCCAGCGCGCCCCGGCCATTGCCTGCCCGACGGCGCCGGCATCGCGCAGGTCGCCGACAGCAAGCTCCAGACCAAGTTCCGAGAGATGAGACAGGTTGCTGGTGGGGCGAACCAGAGCACGCACCGCAAAGCCTCGCTCGATCAGCTTGCGCGCGAGCGCAGACCCGACGAAACCGCTGGCGCCGGTGAGCAGAGTGATATCGGCCATTGTTACCGCGCTGGATCCAAGGGCGTGCAGTCGCGGCCCTGCAAAGGTTTCGGCGCACCCGGGTCCGCTGAACGGCTAACGATAGTTCCGCGCGCCAGTCCGCAATTGCATCTCGCATAGTTGTGCGCCAATCGCGTCGAGCACCAGCCCATAGGCGCGTTCTATGATGGCATCGAGCGATTTTGTGCGCACGAACATTGTCCGCGCCCGCGCGCTGATATCGGCCCGGCTCGGCAAATGCGGCACCTGCACATTGGCGAGAATTTCCGCGGCCTGATGCCGCGCCGTTGTCAAGCGGTGCTGCAGGGCGTCGAGCGATGCGCCGCCAAGCGCGGAGGCAAGCGCACTCGCAATCCGCTCCGAATTGAAACTCGCAGCGAGCTGTTTGGCGGCGCGGTCGATCACTCTTGAGCCGAGCGGCTGCTCATTGCGCAGGATCGCTATAGGCGGCTGCTTCAGGTCCCATACGATACCGGCGAACGAAAGCAGCCTGAGAACATAAAAGGTGACGTCAATTTCCCACCAACGGAAGCCCTGGCGCGCGCTGCTTTGGTAAGCATGGTGGTTGTTGTGCCAGCCCTCGCCCATGGTGAAGAGCGCAAGCAGCCAGTTGTTGCGCGAGTCGTCGCCGGTGACGTAGCGCTTGCGTCCGCGCACATGCGCGAGCGAATTGATGCAGAATGTCGCGTGATAGACGAGCACCGTGCTCCAAAAGAAGCCGACAACCAAGCCCGGCCAACCGGCAATGAGGTAGCAAAGCACGGCCAGCAGCAACCCCGGCAGGCGCTCGTGTCGATGCAGCCACTGTAGCTCGGGGAAGCGCATGAGGTCTTCGACCTTTACCGGCTCAAATGCGTCGTGTTGGCGTGAAAAGATCCAGCCGAGGTGGCTATAGATGAAGCCCCGGTGGCGGGGAGAATGAATGTCGTCTTCGGTGTCGGAATGGAGATGGTGGTGCCGATGCTTGGCGGCCCACCACAACACGCTTTTTTGCGTGGTGCTTTGCGACATCACCGCAAGGACAAACTGAAACGCGCGGCTTGTCGAATAGGCGCGATGCGAAAAATACCGGTGATAGCCGGCGCCGATGGCGAAAATCCTGATCCAATAAAGCGCGACACAAAGGACAAGCGCTTGCCATGTGACGCCGGTCCATATGGCAGCGGCGCATGCCAGATGCATCAGCACGAACGGCACCGCCGAAGGATAAACGATGTCGCCGTGTTCGTCCGGGTCGGGCGGATTTATCGCGCGCTGCATTTCGATCGGGCTTTCCTTGATCTCTATCAACCATTTATGCGGTGACAATGAGGATAACTGACGGCGCCGGCTCGAAAAAGATATAGCGATTCATGTAAAAAAAGCTGCACTCCTGCCGACCTGAGCCCTAAGACTGCAATGCCGCGCGCTGATGTGCACGGGATTGTGCGGCGGTCACGGAGTCTGGCTGGGGGACCTGGATTCGAACCAAGATTCTCGGAGTCAGAGTCCGATGTTCTACCGTTGAACTATCCCCCACCGGGACGATTCGGGACCTAAAAGCGCCGGATCCAGGCCCTGTGAGGCGCCTGACATGGGGCATATTGGCAAATTTGACAAGACCGCCGGGCAAGCGGGCCCCCGCAACTTGCTTGAGCGCAGGCTAGTCTGCCCGGCGCGGCAGCGTCGCCACGGTGGTGATGGCGGCGAGACTACAGGCGGCGACGCCCAGAAACACCAGGCGCGGGCTGCCGTGATCCATGATTGCGCCGAAGATCAACGGCGAGATGATACCGCCGAGATTAAACCCCGTCGTCACGAAGCCGAACACCTTGCCGAAGGAGCCGGGCGGAGTGACTTCGCGCACGATCATGTCGCGTGACGGCATGATGACGCCGAAGAAAAAGCCGCCAATCGCCATGACCAGCACCAGCGGCCACGAGCCGAGATCGACATAGGCAATCAGCGCGGTGAATGCGGCAATGGCCGCAAGGCCGAGAGTGGCGACGAGGCCGTGGCGCGTGGTGCGCGTCGCCACCACGCCGCCGATCAGAACACCGATCGCCGTCAGCAGGAGGTGGGCGGAGAGAGCGCCATTGGCAGTCGTTAGCGGCGTACCTTCGAGCGCGCCCAGCGCCACCACCGAATAGTTGTAGATGCCGCCGCTCATCATCGCGAGCAGCAGAAAAAATGCGAGATTGAGCAGGATCGCCGGAGACAGCAACAGCCGCCAACCAACCGTCTCTGTCTTGTGTGCCGGCACGGGGGCCGCCGGCTTTTCCGGCTCATCGTTCATGACGAGAAGCAGCGCCGCGGCTGCAAATCCGAGCGCACCGGCGCCGATAAATGCGCCACGCCAGCCCCAAATATTCTGCATCAGCAGCAGGCTGCCCGGCGCGACCGCCGAGCCAAGCATGCCGGCGAAGGTATGGATTGAGAATGCCTGGCCGATGCGCGCAGAGGGGACGTGATGCGAGAGCAGCGCGTAATCGGCTGGATGGTAGGCCGTGTTGCCGACGCCGGCGAGTGCAAACATCCCCACCATCACCCAGAACGAATTGACAATGCCGACTGTCGTGAACGCAGCGGCGCCGAGCAGCAATCCGATGATGAGCAAGATGCGGGCGCCGAGCCAATCGGCCAGAAATCCGGCCGGCGTTTGCAGCACCGCCGAGACGACATTGAAGGCGGCGAGCGCCAGACCGAGCTGCGTATAACTCACGCCATATTCGGCGCGCACAAAGGGAAACAGCGGCGGCAGCAGCAGGATGTAATAGTGGGAGACGAAATGCGCGGCGCTGACCAAGCCGACAATGCGGACGTGCCCTGGCCTGCTCGCGGCTAGTCGTTCGGTTGCCTCAGTCATTACCAGGTTCCGGCAGGGCGCGGACTATGGACCGGCGACTGCCGCCAATCCAGTCCGTTTCCCGCGCAATGGCCATACCGGCGGGGCAGAGCGGCGCTCAGGCCGGTTGCTTGGCCTTGGCGTCCTGAATCGCCTGCCAGATGCGCGACGGCGTCATCGGCATTTCCAGGTGGCGGATGCCGTAATCCGAAAGCGCATCGATCACCGCATTGGCGACGGCGGGCAGACCGCCCGATGCGCCGGCTTCGCCGCAGCCCTTGGCACCGACCGGATTGGTCTTGGTCGGCACCGGGCGATTGACCACCTCGATCATCGACGCGTCATGTGCGCGCGGCATCGCGTAGTCCATGAACGAGCCGGTGACCAATTGGCCGTCGGCATCGTAGACCACGCCTTCGAGCAGAACCTGTCCAAGGCCCTGCATGGCGCCGCCCTGGACCTGGCCCTCCACCAGCATCGGATTAAGCACGGTGCCGAAGTCGTTCACCGTGCTGTATTTCACCACGCGGGTGAGGCCGGTGTCCGCATCGACTTCCACTTCGACGACGTGAACGCCATTGGGGAATGTGCCCGGCACGGGCTCGGTCACATGCGTCACGTCGAGCGTCGAGGGAACGCCTTCGGGCAGCGTGATGCCGGCACGTGCGCGTTCGGCGAGCTCCATGATGCCGATCGAGCGGTCGGTTCCCGCGATGGTGAAGCGCCCGCTGCTGAACTCGATGTCGCCGGCGGAGGCTTCCAGCACATGCGCTGCCAGCTTCTTACCTTGCTCGATGACCTTGTCGGAGGCTTGCACGATGGCGGTCCCGCTCAGCATCGCCGAGCGCGAGCCGCCGGTGCCGCCGCCGGTCACCAGTTGATCGCTGTCGCCTTGCAGCAAACGAATGCGGTCGAACGGCACGCCGAGCTTTTCGACCAGCACCTGCGCGAATGCGGAGGCGTGCCCTTGGCCGTAATCGAGCGTGCCGGTGATGATGGTGACCGTGCCATCGGCGTTGAAACGGATGCCGCCCATTTCGGTCGTCATCGCCGCCGTGGTTTCGACAAAGCAGCCGACGCCGAGGCCGCGCAATTTCCCATTGCGCTTGCTCTCGCGCTTGCGTTGCCTGAAGCCCTTGACGTCGGCGCGTTCGAGCGCGTCCTTGAACAGGCCGGGGAAATCGCCGGAATCGTACGTGGTGCCGGCGGGAGTGGCGAACGGCATCTCGCGCGCCTTGATGAAATTGCGCTTGCGCAGTTCGAGCCGGTCGATGTCGAGTTGGGCAGCGGCATAATCCATGGTGCGCTCCATGCTGAGCGCGCCCTCGGGACGGCCGGCACCGCGATAGGCGGAGACCAGTGTCGTGTTGGAGTAAACGCATTTGGTTGCCACTTCGAGCAACGGCGTGCGGTACATGCTGATGATGTTCTTGGTGACGTTGACCGTCGGCAAGAGCGGCCCGAAATTCGAGCAATAGCCGCCGAGATTGCCGTAACCGGTGAGGCGGACCGCCTGGATCAACCCGTCCTTGTCGAAGGCGACTTCGACCGTCATGTCGTAGTCGCGGCCGTGATGGTCGGAAACGAAACTGCCGGAGCGATCGTCGGTCCATTTCACCGCCCGGCCGAGGATCTTCGCCGCGTGCAGGATGCAGACATATTCCGGATAGGGCGTGGCCTTCATGCCGAATGAGCCGCCGACATTGCCGGTGAGCACGCGCACTTTTTCCGGCGGCGCGTTGAGAATGTCGCGCAGCAGGTTCTTCATCCCGAACACGCCCTGGCTGCTCGAGTGCAGCGTCCAATGTTCGCTGGCGCGCTCGTATTCGCCGATGGCCGAGCGCGGCTCCATCGCGGCCACAACCAGTCGCTGATTGATCAGCGGTAGCTTGACGACATGCGCCGCTTTGGCGAAGGCTTCGGCGACCTTCTCGGTATCGCCGTGACGATAGTCGAGCGCGATATTTCCCGGCACCTCATCGTAAAGCAGTGGTGCACCGGGCTGCGCGGCGTCGCGGGCGCTCACTACCGCCGGCAAGGGCTCCACATCAAGCGCAATCGCTTCGGCTGCGTCCTTGGCTTGCGCGATCGTTTCTGCCACCACGCAGGCGACCGGGTCGCCGACGAAGCGCACTTTGTCGGTCGCCAGGGCCGGACGCGGCTTGTACTTGATGGGGGTGCCGTCGCGGCTTTTCAGCGGCAACAGGCATTTGAGCCCGCCATAAGCCTTCAAGTCCTCGCCGGTGAGAACCGCAAGCACGCCCGGCATCTCTTTGGCGGCGGCGGTGTCGATGCCGCGGATGACGCCATGGGCGTCGCGGCTGCGCACCATCACCGCATGGACTTGGCCCGGCAGATTGATGTCATCGGTATAGCGGCCCTCGCCGCGCACCAATTTGGGGTCTTCGGTGCGCCGCACCGGTTGCCCGATACCGAATTTGGTCAGCGAAAGGGCTGTTTCTTGGGTTCTGTCGTCCATGTCGGGATTGGGTTCCAGGAGCGGTGAGGCTTGAGATAGAGCAGCACGGCGGCTTCTACAAGAACGGCTCCTGCCGGGCAGGGTTGCGTGACGCCCCCGCGCTGTTACACTTTTAGGCATAAAGGGAACAATGTCGCGCCTGCGGGGCCTTGGCAGCCGTCCGCCGCGGCAGGAAGGTTTGTGACAGATGAGCGGCGAGGCCGGGGATGCCCCGGGCCTCGGCCCCGCGTTTGACCAGCCTGCGCGCGAGCGCAGCCGGTGGGGTCGGCGGTCGCCTGGACGGTTTGACGGCAATCCGGGCCGTGATCGCGGCGGGGCGACCTATGCCGCGCTCGA
Source organism: uncultured Alphaproteobacteria bacterium (assembly GCA_963742385.1). GTDB lineage: Bacteria > Pseudomonadota > Alphaproteobacteria > Rhizobiales > Xanthobacteraceae > Pseudolabrys. The sequence goes on along the minus strand of CAVULS010000008.1, from coordinate 311,985 downwards.
CCTTGGCACCAACAATTGCCGGCTGCTGGTTGCGCGGCCGACTGACGACAGCTTCCGCGTCGTCGATGCTTTTTCCCGCATCATCCGGCTCGGCGAAGGCGTCTCGGCTTCCGGCCGTTTGAGCGAAGCGGCGATCGGCCGCGCATCCGCCGCGCTCACCATTTGCCGTGACAAGATGAAGAACAAAGGCGTCACCCGTGCCCGCCTGATCGCGACCGAGGCCTGCCGCGCCGCCGCCAATGGCGAAGCCTTCCGCAACCGCATCGCCGAAACGCTCGGCCTCGAGCTCGATGTGATCGACCGCGAGACTGAGGCGACGCTCGCTGCCACCGGCTGCACGCCGCTGATGGATCCGCAAGCCGAGGGTGTGGTGCTGTTCGATATCGGCGGCGGATCGTCCGAACTGGTGCGGCTTGATCGGTCGCGGGGCGTGAAGGGCGGACCGCCGCTGCCGCAGATCCGCGGCTGGATCTCATTGCCGCATGGCGTGGTGACGCTCGCGGAACGGCACGGCGGGCATAACGTCACCCGCGATACCTATGAGGCCATGACCGGCGAAGTGGCGGCGATGATTGAGCCGTTTGCGCGCGAGCATGGCGAGGGCCTCGACGGCATCCATCTGCTCGGCACCTCCGGCACCGTGACGACCATCGCCGGCGTGCATCTCAATCTCAAACGTTATGAGCGCAGCCGCGTCGATGGCTGCTGGATGAGCGCGGATGAAATCGGTGCCGTCACCGAGCGACTGCTGGCCATGAGCTATCAGGAACGTGTCGCCAGCCCCTGCATCGGCGCCGAGCGCGCCGATCTGGTGCTCGCCGGCTGTGCCATCCTCGATGCCATCCGCCGCGCCTTTCCTTCGCCGCGCCTGCGCGTCGCCGACCGCGGCCTGCGCGAAGGCATGCTGGTGCAGATGATGCGCGAGGACGGCGTCTGGGGCGCGGAGGCGGCCCTTTCGTGAGCGAGCGCGGCAAGCGCGCGGGCCCGCGCGGACTAAAGGTCCGGGTTAGAGGCGGCAAGACCCGCTCACAGTCTTCGCGATCGTGGCTGGAGCGGCAGCTCAACGATCCTTATGTGGCGCGCGCCAAGCGCGAAGGCTTCCGCTCGCGTGCTGCCTTCAAGCTGGCCGAAATCGACGACAAGGTACGGTTTCTGAAAAAGGGCGCGCGGGTGGTCGATCTCGGTGCCGCGCCCGGGGGCTGGAGTCAGGTGGCAGCCAAGCGCGTCGGCGCGCTTGGCGAGGGACGCGTGGTGGCGATCGATCTTCTGGCGATGGATGAGGTGCCTGGCGTCGATTTTGCCCAGCTCGATTTTCTCGATCCCGCGGCGCCGGAAAAACTCAAGACCATGCTTGGCGGGCCCGCCGATGTCGTGCTGTCCGACATGGCGGCGAATGCCACCGGTCACCGCAAGACCGATCATCTCAAGATCATGGCGCTGGTCGAGGCGGCCGCGGATTTTGCCCGCGAGGTGCTGGCGCCGGGCGGTGCGTTCCTCGCCAAGGTGCTGCAGGGCGGCACGGAAGGCGCGCTGCTGGCATCGCTCAAGCGCGACTTTGCCGCGGTGAAGCATATGAAGCCGGCGGCAAGCCGGACCGACTCCGCCGAGCTTTATCTGTTGGCGACGGGCTTTCGCGGCGGACGATCGCAATAAATCGGGCGCGCATCATCAATTGTCGGCTCAGCCGACGCGCTGATCGGAGGTTTCCGTCGGCGCCGGCATGCGGTTGGCGAGCTCGGCACCTGCATCCGGCGGCAAACGTGCAAAAATCAGCACCGACAATGCCGAGATCGCCGCCACCACCAGAAACGCCGGCGGAAAGTCGGTCGCCGCCAGCGGGCCGCTGCCGTGCAGCCGCACCGTCAGTTCGACCACCAGGGCCCCGAGCGCGACGCCGGCCGACAGCGACAATTGCTGGCCGACGCTGACCAGCGAAGTGGCGCGGCTCGCCCGGGCCGGCTCGATCTCGGCATAGGCGATGGTGTTGATGCTGGTGAATTGCAGCGAGCGGAAAAACCCGCCGACCAGCAGCAGGCCGACCATCACCGCCGCCGGCGTTGCTTGCGTGAACGCCGCGCAGGTGGCGAGGAAACCGGCGCTGATGATCGCGTTAGCCACCAGGATATTGCGGAAGCCGAAGCGGCGCAGAAACGTGACCGCGGCCATTTTCATGCCCATGGCGCCCATCGCCGAGGCAAAGGTGATGAGGCCGGACTGGAACGGCGTCTTGCCGAAGCCGACCTGCAGCATCAACGGCAGCAGGAACGGAAGCGCGCCGATGCCGAGGCGGAAGGTGAAGCCGCCGAGCACGCTGGCGCGAAACGTCGGGATGCGGAACAGCGTGAGGTCGAGCGCGGGGTTCTTGGTGTGCCGCGCATGCACCAGATAGGCGGCAATGAAAAGCGCGCCGGCGACAACCAGCGCCACCACGATCCACCACGGCAGGAAATTCAAGCCGAGGATCGACAGCCCGAATGCCACGCCGGCGATGCCAAGCCCGGCCAGCACCATGCCCTTCAGGTCGAAGCGCGTGTGCTGTTCGGCGCGCACGTCGGGGATAAAGCGCGTCGCCAGCGCAATGCCCAGCAGGCCGATGGGCACGTTGATGATGAAGATCCAGTGCCAAGTGGCGTAGGTGGTGATGAAGCCGCCGACCGGCGGCCCCAGCACCGGTCCGATCAGCGCCGGCGTCGTCACCCAGGCCATGGCGCCGACCAATTCGCGTTTGGAAATGGTGCGCACCAGCACCAGGCGGCCGACCGGTGTCATCATGGCGCCGCCCATACCCTGGACAATGCGGGCGACGACAAAATCGGTGAGCGAGCCCGACAGCGCGCAGCCGATCGAACCGAGCACGAAGACCGCGATGGCCGCGCGGAATACGGTGCGCGCGCCGAAGCGGTCGGCGGTCCAGCCGCTCGCCGGGATGAAAATCGCCAGTGACAGTAAATAAGAAGTGACCGCGAGCTTGAGCGCCAACGGGTTGGTGCCGATATCGACGGCTATCGCCGGCAGCGAGGTGGCGATCACCGTCGAGTCCATGTTCTCCATGAACAGCGCCACCGCGATGATCAGCGGAACAATACGGTCAGCGCGCATGGATATATGTCCCCGAAACGGGGAACCTGTCTTCCGGCGGGATCATGACTATCTAACGATCAACGAAGCATATTCCGGCTCGGGCAATACCTTTTCACACGTCATAACAGATATCTGCGATTGCCCTAGGAATCACCGCCCTCACGTGCTATCGGCCCATGCCAACCCAAAAGCGGGCCGTGTCACCGGGCGAGGAGACCCCTCGCAACGGGCTTTATTACCCTTCGGCAGCCGGCTCGGAACGCATTTCGGGTGAGATGGAGTTGGCGATGGCGGACAAGAATAACGGTGCCTTGCGCGAAGCGCTCACGTTCGACGACGTGCTGATCAAGCCAGGTCTATCGGACGTGATGCCCGCCGACGCCGATATCCGCTCCCGCATCACCCGCTCGATTGCCGTCAATATCCCGATCATCGCCTCCGCCATGGACACGGTCACCGAGGCGGAAATGGCGATCGCCATGGCGCAGGCCGGCGGCATCGGCGTCATCCACCGCAATCTCGAGCCGGAGCAGCAAGCGGCGCAGGTGCGGCAGGTGAAGAAATTCGAATCCGGCATGATTGTGAACCCGGTCACCATCGAGCCGAGCGCGACGTTGGCGCAGGCGTTCGAGCTGATGCGGGAGAACCGCATCTCCGGCATCCCGGTGGTCGAGCGCGCCAGCAACGGCGGCCCGGGCAAATTGGTCGGTATTCTCACCAATCGCGACGTGCGCTTTGCCACCGACCCCAATCAGACCGTCGCCGAATTGATGACCAAGGACCGGCTGGTCACGGTGAAGGAAGGCGTGAGCCAGCAGGAGGCCAAGCGCCTGCTGCACCAGAGCCGCATCGAGAAGCTGCTGGTGGTCGACGACAAATACCGCTGCATCGGCCTGATCACGGTGAAAGACATCGAAAAGGCGGTCGCCAATCCCAACGCCTGCAAGGACGAGCAGGGGCGCCTGCGCGTCGCCGCCGCCACCACGGTCGGCGACAAGGGCTTTGCCCGCACCGAGGCGCTGATGGCTGCCGGCGTCGATCTCGTCGTCGTCGACACCGCGCATGGCCATTCCAGGCACGTGCTCGACGCGGTCAACCGCATCAAGCGGCTGTCGAACAAGGTGCAGGTGGTGGCCGGCAATGTCGCCACGTCGGAGGGCGCCAAGGCGCTGATCGATTCCGGCGCCGACGCCATCAAGGTCGGCATCGGCCCCGGCTCGATCTGCACCACGCGCGTGGTCGCCGGCGTCGGCGTGCCGCAATTGACCGCCATCATGGACGCGGTCGAGGCGGCGAGGGCGTCCGACACGCCGGTGATCGCCGACGGCGGCATCAAATATTCGGGCGATCTCGCCAAGGCGATCGCCGCCGGCGCCGATTGCGCCATGGTCGGCTCGCTGCTCGCCGGCACCGACGAGACGCCCGGCGAGGTGTTCATCTATCAGGGCCGCTCCTACAAGACCTATCGCGGCATGGGCTCGGTCGGTGCCATGTCGCGTGGCTCTGCCGATCGCTATTTCCAGCAGGACATCAAGGACACGCTCAAGCTGGTGCCGGAAGGCGTCGAAGGGCAGGTGCCTTACAAAGGTTCGGCCGCGACCGTGCTGCATCAATTGGCCGGCGGCCTGCGTGCCGCCATGGGCTATGTCGGCGCCAAGACCATCGGCGACCTGCACAAGAAGGCGGAATTCGTGCGCATCAGCGGCTCCGGCCTGCGCGAAAGCCACGTGCACGACGTGGTCATCACCCGCGAAAGCCCGAATTATCCGAGCCGGGTCTGAATTGCGCCGACACGGCTCTCCGTTCGTTCCCGCGCAAGCGGAAACCCAGCACTGTTCTCTTTTCCAAGCGAAAGAACTGGGTCTCCGCTTGCGCGGGGACGAACGGGTTGGGCCGCTATTTCTTGTCGAGAAACGCCGTGATCTGGTCGATGGTCTGCTTCGGCTGCTCTTCCATCACCCAATGGCCGGAGTCCTGGATCACCGATGAGGTGACGTTGGTGGCGACAAAGCGCAGGTCGTCGGCCATCCCGGTACCGAACGAGTGATCGGCGCCGATGGCGAGGATCGGCATGGTCAGTTTCTTCTCGGCGAAGATCTTGTTGTCTTTGGCGTCCTGCGTGAAGGCGGCGAATTGCTCGAAGGCCGCATGCATGTTGCGCGGGCGCGCATAAAGCTTTGCGTAGTGCCGCCGCGTCTGCTCGTCGATCGATGAAGGCGTAAAGGACAGTTCGTTATAGAAGCGGTCGAGGTAGATGCGCTCGCGGCCCTTGACCAGCCGCTCGACGTCCGGCCCGCGGAAATTGAAATGCCATAGCCGTGGGTCGCGGATGATCTCGTCCCAGGGCCCGATGCCGGGAAGCGGGGCGTCGATCACCACCCACTTGGTGACGCGGTCGGGAAATTGCGCGGCGAAGGCGTAGCCGACCATGTTGCCGATATCGTGGGTGACGAAGTCGGCCTTGGTGACGTTGAGCTTGTCCATCACCTGCGCGATATCGTGCGCTTCGGTCTTCTTGTCGTAGCCGTGTTCGGGCACCGACGAGAGGCCCATGCCGCGCAGATCGGGGACGACGACGGTGTGGTCCTTGGCCATCGCCACCGCCAGCGGCGCCCACATGTCCCCGGTATCGCCGAAGCCGTGCAGCATCACCACGGCCGGGCCTTTGCCGCCGACGCGCACGTGGATCGTCGGACCATCGACCTTGATATCCTCGACGCGGAAGGACTTGGGAAATTTCAAAACCTTCGCGGAGGCGGATTCCGCATAGGCAACCGCGCACAAGGCCGCTGCCGCGATAATGAGTTGACGCATTGCCTGTCCCTGTTTTTTCGCTGCGGCGAAACTAGCAGATCACCGGGGCGGAAGAAGCCCGCTCGTCTCGTCATTTCGGTGGGTCTGGTGGCGGCGGGCGAAATGTGACTATCTGGCGCCGTCTGCCCGGGAGTTGCTGATGACGGTCCAGGTCGTGCTGCTGCCGCTTTTTGTCCAGGTCGCGCTGACTTTGACGCTCGGCCTATGGCTGGCGTTCCTGCGCGGGCGCGACATACGCAGCGGGGCGGTGCATCCCTCCCGCATCGCGATGCGCGAACCGAATTGGCCACCCCACACCCAGCAAGCTGGTTACTGCTTCAGCAACCAGTTCGAATTGCCGGTGTTGTTTTATGTGCTGATAATTCTCCAGATCGTCACGCGTCACGCTGATCTCATTTCGCAGGTTCTCGCTTGGGTCTTCGTGCTGACGCGCATCATGCATGCGATCGTTCACACGACGACGAATTGAATCCAATTCCGCGGCGCCTGGTACGGCTTCGGCGCCGTCGCCTTGTTGATCGCCTGGATCATCTTCATGGTCCGCATTCTGCTCGGCCTGCCATGACGCCCGGCGCGCGCCTTGCCGCCGCCATCGAGGTCTTCGGCACCATCGAAACAGAACGGCGGCCGGCCGCCGATGTGTTGAAGGCCTGGGGGCTCACGCACCGCTTCGCCGGCTCCGGCGACCGCGCGGCGATCGCCGGGCTCGTCTACGACGCGCTGCGCCGGCGTTCGTCGAGCGCTTTCCTCATGGGTGCCGATACTCCGCGCGCCGTTCTGCTCGGCATGCTCAAGCGCGAGCGCGGGCTTGGCGCGGAAGCGATCGGGAACCTCGCCAATGGCGCGGGTCACGCGCCGGCGCCACTGACCGATGACGAGCGCAAGCGGCTCGACACGGCGAACCTCGACGGCGCGCCGCCATCCATTGCCGGAGACTATCCGGAATGGCTCGATGCTCATTTTGCCAGCGCGTTCGGCGACGAACGCGCCGAGGAAGGCGCTGCGCTTGCCTCGCGCGCGCCGCTCGATCTGCGTGTCAATAATTTGAGCGCCGATCGCGACAAGGTCGCCACCATGCTCGCGGACTTAAGACCCGAGCCGACACGCTGGTCGCCTTGGGGCCTGCGCATCCGCCTCGGCGCCGACGCCAAGAGCCCGGCGATCCATGCCGAGCCGGCGTTTCTGAAAGGCATGATCGAGGTGCAGGACGAGGGTTCGCAGCTTGCCGCGCTGTTTTCAGCGGCGAAGGCCGGCGAGCAGGTGGTCGATCTCTGCGCTGGCGCCGGCGGCAAGACGTTGGCGCTCGCCGCCATGATGGAGAACAAGGGACAGATCTACGCAACCGATGACGACAAGCGGCGGCTCGTGCCGATCCACGACCGCCTCGCCCGTTCGGCTGCGCGCAATGTGCAGGTGCGCACGCCTAAATCGGTTGGCGATACGATTGGCGATCTCGCAAGCCGCATTGATTTGGTGCTGATCGACGCACCCTGTACCGGCACTGGCGCCTGGCGGCGCAATCCGGACGCCAAATGGCGCATGCGCCCCGGCGCGCTGGAGCAGCGGGTCAAGGAACAGGCTGAAATCCTCGACCGCGCCGTGCCGCTGCTCAAGGCCGGTGGCCGCATCGCCTATGTGACCTGCTCGGTGCTGGACGAGGAAAACGGTGCCCAGGTGCGCGGTTTCCTGGCGCGGCATCGCGAATTTTCCGCGCAGCCACCTGGCGAAGTCGCCGCCGCGCTGGGTGAGCGCGCCTTCATGTTCCTCAAGGCCGCGCGGCTTTCCGGCGAAGGCCTGTTGATGACGCCGCGCCGCACCGACACCGACGGCTTTTTCGTCTCGGTGCTAAGGCGCAGCTGAGGGCAAAGCGCGTTAACGCTTTGTATATGCCGCGTGAATTCCCTTTTTTGCCGCAATCCCGGCCAAAATTGTCCGCGATGATTTCGCACTGAAAGCCTCACGTTTTCAGGCTGAGGTTTCCCGACATGCTGGTGGCCAGGCGCGATCCGTTTCATCCCGGAGCGCAGGACAATTCTCATTCCAACCTCGACAGCGGCCCACACCCGGCGCGCGGCCCAAGGCTCGCGCGCACCATGAGCGCCTTGCAGATGATCGCCACACTGCTGGCGATCCCGCTCGGCATCGGCAGCGGCTATTCGATGTATCGCGCCAATTTCTCGGTGGAGGCGACCTGCCAGACCCTGCGCTCCAATATTGTCTCCATGCTGGACAAAAGCGTCGACGTCCACACGCGCCATGTTCTCGTGCGCCACGACGTCGTGGCATTCGAGCAGAGCTGCGGCAGCGTCGATCCCGACGCCACGGCGGCGTTCAAGTCGATTTTGGCTTCCGAGCAGGGAGCAGCACCAAGCGCGCGTCGCGTCGAGGCCAAGCCGGCCAGTGAAAAGCCGGTCGAAGAAAAACCGAAAGAGCTGTCGCGCAAGATCGAACCGCGGCAGGAGACCGCGCCGCGTCAGGCTGTCGCCGAGTCGAAACCAACGCAGCGCGACGCCGCCGTGTCCGACGCGGCCTGGCTCGCCGCGGTGCGCGGTGCCCTGACCGCCAATGCTGAGCCGGCGCAATCCACCAAAACTGACACGGCGGTCGGCAGTCCGGTGCGCATTGTGCCTCCCGAGACGCGGCCGGGTGTGAATGAGGCGCCGTCGAAGGTTGAACTCCGCGCATCGTCGCCGCCGCCCGCACCGGCAATCGCCGCGCCGGCAGCAGCTCCGGCCCTGCCGCCGCCGGCGGCCGTCGCAACCGTCCCCGCGCCGATGCAAGACGCGGATCATCCGGTGCCGCCGGCATCCATTCCCGATCAGCCGGCGCCGAGTCAGAATGAAGTCGTCGCCGAGCGGCACGAGCCCTCGCGGCTCGGCGCCTTCATCGGGCAAATTCCGCTTGTCGGGAAAATGATCGAGCCGAAGTAAGGGCGGCTTAGCCCGGCTGCCAGTCGGCAACCGTCGCGGCATCCGCTTCGACCTGCCAGCGTCCGCCCTTGCCGGAGCGGCGCCCGGCCTGCGCCAGCCGCGTTAAATACTCGGCGCGCGGGATCTCGCGGAAGCCCATGTCGTGGCAGGTCGGCGTCATCAGCTTGCCGTCGTTGAAAGCATAGTCCCACTGCGCCAGATGCCAGTTGAGCACGGCAAAGCCGATCTTCGAGGTGTTCGGCTCGTAGGAGAACTGCAACTCGGTGGAAAACGCGCCGCTCGTGGACACGCCATAGCCGCCGCCGACGAGGTCGCCTTTCTCGTTCCAGGTTTCAAATGAATGGACATGGCCGGCGTCGAACATTGCGGCGTAGACGCGCATGATCTTCGGCGTGATCCAGGTCAAATGCCAGCGCCCGGAGCGGCGGCCGGCGCAGGCCGTGATCACGCTTTCGAAGTCGCGGTCGAAGGTCACGCTGTAATGGCCTTGCCGCATCTGCCGGCGCAGGCGCTTGGCCAGATGTGTCTCGCCGAAAAACAGCAGCGAGCGTCGCGGCGGCGACCACCACTTCAGCGGCGCGATATGGGCGTGCGGATAGAGACCGCGGCGGTAGGCAGCAAGAACACTGGTTGGGGTGAATTCGTGGGCGATGCCGGCAAGGCCCTCGGGCTTGTTCTGCGCCAATTCGGGGTCTGGCAGGGCGTAGTTGGGCGCCAGGAATTCGTCGAAACACATGCGCAGCAGGTTGGGAATCCCCGCGGCCCGCTTTGGGCTTAGCGCCCAAGCCAGGCCCAGGGTCCAGCGTTCGGCCATGTCGACGGGGCTTTCGCGAAACAGCGCGGCGCGGCGGTCGGCCGTCGCCGAAACCGGCGCAGAAAAAGTCAATTGGTCGGCGTGGACGTTCAAGGCGTGCCCAAACGTGTGGAAATGGCGAAAATTTCGCCCTTTGTCTCTCACGCGCGGGCTAATGGAGGGTTATCTGAATAGTTCGAAATCTCGCGTAGTTAACCGGAGCCTGACACCGCCTTGACCCAGACTGCGCTCAATCGCAGAAACGCAAGCCAAATGCAGCCGATTCCCGAGCCATTGGTGACCAAGCACGACAAGGTGCTGATCGTCGACTTCGGCTCGCAGGTGACCCAGCTCATCGCCAGACGCGTGCGCGAAGAGCGCGTGTACTGCGAGATCGCGCCCTACCAGAGCGCCGAACAAGCCCTACAAGCACTGAATCCGAAGGCCATAATCCTCTCTGGCGGCCCGGCCTCAATCCTCGACCAGGATGCGCCGACCGCGCCCAAGGCGATCTTCGAAGCCGGCGTTCCCGTGCTCGGCATCTGCTATGGCGAGCAGGCGATGGCCGCCCAGCTCGGCGGCAAGGTCGAGGGCGGGCATCACCGCGAATTCGGCCGCGCCGAGGTGGAAGTCACCGCCGACTCGCCGCTGTTCGAAGGCGTGTGGGTGAAGGGCGAGAAATATCCCGTCTGGATGAGCCACGGCGACCGCGTCACCGTGCTGCCCAAGGGCTTCAGGGTGCTCGGCCGCGCGCCCAATTCGCCCATCGCCATCATCGGCGACGACGCGCGCAAGTTCTACGCCACGCAATTCCATCTCGAAGTCGTGCACACCCCGCACGGCGCGGCGCTGCTGCGCAATTTCGTGCGCAAGATTGCAGGGCTGTCCGGCGACTGGACCATGCGCGCCTTCAAGGAGGAAGCGATCGCGAAGATCCGCGCGCAGGTCGGCAAGGGCAAGGTGATCTGCGGATTGTCCGGCGGCGTCGATTCAGCCGTTGCGGCGGCGCTGATCCACGAAGCAATTGGCGAGCAGCTGACCTGCGTGTTTGTCGACCACGGCCTGTTGCGGCTCGCGGAAGCGCAGAAGGTCGTGGCGCTGTTCCGCGACAGCTACAACATTCCGCTCGTTCATGTGGACGCCTCCGGCACGTTCCTCAAGGCGCTTGAAGGCGTCGAAGACCCCGAGCAGAAGCGCAAGACCATCGGCAAATTGTTCATCGACGTCTTCGAGCGCGAGGCGAAGACAATCGCCAAGGAAGGTCAAGGACCGGCCGAATTCCTCGCCCAAGGCACGCTCTATCCCGACGTGATCGAAAGCGTCTCCTTCACCGGCGGGCCGTCGGTGACTATCAAGTCGCATCACAATGTCGGTGGCCTGCCCGAGCGCATGCACATGAAGTTGGTCGAGCCGTTGCGCGAACTGTTCAAGGACGAGGTGAGGGTGCTCGGCCGCGAGCTCGGGTTGCCGGAGGCGTTCGTCGGCCGCCATCCGTTTCCCGGGCCGGGGCTCGCCATCCGCGTGCCTGGCGCGATCACGCGCGAGAAACTCGACATCCTGCGCCTCGCCGATGAAATCTACATCGAGGAAATCCGCCGCGCCGGTCTCTACGACGACATCTGGCAGGCCTTCGCCGTGCTGCTGCCGGTGAAGACCGTCGGCGTCATGGGCGACTTCCGCACCTACGAATATGTCATCGGCCTGCGTGCGGTCACCTCGACCGACGGCATGACCGCGGATTTCTATCCGTTCGACATGAAATTCATCGGCCATGTGGCAACGCGCATCATCAACGAGGTCAAGGGCGTCAACCGCGTCGTCTATGACGTGACGAGCAAGCCGCCGGGGACGATTGAGTGGGAGTAGGATTCGAGCGGCAGCCTAAGGTCAGACGCACTATGGTCATGTGAGAGCATGGGATTTGGTGTTCTTGTTCATCGTTCAGATTCGATTTACGACGACAGCCCGGCTGAGCAGTACCAATTTCCCAGCCAGTATTTAGGTCGTGTTGAAAACTGCGTTGGCGACTGGATCGTTTATTACGAGCCAACGAGGGTCGCTGACCCACGAGGCTATTTTGCAGTCGCCAAGATACAACAAGTAGTTCCAGATTCCACGGCGCCGGGCATGTATCTCGCTCTTATTGAGCCAGGAAGCTATCTCGATTTTGCCAATCCTGTTCCGTTCAACGACGCGAATGGGCCAGTCGAGCGTGGCATCGTGAACGAACAAGGACGAATATCCGGTCGCGCGCAGTCGGCTGTGCGGCCGCTCTCGCCAGAAGACTTCAAGCGTATCGTGGAGCTGGGCCTTAAGGAAGGTGCACCATTGCTACCCCGTCTTGCCGCGCCTCAACTTCCGCCCGGCTTTGAAGATGAACAAGTGCCATTCGTGTTTGATCAACAACGCGAGCGTTCAAACTTTAGCGTGTCTCGGATTGTGCGAGACAGAGTTTTCCGGAGCATAGTCTTGCGCGCATATGATCAACGCTGTGCGATTACTGGACTACGGTTCATCAACGGTGGTGGTCGCGCTGAGGTTGCTGCCGCACATATTCGCCCCGTTGAGAAAAGCGGGCCAGATATTGTGACGAACGGTATTGCGCTTTCCGGTACCGCGCATTGGATGTTTGATCGCGGACTAATTAGCTTGTCGGATGATTTGCAGATTTTAATTTCGCGGCATGTGAATGACCCAGACGGCGTGCGGGGATTTATCAATTCAACTGGACGCGCGATGCCACCCTTGCGTAGCTCCGAGCGACCACACCCGCATTTCCTGAACTGGCATCGCACGCATTGTTTTAAGCAGTGATTTGCGACAGTCGGTATCACTAAGTGGAACGAGACAATGTCCGTCACCCTCTACGGCATCAAGAATTGCGACACCATGAAGAAGGCGCGCGTCTGGCTCGACAAGCATAAAATCGAGTACGCCTTCCATGACTACAAGAGCGCCGGCATCGAGCGCGGCAAGCTCGAATCCTGGGCGAAGAAGGCCGGCTGGGAGACGCTGCTCAACCGCGCCGGCACCACGTTCAAGAAATTGCCCGACAAGGACAAAGACGGCGTCACCGAGAAGAAGGCCATCGCGCTGATGCTGGCGCAGCCATCCATGATCAGGCGCCCGGTGCTCGAGCTCGGCGGCAGCAAGCTGCTGGTCGGCTTCAAGCCGGAACAATACGCTGACGCGCTTGGGTGAGCGCGATGAAAACGTACAGGAAACACGATTTTCCCGTCTCCGAGATCCGCCGCTTTCTCGAACCCGGGCCGGTGGTGCTGGTCTCGTCCGCCTGGAAAGGCGAGCGCAACATCATGACCATGGGCTGGCACATGGTGCTGGAATTTTCGCCGTCGCTGGTCGGCTGCCTGATTTCCGGCGGCAATCACAGCTACGAGCTGGTGAGCGGCAGCGGCGAATGCGTCATCAACGTGCCCACCGTCGATCTCGCCGCCAAAGTTGTCGGCATTGGCAATTGCTCCGGCGCGCAAGTCGACAAGTTCAAGAAATTCAAGCTGACCGCGGCCGCCGCCGATGAGGTCAAGGCGCCGCTGATCGCGGAATGCTATGCGAACCTAGAATGCAAGCTGGTCGACGGCTCGCTGCGCGACAAATACAATTTTTTCATTTTCGAAGTCGTCAAGGCGCATGCGCCGGCGGCGCCGAAATATCCCAAGACCATCCATTACCGCGGCGACGGCATGTTCATGGTCGCCGGGCGCTCGTTGAACTTGCGCCGCAAGTTTCGTCCGGAGATGCTCTGAAGCGGAAACCCGTGGTCGCAGCGTTGAAGCTTTATTCGCCCGCCGCCGACTTGACCAGTGGGATATCGGCGCCGGATTTCGCGACAACGGGAGGATGCGATTTACGAAACTCCTTGAGCATGCTGGCGCCAAGCTCGGAGGCTGGGATCGGCAGGCCGAAGTAGAAGCCCTGCACCTGGTCGGCGTCGGCGTCATAGAGAAAGTCGGCCTGCTTGGTGGTCTCGACGCCTTCGACGGTCACCCGCATGCGCAGTTCGCGCCCGAGCGCGATGATCGACTTGACCACCGTCTCCACGTCGCGGCCCGATATTTCGAAATTATGCATGAAGCTGCGGTCGATCTTGATCTTGTCGAAGGGGAATTGCCAAAGGTAGCTGAGGCTGGAATAGCCGGTGCCGAAATCGTCCATCACGATCGAAGCGCCGAGTGTCTTGAGGCCGCGCAGTTGCGCCATGGTCCGTTCGCTGTTGCGGAGCAACAGCGTTTCGGTGATCTCGAGCTCGAGCCGATGCGCTTCCAAACCCGCTTCCTTGAGCGCTGTCGCGACGGTTTCGACGAGCGCCCCGCTTTCGAACTGCGTCGGCGACAAATTGATTGCGACGGTGAGTTCCTTCGGCCAGGTTGCCGCGGCCCGGCATGCCTCGTGCAGCACCCAGGCGCCGACCTTGTCGATGAGGCGCATTTCCTCGGCGGCCGGAATGAACGTGGCCGGCGGGATCAGCGAGCCGTCCGGCGCCGGCAAGCGCGCCAATGCCTCGTAGCCGATCAGCCGGTTGCCGTTCATTTCGAAGATCGGTTGATAGTGCAAAACAAACCCATCGTTCGTGACCGCGTCACGGATGATCTTTTCCAGTTTGAGCCGCGTCTGCAGCGTTTCATCCATCTCCGGTATGAAGAAGCGGACACAGTCGCGGCCGGCCGCCTTGCCGGCGTACAGCGCAAGGTCGGCGCTCTTGAGCGCGCGCACGGGCGTCTTGCCGTCGGCCGGCGCGATCGCTACGCCGATTGTCACGGTGACCGCGATCTCCTGCTGGAGGTAATGCATGGGTGCGCTGAGCGCGGCACGGATGCGGTTGGCAAAATCGCGGGCCTGCTCCCGTCCGGTCACGTGCGACTGGATCACGACGAATTCGTCGCCGCCCAGCCGCGCCACGAGGTCATCGACGCGGATGGTTGCGCGCAAACGCTCGCCGATGGTCTTGAGCAGGAAATCGCCGCCGTCATGGCCGAGCGAGTCGTTGATCTCCTTGAAGCGATCGACGTCGATGAAATGAACCGCCACCTGCGTGCCCAGCGACGGGAGCAGGTCAAATGAGCGTTCGAGGCGCTCGATCAGCCGCGCCCGGTTGGTGAGGCCGGTTAGCACGTCATGATGCGCGAGGTATCGGATGCGGCGGTCAGCCTGCTGCTTCTCTTGCGTGCGCCGGTACCAGGCGATGGCGGGAATGGCGAACGAGAGCGTCGTCAACAGGCAGAGCGCCGCGGCCGCCAGCAGGAAATCCTGGCGAAACTGCTCGCGGTTTTCCGTCTCGTCGACAAAAGCCGCGACAACAGCGACGGGCCGGCCGTTCACGATGACAGGCACGAAAGCTTCCGCAAAATAGGCCGGACGATTGTTCGAGCTGCTTGTCTTAACGTCGACGACCGTGTTTCCGGTTGCTGCGGCTTGGGCTGCTTCGCGACTGAAAGTCGATAGGTCGACTTGCGCGATTCTGGAATGGTCGGACAGCAGCTGCGAATAGCCTTCGCGGTTGAAAATGACATAGCGGAAAACCTGGCCCGCCTTGCGCGTGGCCTCGAAGAAGGCGAGGCTCGAGGTCGAAGGCTGTTCACCGCCCGCGACTTGCTCAAGGTCGGGAACATTTGCCGCCAGGAAGCCGGCCCAGTCGCGCGCGCTTTGCGTCGCATCCGAGTTCAGCAGGTGTTCGGTTGCGACCCTGGCGATGAGCCAGGTCCCGCCGAGCAGCATGCTGAGGACGAGAAAGAACAGGCCGATGCCGCGTCGAAGCGTGATGTCCGAGAGATACGACATTGGCGGGCCTTAGTTGGACGAGCGCAGCGTTGCGATTTCTTTCCTGACGCGCATGAGAAGGTCGCGATTATGTGGGCTCTTCGCGGCCCAGTCCGCGATGACCGCCTCGAATGCCAGATTCGCCGTGTCGAGATCCTGCTGCGAGGGAAAGATCACCGTGCGGTGCGGATCAGATATCAGCTGCGCCAGTACCTGCCGGTCGGAGGCTTCATAGGCTTCGATAAAGCGCTTGGCGGTCCATTCCCCGCTGTACTTGCGCAAGATGTCCTGGGCGGCTTTCGGCAATGCTTCGAAGCGTTTGCGATTCATCAGGAGCGCGAGCGGCGCGCCGTTGGTGCCGAGCAGATAATGGTGGGTCGCGACGCGTTTGATGCCGTAATCGGACAACGGCGTCATCGAGACCTCGGCAGCATCGATTCTGCCGCCGCTGATGGCGTCGGACACCTGAGTAATCGGCAACAGCATCGGCACGGCTCCGAGCTTTTCCAGCGCGGCATTCTCGCTCGGGTTGTTAACGCGGATTTTCTTGTTTTTCAGGTCGTCGATTGAGTTGATCGTCGCCCTGCCGTGTATGGTTTCCGCGGCGGTGATGTAAGCGCCGAGCACGACGAAATCCTCGTACCCGCTCAGAGCGTTGAGCGCGGTCAGCCGGGTATAGACAAGTGTCGCTTCGCGAATGTCGCGAAACAGGCCGGGCAATTCGATAACCGTGTTGTCGGGAAATCGTTTCGGCGTATATCCGGGGACAACGAAGGCGATGTCGGCCTTGCCGTCGAGGACAAGCTGTGGCTGCTGCGCGATATCGCTGCCCAGCGTACCGCTGAAGGCGACGTCGATTTCGACCTGGCCTTTTGCCTCGGCGTTGACGGCGTCGACAAACGGCTTGACCGCGGCGCGATAGCTCATCGACCGGTCGGAGCTAAAGAACGACAGCTTGAGCTTGATCGGCTCGGCAGCGGCGATGGCTGGCAGCACGGCAAGCGCGAAAACGGCAAGGCGCAAAACTCTGGCAAACACATGAGCCTCGACTGGGCGGCCGCGGGCTGATGCGTGATGCGGCCAAGGTCCAATCGTTAAAATGCAAAACTTTCGGTTTGCTTGCGGCTTTGGCAAAAACTTGCCGGATCGGGTCCGTATCTACCCTAAGGAGTTCTACGGAGGTGGCGGTATTGATGTATTCGTGCCCGCGTCTCACGGCTCGAGCGGCAACGTCTTGCGCGCGCAAAACGTGGCCGCCAGCAGCTTGATTTCGCAAGCAATTACGGCCACATCCTGCCCATGAACAAGCCGCTCACCGCCGCCAATTCGATCACGCTGTCGCCATTGGCGGCGGAGGTAGAGCGCCGGCGCACGTTTGCCATCATTTCCCACCCCGACGCCGGCAAGACCACGCTGACCGAGAAGCTGCTGCTGTTCGGCGGCGCCATCAATCTGGCCGGCCAGGTCAAAGCCAAGCGCGACCGCCGCTCGACGCGTTCCGACTGGATGGCGATCGAGCGCGAGCGCGGAATTTCCGTGGTCACTTCGGTGATGACGTTCGATTATGACGGCCGCGTCTTCAATCTGCTCGACACGCCGGGCCACGAGGATTTTTCCGAGGACACCTACCGCACGCTGACCGCGGTCGACTCGGCGGTGATGGTCATCGACGCCGCCAAGGGTATCGAAGCGCGCACCCGCAAGCTGTTCGAGGTGTGCCGGCTGCGCGATATTCCGATTGTGACCTTTATCAATAAAATGGATCGCGAGAGCCGCGACCCCTTCGACCTGCTCGACGAAATCGAGAAGACGCTGGCGCTCGACACCGCGCCGATGACCTGGCCGATCGGCCGCGGCCGCGATTTCGCCGGCACCTACGACATCGCCACCGGCGAGATGCGGCTGCTGAGCGAGGACGGCAAGACGGTGGCGCCGCAGCCGCTCGACCTTGCCGCGCTGGCGGCGAAAAATCCGATGCTCGATGCCAAGGCCATCATCGAGGAACTGACGCTGGTCAGGGATGCCTGCCGTCGTTTCGATTTCGCCTCGTTCCGCGAGGGACATCTGACGCCGGTATTTTTCGGCTCGGCGCTGAAGAATTTCGGCGTCAAGGATCTGCTCGACGCTCTCGCCGCGTTCGCGCCGCCACCGCGCGCGCAGACGGCAAATTCGCGCAAGGTCGACGCGCACGAGAACGCGATGACGGCCTTCGTTTTCAAGATCCAGGCCAATATGGACCCCAACCACCGCGACCGCATCGCCTTCGCGCGCCTGTGCTCGGGCAAGCTGCGCCGCGGCATGAAGGCCAAGCTCACGCGCACCGAGAAACCGATCACGCTGGCGACGCCGCAGTTCTTCTTCGCCCAGGACCGGGCGCTCGCCGACGAGGCCTATGCCGGCGACGTGGTCGGCATCCCCAATCACGGCACGCTGCGCATCGGCGACACGCTCACCGAAGGCGAGGACATTTCCTTCCTCGGCGTGCCGAACTTCGCCCCGGAAATCCTGCGCCGGGTCAAGCTCGGCGATCCGATGAAGGCGAAAAAGCTGAAAGAAGCGCTGCAGCAGATGGCGGAGGAGGGCGTGGTGCAGGTGTTCCGCCCGCTCGACGGCGCGCCGGCTCTGGTCGGCGTCGTCGGTCCCCTGCAGCTCGACGTGCTGAAGGTGCGGCTGAAGGAGGAATACGGGCTGGAGATCGATTTCGAGACGCCGGAATTCCAGCTGGCGCGCTGGATTTCATCCGCCGAGGAGAAGAAGCTCGACGACTTCGTGCAGGCCAACTACTCGAGCGTCGCCGAGGATCTCGATGGCGATCGCGTCTTCATGGCGCGCAACCAGTTCATCCTCGACTACACCAGCGAACGCGCGCCGGGGCTTGTCTTCAGGGACATCAAGGACGTGAAGGGCCGCGCGGCCTAGTTTTCCGCCACTCCGGAACGCGGCTGAAAGCCGCGAGCCCGGAATGACGGAGAACCAATTCACCTTGACGTTCGCCGCCTTGATGACCGGCGCCCGGGGCGATCAATCCCATCCAGGCGTCGGCTTCCACGTCGATGCCGCTCTCCTTGCGGGGGGAGCCGCTTGCATTGGCCGCCGCTATCCTCTACTGCGGCGCTTGCGGCAGGCAAAGACTTTCGGCAGGTGTTGCATGGGCCTTGCAATCCTCGTTCTCGGGCTGATTGTTTTTCTCGGCGCGCATGTGTTCGTGACATTTCGCGACACGCGCGCGAAATTGGTCGCGCGGCTCGGCCTTGGCTATCGTGCGCTGTTTGCGCTGGCGGCGCTGATCGGCCTCGCGCTGATCGTCTGGGGCTATGGCAATTATCGCGCGCATGAATGGATTGCGGTCTGGGCGCCGCCGGCCTTCATGCGCCACATCACCATCGGCTTGATGCTGTTTTCGGTGATCTTTGTCACCGCCGCTTTCATCCCCAGCCACATCAAGACCGCGCTCAAGCACCCGATGCTGGCCGGCGTGAAGACTTGGGCGTTGGCGCATCTGCTGTCGAACGGCGATCTCGGCTCGATGCTGCTGTTCGGCTCGTTTCTCGCTTGGGGTGTCTATGCCCGCATCGCCGCCAAGCGTCGTGGCGATCTCGGCGCAACGACCGCACCCTCGGGCTGGACCAACGACATCATCGTGGTGCTGCTCGGCATCGTCATCTATCTCGCGCTTGGCTTTGCCTTCCATCCGATCGTGATCGGCGTGCCGGTGTTCGGGAAATAGCGCATGATCCCGAAAAGTCGCATCCGGTTTTCGGATAAGATCATGCGCGAGAGAAGGTAGCGTCCGTGTCGACACAGGGCGAGATCGCGCGGCTGACCGCTCCGGACATATTGGCGCGCAAGGGCGGCGAGCCGCTCGTCTGCCTCACGTCGTATCACGCGCACACGGCGCGCATCCTCGACAAGCATTGCGACGTGATCCTGGTCGGCGATTCACTCGGCATGGTCATGCACGGGCTGGAGACGACCGTGCCCGTCACCCTCGACATGATGATCCTGCAAGGACACGCGGTGATGCGCGGCTCCAGGCATGCGCTTGTCGTGGTCGACATGCCGTTCGGTTCCTACGAGGCGTCGAAGGAACAAGCATTCATGAACGCCGCCCGCGTGCTCAAGGAAACCGGCTGCGGCGCCATCAAGCTCGAAGGCGGCAAGCGCATGGCCGACACCATTGCCTTCCTGGTCGAGCGCGGCGTGCCGGTAATGGCGCATGTCGGCTTGACGCCGCAGGCGATCAACGTGATCGGCTCGTTCCGCGCGCAAGGACGCGAGGAAAGCGACTGGGCGCGCTTCGAGGAGGACACGTTGGCGGTCGCCGAGGCGGGCGCCTTCTCCGTGGTGATCGAGGCGGTGGCCGAACCGCTGGCGCGCAAGCTCAGCGCGGCGGTCCCCATCCCGACCATCGGTATCGGCGCCAGCGCCGCCTGCGACGGCCAAATTCTGGTGCTGGAAGACATGCTTGGTCTTTCGCCGCGCGTGCCGAAATTCGTCAAGCGCTACGGCGATCTTGGTCCCGGCATCGAAAAAGCGGTCGCCGATTATGCCGCCGAAGTGCGCGCGCGGGCCTTTCCAGGCCCGGCGCATGTCTATGCGATGAAGGCCAAGAAGCCCTAAGACCCGCATTGTCAACATTCTCGCATTAGGGGAGACTGCGCGGCGCACATATCGCCGCACAAAGAATTTCCACTGCGATAAGTGGCGACAAAAACAAGACATATAGGGAGCGAAACAATGGCCAAGATCATAAACAGGAAGTGGACGCGGCGCGGGCTGCTGAAAGCCGGGACTGCGATGGCGGCGTTGCCCTTGCTCGGCGTTTCGGCCCCCAGCGTGCTGGCCCAGGGCGTGTCGAAGTCGCCGACCAAGGTGCTCGACTTCATGACCCTTGCCGACGTGGCCAAGGCCGAGCAGGAAGGCCAGCTGGTGTTTTACTGTCATGAGAACGAAGCCGGCACCGCCGGCATCATGGAGGGTTTCAGCAAGGACTTCCCGAAGATCAAGACCAGCTATGTGCGCGCGCAGACCGGCGCGCTCTACAACAAGATCCTGTCTGAACGCTCGGCCGGGCGCTTCGATGTCGACGTGATCCAGTTGTCCGATCTGGCGCCGGCCTTCGATTTCCAGAAGAAAGGTGGCTACGAGCATTATGTGTCACCGGAGACACCGGCCTACAAGGACGACAATCTCAGCGCGCCGCACGGCTACTTCTTCTGGACCGGTGTCGATCCTGCCGGCATGGCCTACAACACCGACAAGATCGCCGCCGGTGACGCGCCGAAGAACTGGAAAGACCTGCTCAACCCGGCCTGGAAGGGCAAGATCAGCTGCAAGATTTCCGCCTCCGGCCTGCAATTCGTCCAGTGGTACGCGTTGCGCAAGCTTTACGGCGACGGCTTCTGGAAGGAATTCGCCAAGCTGCAGCCGCATGCCTTCGACAGCCGCGTGCAATTGTTCGACCGCCTGGCGAAGGGTGACGACATGCTCACCGCCATTGGCGAATACCCGGCCTATATCCTGTTCAAAAGCAGGGGCGCCAAGGTCGCATTCGTCGCGCCGCCTGACGGTCTGGTAGCAACTCCGCTCGTCGTCGGCGCCGTCAGCAAGGCGCCGCACCCGGAAGCCGCCAAGCTGTTTGTCGACTGGGCGATGTCGAAACGCGGGCAGGCCTGGTACCAGACCAATCCGAATCTCTACTACGGCTCGGTGCGCACCGACGCGCCGCCGATGCCGACCGGCGTGAAGCTCAGCGACTTCAAGCTGCTCTATCCCACCGATTGGAATGAGTACGCCGCGCAGAGCGCCACGTTCCTCAAGGAATGGAACGGCATGCTCGGCCTGTGACCCGAGCCGCCGCAGCCGCGGGGCCGGTCTCCGCGCAAAAACTGGCCGGGTATGGGGTCGCCGCGGTCGCAGCCGTGTTGGTCCTCTACCCGGTCTTTTACCTGTTTCAAGCCGCATTCGATGTCGGCGATCCGCAGACGCGGCCGCCGACCGCTTACGGCTTCGATAATTTCAATAACCTGTTTCAGTATCCGCAGATCCTGCTCAACACGCTCACGGTATCGCTGGCGGCGACAGCGATGGCGCTGGTGATCGGCTTTCTGATGGCGTGGATCCTGGCGCGCACCAACGTGCCGGGGCGCAAGCTGTTCGAGCAGCTGATGACCGTCCCCTATTATCTGACGCCGCTGCTCGGCGCGCTGGCCTGGAGCATGCTCGGCTCGCCGGAAAGCGGTTTCGTCAACCAGGTCTGGCGGGCGCTCGGCGCCAGCGGGCACATCATCGACATCAACACGCCCTACGGCATCGCCTGGGTGATGGCGCTGTTCGAGGGCTCGGTCGCCTTCGTCATGATCGCGGCGGTGATGAAATCGATGGACCCTTCGCTTGAGGAGGCCTCGCAGATCATGGGCGCGAGCAGGATGCGAACCATGCTGCGGGTCACGCTGCCGCTGGTCATCCCCGGCGTGCTCGGGGCGGCGATCTTCGTCTTCGCCGAGATGCTCGGCTCCTTCGCGGTCGCGCTCGTGCTCGGCTCGCCCAATCGTTATTACGTCATCACCACCGCGATCTACCAGCTCATCCAGCAATATCCGCCCAAGATCCAGGTCTCGGCAGCGATGGGCGTGTCGCTGTTCGTGGTGATGTTCGCGATGTTGTTCATCTACCGGCGCATCGTCATGGGCGGCAGCTACGTCACCATCACCGGCAAGGCGTTCCGCCCGCGCGTCGCCGACGTCAAAGGCCTGCGCTGGGTGCTGTTCGCCGTCTGCGTGCTCTACCTTTTGGTGTCGGTCGTGCTGCCGGTCGCTCACCCTGCTCTACGCCTCGGTGCAGAAGATCGCGGTTGCCTTCCCCACCGCCGACAACTTCACGCTCAACAATTTCCACGCCGCGATGTCGATGAACGCGGCAAGCTCGGCGCTCGGCAACAGCCTGATTCTCGGCTTTGCCACCGCGTCGATCGGCATCGTGCTGATGGGGCTGCTGGCCTGGCTGATCTACCGCTCGCGCCTGCCGGGCGCGGGGCTGATCGAATACATCGTGATGTTTCCGCAAGCCGTGCCGCGGCTGGTGTTCGCCTTCGGCATGATGTGGGCCTGGCTGGTGTTCCCGATCCCGATCTACGGCACGATCTGGCTGCTGTTGATCGCTTATCTGACGGTGTTCCTGCCGCTCGGCGTTCGCACCATCGCCGGCGTGATGCTGCAGATCGACAAGAGCCTCGAGGAATGCGCGCAGATGTGCGGCGCCTCATGGACGTTCCGCACGCGCACGGTGACGATACCGTTGCTGATCCCGGGGCTGATTGCGACGTGGCTGCTGCTGTTCATCGCCAGCGTGCGCGAGCTCGGCGCTTCGATCCTGCTGATGGGCCCGCACTCCAAGGTGATCACGCCGGCGATCGTCGAATCCTGGTTCGGCACCGCCTCGGAACTGACGGCGACCCTGGCGCTGATCCAGACGCTCGTCGTCGCGGTCGCGATGGTCGTGCTTGTGTTGGTGACACGGCGGCTCGCAGCCGAACCGGTGAATTAGCCATGCCGGGCCAGCCGCACATCGAGGTCGAAGGCCTTGAGATTTATTACGGCAGCGTCCCGGCGGTGCGCGGCGTCAGCTTCAACGTGCTGCCCGGCGAACAGCTGACGCTGCTCGGTCCGTCGGGCTGCGGCAAGACCTCGACGCTGCGCGCGGTCGCCGGGCTGGAACAGCCGGCGCTGGGAGAAATCCGCATCGGCGGCGTGCCGGTTTATTCCTCTGCGCGCAAGGTCGATGTTCCGGCGGAAAAGCGCGGACTGTCGATGGTGTTCCAATCCTACGCCATCTGGCCGCACATGACCGTGTTCGACAATGTCGCTTACGGACTGAAGGTGCGCCGCGCGGGCGCTGCGGAAATCACCGAAAAAGTGCGCGGCGCGCTCGACATGGTGCAGATGCGTGACTACGCGGAACGGAGCGCCGCGCAACTTTCAGGCGGCCAGCAGCAGCGCGTGGCGCTGGCGCGCGCCTTTGTGTTCCAGCCGTCGGTGCTGTTGTTCGACGAGCCGCTGTCCAATCTCGACGCCAAGTTGCGCGCTGACATGCGCATCGAGCTGCGCGACCTGCAGCATCGCCTCGGCATCACCTCGCTCTATGTCACGCACGATCTCGAGGAGGCACTGGCAATGTCGGACCGCATCGTGGTCATGCGCGATGGGCTGATCGAGCAGACCGGCACGCCGGACGAAATCTACGGCCTGCCGCGCAGTGCCTTCGTCGCCGACTTCATCGGCTCGGCCAACCTCATTCGCGGGAAACATCGGCCGGATCTTACCAGCGGCGACGCGATCGCGCTGGAGACCGCCGACGGCCAGGTGATCTACGGCATGGCCTATGGACGGCCGGCGGGCGCGGAACTCACGTTTTCGGTGCGCACCGTGCACCTGCAGATTTCTATGCAGCGGCCGGTGGAGACAAAAAACGTCTGGCCGGTGCGTGTGGAGAAGACCGTGTTTCAAGGCGACTTCAGCCAGGTTCATATCGCCTGGGGCGCCCAGCATCTCGTCGCCCGCTGCGCCGCGATGGAGCCGATTGCGGCGGGTCGGGACGTGTACATGATGATCGAGCCGCGACGTGTCGTGCTTCTAGGAGCATGACACGAGGCCTAAATCCCTGAAATATTAACGAATACCGGCGCATTCTTTGCCTTGGCGGCGCCACATGGCTAGGTTACCGCGCATCCCGCCCGAGGGAGGGCGAAGGCGCAGGGGTGGAGCAATTCGTGGCTGACATCTTTCACGAAGTCGACGAGGAAGTCCGGCGCGATCAACTGAAGAAGCTGTGGGATCGCTACAGCATCTATCTGATCGCGCTCGCTGTGCTGGTCGTCGCCGGTATCGCCGCCTGGCGCGGCTACGAATGGTGGCAGGGCAAACAGGCCGCCGCCGCCGGCTCGGCATTCGAGGCTGCGGTTGCGCTGAGCGAGGCCGGCAAGCATCAGGAAGCCGAGACCGCTTTCGACAAGGCCGCCGCCGAAGCACCGGCCGGTTACCGCGTGCTGTCGCGGCTGCGCGCCGCGGCCGAACTGGCGCAGTCAAAGCCGGCCGACGCCGTCAAGGCCTTCGACACGATCGCCGCCGATCCGTCCGTGGGGCCAACCTTGCAGGACCTGGCTGCCGTGCGTGCCGGTCTGCTTCTGGTCGACAGCGCTCCGCTCACGGAGATGGAGCGCCGGCTTGCTCCGCTCGCCGAACCGGCGCGCACGTTTCGGCACACCGCGCGCGAATTGCTGGCGCTGTCGGCCTGGCGCAATCACGATGCCGCCACCGTGCGCCGCTACATCGACATGATCGCCGGCGACGCCGAGACACCGCCCGGTACGCGCGCGCGCGCCGAAATCCTGGCAGCGCTGATCGCCGCTGGCGGCAAAGGCTGAGGAACCGCCAATGCGCCGCATCCATCGCCTTGCCGTACTGGCCGTGCTGCTCGCCGCCGGTCCGGTGCTCGCGGGTTGCGAGAATTTTGACCCCGACAAGCTCGATTTTTTCCACCTCGGCGACAAAAAGAAGCTGCCTGGCGAGCGCAAGGAGCTGTTTCCGGGCGGCGTGCCGGGCGTGGCGCAAGGCGTGCCGCCGGAATATTTGAAGGGCTACCAGCCGTCGGCGGACAGCGCCAATGCGAATGAGACCTTGCCGCCGGCCAGCAAGGTCAACCCAGGCGATGAGGATGCATCGGCGGTGCTAAAGCCGGAGGCTAAGACCGCGGCGGTCGAGCCGGCGGCAGCGCCAAAACCGAAACCCAAGCGCAAGCCGAAGCCGGCGACGGCGCAAGGCGCACCAGCGCAAGTCACCATCCAGCCCGCCGCGCCAGGGCAGCCCGCGGCTGCGCCACAGCAGCAGTCGCCTTGGCCGGACCCCAGCCAGCAACAGCAACCGGCGCAATCGCCCTGGCCAAATCCCAATCAGACGAACAACGCCTCGCCCTGGCCGGCGCCGCCGCCGGCCGGCACGTTGTCGCGCTGAGCGCATCGTCGGGCTAAGAGAGCATCGCCCCCGGCGCGGGCTGGATCGCTGCTCATGAACTTCACCATCGCCATTGTCGGCCGGCCCAATGTCGGCAAGTCGACGTTGTTCAACAGGCTGGTCGGCCGGCGCTTGGCGCTGGTGGACGATACGCCGGGAGTGACCCGCGACCGCCGCGAAGGCGAGGGACGGCTCGGCGATCTTGAATTCATGGCCATCGACACCGCCGGCTTCGAAGAGGCGGTGCCGGAAACCCTTTCGGGGCGTATACGCGCGCAGACCGAAACCGCGATAGCGCAAGCCGATATCATTTTTTTTGTGATGGACGCGCGCACTGGCCCGACGCCCGCCGACCATGCCTTCGCCAATCTGGTGCGCAAGTCCGGCAAGCCAGCCGTCCTTATTGCCAACAAGAGCGAAGGACGTGAGGCCGAAGCGAGACGGCTCGAGGCCTACGAGCTCGGCCTCGGCGATCCGGTGGCGATTTCCGCTGAGCACAACGAAGGCATGGCCGATCTTTACGACGCGCTGTGCGCCGCAGCGCCGGAGTTGACCGTGCCGCCGGCCGAAGAAGACGTCGCGCGCGAGGATGGCGAGCGTCCGCGTCCGATTCGTGTCGCCATTGTCGGCCGGCCCAATGCCGGCAAATCGACGTTGATCAACCGGCTGATCGGCGAGGAGCGGCTGCTCACGGCGCCGGAGGCGGGCACCACCCGCGACGCGATTGCCGTCGATCTCGACTGGAAGGGCCAAAAATTTCAGATCCACGACACCGCCGGCCTGCGGCGCCGCTCACGCATCGAGGAGAAGCTGGAGAAATTGTCGGTCGCCGATGCGCTCAACGCCATCCGCTTCGCCGAAGTCGTGGTGGTGCTGCTCGATGTCGAGAATGCCTTCGAGGAGCAGGACCAGCGCATCGCCGATCTGGTCGAGCGCGAAGGCCGCGCGCTGGTGATAGCGGTCAACAAATGGGACTTGAAGGAGAGGACCGCCGGCGCCATCGGTAAATTGCGAGCGCAGGCGGATGAGAAGCTGACGCAGGTCACGGGCGTGCCGCTGGTCGCGGTATCGGGCCTGATCGGCGAAGGCCTTGACCGGCTGATGCAGGCAATCGTCGAGGCCTACGCAGTGTGGAACAAGCGCGTGCCGACGGCAGCGCTGAACCGCTGGTTTGAAGCTGCGCTGGAGCAGAACCCGCCGCCGGCGGTGTCGGGGCGCAGGCTCAGGCTCAATTACATTACGCAGGCGAAAAGCCGGCCGCCGAGTTTCGTGCTGTTTTGCACCCGCGCCGACGCACTGCCCGATGCCTACAAGCGCTATCTCATCAATTCGCTGCGCGAGACTTTCGATCTACCGGGCACGCCGATCCGGCTGACCCTGCGCGAGAAGGACAACCCCTTCAAGGGACGAGCGAAGAAGCGCTGACCGCTCACTCGGGTGCGCGGAATTCCAGGAATTTTCCGGCGCGGAAATCGTAAACCTTGCCGCTCTCGCTGCAGCTCGGCAGACATAGCGGCATGATGGTGCGCGCGACATCCTCGGGCGGCGGCAGCGTTTGCGGATCAACACCCGGCCAGCCGCTCGAAAACATCTTCGTGCGCGTCGGGCCGGGATTGAAAAGGTTGGCGCGAACCGGCGTCGAAGCAACTTCGGTCGCGTAGGTCTGCACCAGCGCGTTGAGCGCGGCTTTGGCGGCGGCGTAAGGCCCGCAATAGGCGCGCGCGAGCCAGCTCAGCTGCGATGTGATGAACACGGCGCGGCCGGCGGCGGCCCGCTTGAGCAGCGGGTCCATGGTGCGGATCAATTGCCAGTTGGCGTTGACATTGACCGCGAAGTTATTGTCCCAGTTCTTCGGCTCGACGTGATCGAGCGGCGACAGCGGGCCGAGCACGCCGGCATTGCCGACCAGCACGTCGAGGCGGCCGTAGCGCTCGTTAAGCGCCAGCGCCAGGCGGGCGATGCCGTCGGCGTCCGTCATGTCGAGCGGCACCAGCGTCGCCGAGCCGCCGGCGTCCTTGATCTTGTCGTCCAATTCCTCGAGCCCACCCACGGTGCGCGCGGCGGCGACCACATGAGCGCCGGCTTCGGCGAGTTGCAGCGCCAGGGCTGCGCCAATGCCGCGCGAGGCGCCGGTGACGAGCGCGATGCGGTCTGTGAGCGGCTTGTCGGTCATTACTTCCGACTAGGCATGGCCCAGTTCTGCTCCCGCTTGCAAGACCTGGCTGGGGCGGTAGGGCTTCTGCAGGAACCGGCTGGCGGGCAGCGGCTGCACGCGGTCGGGCTGGCGAAGACCGGAACGGTCGGTTTGCGGCCGCGAATTTCCGATGAGCTGCGGCGTGTACTCATTCCGACGGCAACATGTCTGCTGTAGTCCAATAGCGCACAAACGCGGGCGCAATGAGTTTGTCCGTTAAGTGCCAATAGCGGACATTGCCCGGCGATTTATGAATTCAGTTCGACGCAGCCAAGCGTCGAGTGAGAACCGTCCGGCGACAAACCGTAGACCTGGCTGAGCCCAAGCCCGGAGCCTTCGCCGACGGCCTTGGTGGTATAGAACGGTTCGAAGGCGTGACCGCGGACCTCATCGGACATGCCGCAGCCGCTGTCGCTGACGGACAACCGCACATAATCGCCAGCGAGTGTCTGTGCTTTCGCGATACGCGGATCGGTGCAATTGCGACTGCGGATCATAAGCTCGCCGCCGTCCGGCATGGCGTCGCGCGCATTGACCGACAGGTTCAGCAGTGCATTTTCAAGTTGATTGGGGTCGACCTCGATCGGCCAAGGATCAGCGTCTAGCTCGAGCTTGACGCTGATGCGCTCGCCGACGGCGCGGCGGATGAGATCGCTCATGCCCTTGACGACGACATTGGGGTCGAGATGCTGCGACGTCAGCGGCTGGCGTCGGCCGAATGCCAGCAATTTTTGCGTCAGCGCGGCGCCGCGCGTCGCGCCGGCCATGGCTCCCTTGATTGAGCGATTGCTCGTCGGATCGTCGCGGAAGCGCGCCTCCAGCTGCTCGAGATTGCCGATGACCACGGTCAAGAGATTGTTGAAGTCATGCGCGATGCCGCCAGTGAGCCGTCCGACCGCTTCCATCTTCTGCGCCTGCCGCAGCATTTCCTCGGTCTTCAAGCGTTCGACCTTTTCCGCCTGCAACGCGGCAACAGCGGCATTGCGCTCATCGACCTGTTGCGTGAGCCGCTCGTTTACCCGCCGTAATTCCTCGATCGATGGTATGGCGAGCGCTTGCGGCAGCAAAGGCCAAAGGCTGACCGCGGTCACGACCGAAATCGCGGCACAGACCACCTTCACCATGGCTTCCGTCCCGTAGGACGGTATCCACAGCGTCCAGATCGAGAAGAAATGCGTGGTGCCGCACGCCAAAATGAAGGCCGCGAAGGCCCAGAACACCCAGCCGAACTGGATATCGCTGCGATGGGAGACGAAATAAGCGAGCGCGACGGGGATCGAATAATAGGACAGGCCGATCAAGGCGTCGGCGCCGACATGGGTCCAAACTAAGTCCGGCCGCCACAACAGGCATATTCCGTGTGGCGAAAGGCTGTTGGTCTCCCAAAGTTCGCGGAGATATTCGGCCGCGCCCTGAACAAGCTCATGCAACATTGGCTTCCCCATGCCTATGCATCGCGGCGAGGGGTCGCCGCGCGCAACGGCGAATCGGGCTTAGACTAGCTGCAGCGTGCACCGGTTTAATAGTACCAGCCGCTACGCGGCACCCGTTATGCTTTGCGCCGCCTTAAAAAGAGCCGCGGCTAAATCGCCTCCGCCAGCAGCGACAATTGCCGCGGGCTGGCGTCCTTGGCGTCGAGATCGGTCAACCCGGTCGGATAATCGCCGGTGAAACAATGGTCGGTGAATTGCGGCCGCGCCGGGTCGCGGCGCTCGAAACCCATGGCGCGGTAGATGCCGTCGACCGAGAGGAAGGCGAGCGAATCCGCGCCGATGAATTTGCGCATGCCTTCGAGATCGTGCGTGGCGGCGAGCAGCTTGTCGCGCTCCGGCGTGTCGATGCCGTAATAATCAGGATGCGTGATCGGCGGCGAGGCGATGCGGAAGTGCACTTCCTTGGCCCCGGCATCGCGCATCATCTGCACGATCTTGCGCGAGGTGGTGCCGCGCACGATCGAATCGTCAACGAGCACGATGCGCTTTCCCGCCACCACGGCGCGGTTGGCCGAATGCTTGAGCCGCACGCCTTGATCGCGGATCGACTGTGTCGGCTGGATAAAGGTGCGGCCGACATAGTGATTGCGGATGATGCCGAGCTCGTAGGGGATCCCGGACTCCTGCGCAAAGCCGATCGCCGCCGGCACGCCGGAATCCGGCACCGGCACGACGACATCGGCTTCGGCTTTCGCTTCGCGCGCGAGTTCCGCGCCCATGGTCTTGCGCACGTCGTAGACGTGGCGGCCGCCGACCATGGAGTCGGGGCGGGCAAAATAGATGTATTCGAAGATGCACGGCCGCGCGACCATCGGCGGGAACGGCTTGTGCGATTGCGCGCCGTCTTCGTCGAAGATGACGACCTCGCCGTTTTCCACGTCGCGGACATATTGCGCGCCGATGATGTCGAGCGCGCAGGTCTCCGAGGCCAAGATCGGGCAGCCGTCGAGCTTGCCGATCACCAGCGGGCGGATACCGAGCGGGTCGCGGGCGCCGACCAGCTTCTTGTTGGTGAGGCCGACGAAAGCATAGGCGCCCTCGAGCTGGCGCAAGCCCTCGACGAAACGGTCGACGAAACGATTGCGGCGCGCGCGCGCGACCAGATGCAAGATCACCTCGGTGTCGGTGGTCGACTGCATCATCGCGCCTTCGTGCACCAGTTGCTTGCGCAGGCTGATGCCGTTGGTGAGATTGCCGTTATGGCCGATGGCAAAGCCGCCGCCTTCCAGTTCGGCGAACAACGGCTGCACGTTGCGCAGAATGGTTTCGCCGGTGGTCGAATAGCGCACATGGCCGATGGCAGTCGTGCCCGGCAAGCGATCGATTACCTCGCGGCGGGAGAAGTTGTCGCCGACGAGGCCAAGCCGCCGCTCGGAATGGAAGCGCTTGGCGTCGTAAGAAACGATGCCGGCGGCTTCCTGGCCGCGGTGCTGGAGCGCGTGCAGCCCGAGCGCGGTGATGGCGGCGGCGTCGGGATGACCGAATATGCCGAACACGCCGCACTCCTCGCGCAGCCGGTCGGCATTGGGGTCGAATTCGCTGGCCTCTTGGCCCTCCTGCGTCTGCTGCATCGCTATCGGCTTTCTTGGGCTATGCGCACGTGGAAAATCGGCATTTCCCGCTCCGAGCGTTGGCCGGGGCCTTGATCCGGCTGATCTTCATCCGGCTTCGGCCGCTTCAACCGCTTCAAGATGGTGCTTTCGGGGTCATCCGGCAACATGCCCTTGAGCCAATCCCCGGTACTCTTAATGACGACTTTCGACTTGGCATCGCGCACCCATTCCGGCTGACTGCGGTCTGGCACCAGCCAGTCGAAAAACAGATAAGCCACCACGACGATCAACAGCCCGCGGCCAAGCCCGAAAAGGAAACCGAGGGTGCGGTCGAGCGCGCCGACCCGGCTGTCGAGGATCAGGTCGGATATGCGGATGGTGAGCATCGATACAACCAGCAGCGTCACCAGAAAAATGCCGACCACCGTCGCCGCCGTCGCCACCGTGTCGCTGGCGAAATACTGCTTCACGGTCGGCAGCAGGCGCGCATAGGAATAAAGCGTCACCAGTGCGGCGATGCCCCAGGCGGCAATCGACAGCACCTCGCGCATGAAGCCGCGGATCAGGGCGAGCAGGCCCGACACCAACATCACCAGCAACAGGATCAGATCGAGCCATGTAATCGGCATCGGGTCCGTCAACTCCGCGCCGCGGCTTTGCGGCGCGAATCCGCGCCGCGCTCGGCGGCCTCGCTGTTGCCCGACGATGTCGCTTCTAAGTGCTTAATTTTACACTCGTTTTTTGCTCGCGAACGGCCGCTTGGCGCGCTCATTTGCCGCCCCGTGTATAGCGGGGCGGCGCGATGCCGTCACCCGTCTTGTCCACGACTTTTGCCGGCGAAATCGCGGCGGCCATTGGCGGCAATACCGGCAACCAGTGCGGCAAGATTTCCCACTTCGGCGATTTTGAGACCGGGCTCGGGCGCGTCGGCGCGACCGGCTTCGGGCACTACGGCGCGGACAAAGCCGAGCTTGGCGGCTTCCTTGAGCCGTGCCGGTGCCTGCGCCACCGGGCGGATCGCGCCGGACAGCGAGACCTCGCCGAAATAGACGGCGTCCGCCGGCAAGGGCGCGTTGGCAAGCGAGGAGATAAGGGCGGCTGAGGCGGCAAGATCCGCTGCCGGCTCCTGGATGCGCAAGCCGCCGGCGACGTTGAGATAGACGTCATGGCCGCCGAGCCGCACGCCGCAATGGGCTTCCAGTACGGCGAGCACCATTGACAGCCGGCTCGGGTCCCAGCCGACCACGGCGCGACGCGGGGTGCCGAGCGACGACGGTGCGACCAGCGCCTGTATCTCGACCAGCAGCGGCCGTGTGCCTTCCATGCCGGCAAAGACAGCGGTGCCGGGCTGGCCGAGATCGCGTTCCGAGAGGAACAGTTCGGACGGATTGGCAATCTGCCGCAGGCCGGCGCCCGTCATCTCGAAGACGCCGATCTCGTCGGTGGGGCCGAAGCGATTTTTGACGGCGCGAAGGATGCGGAACTGATGCGAGCCTTCGCCCTCGAAGGAGAGCACGGCATCGACCATGTGCTCGACCACCCGCGGCCCCGCGATCTGGCCGTCCTTGGTGACATGGCCGACCAGGATCACGGCGGCGCCGGAGCGCTTGGCGAAACGGATCAACGCCTGCGCCGAGCCGCGCACTTGCGTGACCGTGCCGGGCGCCGATTCCACGGATGAGGTCCACATGGTCTGGATCGAGTCGATGACGATCAGCCGCGGCGTCTTGCCTTCCGACAGCGTGGCGATGATGTCCTCGACTGCGGTCTCCGCGGCAAGCTCGACGGCCGCATCGCCGAGGCCCAGCCGCTCGGCGCGCAGCCGCACCTGGGCAACCGCCTCCTCGCCGGAAATATAGACGGCGCGTTGCCCGGCGCGCGCCAATGCGGCGGCAGCTTGGATCAGCAGCGTCGATTTGCCGATGCCGGGGTCGCCCGCCATCAGCAGCACCGAGCCGCGCACCAGACCCCCGCCGGTGACGCGGTCGAGCTCGGCGATGCCGGAGGGCAGCCGTGGCGCCTCGTGCGCCTCTCCGGACAACGGCTGGAGCGCGAATAGCCGGCCTTTGGCGGGCTTGCGGCCGGGACCGGCCGGCGTCTCGGCGGCTTCGTCGGCGAGCGTATTCCATTCGCCGCAGGCCTCGCATTTGCCCTGCCAGCGGCTGAAAGCCGCGCCGCAGTTCTGGCAGACGAAGGAAAGGCCGCGCCGGGACATGAGAAATCGCCGTTCAAAACGATAAAAACAGCCTAGGTCAGCAATAAGAACAATACAAGAACAATGCTAAGAAAGTACTGCTTTCGGGCCGGCAAGTTTGACGGCTCGGGTCCTCAGGCGGCGCGATAGACGCGATGGTAGCGCCGGCCAAGCCCGGTGAGCACCTCGTAACCGATGGTGCTGGCGGCCTGCGCGACCTCATCGACCGTGAGATCGTCGCCGATCAGCGTGACGTAGTCACCGCGGCGCGCGGCGGCGTCGGGCAGGTCGGTGATGTCGATCGCGATCAAATCCATGGAGACGCGGCCAGCGATCGGGCAGCGCTTGTCCGCGATCATGGCGTTGCCGCCCGGTCGCTCATCGGTCGAACTTGCCGCGCGCAGATAGCCGTCGGCATAGCCGACGCCGACGACGGCGAGACGGGTCGAACGCTTCGCCGTCCATATGCCATCGTAGCCGATGGTTTCGCCGCGCAAGACATTGCGCACCTGCACGATGCGCGCGCGCAATTCGACCACCGGATGCATCGGATTGGTTCGGCCAGGCGTCGGATTGACGCCGTAAAGCGCGACTCCGGGGCGCACCATGTCGCAATGCGCGGCGGCATCGAGAAAAATTCCTGAGGAATTGGCAAGCGAGGAGGGAATGCCGCGATAGAGAATGCGCACTTCGCGGAACAGCTTGATCTGCCGCTCGTTGAGTGGGTGATCGGTAAGTTCGGCGCAGGCGAGATGGCTCATCAGCAAGGTGATGCCGTGGTTCTCGCTGCGGATGCGCGGCGCCAGCGCCGCGGCTTCGTTGGCGGTGATGCCGAGACGATTCATGCCGGTGTCGACATGGAGCGCGGCGCCGCCGCGCCATTGCTGGGCGTTGCAGAACGCGTCCCATTCGGCGAGCTCGACCAGGCTGCCGATGACCGGACGCGCATTGACCTCGGCGAAGATTGGCGCGGTCCCCGGCGCTAGGCCATTGAGCACATAAATCGCCTGCTGCGGCGCCGCCGCACGCGCACGGCGCGCCTCGGCGAGATCGGCGACGAAAAAGGATTTGCAGCCGGCCTTGGCGAGCCGGGCAACGACCGGCTCGATGCCGCAGCCATAGGCGTCGGCCTTGACCACCGCCGCGCATTCGTTGGGCATGACGTGGCGCCCGAGTGCCCGCCAATTGGCCTCGATGGCGGATAGATCGATGGTGAGAATGCCTCCGGTTTCTTTTTCCGGCGGACCGGCGGTGGCGGGGTCGTCCGCGGGCGGCGTCGCTTCGTCGGGCGTAATGGACTGCAATGCGGACATGGCGCCAGCTTCATAGCGGGCCGGCCGCGCCGCGTCCATGCGGGCTAGGGGACGCTGCGGCAAGACAGTTATTCATCAAGGCAATTCGCGGCGTCGTCACGCGCGTTCGTGCACCATGCCGACTTGTCCGATCTTTGCCCTCAGAGTCACGGCATCAAACGGTTTTGCGATCAGGCAATCGGCCCCGGCCTCGGTTGCTTCCAGGACCCAGTGCGGCTCTTTCTTGGCGGACATCAGAATGAATGGGATCGCTCGGGTCTCGGGGTAGCGGCGCACATGATAGAGGACTTCGAGTCCGCTCATCGGCTCCATTTCCCAGTCGCAGAGAATGATCGAGACGGGTGTCTTGCGCAAATGCACAAGCGCCGCGCGCCCGTCCTGCATGGTGTCGATCTGTTCAAAGCCGCACTTGCGCAGCAAGGCATCCACCATGCGGCAAACGGTTGCTGAGTCATCGACAACGAGGATGCGCCGATTGTCAGGCATGCGGGTTTCCCAATCCGCGGTGAATTCGCCAGTCCAGATTGTCCAGAACGACTTCGGACGCGAAGCCGGTATTCCCATTGCGTCCAGCGGTAGCCGTTGAGGCCGCAGAATAGAAATCACAAATAGCCGAATTCAGTATGCAATCGGTAAACTGGCCCGGTCCGGCGATGAGACCTTTGCCGTGGCGCCGGGGAAACATTCGAACGGTGCTGCCGGCTCGGCCTTTACGATCAGGTAACCAGCGGAATTGATCTGCCGCCCGCCGCGTCTGATGCGATTGAAGTCTAGATGCGCTCGGGCAGGCGCTCTTCGCGTGCCAGCGAGGAAAAGCGGGTCAGCGCGCCCTCGAATTGCATTTCGACCGTGCCGGTGGGCCCATGGCGTTGCTTGCCGATGATGACTTCGGCCCTGCCGTGCACTTTTTCTCCCTCCGCCAGCCATTCGGCGAATTTCTCGCGGCTGGTTTCCAAGGGCTTGCGCATCTGGTGATAATATTCTTCGCGGAACACGAACAGCACCACGTCGGCGTCCTGTTCGATGGAACCCGAATTCACGCAAGTCGGAGAGCTGCGGGCGCTTGTCGTCGCGGCTTTCCACCTGACGGGAAAGCTGCGACAGCGCCAGGATCGGCACGTTGAGCTCTTTCGCCAGCGCTTTGAGCTTGGTGGTGATTTCGGTGATTTCCTGCACGCGGTTTTCGGCCGAGCGCCGTGTCGAGCCTTGCAGCAATTGCAGGTAGTCGACGATCAACAGGTCGAGCCCACGCTGACGCTTGAGCCGCCGCGCCCGTGCGGCCAATTGCGCCACCGAGAGGCCACCGGTCTCGTCAAGGAAAAACGGCAGCCCCTGCAATTCGACGGTGTGATCCTTGATCCGTTCGAAATCGGCTTCGCTGATGGCGCCGCGGCGGATCTGGTTTGAGGGAATGCCGGTCTGTTCGGCGATGATGCGGGTCGCAAGCTGCTCGGCCGACATTTCCAGCGAGAAGAAGCCGACGATACCGCCATTGGTCGTCATCGTGTGGCCGTCGGCGCGCACCTCGCCGCGCCAGCTCTTGGCGACGTTGTAGCCGATATTGGTGGCAAGCGCGGATTTGCCCATGCCCGGGCGGCCGGCCAGGATGATGAGGTCCGACGGCTGCAGCCCGCCCATCATGCGGTCGAGATCGTCTAGCCCGGTCGCCAGCCCCGACAGCTTGCCGTCGCGTTGATAGGCGTGCGCGGCCATGTCGACCGCTGTGGTCAGCGCCTGGGCGAAACGCTGGAAGCCGCCATCATAGCGGCCGCTCTCGGCCAATTCGTAAAGGCGGCGCTCGGCATCCTCGATCTGGTTGCGCGGCGAAAAATCGACCGGCGCGTCAAAGGCGACGTTGACCATTTCTTCGCCGACCAGGATCAGCGAGCGGCGGATATGCAGGTCATAGATGGTATGCCCGTAGTCCTCGGCGTTGATAATGGTGGTGGCTTCGGCCGCGAGCCGCGCAAGATATTGGGCAAGCGTCATGCCGCCGATGTCGACATTGCCGTCGAGGAAGGTCT
Organism: uncultured Alphaproteobacteria bacterium; assembly: GCA_963742385.1. Lineage (GTDB taxonomy): Bacteria > Pseudomonadota > Alphaproteobacteria > Rhizobiales > Xanthobacteraceae > Pseudolabrys. Next base: position 275,814 of record CAVULS010000008.1, on the reverse strand, counting down.
TCAGCGTTACCGGCGTGGCGATCTTGCCGGCGCGGACGAGGTCGCGCGAGAGCTGATAGATTTTCTGATGAATCGGCTCGAAAAAATGCTCCGGATTGAGGAAATCGGAGACGCGATAGAGCGCTTCGTTGTTGACCAGGATCGCGCCCAAAAGCGCTTGTTCCGCCTCGATATTATGCGGGGCGGAACGATAGAGCGGGGCAGGCGCATCTACCTGCTTGCGAGCTGTCGAATCAGCGAGTGCCATGGATGATCGTGCTTAGCCGGAAATTGTGGCATAGCACGAGCTTTCCTTGCGCCATGGCGAACGTCCGCCACTTGCCCCGCAATTCACAAGGCGTAATGAGCGGTGAACAATCTCGATTTTTTCTTGACGCTTTGCGGCTACTCGCCGGCGAGACGCAGCGGTTGCCGCTGCCTGCCTTCGGCCGAGCGCAGGCGCTGCTCGTCGCGGCCGATATAGTCACGCGTCATCGGCACTACGCCTTGCCGCTTGGTGAGCTGGATCTGGAACACCATCATGTCCTGTTCACGGAACGACATTTCCGACGCGGCGAGGTAGAACTCCCACATCCGCTCAAAACGCTGATCGTAGATGCGCTCGACCTCCTCGCGATGGGCGAGGAAACGCACGCGCCAATGCCGCAATGTTTCGGCGTAATGCAGGCGCAGGATCTCGATATCGGTGACCAAGAGGCCGGAATTCTCGATCCGCGGCAGCACTTCCGACAGCGATGGGATATAGCCGCCGGGGAAGATGTATTTCGCGATCCACGGATTGGTTACGTTCGGTCCTTCCGAGCGGCAGATCGAATGCAGCAGCATGACGCCGTCATCGGCGAGCAATTGGGCACTCTTGCGGAAGAACGTATCGTAATGATTGACGCCGACATGCTCGAACATGCCGACTGAAACGATGCGGTCGAACGATCCTTCGGCATCGCGGTAATCTTGCAGATCGAACCGCGCACGCTTGGTCAGTCCCTTTTCTGCCGCGCGCTCATTGGCGACGGCGTGCTGCTCCTGCGACAGCGTGATCCCGGTCACATCGGCGCCGGTCATTTCGGCCAGATAAAGCCCAAGCCCGCCCCAGCCGCAGCCGATATCGAGTACGCGCTTGCCTGGTTGCAGCGATAGCTTGGCGGCGAGATGACGCTTCTTGGCGAGCTGGGCGTCGTCGAGCGATTGCTCGGGGGTTTCGAAATAGGCGCAGCTATATTGCCGGTCGGCATCGAGGAACAGCGAATAGAGCCGGCCGTCGAGATCGTAGTGATGGGCGACGTTTTGCCGCGCCCGGCGCTTCGGGTTGAACTGCTGCAGGCGGCGATAGAGGTAGCGAAGCAGCCATTGCGGCCGCGCCCAATAGGGGATGTCTGAATGCTGGCCGAGGGCAATGGCGAGCACGTCGGCGATCGAGCCTTCCTCGACCACGAAAGTGCCGTCCATATAGGCTTCGCCGAACTTCAGTTCCGGGTCGAGGAGAATGCCCCATTCGGCGGCGCGGGTGGCAAAGCGCACCGCCACCGGCTTTCCGGTGCCATCGCCAAAGGTAAAACTCGTGCCGCGCGAGGTGGTGACGCGAAACGTTCCCCGGCGGACGAAGGTCTTGAGCAGAAACCGAAGCAGCCAGTCCATCGGCCACCCCCACACATGAATAATTTTAGCCTGTGGCAACGTTCGGACGTAGGTATTTAATCAAATTTCCCGCCGCCGAGCAATGCCAAGCGGTATCGACGCACGAAGCTCGATTTGGATCGGGGGTCACAATGCTGCGAAAATGCGCTAGCTAGTTCGTCAATCGGGAGCGGCGGGTGGGCGCAAAGGCAAGAGGTTGAGGACGAATGATCGGTTCTTATCGCGCCATCCTGCTCGCCGGCGGCCTTCTGGCCGCGGTCGGCGCTATCCCTGTGCAGGCACAGGATAATTTCGACGCCGGCAAGACGCCGGCGCAGCTTTACGCCTCTGATTGCGCCATTTGCCACAAGACGCCGCAGGGCCTGACCAAGGGCGGCGGCGTTTTCGGCCTCACCGCCTTCCTGCGCGAGCACTACACCGCCAGCCGCGAAGCGGCCGCGGCGATCGCCTCTTATCTGCAGTCGGTCGACAAGGGCCCGCCCGCGCAGGCCACCAAACGAACGCCGGGCAAACGCACGACCAAGGGCGAGGAAAAGGGCAAGCCCGGCGAGCCCAAGGCCGGGGAAATCAAGTCCGAGACGCCGAAATCATCCGAATCCAAGACCGGAAAGACCAAGTCTGACGAGAGCAAGTCTGGCGACGCCAAGCCGAGCGAAACCAAGCCGAGCGAAGCCAAAACCAGCGACACAAAATCGGGCGAGCCTAAAGCGGTCGAGTCCAAGCCCGTCGAACCAAAAGCGGATGAGGCCAAACCGGCGGCCAAGGACGAGAAATCCGAGAAAAAATCCGACTAGTGTGGGGCGGCGTCAGGCCTCGTCCTTCTTTTTCTGCTGCTTGGCGGGCTTGGCTTCAGCGCTCGCCGGCCGGCTCCTTGGCCTCTTCGCTTTCTTGCTCGCGCATCGCCTGGGCTTCCGGCTCGAATAGCGCTTCCGCAGCTACGGTGGCCGCGGCCGCTTCCTCCTCGGCCTCGCTGCGCTGAACGGTGACGTCTTCGCCGCGGGCGATGCGCCCGGCCTCGTCGGCGCTGCGCGCGACAATGACAATGACGGTGGTCTCCACGTCCGGATGCAGCGCCAGCGGCACCTTGTACTGGCCGATCGCCTTGATCGGCGCGTTCAACACCACTTGCGAGCGGCCGACCTCGGCATCCTCGCTGTCGAGCAGGGAGGCGATGTCACGGGTCGAGACCGAGCCGTAGAGCTGGCCGCTTTCGGATGCCTGGCGCAGCACCGTGATGGTCTTGCCGTCGAGCTTGGCGGCGAGTTTTTCGGCGCCGCCCTTGAGCTCGAGATTGCGCGCCTGCAAGTCGGCCTTCATGGCCTCGAAGCGGGACTTGTTGTCGGCCGTGGCGCGCAGCGCCTTGCCGCGCGGCAGCAGGAAATTGCGGGCGAAGCCATCCTTGACGCGCACCACGTCGCCCATTTGGCCGAGCTTGCCGATGCGTTCGAGCAGGATCACGTCCATTGTCGTCTCTCCATCATCTGATTGCGGTTGATCGGTGAATTTTCCATGTCAGGTGTGCGACGGCGGGCCGCGCTTGCGGGCCATGCGCGCGCGCAGATCGAAGGCGGTTTCGATCAGGCCGAGCACGCAGAGCGCCAGCACCGGCCAGCCGAAAACGATAATCGCGGCATAGACGCCGCCGAGCAGGAAGGCGCGGCTGCCCATGTGTTGGGTGATCGCGTGCAGCACCGCGAGGCCGAGCACGCCGTAAGCCATCAGCAGGCTCGCCGTCAGCACGCCGGCAACGACGCCGACGAGTCCGCCGGCGAAACTCAGCATCACCGCGGCAGCAAGCAGCGCGGCAATCGGCTTTGGAAACATCATGGCCGGAAGCAGCGGCCAAGGCCGCTTCAGCAGGCCGGAAAACTTCACGATGCGGCTGGCGAGCCACAGATTGACGAGAGTGGTGACGGTGGCGATGACGGCCGCGGCGGGCGGCACGGCAACGACAAGGAAATCAACGAACCGACCGATATTTTTCACGCCGGGCGCCGCAGCCGAGCTGCCGGCGCCGAGCCCGGTTTCCGCGCGCAGCACAGTCATCAGCGCTCCGTGCAAGCTGGCGCGAAAGCTTTCCGCGTCGGTGCCAAAATTCGGGATCGCCGTCGTCACCATCAGCGCGGCAAGAATCGCGGCCCAGATCACCAGCCGGCCCGGCGGATACCATTCGAGCGCCGCATTGCCGCCGGGGCCTGCGCTGGTCAGTGGGCGGGCCAGCATGGCGAGATAGCCGAGCCACCAGGCGGGAACGCCGGCGCCGGCGAGAAAGGCAAAGAAGAACACCGCGCCGAAAACCGCGGCCAGTGCAAACGCGCCGGCAAGCGCCGCGATCAGCGCCGCCCAATGGCTCCAGCCGAGCGCGGCGATCAGGATCGGCAGCGGTGCAAGGTAGAACAGGGGGATCGACAGCCACGTACCGGAGGCGACCGAAGCGAACAGCAAAGCCGCCGCGGCGCCGGCACCAATTCCGATCAATCCGATCTGCATCATCACGAGCTGTCCCGCTCCGTTCGAGCGGTTAGAGACGGATCATTCCGCCCCAACCATCGGCTCGCGGGTGTCCCCGCAAGCCTCGTAGAAGATTAACGTATCACGTAAGGCAGCAGGCCGAGAAAGCGCGAGCGCTTGATCGCCTGCGCCAGTTCGCGCTGTTTCTTGGCTGACACCGCGGTGATGCGGCTTGGCACGATCTTGCCGCGCTCCGACACGTAGCGCTGCAGCAGCTTGACGTCCTTGTAGTCGATCTTCGGTGCATTGGCGCCGGAGAACGGGCAGGTCTTGCGGCGACGGAAAAAAGGCCGGCGGGCGCCGCCACCTTGCGATGAGAATGCCATGGTCTATTCCTCCACCGCCGCGACTTCGGTGTCCTCAGCCACGGCATCGTCGCGCCGCGGCCGGTCGCGATCGCGAAAGCCGCCGCGTCCGCCACGGTCACCGCGATCGCCTCGGTCACCGCGGTCGTCGCGATCCGATTTGCGCATCATCGCCGAGGGGCCATCTTCGAGCGCGTCGACGCGAATGGTCAGATAGCGCAACACGTCTTCGCTGATGCGCTCCTGCCGCTCGATCTCGTTGAGCGCCGCCGGCGCCGCATCGACATTGAGCAGCGTCATGTGCGCTTTGCGGTTCTTGCGGATGCGGTAGGAGAGCGACTTCACCCCCCAGTATTCGGTCTTGGCGATCTTGCCACCCATCTGGGTGATGACGCCGGAGAGCTGCGCGGTCAATTCCTCGACCTGCTGCGCGCTTAAATCCTGGCGCGCGAGATAGACGTGTTCGTACAGCGGCATGAAATGCCTTTCCCTTGTTTCGTCGGTGTCCTCGATCCCGGCGCGAAGCCCCTCGAGCCCTTCGGGGAAAGGCTCGAATGCTCTGAAGGCGGGAACACCGGACGCCGGACCAACTGGCCCTACCGCGTTTCGCTGAGGAAAAACGGCCGTCCGTTCAGCTCCCAACCAGGACCGACGGAGCGCCGGGGTTATATGCGGATTAGGCCGGAAAAGGCAAGCATTACGAGCTTGCGGCGATCAGGCCGCTCGGGGACCCGAATTGTTCTCAAGCTGCAGCCGGTCGGCGAGCTTGACCGCGAGCGCGACGCCTTCGCGGATCTGGCGGGCGCGTTCCGGAGTTTCGTCGCTTGCCCGGCGCATATTGTTGAGTAACGCCAGCAAGCGATCGAGGCTCTCGGCCATCAGCTGCTGGCGAAACGCTGTGTCCGTGCGGGCACGCGCCAGGTCTTCCTCGCTCACCAGGCCACTCATACGCGCAACCTTTCGATATTGCGGCGCAACCCTAGTCCCAGAGTCTTTTCGGTTGGTTACCACCTGCTTCACAACTTGACAGGACTGCGTTTGGCGGTGTCTCTCGGCCCGATTTTAAAGGACAGCGCAAAGGTTAACGTAGGCCATGGCATTCGCCTTCGTGTTTCCCGGGCAAGGCAGCCAAACGGTCGGCATGGGCAAGGCACTGGCCGCAAATTTTGCGCCGGCGCGCGAGGTTTTCGACGAAGTCGATGCCGCGCTCGGCGCCAAGCTCAGCGCCATCATCTTCGAAGGTCCGGCGGAAACGCTCACGCTCACCGAAAACGCGCAGCCGGCGCTGATGGCGGTGTCGCTCGCGGCGATGCGCGTGCTGCAGGCGGAAGCCGGCGTCGATCTTGCGCGCGATGCGCAATTCGTCGCCGGTCATTCGCTGGGAGAATATTCGGCGCTGGCCGCGAGCGGCGCGCTCAGTCTTGCCGACACGGCGCGGCTGCTGCGCACCCGCGGCCTCGCCATGCAGAAGGCGGTGCCGGTCGGCGTCGGCGCCATGGCGGCGCTGCTCGGGCTTGACTTCGATGTGGCCTCGGCGGTCGCCGGCGAAGCCGCGCAAGGCCAGGTGTGCGAGGCCGCCAACGACAATGGCGCCGGGCAGGTCGTTGTTTCCGGCGACAAGGCGGCGGTCGAGCGCGCCGTCGAGATCGCCAAGAGCCAAAGGCGCCAAGCGCGCGATGCTGCTGCCGGTATCCGCACCCTTCCATTGCGCGCTGATGCAGCCTGCCGCCGCGGTGATGGCGGAAGCGCTGGCGAAGGTGAGCATCCAGCCGCCGGCCGTGCCGGTCGTCGCCAATGTGCTGGCCAAGCCGATCCGCGAGCCGGCCGAAATCGTGCGCGCTTTGGTGGCGCAAGTCACCGGCACCGTGCGTTGGCGCAAGTCGGTCGCTTTCATGAGCGAGCGCCGGCGTGCAAACATTCTATGAAGTCGGCGCCGGCAAGGTCCTGAGCGGTCTCATCAAGCGGATTGCCGAGGGTGTCAGCGCCAGCGCAATTGGCACTCCCGAAGACGTCGCCGCATTCAAGGCGGCGCGGAGTTAGAGCGCGAGAAAAGGGGCAGCATGTTCGACCTGACGGGAAAAACCGCGCTGGTGACCGGCGCGAGTGGTGGTCTCGGCGCCGGGATTGCCCGCGCGCTGCACGCCCAGGGCGCAACGGTTGCGATTTCCGGCACGCGCCGCGAGGCGCTCGACGCGCTTGCCGCCGAGCTCAAAGACCGCGTGCATGTGCTGCCCTGCGATCTCGCCGACAAGGACGCGGTCGAGGCGCTGGTGCCGAGCGCCGAAGAGAAAATGCAGAAGCTCGACATCCTCGTGGCCAATGCCGGCGTCAACAAGGACAATCTGCTCGTGCAATTGCGCGACGAAGATTGGGACACGGTGATCGCCGTCAATCTGACGGCGACGTTCAGGCTCACCCGCGCGGCGGTTTCGCGCATGATGCGCCGCCGCTTCGGCCGCATCATCGGCATCACCTCGGTGGTCGGCGTCACCGGCAATCCGGGGCAGGGCAATTATACGGCCTCGAAAGCGGGAATGATCGGCATGATGAAAACGGTCGCCGCCGAATATGCCAAGCGCAATGTCACCGCCAATTGCATCGCCCCCGGTTTCATTACCTCGCCGATGACCGACAGGCTCAACGACAAACAGCGCGAGGCGATCCTTGCCCGCGTGCCTGCGGGCAAGATGGGAACCGCGGCCGATGTGGCGGCAGCGGCGGTCTATCTCGCGTCGGACGAGGCCGCCTACGTGACCGGGCAGACGTTGCACGTCAACGGCGGCATGGCGATGTTCTAGCGCATGATCGGGAAAAAATGGGGCTGGCTTTTGCCGCGATCATGCGCCGGAAATGGGCGGAAATCCTTGGTTTTCCGCGGTTGGCCGGCCGGCCTCTCCGTGCTAGTCAACCGAATTGAAGTATGGTAACCGAACTTCGGCCCGGCTGGGGCGGCCGATAGCGGAAATCCGCAACGAGTTTGCGCCGCGATTGGATTTCGTCTCACCACCGTCAACCACGACGAGGCCTTAACCGCGATGGCTGCGATCACTGTCCCGATTGCAGCCCAAAACCTAAAACGCAGAGGTTGGAACGATGAGCGATATTGGCGAGCGGGTGAAAAAGATCGTCGTGGAGCACCTGGGCGTTGAGCCCGACAAGGTGACCGAACAAGCCAGTTTCATCGACGATCTTGGCGCCGATAGTCTCGACACCGTCGAGCTCGTGATGGCTTTTGAGGAAGAATTCGGCTGCGAAATTCCCGACGATGCGGCCGAAACCATTCTGACCGTCGGCGATGCCGTCAAATTTCTGGAAAAAAACGCGAAGAGCTGAGCAACCGCCTGAGCGGTTGCTCTCGGGATTCTCAATTTGTCGGCTTTGAAGAGCTATGCCCGGTGGTGCGGGCGTAGGAGAGTCTGATTTTCGGTCGGAGCTCGTTTATGAAACGTGTGGTCGTCACCGGCATGGGAATGCTGACGCCGCTCGGATGCGGCGTGGAGGCGACTTGGCAGCGCCTGATCAAGGGCGAAAGCGGGGCGAAGCGGATCGATACATTCGACGTCTCTGATATTTCCTGCCAGATCGCCTGCAGCATTCCGCGCGGCGACGGCACCGGCGGCACCTATAACGCCGATCAATGGATGGAGCCGAAAGACCAGCGCAAGGTCGACGAGTTCATCGTTTTCGCCATGTGCGCGGCGCGCCAGGCGCTCGACGACGCCGGTTGGCGGCCGCAGAGCTATGAGGAGCAGACGCGAACCGGCGTGCTCATCGGCTCCGGCATCGGCGGCATCGAGGGCATTGCCGATACCGCCCTCACGATGAAGGAGAAGGGCCCGCGCCGGGTGTCGCCATTCTTCGTCCCCGGGCGCATCATCAATCTCGCCTCCGGCCACGTCTCCATCGAATTCGGCCTCAAGGGCCCCAATCACGCTGTCGTCACCGCCTGCTCGACCGGGGCGCATGCCATCGGTGATGCGGCACGGATGATCATGCTCGGCGATGCCGAGGTGATGGTCGCCGGCGGCACGGAATCGCCGGTCAACCGTATTGCGATGGCCGGCTTTGCCGCGCTGCGCGCGCTGTCCACCGATTTCAACGATCATCCCAAGCGCGCCTCGCGACCCTATGACCGGGATCGCGACGGCTTTGTCATGGGCGAGGGCGCCGGCTGCGTGGTGCTGGAAGAGCTCGATCACGCCAAGGCGCGCGGCGCCAAAATCTATGCCGAAATCACCGGCTATGGGCTGTCCGGCGATGCCTTTCACATCACGGCGCCGGCGCCGGACGGTGACGGCGCCTTCCGCTGCATGACCATGGCGCTCAAGCGGGCCGGCATTTCCGCCGGCGACGTCGACTACATCAACGCGCACGGCACTTCGACGCCGCTTGGCGACGAGATCGAGCTCGGCGCCGTGCAAAGACTGGTCGGCAATGCCGCCGGGCGCATCTCCATGTCCTCGACCAAATCCTGCATCGGCCATCTGCTCGGCGCTGCCGGTGCGGTGGAGGCGATCTTCTGCATCCTCGCCATCCGCGACCGCGTCGCTCCGCCGACCATCAATCTCGACAATCCCTCGGTTGAAACGCCGATCGACCTGGTGCCGCATGTGGCGCGTAAGCGCGACATCGACACCGTGCTGTCGAATTCCTTCGGCTTCGGCGGCACCAACGCCTCGCTTGTCTTCCGCCGCTACGCCGGCTAGCGGCTAGCGACCCTCGCTTTCGCCACAATTGCTTCTAACCTGCCAGGGCCGCTAATGTTTTTGATCGAATCGGCGCGGTTTTGGGCAGCCGTGAAGCCGAAAACAATGTCGGCACTGCGCGCCGGCTGCGGCATCTGGGAGTGTGGCGAGGTGGCATTGCGGATGCCGACAGTGGAAAGACGCGCGTGAACTCCATTCCACCGCAAAACGGCAATGGCCGTAATCCGGGTGCGCGGCCGGTTTCGCAGGCGCCGGCGCGCGCCGTCGGCACGCCACCGTCCGGGTCGACAAATTCCCAGCCGCAGCGTCCGCCGCTCAATCCGCGCAGCCCGCGCGAAGCGCTGACGCCGCAGCGCATTCCGATGCCGGCGCGCTCGCGGCGCGTGCGCCATCCGCTGGTCGTCGTCGGCAATGCGGTGTTCACGCTTCTGGTGCTGGTCGCCGTCGTCGTCGGCGCCGCCATCTATTTCGGCAAGCAACGCTTCGACGCGCCGGGACCGCTCGCGGAAGACAAGGTGGTCAATATTCCGCGCGGGCTCGGCATTCGCGATATTTCCGCGCTGCTTGAGCGCAACGGCGTCATCGACCAGCCTTGGGTGTTCATGGGCGGCGTGCTGGTGTTGAAGGCGCGCGGCGGCCTCAAGCACGGCGAATATCAGTTCACCAAGCATGCAAGCCTTGCCGACGTCGTCGATACCATCATCGACGGCCGCGTGGTGCAGCATTCGATCACGGTCGCCGAGGGTCTGACCTCCGAGCAGATCGTCGCGCACCTCCTCGAGAACAACGCTCTCGAGGGCCAGATCAAGGACATCCCGCGCGAAGGCACGCTGCTGCCGGAAACCTACAAGTTCGCCCGCGGCATGACGCGCGAGCAGATCCTTCAGCGCATGCAGCGGGACGATCAGCGCGTACTGCAGGATGTGTGGGAGCACCGCATGGCCGATCTGCCGCTGAAGACGCCGGAGCAACTGGTCACGCTCGCTTCCATCGTCGAAAAGGAGACCGGCCGACCCGGATGAGCGCTCGCGCGTCGCCTCGGTGTTCATCAACCGGCTCAAGAGCAAGATGCGGCTGCAGTCGGACCCGACCATCATTTACGGCCTTGTCGGCGGCAAGGGCTCGCTCGGCCGCCCGATCATGAAGAGCGAGATCGAGCAGCAAACGCCCTACAATACCTATGTCATCGACGGCCTGCCGCCGGGCCCGATCGCCAATCCGGGCCGCGCCTCGCTGGAAGCCGTCGCCAATCCGGCGCGCACCAAGGACCTCTATTTCGTCGCCGACGGTACTGGCGGCCACGTCTTCTCGGAAACCTACGAGCAGCACCAGAAGAACGTGGCGCGGCTGCGCGCGCTTGAGCGTTCCGATACGACTCTGCCGACGCCTCCGGCCCCGCCGGCCGAGCCGACCGCGAACGCCGCCAAGCAGCTATCGCCGCGCTGACGATCGGCGATCCCTTGTGAGCGCATGGGCGCGCCGCTAAGGTCGCGCCCACCTTCGCAATCCAGGCGAGACGAAACCCGATGGCCTTGTCGAGCATGACCGGATTTGCTCGCAGCCATGGCGCCGCGGGCGCCTATGCCTGGGCCTGGGAGATCAAATCGGTCAACGCCAAAGGTCTCGACCTGCGGCTGCGGCTGCCGCCTGGCTGGGACGCGATCGAAGTGCCGGCGCGCGCCCGCGCGACCGAAAAGCTCGCCCGCGGCACCGTCTATGCCAATCTCACCGTCGACCGCAAAGGCGTGGCGCCGAGCGTGAAGATCAACGAGCCGGTGCTCGCCGCGGTGCTGGCGACGCTGAAGAACCTGAGCGGCAAGATCGACGCCGCGCCGCCGAGCCTCGACGGCGTCCTCGCACTCAAGGGCGTGATTGAAGTAACCGACGCCGACGAGAGCGAAAGCGAAAAGAGTGCCGCCGAAACGGCCATCGTCTCCGGCTTCGAGAAGGCACTTGCCGATCTTGTCACCATGCGCCGCGCCGAGGGCGCAACTCTGGGGCGTCTGCTCGCGGCCCGGCTCGCCGACATCGCCGCGCTCACCGCGCGCGCCGAAGCAGCGCCCGGCCGCAAGCCGGAGGCGATCAAGGCGCGGCTCGCCGAACAGGTGGCGTTGCTGCTTGTCGGCCTCCGAGCGCTTCGACAGCGACCGTCTGCATCAGGAGGCGATCCTCATCGCCACCAAGGCCGATATTCGCGAGGAACTCGACCGGCTCGTCTCGCATGTCGCGCCAGGCGCAAAAGCTCATTACCGACGGGCGGCGCCGTCGGCCGGCGCCTCGACTTCCTGGCGCAGGAGCTCAATCGCGAATCGAATACGCTCACCGCCAAGGCCAACGACGCCACCTCACCACCATCGGGCTCGAACTGAAAAGCGTGGTCGAGCAATTCCGCGAGCAGGTGCAGAATCTCGAATGAGCCAAAGCGCCGCCATGAACCAGGATCGCGACATCAGCCGCCGCGGCATCATGCTGGTGCTGTCGTCGCCCTCGGGCGCCGGCAAGACGACGCTGACGCGCAATCTGCTCGATCAGGAGAACATCGACGATCCCGGCAAGCTCGAACTGTCGATCTCGGCGACGACGCGGACGCGTCGTCCAAGCGAGATCGACGGCGTACATTATCGATTCATGACCAAGCGCCGCTTCGAGAGCATGCGCGATAGCGGCGAGCTGCTGGAATGGGCCGAGGTGCACGGAAATTACTACGGAACGCCGCGCGAACCGGTGGAGACCGCGCTCGCCGCCGGCCGCGACGTGCTGTTCGACATCGATTGGCAGGGCACGCGCCAGCTGCTCGACAAGATGCGCGACGATGTGGTCACGGTGTTCGTGCTGCCGCCGTCGGCGGACGAACTGAAAGCGCGGCTGGAGCGGCGCGCCGAAGATAGTCAGACCATCATCTCGCAGCGGCTGAAGAACGCCATCGAGGAAATTTCGCATTGGCGCGAATATGACTACATCCTGGTCAACCGCGACCTCGACAAGAGCTTCATGCGGCTGCGCGCCATCCTCACCGCCGAGCGGCTCAAGCGCGTGAAAATGCTCGATCTCGAACCCTTCGCCGACCGCCTGCTGGAAGACCTCAAGAAGCTCAAGCCGCAATAGGCGACCGTGCTGTCAGCCGCCGTCTTGCGTCATGCCGGAAAAGACGCGCGCCAGCGCGACGAAGCCTTCGACCGGAATGTCCTCGGCGCGTGCCGTCGGCTCGATGCCGGCGGCGGCGAGCAGCGAGCCGGCGTCGACGCCAAGCGACTTGAGGCTCTGCCGCAGCATCTTGCGCCGTTGGCCGAAGGCGGCTTCGGTCACGCGCTGCAATGCTTGCGCGTTGCAGGGCAGCGGTCGGTCGCGGGGAACCAGGCGCACGACCGACGAAGTGACTTTGGGCGGCGGGACGAAGGCGGATGGCGCCACGTCAAACAAGATTTTTGCCTGCGTGCGCCAGCCGGCGAGCACCGAGAGCCGCCCGTAGCCCTTGCTGCCGGGCACGGCGACGATGCGCTCGGCCACCTCGCGCTGGAACATCAGCATCATCGCGTCATACCAGGGCGGCCAGGGCTCGACGGTCAGCCAATCGACCAGCAGCGCGGTGGCGATATTGTAAGGAAGATTGGCGACGATTTTGGCGCGCGCGCCATCGAGAATATTGCGCGGGTCGAAGCGCAGCGCGTCGCCGCCGATGATCTCCAGCCGGCCCGGATAGCGCGCGGAAATTTCGCCGAGCGCGGCAATGGCACGCTGGTCGCGCTCGATGGCGATGACGCGTTTGGCGCCGAGCGCCAGCAACGCGCGCGTCAGCCCGCCCGGTCCAGGCCCGACTTCGACAATCGTTGCGCCGGCGACCGGCTCGGCGGCGCGGGCGATGCGGGCGGTGAGGTTGAGGTCAAGCAGGAAATTCTGCCCGAGTGATTTTCTCGGCTTGAGCTCATGCCGGCGGATGACCTCGCGCAGCGGCGGCAGATCGTCGATCTGCGCCATTTTTATTTGGCGGCGGCCAGCGTCGGAGTCTTCGCGGAAAGACGCGCGGCGAGGATCAGCGCCGCGATCAGGCTCGACGGATCGGCGCGGCCGGTGCCGGCGATGTCGAAGGCGGTGCCGTGGTCGGGCGAGGTGCGCACGAAGGGCAGGCCGAGCGTCACATTGACCGCATGATCGAAGGCCAGCGTCTTGATCGGGATCAGCGCCTGGTCGTGATACATGCACAGCGCAACGTCATAGGTTGCCCGTGCCCGCTCGTGGAACAGCGTGTCGGCCGGCAGCGGCCCATGCGCGTCGATGCCTTCAGCCTGCAAACGCCCGACCGCCGGCGCGACGATCGACGCATCTTCCCCGCCCATCGCGCCGTCCTCGCCGGCATGCGGGTTGAGGCCGGCGACCGCCAGCCGCGGCCGCGCAATGGCGAACCGCGCGGCAAGATCATGCGCCACAATACGCCCGGTTTGCACGATGAGATCGGTGGTGACCGCTTCCGGCACCTCGCGCAGCGGCAAATGGATGGTCACCGGCACCACCGCGAGCTCGGGCGACCACAGCATCATCACCGGGTGCGCCGCTTGTCCCGTGGCCTCCGCGGCGAGGCGGCCGAGGAATTCGGTGTGGCCGGGCTCGGCAAAGCCCGAGCGATAGAGCACGTTTTTCGCAACCGGATTGGTGACGATCGCCGCCGCCTGTCCCGCGAGCACGTCGTCGACCGCGCGCCGGATCGAGGCGATCGCCGCCGGCGCGCTGGTTGCGTCAGGCTTGCCGGGCGCGGTGGTGATCGGCAGTCCGAGCGGCACGACCGGCAAGGCGCGCGTGAAGGCGGCGCCGGTCTCATGCGGTGCAACGACGGCGACCGGCACGTCGAGCTTGAGCAGGCGCGCGCGCTGCCGCAGGAATTCCGGGTCGGCGATCAGATAAAACGGCGGCAGATCGAGTTCGGCGCGCCGGCGCCAGACGGCAAGCGCGAGATCGGGCCCGATGCCGGCGGGTTCGCCCAGCGTCAAGGCCAAAGGTCGGTCGCCGCCCGCGGTCATTTGTATTCGACCATGGCCTGCTTGCGCAGTTCTTCAAGGTATTTTTTCGAACTCGGTCTCGAAGCGCTTGCTGAAAATCTGCTCGCGTACTTCGCGCTTGGCCGGCAAATCCGTGACGCTTTTCTTTTTATCGCAGAGCGCGAACATTTGCAGGCCTTGCGGCGTGACATCCGGCGTGGTCAACCGCCCGACCTCCATGCTGCCGAGCAGCTCGCGCAATTGCGGCGACAGATCCGCCGAGCCGCGTGTAATCGCTTCGCGCACCGCCACGTCGCGCACCGCGCGCGCCATGGCCAATCCCTCGTTGCACGACAGGAAGCGGCCGCGCAGATTGGCTGCTTCGCGGCGCTTGGCTTCAATGACCGCCTCGCTCGAACCGCTCGGCACGATGACCATCACCGGATAAAGCGTGTAGACGTAGCCAACTTCGTCCTTGCTATCCTCGCCGCGCGAGCGCAACGCGAGGGTAACGTCGGTATCGCCGACCTGGAGCGCGGAGCTGAATTTGCCCCGGATCAGTTGTTGCCAGGTCAATTCGGCTTTGACACGCGCCTTGAGGGCGTTCGCGGTAATGCCGGCATGGTCGAGCACTTGCGAGAACTGCGCCGCGGTAATTCCCTGCCGCTTGGCCATCGTCTCGAAAGCGGCATTGACCTCAGCCTCAGTGACCTCAAGCCCGTAGGACTTGGCCTTGGCGATCTTGATTCGATCGTCGATCAATTCGTTGATGACCTCTTGGCGGCTTGGCGCTTTGTGGGTCGTGGATGCGAGGAGCTTGCTGCGCTGCTCAATGTCGAGCTGCGTAATCGGAGATCCGTTGGCGACCACGACGACCTGAGCGTGCGCGGCAGCGGACAGCGCCAGAGGTGCGATAGAAAGAGTCGCCGCCACAAGCCGGATCACGACCGCCATTTTTGCTCTTAGCATCGCAACGTCCATGATGTAGCGATCAAAGCCGTGGCTCAAGCAGCCGCTGCTATCACGCTCAAATGCCGCCCGCGCTCGCGAGGTTTTGGCTCACCGCTGTCCCGCCCAATGTGCGCAGGCTCAACTGCAGCATGATTGTGTGATCGAGAACCGGAACTCCGCTTCCGTAACTGTAGTTTGTTATGTAATTCGCGGCGAGGATGACGCAATCGTCGATATAGCCCAAGCCGATGCGGGTTTGATCGAATTTATCGGCATTGATGTCGTACCGGGCGGCGCCGAGCAGCACCCAGTTGGCGTCGAGTTTGACCGATCCGGAGCCGAGAACGCCCTGGCGCCGGTCGAGAAAGCCGAGAAGCGGCTGCGCGGCGTAATCGCCATAGAGCAGGCTGACATTCCAGCGGTCGAAGTTGGCGCTTGCCTCCAGCTCGGTCCGCTGTACGGCGAAACTGTCGTGGTCGAAGCGGAAGCGCGAGGTGAACGTATAGGTCTTGTTGGGCTGGAACGAGACCCGCGCGACGTAATCCGACAGCCGCGTGTCGAGGCCGCTGTTGAGCCCGGCATTGCTGGTGTCGGCCTCGTCGAATGAATTGGCCCCAAACAGGCTGTAGGACTGTCCGAACAGCGCGTTGACGAAGCCGCCCTGATTGAATTGTGCGGTATATTGCATGCCGTAATTGGCGCGGCCGCCGCCTTCGACACGATCCCAGCCCGAGAATTTGTCGACGCGGAACAGGTTGCTGTCGTCGAAGACGAAGCTCTGCGCATCTTCGTTTGGCCATTTGCCGACCTGCGGCTCATTCGGCCGCGCGATCACCTGCGCGATCGGCTCCACAGTCTGGGTGCCCCAGGATTCGGCGCTGATGAACGGATAGCGGTACTCCAGGCCCACGGTCGGCATGGCACGCACGAGACTTGTGTCGCCGGTGTTGATGAAATTCGATACGCCCGGATCGGATTCGATATGCATCGAGCCGGCATCGGCGCGCACCGAGGCGAACGGCGTGAACACCTGCCCGATCGGGTCGGTGAAGCTGCGCCGCCATTTGGTCTCGGCCGAGAAACGGCTGTAAGTGCCGGGCACGCCATGCAAGACGCAGCTCGCCGAGTTCTTAACCGCGGGATCGGCGGTTTGCGTACAGGTTCCGCTGTTGAGCGCGTTCTGAGTGATCGCGTCGAAATTCGCGGACTGGCGGGTCAGGCTGGTGAAATTGATATCGTAGCCCAGCTCGCCGCCGAGGACCGGATGGTCGAAGGTGTAGGTGTAGTCGAGCACCGGATGAATGACCGGGATCTGACTTTGCGAGTCCGCCGTTGAGAAGCCATAGTAGTAAATACTGCGCACGTCGAAGTAACTGCGATTGCCCTTGCCGGTGAGATAAAGCTGCGAGATGCCTTCGCTCGAACCGGTGAGGAACGGATCGGTGGACGTGTAGCGCGACAGATGTGGGTTGTAGTCTTGCAGGAACGTCTTGTCGGTCAGCGCCACGCCGTCCCAGCCCCAGATCCACTTGTCGGTCAAGGCGAATTGTCCCGAGCTTTCGATGCTGCCGCGGAAATTGCGATAGCCGGGGGCGCTGTCGCCCGCGGCGCTGGCGAAGTAGTCCTTGTCGAGCTGATAGATGCCGGCGCCGCGGATCGAATAGGCGCCGTTGACCAGGCGCTGACGGAATTCGCCCTGCAGTAGCGGTCCCTGCTTGGTGGTGATCATCGGCGAGAAGGTGACGTCGTAATCCGGCGCCAGCGCCCAATAGTAGGGAACTTCGAGCGCTTGACCGTAAACGGATGTCGAGGTGATCGAAGGGGTGAGTACGCCGGTCTTGCGCTTGACCGTCGGGTCCGGCGCGGAGAAATACGGCATCCAGGCAACCGGTTGCCCGAAAAATTCGAGGCGCGCGTCCTCGAAATAGATCATCTTCTCGTTCTGGTCGTGAATGATGCGCGCGGCCTTGACCTGCCATTCCGGCGGTTTTTTCGGATTGTCCTTGCACGGCTCGCAGGCGGTATAGACGCCGCTGTGGAAGATCGTGAAATTGCCGCCCGAACGCTCGGCGCGTGCGGCAGCCATGCGCGTCTGGTCCGGCGAGTCGAGGCGCAGCGAGTCGACGAAGCCGTTCCGATAATCGTCGGACAGATCCATGATATTGCCATAGGTGATCTTGCCGTCGGCCTCGGTCAGCCGGACATTGCCCTCCGCGTGCAAGCGCTTGCTGGTCTCGTCGTAGACGACTTTATCGGCTTCGAGGGTCGAGCCGCCGTAATAGATCTGCACGTTGCCGACGGCTGCAACGCGATGGTTGGCGTAGTCGTAATCGATCTCCTTCGCCCGTACGAGCATCTGCTTCTGCCCGGACTTTGCGCGCTCAATGGCGATTCCGGATTGCTTCGGCGCCGGCCGCTGCGGGAACTTTAGGTCCTGCGCGAATACCGGTGCGCCCGCAAACACGCCGGCGCAGGCGAGCAGGACAAGGACGGCTAGGATGCGGGCGGCACGCGCACCGTGCCGCCGGCGTGCTGGTGGACGAGCGCGACGCCCCGCCATCACCCGTCCTCCTGGTACAACAACGCGATAAAACCCGTCAGCCCGCCGACGAGCACGGGCAGCCAGGCCGCCGCAACAGGCTGCAACAGATCGGCCTTGCTTAAATCCTCGGTTACCTTGGATAAAACGTAAAGCAGAAACCCCGCAGCCACGCCACTTAAAACCATCTTTTGCACGCCGCCGAAGCGGAAGAACCGTAAACTGACCGCCGCGGCCAGGAATACCATGGCGACCAGCAAAAACGGCCGTGCGATAAGCTTTTGGAATTGCAATCTGTAGCCTGCGGCTACGAGCCCGGCATGTTCGGCGATGGTGATATACGCTGGCAGCTCCCAAAATGGCACGGTTTCAGGCGTGGCAAAACTTTCCCGGGCCTGTTCCGGCGTCAGGCTGGTCTTGAGCAGGAAAACCGACTGGTCGACCGGCTTGGTTCCGGGCTCGAAGACCCGTGCGTCGAGGAGATGCCAGACGCCCGGATGCAACACCGCCGCGCGCGCCTCGATCCGCTGCCTGAAGCCTCCGTCGTGATCGAAGGTGAAGACCGACACGCGGCTGAGCTCCGCCCCCTGGTCGCGGCTCGATTTGGCGTTGATGATGGCTGATCCGCTGTCGTCGCGCTGGCTTGCCCAGAACGGGCCGCCGCTGCCGCCGAATCCTTGCTTGGTCTGGCCGAACAGTTCGGCCTCGAAGCGCTTCGACCGTTCCTGCAGGACGGCGGCCACCGGGTTGTAGAGGGTGGTGGCCACAATGCCGAGGACGAAAGCCACCACCAGCGCCGGCGAAATGAATTGCCAGGCCGACACGCCGGACGTGCGCGCAATGACGAGTTCCAGCCGCCGCGACAAATTGAGATAGCATGACATGGCGCTGATCAGCACGCAGAACGGCATAAGTCGCTCCGCGACCTGCGGGATGCGATAGAGCGAGGTTTTCGCCACCAGCAGCGCCGAGACGCGCGGGATGTCGGCCGCACGCCGCATCAACTCGATATAGTCGAGCAGGGCGATGAGCAGGAAAAGACTGGCAAACACCAGCAGCACCGCGCCGAGGAAGCGCATGCCGAAATATCGTGCCAGGGTTCCCGCAAAGATCGGCATGGGTTACATCACGTCGTTGCGAAGCGGCGGCTGATGCGCTCGGTGAGAGCGGCGAGCCGCTCGGCGATGAAGGCAGGCGGCTCGATGATGATCCCACGTCGGATGACGCTGAGCCCAAGGGCGAAGGCGGCGATCAGCGCGACAAATTGCAGCCAGACCATCCAGGGGAAGTTCGCCCCGAACACGGTGGAGACGAAGCCGGTCAGACGCAGCAAAGCGACGCCGCCGACGACGGCGATCAGCGACAGTGTGCGGCTTTGCCGGTTGGTGCGCGGGGCGCCGAGATAGGCGAAGGCGATCACCAGGAAAGCAAGCGGATAGAACGGCGCCATCAGGCGGTCGAACAGTTCAGCGCGGAATTGTCCGGACTGCTCGGCGTAAATCGGATCCTTGCGGTCGGGGAACAGGAGTTGCCACAAATAACGTTCGCGAATCGAATATTTCACCGCCTGCGAACCGCCGGCGAATTGCGAGAGATCGAAGGCGTAGCGGTCGAAGCCGACCATGGCCGGGTCGCGCTCGCTGGCCTGCTGACGCTGCACCATGCCTTTTTGCAGGACCAGAAACGTGCCCTTGTCATTGTCGAGCAGTTCGCCGCTTTCCGCCAACACGGTGACGCGCTCGGCCGGGTCGCGCCGATCGTCGAGGAAGATGCCGAACAGTTGCCCATTGTTGCGCCGCTCGCGGACGCGGATGGTCACTCCGTTCTCGATCGTGGAGAAGCGGCCCGGCTGCACCACATTGGTCACGACATTGGCGCGCACTTCCGTCAGCCAGTCGCGCAGCATGCGCAAGCCCTTGGGCGCGAAATAGGCGCTGATCGCCAGGACAAGGAGCGAAACGACGACCGTCACCGGCACGAAAGCGCGAAACAGCGCCCACGGCGAGATACCGGCGGAATTCATGACGATGATTTCGGAATCGTTGGACAGTTTGTTGAGCACATGCGCGACCGCGATCAACATCGCAATCGGAGCGATCACCAGGATCAGCAACGGCACGATCAGCCCGGTGATGCCGACGAAGACCAGAAGGTTCTGGCCCTGGCTGGTCATGATGTCGATGTCGCGCAGCGCCTGCGTGACCCAGATCACCGCCGTCAGGCTGACCAGCACGATCACAAACGCGCCAAACGTCGTGCGGAAAATATATCGGTTGATCGACCCCATCCGCGACGCCGTCCCCAATACCGGAATGCGCCGCCACGCGTCCGGCCCCTCGACCGGCCGCAAAGGCAGCGGCAACCTCGTCCCAACCCGTCTTCAGGTTACCTTGATCCCTCGACAAAGTGGCCGGCCAAAGGCAAAGCCATTGAACATGCACAATAAAAAGTTAATAACGGCGGGCCCCGCGGAGCTCAAATGGGCACCGTTCCGCTCCGATTCTCACAACGCCGATGTCGCGGCCATGATGACGTCTCCCGCCCGCGCGGCGCGGCGGCTTGTGCAGAGGCCCGGTTCGGGCCGATTTGGGGCTTTGCAGACCGGGTTGCTGCGGGGCATATGGGCGGCGCGCCCACGTCCGCCGGGCCTAAGTCCCCTTGAATAAGGATTGCCTCCAATGCCCGATGCCCTGACGCTCGGCTTTAGTGCTTTCGCCACTGCGCCCAAGGGCGTTCTCGTCGTGTTCTGCGACGATGGCCTCAAATTCGGCGCGGCAAGCCGCCGCGCCCTGGCGCCGAGCGGCGATCTGGTCACCCGCGCGGCCAAGGCCGAACGCTTTACCGGCAAAAGCGGCTCGGTGCTGGACCTGGTCATGCCCGAGGGTCTGAAGCTGCCGCGGCTGGTGGTGATCGGCGTCGGCAAGATCGCCGATCTGCAGCCCAAGGATTTCCTCAAATTCGGCGGTCTCGCCATGGCCAAGCTGCCGGCAAGCGCCACCGAAGCGACGGTGTTGGCCGAATTGCCCGGCGGCGCCATGAGCGCTGCGCGCGCGGCCGATCTCGCCCAGGGCATGCGGCTGCGCGCCTATGCCTTCGACCGCTACAAAACCAAGCGCAAGGACGATGAGCGCCGCGCCAATGTCAAAGTCAGCATCGCGGTGAGCGATATTGCGGCGGCACGCAATGCATTCGCTCCGCGCGAGGCGATCGCCGATGGCGTCGACATGGCGCGCGATCTGGTGAACGAGCCGGCCAATGTGCTTTATCCGGAAGAATTCGCCCGTCGCGCGGGCGCTCTGAAAAAAGTCGGCGTTACCGTCGAAGTGCTCAACCTCGCGGCGATGAAAAAGCTTGGCATGAACGCGCTGCTCGGCGTCGGCCAAGGCTCGGTCCGCGAAAGCCGCGTGGTGGTGATGCGCTGGAACGGCGGCCGCAAGGGCGAGGCGCCGGTCGCTTTCATCGGCAAGGGCGTGTGTTTCGACACCGGCGGCATTTCGATCAAGCCTGCCGGCGGCATGGAGGACATGAAGGGCGACATGGCGGGCGCGGCTTGCGTGGTCGGATTGATGCAGGCGCTGGCCGCGCGCAAGGCCAAGGTGAATGCCGTCGGCGTCATCGGCCTGGTCGAGAACATGCCGGACGGCAATGCGCAGCGCCCGGGCGACATCGTCAAGTCGATGTCGGGACAGACCATCGAGGTCATCAACACCGACGCCGAAGGCCGCCTCGTCCTCGCCGACGTGCTCTGGTACGCGGCCAAGCAGTTCGAGCCGAAATTCATGGTGGATCTGGCGACATTGACCGGCGCCATCGTCGTCGCGCTTGGTCACGAGCATGCCGGGCTGTTTGCCAACGATGACAAGCTCGCCGATCGGCTCATCAAGGCCGGTCAGGACACCGGCGAACGGGTCTGGCGCATGCCGCTCGCGGCCGAATACGACAAGCTGATCGACTCCAAGTTCGCCGACGTGAAGAACACCGGCGACGGCCGCTGGGCCGGCGCCATCACCGCGGCGCAGTTCCTGCAGCGCTTCGTCGCCGACAAGACGCCGTGGGCGCATCTCGATATCGCCGGCACCGGATTCAATTCACGCCAGAGCGACATCAACAAGAGCTGGGGTTCGGGCTGGGGCGTGCGCCTGCTCGACCGGCTGGTGGCGGATAACTACGAGAAATAGCGGATCGGATCGCGGCGCAGCTCATGACCGAAATTCTCTTCTACCACCTGCAAGGCCAGAAGCTCGAAGGCGTGCTGGCGCCGCTCTTGGAGAAATCGCTGGAGCGTGGCTGGAAGGTGATCGTGCAGGGCGCTTCGGAAGAACGCATCGAGGCGCTTGACGCGCATCTGTGGACCTACCGCGATGACGGCTTCCTGCCGCATGGCACCTGGCGCGAACCGGAGGCGGCAGCGCAGCCTGTTCTGCTGACGCCGAACGAGGGCAATCCGAACGGCGCCAATGTCCGCTTCCTCATCGACGGTGCACCGGTGCCGGCGGACGCCGAAGCCTACCAACGCATCGTGCTGGTCTTCGACGGCGAGGACGAAGACGCGGTCGCCACCGCGCGTGAACGCTGGAGCGAGGCCAAGGCCAAGGGCTTCGATGCAACCTACTGGCAGCCCGACGCCAATGGCCGCTGGGTGAAGATGGCGTGAGTCGGCCATTGGCCCCGGCCGTTGACCGATCGGCCATTGACCGACTGGGTTGCCGGGCTTGCTCCGCGCCATCGTGATGACGCAAAATACTGTTTTAGGGACAGGACGATAGGCCAGAGGGGGGACATTGTTTGCGAGGCCGCCAAGCCAGATCTGGGATCGTCGTTTCAGCCGCGCTCGCGCTGGCTGTTGGCGGCTGCTCGAGCAGCATGTTCGACAAGAACGAAGGCGGTTTGTTCTCCAAGCCGCTCGATATTTTTAGCCGACCGGAATCGCTGCGCGTCTCCAATCCCACGGCCGCCGACATGGACAAAGGCGGGCCAGTCGGCCCCGACGATTTGGTTGGTGCCGATGGCCGCTGCAGTCCGGCGCTGGCGCAGGCCCCGGCGTCGCCGCCGGCTGCTCATTCGACACCGCCGCCCGCGAACGGCTCGGTTGGCGGCATGGCCGGCGAACTTGCCAACGAGCCGGCTCCCGTCGCCGCCGCTCCCGCAAGCGCGCCCGACGCTGGCGCGCCGCCGGTGCTCGGCGGCGTCGCACTCGGCATGACCGAATGTCAGACGGTGCAGCGCGCGGGCCAGCCCGGCACCGTCAATATCAACGCCGGCGACAAGGGCGAGCGCCGGGTCGTGCTGACTTATTTGAGCGGTCCGTGGCCCGGCATCTATCACTTTGCCGACGGGCGCCTGAAAGAGATCGACCGCGCGCCGCAGCCGCCGGCTCCGGCGAAGCCGCCGCCGAAAAAGAAAGCAGCGAAGAAGAAGCCGGTCGCCGCAAAGACCTCGCAACGCGAATTCGAGGTCGTGCAGTGAGTTGACCGCTTAGGCGGTCTCCAGTGCCGCGCTTGCGGTGAGCCATTCCTCTTCTGCTTTGGCAATCGCCGCAACGACATTGGCGCGGGTCTTGGAAAGCCCGGCGGCTCTTGCCGGATCGCGCGCGAATAGTTCGCCATCGGCAAGCGTTGCGTCGAGCTTGCGCAACTGCCGCGTCAGATGCGCGATCGTGGCCTCCGCGTCCGTTATTCGTTTGCGCAGTGGCGCCGTCTCGGCCCGCTTATGGGCGGCGGCACGGCGGGCCTCGCTTGGATCCGGGCGCGGGCTTGCCTTGCTGGCATTGGACGGGCGGTCTCCACCATCGGCGAGAACGGCGCGCCGATAATCGTCGAGATCGCCGTCGAACGGCCTGACCTTGCCGCCCTGCACCAGCCAGAGCCGGTCGGCGCAGGCTTCAAGCAGATAGCGATCGTGCGATACCAAAATCACCGCGCCGGGGTAGTCGTTGATCGACTCGATCAGCGCGGCGCGGCTGTCGATATCGAGATGGTTGGTCGGCTCGTCGAGGATGATGAGCTGCGGCGCGGCAAAGGTCGCCAAGCCCAGCAGCAGCCGCGACTTCTCGCCGCCGGAAAGAGTCTTGACCGCATTGTTGGCGGCAAGCCCGGAAAAGCCGATTGCTCCGACGCGCGCGCGCACTTTCGCTTCCGGCGCTTCCGGCATCAGCCGGCGCACGTGATCGTAGGGGCTGGCATCGCCCTCCAGTTCGTCGAGCTGGTGCTGGGCGAAATAGCCGACCTTGAGCGTCGCCGCGCGCGTGACCGTGCCTTGCATGGGCGCGAGCCTGCCGGCGAGCAGCTTGACCAGCGTCGACTTGCCGTTGCCATTGGCGCCGAGCAGCGCGATGCGGTCGTCGTTGTCGATGCGCAGCGTGAGGTCGGAGAGAACCGGATGGCCGGGTTCGTAGCCGACCGCGACCGTATCGGTGGCGATGATCGGCGGCGACAGGAGCTTTGCCGGTGCCGGAAAATGAATTGGCCGCACGTCTTCAGTCACCAGCGACGTGATCGGTTCCATCTTGGCGAGCATTTTCAGGCGCGATTGCGCCTGCCGCGCTTTGGTGGCCTTGGCACGGAAGCGGTCGACGAAGGCCTGGATATGCTTGCGCTGCGCCTCTTGCTTCTTGATCAACTTCTGATCGAGCGTCAGCCGCTCGCGCCGCTGCCGCTCGAAGGCGGAATAGCCGCCGCGATAGAGCGTGAGCTTGCGCGCTTCCAGCGACAGGATATGGCCGACGGCGTTGTCGAGCAGGTCGCGGTCGTGGCTGATCACGATCAAGGTGTGCGGATAGCGGGCCAGATGATCCTGCAGCCACAGCGTGCCTTCGAGGTCGAGGTAGTTGGTCGGCTCGTCGAGCAGCAGCAGGTCGGGTTGGGAAAACAACGTGGCGGCGAGCGCGACGCGCATGCGCCAACCGCCGGAAAATTCCGCGCAAGGCCTTTGCTGGTCAGCGTTGGAAAAGCCAAGGCCGGAAAGGATCGAGGCCGCGCGCGCCGGTGCCGAATGAGCGCCGATATCGGCGAGCCTGGTCTGGACTTCGGCGATACGATGCGGGTCGTGTGCGGTTTCCGCCTCGGCCATAAGCTCGCTGCGCTCGCGGTCGGCCTTGAGCACGACCTCTAGCAGACTCTCCGGGCCGTCGGGCGCTTCCTGCGCCAGGCGGCCGATGCGCCAGCGCGGCGGAATGTCCACCGTGCCGTGCTCGGCGGAGATGTCGCCGGCGATCACGCCGAACAGGGTGGTCTTGCCGGTGCCGTTGCGGCCGACCAATCCGACGCGCGCACCGGTGGTGATGCGCGCGCTGGCGCCTTCAAGCAACGGACGGCCGGCGATGCGGACGGTAAGATCGTCGATGACGAGCATGGCCCGCGGGTTTTGACCGAGAGCGCCGCGCGGCGCAAGCGTCTCCGTCATTCCGAGACAGGCGCGCAGCGCGTGGACCGGAATCCAGATGCGGGCACAGAGTTTGTTTCTGGATTCCGGGTTCCGGCCTTCGGCCAGCCCAGAATGACAAGTTCAGTTTAAGCCCACGCCGGTCTCGCGTTGGTAGGTGATCAAGTCGAAGGAGGGAGCGCGCTCATTGCCGATGATGCCGCTGAGCAAGGCATGGGCTTGGCCGCGGTGATGGGTCTGATGGTTGAAGAAATGGTCGAGCGCCGGCGCCAGCGGCTGTTCGATGTCCGCCGGGTTGACAAAGGTGCGAAAGCGGATGGTGCCGGCGAGATCGGCCTCGCTCAAGCCCTCGATATAGCGGCTGATGCGGGTGTCCTCGGCGCGGCGCGCGGTGCGCAAGCCGGCGAAGTCGTCGTAGAGGATGGCGTCGAGGCTTGCCGGCACATCGCCTGCGCCGGTAAAGCGCCGCATCCAGATGCGGTCGCCGACGAGCAGATGGTTGAGCGTGCCGTGCAGCGACTTGAAGAAGGCACCGCGGTCGGCGCGGTAATCGGCATCGTTCACCAAGGCTGCCGTGTCATAGAGCCGCGCATTGCACCAGGCATTGTAGCCGGCAAACATCGGGTAGCGGGCCGTCATGGAATGCTCCTGTCGTCGGCGCAATATGGCGGTAAACCGGATCGCCGGCAGCGCTTGCCGGGCGAAAAGCGCCCCGCTATAAGCCGCGCAACTCAAGCGATCCAATCAAACTTGTTCATCCCTCCGATCAAGCTCACTGAAGGACTTCACCGATGGCGCGCGAGCGTACCTTTTCCATTCTCAAGCCCGACGCCACCGCGCGCAATCTCACCGGCGCCATCAACGCCATGATCGAGCAGGCCGGCCTGCGCATCGTCGCGCAACGGCGCGTGCGCATCACCCGCGAGCAGGCGCAGCAGTTCTACGCCGTGCACAAGGAGCGGCCGTTCTTCGGCGAGCTCGTCGATTTCATGATATCCGGTCCGGTGGTGGTGCAGGTGCTGGAAGGCGAGGGCGCCATCGCCAAGTACCGCGACGTCATGGGCGCCACCGATCCAGCCAAGGCCGCGCCCGGCACCATCCGCAAGGTGCACGCCAAATCGATCGGCGAGAATTCGGTGCACGGCTCGGACGCGCCGGACACGGCGGCGCGCGAAATCGCGCAGTTCTTTGCCGACAACGACATCGTCGGCTAGTGACCGTGCGGACAAGTCTGCCGTCCCAGCTACTGCTATAATCAGGCGTATTCTGGGATGAGTTTGTCGCTGACGCGCATGGAGACTGGTCCGCCATGATCGGAAGAACTCGACCTGGAACTCGCG
The DNA here is from genome assembly GCA_963742385.1 of uncultured Alphaproteobacteria bacterium. GTDB lineage: Bacteria > Pseudomonadota > Alphaproteobacteria > Rhizobiales > Xanthobacteraceae > Pseudolabrys. The sequence continues at coordinate 249,477 of CAVULS010000008.1, read as the reverse complement.
GAAGCGCGTCGGAATTCTCAATGGCCGCTGCTGATCGTCGGCGCAGCCGGCACCGGCAGCATGCTTTACATTCATGGCAACGGCGCCGGCGAGGTTGACAAACGACATTGCCAGACCGGCAGAGGCGGCGGAATGAGCGGAATTCTTGCAGGGCTAACAGAGTTCTCCCAGCCGCAGTTCTGGATCGCGGTCGTCGAGATCATCTGGATCAATATCCTGCTATCCGGCGACAACGCCATCGTGATTGCGCTTGGCCTGCCGCAGCCTGCCGCCGAAGCGCGCTTGGGGGCATGATCATCGGCGCGGCTGGTCGCCTGGCGATGCGCATCGTTTTCACCGGCATCGTCGCCGAGCTGATGCTTGCTCCCCTATCTCAAGATCGTCGGCGGCGTCGCGCTGCTCTGGATCGCCGTGAAACTGCTGATGCCGGACAGACCGCGCACGACGGCGCCCGTCGGAGCCGACAGCATCTCTGGCGCGCGGTGCGGATCATCGCGCTCGCCGACGTCGTCATGAGCCTCGACAATGTCATCGCCATCGCCGCCGCCGCCGACGGCAATATGGCGCTGCTGGTGCTCGGCCTCGCCATCAGCATTCCGGTGATCGTCGCCGGCGCCGCCCTGATCATGGCGCTGCTCGAGCGCTTCCCGCTGCTGGTCTGGGCCGGCGCCGCGCTGCTCGGCTGGATCGCCGGCGACGTGATTGCCACCGACCCGGTCGTGGTCGCGGTGGTGATCGATCAATTCGCGCTGCCGCCGCGCGCCGGTCGAATGGGGCGCCGCCGTTCTCGGTGCCGCCGTGGTGCTCGTCGCGGCCGGTACCTGGCGGCATTTGTCGGCCACGCCCGGCGAGCGAAGTCTAAAGAAGCGCTAGGATGGGAGGCGATGAACCAGACCGTCCGGCCGCCCAAGGCCAAGCGCATCGGCTTTTCCGCCTGCCCGCATGATTGCCCGTCGACCTGCGCGCTCGAAGTCGAGCTCATCGACGAGCGCACCATTGGCCGCGTGCACGGCGCCAAGGACAACGACTACACCGCCGGCGTCATCTGCGCCAAGGTCGCGCGCTATGCCGAGCGCGAGCACCACGCCGAGCGCCTGCTGCATCCGCTGCGCCGCAAGGGGCCGAAGGGCTCCGGCGAGTTCTCAGCCATCTCCTGGGACGACGCGCTCGACCTCGTCGCCGAGAAATTTCTCGCCGCCGAGCAGCGCCACGGCGCCGAAAGCGTTTGGCCCTACTACTACGCCGGCACCATGGGGCTGGTGATGCGCGACGGCATCAACCGGCTGCGCCACGCCAAGAAATATTCCGGCTTCCACTCCACCATCTGCGTCAATCCCGCCTATGCCGGTTTTGCCGCCGGCACCGGCCGCATCGCCGGCGCCGATCCGCGCGAGATGGCGAAATCCGATCTGGTGGTGATCTGGGGCACCAATGCGGTGAACACCCAGGTCAATGTGATGACGCATGCCGTGCGCGCGCGCAAGGAACGCGGCGCCAAGATCGTCGCCGTCGACATCTACATGAACGGCACCATGGAGCAGGCCGATCTGCCGGTGCTGTTGAAGCCCGGCACCGATGCGGCGCTCGCCTGCGCGGTGATGCATTGCCTGTTTCGCGACGGCAAGGCCGACTGGGACTATCTCGACAAATACACCGACGCCCCGCGCGAGCTGCAGGCGCATCTGGCGAGCCGCGATCCGGCCTGGGCTTCGGCGATCACCGGCACGCCGGTCGACACGATCGAGGAATTCGCGCGCCTGATCGGCGAGCGCAAGCGCGCCTTCTTCCGCCTCGGCTACGGCTTCTCGCGCTCGCGCAACGGCGCCGCCAACATGCATGCGGCAAGCTGCATCCCGGCGGTGACCGGCGCCTGGGCCCTGGAAGGCGGCGGCGCCTTCCACATCAACGCCGACATTTATCAGCTCGACAAGACGCTGATCGAGGGCCTCGACGTCTGCGACCGGTCGGTGCGCATGCTCGACCAGTCGCGCATCGGCGCGATCCTCACCGGCGACCGCGAGGCGCTGCAGGGCGGGGGCCCGGTCACGGCGATGATCGTGCAGAACACCAATCCGCTCTCGGTCGCGCCGGATCAGAACAAGGTCAAGCAGGGGTTTGCCCGCGACGACCTGTTCGTCTGCGTGCATGAGCAGTTCATGACCGAGACGGCAAAGATTGCCGACCTGGTGCTGCCGGCGACGACCTTCCTCGAGCACGACGACATCTATCGCGGCGGCGGCCATCAATACCTTATTCTCGGCCCGAAACTGGTCGAGCCGCCCGGCGAGTGCCGCAACAATCACGAGGTGATCGCGGCGCTGGCCAGGCGCGTCGGCGCCGCACATCCGGGTTTCGCCATGAGCCCGCGCGCGCTGATCGACCAGATGCTGCGGGCCTCGAACCGCGGCACGCTCGCCGAGCTTGAAGCCAATCGCTGGCTCGACTGCCAGCCGCCGTTTGCGACCGCGCATTATCTCGACGGCTTCAACTGGCCGGATGGTAAGTTCCGCTTCAAGGCGGACTGGCCCAACGTGCCGTTCCGCAGTCCCTATCACAGCGGCCCGGTCGCCGACATGCCGGCGCTGCCGGATCATTGGGCGGCGATCGAGGAGACCGACGCCGAGCATCCGTTCCGCCTCGCCACGTCGCCGGCGCGCGGCTTCCTCAATTCGACGTTCAACGAAACGCCGACCTCGCTGGCGCAGGAGAGCCGCCCGACGGTGCTGATCCATCCCGGCGACGCCAAAGCGCTCGGCATCGGCGACGGCGACTACGTCGTGCTGGGCAACGCGCGCGGCGAAGTGCGCCTGCACGCCAAGCTGTTCGACGGCCTGCGCCGCGGCGTGCTCATTGCCGAAGTCGCTGTGGCCGAATTCGGCCTATGCCGACGGCTGCGGCATCAACACGCTGACCGGCGCCGATTCGATCGCGCCCTATGGCGGCGCCGCCTTCCACGACAACAAAGTCTGGGTGCGGCGCGCGCCATGAGGTTGAGGCATGCGCTCAGCTCTTGCCCGCGAGCGTCGCATCGACGCTGAAGCGGCCGCCGCCGCTGACGAACAGCAACAGCAGGCCGCCTGCTATGGCGAGATCCTTGCTGAGAAAAACGTACTGCAAGGTTTGCGCCGCTTGTGGGAACTGCCAGTAGAGGTGTGCGGTCAAGAGCGCGATCACCACGAACACTAAACCGAGCAGCGCGCCGTAGCGTGTGCCGACGCCGAGGATCAGCGAAATGACCGTGATCCATTCGACGATATGGGCAAGCGTGCTCATGGCGTCAGGCGCGGGATAATTGAGCGACTTCAGATAGGCCGCTGCCGGACCGCCGGTTGTGACCGTCATCAGGAACACGAGCGCGATCAGCACGCGGCCGATGAGCAGACAGATGTCGTTGCCTTTGGTCGCGACACCATCGGCGCACGAAAGCAGCGGATGTGATGAATTGGTCATTGTTTCCCCCAGCCGGTTGGTTTGGTCAGTCGATACTTGCTTTAGAGTTCCTTGCCGATCTTGGCATCGATCGAATAGGGACCGCCGCCGCGGATCGCGATCGCAAACAAGACCACGCCGAGCAGCAGAACATATTCATAGCCGTATCTGCCTGTAACGATCATGAAGCCGTTAGCCCAGTGAAACACATAAGTGCGAACAACATTTCGATTGCCAATGCGGCGGCAAAGAATCGCGTGAACAGGCCGAGAATCAGACAAATGCCGCCGACGGTTTCGAGAAACATCGCCGCATAGGCGGTCAGCTCGGGCGCCGGCATTCCAAGGCTCGCAAAATACGCTGATCACGGCGGCGTCGCCGAACGACAATTTTGTATCCAACCGTGCACCAGAAAGATGTACGCCCATCGTGATACGCGTAAGCAGTATAGACGATCGGCGCCATCGACGCGTAGAATCCGGCGAGTCCCGGAAAAATCAGCTTTGTGTTGGCTGCGTTCATGTCACCACCCCTTTATGTCTTAGGTTGATCGCGCCGTTGAGGCGGGCAGTTCACCGCTACGTGGGTGTATAACCCCGCGCACCGCGCGAAATTCAAACAATCGCTTTTGCAGTGCGGGATGGATAATCAGCGTCCGCTGAAGATTTCGCGCTTCCGGCACTGGCACGCCGTCGATCAAGCAACGCCCATCGGCGACGCGCACGCGGCCTTGCGCCACCAGCTTGAGCGCCTGTGGATAGATACGGTGCTCGACTGCGAGGACGCGCGTCGCAAGCTTTTCTTCCGTGTCGTCGTCGCGCACCGCGACCGCGCCTTGCGCGATGACGGGGCCTGAATCCATTTCCGGCACCACGAAATGCACCGTCGCGCCGTGGACTTTAGCACCGGCTTCGATAGCGCGCTTATGCGTGTCGAGGCCCTTGAAAGCCGGCAGCAACGCCGGGTGAATATTCAGCAAGCGCTCCGGCCACTGGTTGACAAAGCCGGGTGTGAGCAGCCGCATGAAACCGGCAAGGCAGACAATCTCGATGCGGTGCTTCACCAATGCCGATCTGCAGCGCGCGCTCGAAGGCGGCACGGTCTTTGGCGAAGGCCGTGTGATCGACGACCTCGGTGGCGATGCCATTCGCGCTTGCGGTGGCGAGCCCGCCGGCATCCGGCCGGTTGGAGACGACCAGCACGATCTCGGCCGGATAGGCTCTTATCTTTCGCCGCCTCGATCAGCGCCGCCATGTTGGAGCCGCGGCCGGAAATGAGAACGGCGACGCGTTTGCGGCTCATGGCTTAAGATCAAGCTTGCCGTCAAAGGTGACGCGCGCATCTGCCGTGGCGCGCACGACCGGCCCAGCATCTCTGCTTTTTCGCCGGCCGCAGTGAAAGCGGCGGCCACTTTGCTTGCGTCCTTGTTCCGCGGCGATGACGATCATGCCGACGCCGCAATTGAAGGTGCGCAGCATTTCCGCTTGCGCGATGCCGCCTTCGTCCGCCAGCCATTTGAACACTGGCGGCACCGAAATGCGGGAGAGATCAATGCGGGCGCCGAGGCCCTTGGGCAGCACGCGCGGAATATTGTCGGGAAAGCCGCCGCCGGTGATGTGCGCGAGTCCCTTCACCGTGCTGGTATTCCGGATCGCGGCGAGGCAGGATTTCACATAGATGCGCGTCGGCGTCAGCATGGCGTCGCCGAGCGATGCGTCTTCGGCAAACGGCGCCGGGTCGCTCCAGGCCAGCCCGCTCTTCTCGACGATCTTGCGCACCAGCGAATAGCCGTTGGAATGTACGCCGGAGGAGGCGAGCCCGATGATCGCATCGCCCTCGGCGATGTCGGCGCGCGGCAGCAGGCTGCCGCGTTCCGCGGCGCCGACGGCAAAGCCGGCGAGATCGTAATCGTCGCCGTGATAGACGCCGGGCATTTCCGCGGTCTCGCCGCCGATCAGCGCGCAGCCGGCCTCGCGGCAACCAACGCTGATCCCGGCGACCACCGCGGCGGCCATCTCCGGCTCGAGCTTGCCGCAGGCAAAGTAGTCGAGAAAAAACAGCGGCTCGGCGCCTTGCACCACCAGATCGTTGACGCTCATGGCGACGAGATCGATGCCGATGGTGTCGTGGCGTCCGCTCTCGATGGCGATCTTGACCTTGGTGCCGACGCCGTCATTGGCGGCGACGAGAACCGGATCCTTGAAGCCCAGCGGCTTCAAGTCGAACAGCCCGCCGAAGCCGCCGATTTCGGCGTCGGCGCCGGGGCGGGCGGTGGCGCGCACCAGCGGCTTGATCAGCTCGACCATCCGGTTGCCGGCGTCGATATCGACGCCAGCCTGCGCGTAGCTGAGCCCGCCGCGCGGTTTTGCCATTATCTTCCTCGTTTCGCGGGGGTCCTACGTCACAAACGAAAGTCGCGCAATGGCGCGCGCCCCGTTATACTCAAAGCCGGCCAACGGGTGCGTTCCTACCGACGCGCCGGCGAATCCGGGGCGCTGCCTTTGAGCATTCCAAACCTCATTACTTTGGGGCGAATCCTGCTGGTGCCAATCGTCGTCTGGGCGATCTCGTCCGGCGCGATGTGGATCGCCTTCGTGCTGTTTGTCGCCGCCGGCGTGAGCGACGCCGTGGACGGCTTTCTTGCCAAGCGTTTCGGCATGACATCCGAGCTCGGCGCCTATCTCGATCCGCTGGCCGACAAGGCGCTGATCGTGTCGATCTATCTCGCCCTCGGCATCAACAACTTTATCCCCCGCTGGCTGGTGATCCTGGTGGTATCGCGCGATATCATGATCGTCGGCGCCTTCCTGCTCTCCTGGCTGGTCGGCTTCCCGCTGAAGGTGCAGCCGCTCTTGGTCTCCAAGCTCAATACCGTGGCGCAGATCGTGTTCGCTTGCGTGGTGCTCGGCTCGCTCGGCTTTCATATCGAGACGGAGGGGTTGACGCAGGTGCTCATGGGGCTGGTCGCGGTTTTGACGCTGCTGTCGGTCGCGGCCTATGTCCGCGAGTGGGTGCGGCACATGAATTCAGCGGCGGCCAAGCGGTGAGCACGCGCCCGCGCACCGCTCCGCGCCGCAATGCCGCCAAGGGGAGCGGCGCCGAATTTCGCCGGCAGATCACATTCTGGCTCGCCGCGCTCGTGGTCTTCGTGCTGCTGCTGTGGCTGCTGAGCCAGATCCTGCTGCCCTTCGTTGCCGGCCTCGTCATCGCCTATCTGCTCAATCCGCTGGTCGACCGCCTCGAGCACGTCGGCGTCAACCGGCTCGCCGCCGCGCTGTCGATCATCGCGCTCGCGGTTTTGACGTTCGTTGTTTCGATCCTGCTGGTGGCGCCGATTCTTGGCGGCCAATTGTCGTCCTTCATCGACAATATCCCCGGTTACGTCACCAAACTGCAGTCCCTGCTCACCGATCCAAGCCGGCCCTGGGTGCAGAAACTCCTCGGCGCCGGCTTCAATGCCGACAAAGGGATCGGCGATCTGGTCACCCAAGGTGTCGGCTGGCTGACTGCGTTCCTCAAATCGCTGTGGTCGGGCGGGCGCGCGCTGATCTCGCTGTTCTCGCTGATCGTGGTCACGCCGGTGGTCGCCTTCTACCTGCTCTATGACTGGCACAAGATGCTGCGCAGCGTCGATGATGCGGTGCCGGTTCAGCAGCGGGCGACGGTGCGGCGTCTGGCGCGCGAATGCGATGCGGCGATTTCTGGTTTTGTGCGCGGGCAGACGGCGGTCTGCGTCATTCTCGGCACCTTCTATGCTGTGGCGCTGACGCTGAGCGGACTCAATTTCGGATTGCTGATCGGGCTCATCGCCGGGCTGATCACCTTCGTGCCCTATGTCGGCTCGCTGACCGGGCTGATGCTGGCCCTCGGCGTCGCGGTGGCGCAGTTCTGGCCGCATTGGGGCTCGATTGTGATGGTGCTGGGAATTTTCCTTGTCGGTCAGTTTTTTGAAGGCAATGTCTTGTCGCCCAAGCTTGTCGGCGAACGCGTCGGCCTGCATCCGGTCTGGGTGATCTTCGCGCTGCTCGCCTTCGGCTATGTGTTCGGCTTTGTCGGCCTGCTGGTGGCGGTGCCGCTGGCCGCCACCATCGGCGTACTCGCCCGCTTTGCGCTGGAACGCTATCGCGAAAGCTCGCTTTATACCGGCGCGTCGCCGGACTAGGCCCATGACAGCGTCTGTTGCCCCGCGTCAGCTCTTGCTCGCGCTCGATCACGCGGAAAGTTTCGCGCGCGAGGATTTCCTCTCCGGCCCGTCGAACGCCGCGGCGCTGGCCTTGATCGACCGCTGGCCCGATTGGCCCGATCGCGTCATGGCCCTCATCGGCCCCGAAGGCTCCGGCAAGAGCCATCTCGCCTCGATCTGGGCGGCGGAAGCCGGCGCGCGCTCGATCGCTGCGCGGTCGCTCTCACGCGTCAATCTGCCGGCGGCTTTCGCCACCGGCGCGCTGGTGCTCGATGACTTGAATGCGGCCGAGATCGACGAACCGGCGCTGTTCCATCTGCTCAACCTTGCGCGCGAGGAAGCCGCCTATGTTCTGATCACCGCGCGCACGGCGCCGGCGGCATTTGAGTTGAGCCTCCGCGATCTTACCTCGCGGCTGCGCGCGGTGCCGGTGGTCTTGCTTGCCTCGCCCGACGACGCCTTGCTGCGGGCGCTCATCGTCAAGCTCGGCGCCGACCGGCAACTGCTGCTGGACGAGGGGCTGGTGAGCTATCTCGTCAACCGCATCGAGCGCTCCTTCGCCGCCGCCCGCGCCGCCGTCGTCCGGCTCGACGAGGAGGCGCTGCGTCAGCACCGCCCGGTCACCAAGGCGCTTGCTGCCGAGTTATTCCGCCCTTCGTCGGCTTGACGGAGGGCCTCGCAGGGCGCCGAATGTCATCCAGGCGCCATGTTAGGGGCTTAGCCAGATTTTTTTGCTAGGAGATAGCCGGGCTGCTCCAAGGCGCGGATTTCAGATGGCCGATCGCGGACAAGCTATTGCGGAGATTGAGGAAATCGTGGATTCCGGCGCGCCGGTGTCCGCCCCCGAGCCTTCGTTAAGGTCGCAGCCGCAACGGTTTCATCAACCGTGAATTGTCCTGGCTGCACTTTAATCGCCGGGTGCTGGAAGAGGCCGCCAACGAAAGCCACCCCGTGCTCGAGCGGGTGCGCTTTCTGTCGATCTCGGCCAACAACCTCGACGAATTCTTCATGGTGCGCGTCGCCGGCCTCAAGGGCCAGGTGCGCCAGGGCATCGCTGAACAAAGCCCGGACGGGCTGACGCCGAACGAGCAGCTTTCCCGCATCGTCGAGGCGGTGGCGCAGCTTGCCGGCGACCAGCAGCGGCAATGGCTGGCGCTGCGCCCGGCGCTTGACGCTGCCGGCGTCGTGCTGCTCGAGGCGGGCGACCTGAAGAAAGCCGAACGGGCCTGGCTCGAAGAGCGTTTCCTCACCCACGTCTTTCCGCTGCTTACCCCGCTGGCAATCGATCCGGCGCATCCGTTCCCGTTCATTCCCAATCTCGGCTTCTCCATGGCGATGCAGCTTTCACGCGCCAAGGACGGCAAGGCGATGAACGCGCTCATCCGCATGCCGCAGAAGATCGAACGTTTCATCCGCCTGCCAAGCGGATCCGATCAAACCATTCGCCTGATCACGCTCGAAGAAGCGACCTCGCTGTTCATCGGCCGCCTGTTCCCCGGCTACACGGTGAAGGGGCAGGGCGCCTTCCGCATGTTGCGCGACTCGGAAGTGGAAATCGAGGAAGAGGCCGAGGACCTGGTGCGCACCTTCGAGACCGCGCTCAAGCAGCGCCGGCGCGGCTCGGTGATCCGCCTGGAGCTCAATGCATCGATGCCGGCCGAATTGCGCAGCTTCGTGCAGCGCGCACTGGCGGTCGCCGACGACGAAGTGTTTTATGTCGACGGCGTGCTCGCGCTCAACGATCTCGCCCAACTCACCAAGCTCGATCGGCCCGATCTCGAATTCGTGCCCTACAATCCGCGCTATCCGGAGCGCATCCGCGACCACGGCGGCGACTGCTTCGCCGCCATCCGCCAGAAAGACCTTATCGTTCACCACCCTTATGAATTCTTCGATGTGGTGGTGCAGTTCCTGCAGCAGGCGGCGCGCGATCCCAATGTGGTGGCGATCAAGCAGACGCTCTACCGCACCTCGGCGGAGTCGCCGATCGTCAAGACGCTGGTCGAAGCGGCGGAAGCCGGTAAATCGGTGACCGCGCTGATCGAGCTCAAGGCGCGCTTCGACGAAGAGGCCAATATCCGCTGGGCGCGCGACCTCGAGCGCGCCGGCGTGCAGGTCGTGTTCGGCTTCATCGAACTTAAGACCCACGCCAAGCTGTCGCTGGTGGTGCGTCGCGAGGGCACCGCGCTGGCGAGCTATGTGCATGTCGGCACCGGCAATTACCATCCGGTCACCGCGCGCATCTATACCGACCTGTCGTTCTTCTCCGCCGACTCGGTGATCGCGCGCGATGTCGCGCGCATCTTCAACTACATCACCGGCTATGCCGAGCCGGCCGAACTCGAAAAGATGGCGATCTCGCCGATCAATCTGCGCAGCCGCATCCTTGGCCACATCGCCCAGGAAACCGCCAATGCTACGGCTGGCAAGCCAGCTTCGATCTGGATGAAAATGAATTCGCTGGTCGATCCCGAAATCATCGACGCGCTTTACGATGCATCGGAAGCCGGCGTCATCGTCGATCTGGTGGTGCGCGGCATCTGCTGCCTGCGCCCTGGAGTTCCCGGTCTCTCCGAGAATATTCGCGTCAAATCCATCGTCGGCCGCTTCCTCGAGCACAGCCGCATCTATTGTTTCGGCGCGGGCTATGCCCTGCCGCACGCCAAGTCGGCGGTCTACATCGCCTCCGCCGACATGATGCCGCGCAACCTCGACCGCCGCGTTGAAGTGCTGTGCCCGATTCTCAATCCGACCGTGCATGAACAGGTGCTCGGCCAGATCATGGTCGCAAACCTCAAGGATAACGAGCAAAGTTGGACGCTCTTGCCCGACGGCAGTTCCACGCGCATAAAGGCGGCGCCGGGCGAGGAACCGTTCAACGCCCATAAATACTTCATGACCAATCCGAGCCTTTCGGGCCGTGGGAAATCGCTCAAAGAATCCTCGCCGCGAAGTCTTATACGCCGTCTCATCGAAGGCGCGTAAACGCTCGCGCGTCGTCAAGCACGGCCACTCCGCCGCAAGCTCGTTCAAAGGCCGGCTGGATCACGGCCCGCCCATCGCCGTCATCGATATCGGCTCCAATTCGGTGCGCCTCGTCGTCTACGAGGGATTGACGCGGGCGCCGACGCCGATCTTCAACGAAAAAGTACTCGCCGGCCTCGGCCGCCAGGTGCAGACGACCGGGCTGCTCGCGGCGGACGCGATCGACATCGCTTTCGATGCGCTCAAGCGCTTCCGCGCTCTGTGCGACACGCTGCATGTGCGGCGCATCTGGGCGATCGCCACCGCCGCCTGCCGCGACGCCCGCAACGGGCGCGCCTTCATCGCCGAGGCCGAGCGCATCTGTCGCACGCCGATCCAGATTCTGTCGGGCAAGCGCGAGGCGCATTTGACCGCGCTCGGCATCGTCTCCGGCATCCACAGGCCGGACGGCATCGTCGGCGATCTCGGCGGCGGCTCGCTGGAACTGGTCGAGATTCACGGCAGCCGCGTCAAGTCGGGGCTGACGCTGCCGCTCGGCGGTCTCGCGCTGCAGGACCTTGCCGGCAAATCGCTGAAGAAGGCGGAAAAGGTGGTCGAAGAGGCGCTCGACGATCTCGACATGCTGGAAACAGGCGAGGGCCGCACTTTCTACGCCGTCGGCGGCACCTGGCGCGCGCTGGCGCGGCTGCACATGTGGCAGACCGGCTACCCGTTCCACGTCATGCACAATTACCGCATCTCCGCGCGCGAGGCGCTGGAGTTTTCGCGGCTGGTGCATCACGTCGATACCGAAACGTTGTCGAAGATCGAAGTCGTCAATGCCGCGCGCCGGCCGCTGCTCGCCTATGCGGCGCTGGTGATGGAGCATCTGGTGCGCGCCATCAAGCCGCGCCAGGTCATCATCTCCGTGCTCGGCGTGCGCGAAGGCCTGCTCTATTCGCTGCTCAAGCCCAACGAGCGCATGCGCGACCCGCTGATCGCCGCTGCCGCCGATCTCAACGTGCTGCGCTCGCGCTCGCCGCATCACGGCGAGGAGCTGATCGCCTGGACCGACAACTTTATCGCTTCGTCGGGTCTGGAAGAAACCGCGGACGAGCGGCGCCTGCGTCACGCCGCCTGCCTCTTGGGCGACATCGGCTGGCGCGCGCATCCGGATTACCGCGGCGAGCAGTCGATGAACATCATCGCCCACGGCGCCTTCGTCGCCATCGACCACCCCGGCCGCGCCTATCTTGCCCTCTCGGTCTATTTCCGCCACGCCGGCCTGAGCGAAGAGGATTTATCGCCGCGCTTGCGCGAACTTGCCACCACGCGCATGCTCGACCGCGCCCGCGTGCTCGGCGCCGCCATGCGGGTTGCCTACATCATCACCGCGGGGCAGGGCGGGGTGCTGCCGAAGACGCCGATGCGGGTCAAGCGCGGCAAATTGATCTTGACGCTGCCGGGAAAATTCTCGCGGCTTGCCAGCGACCGTCTGTCCAACCGGCTGCGCCAATGCGCGCGTCTCGTCGGCCGCGAGCCGGTGATCGAAACCTGAACATCAACGCCATGCGTCCCGCGAAAGCGGCGATCAATTGCCCTTCACCGTCGCGATGAACTGGTCGACCTCGCTTACCGTCGTGGCAAACGATGTCACAAGGCGCACGAGAATGGCGTCAGGTCCGACCGTGGTGTTTTTTGGCAGACTGTCCGTTGTCCGTTCGTAAAAGCCCGCACCGGCTGTCTTGAGGCGATCGCAAATGCGCCGCGGCAGGATCGCGAACACTTCGTTTGCTTCAACTGGCCAGGGCGGCGCGAATCCGGCCGCGGCGAGCCCGTCGCTCAGACGGTCGGCCATGGCATTGGCATGGCGCGCCAGATTGAGCCAAAGATCGTCCGCCAAATAGGCTTCCATCTGGGCGGCAATGAAGCGGTGCTTCGACAGAAGGTGGCCGCCGCGCTTGCGCCGCGCGGCCATATCGACGCCGCGCGCCGGGTCGAAGAATATAATCGCCTCTGCGGCAAGCGCGCCGCCCTTGGTTGCGCCGAAGGACAAGACGTCGACGCCGGATTTCCACGTCGCTTCGGCCGGCGACACGTTCATGCGCGCAAGTGCGTTGCCCAATCGCGCGCCGTCGACATGCACGGCAAGTCCGCGGGCATGGGCGAGATCGGCGAGTTCACGGATCTGATGCGGTCGATAAATCGTGCCGGCCTCGGTGGCCTGGGACAGCGACAGCACGAACGGCGTCACGTGATGCGGCGCGCCCCATTGGGGTTTGTCGAGCGCCGATTTAAGCGCTTCAGCGGTGACCTTGCCCGCCTCGCCGGTTATGCCGACGAGCTTGATGCCGTTGCCGAAGAACTCCGGTGCGCCGCACTCGTCGGTCGCGATGTGTGATTCCGCATGGCAAAGGACGGCGCCCCAAGGCGGCGTAAAGTGAGCGAGCGCCAACGCATTCGCCGCTGTTCCCGTCGGCACAAGGAACACGGCAACCTCGCGTTTGAAGATTTCCGCGAAGCGCTTTTCGACGCGTTTCGTCCACGGGTCGGCGCCATAACCGAGCGTAAAGCCTTCGTTCGCGCGCGATATGGCGGCGATGATCTCCGGCGCCACCATCGCCGTATTGTCACTTGCAAAATTCATGCGTGCCGTCAGCTCTTGTCCACCGCCACCACGCGGCCTTTTGCCACCGCCAGCGCCAGCTTGCCGTGCTTGAGCGCCAGCGCCTTCTCGCCGAACAATTCACGCCGCCAGCCTTTGAGCGCCGGAACATCGGCCTCGTCGTCGGCGGCGATACGGTCGAGGTCATCGACGGTCGCGATCACTTTGGCGGCAACGCCGTGCTGCTCGGCGGTCATGCGCAGCAGCACTTTCAGCAGTTCGACGGTGGCGGCGCCGTTCGGTGCCGGGCGGAAACGGTCGAGCCGCGGCAGCGTCTTCGGATCGCGCTCGAGCCCGCGCTTGACGGCGTCGATGATGGTCTCGCCCCAGCGCGAGCGCTCGAAGCCGCGCGGCAGCGAACGCAAGTTGCCGAGCCGGTCGACCGTGGTCGGGGCCTGCGTCGCGATATCGCCGACCACTTCGTCCTTGAGCACGCGCGAACGCGGCACGTCGCGGCTTTGCGCCTCCCGCTCGCGCCAGGCGGCGACCTCGATCAGCACGGCGAGATCGCGCGGCTTGCGCACACGGCTTTTCAACCGCTCCCACGCCCGTTCCGGCTCCATGCGGTAGGTTTCGGGCGAGGTGAGCACATTCATCTCCGCCTCGACCCAATTGATGCGCTCGCGCTTTTCCAGGTCGGCGGCAAGTTTCAGATAGACATTGCGCAGATGCGTCACGTCGGAGAGCGCATAGGAAATCTGCGCGTCCGAGAGCGGACGCCGCGACCAGTCGGTGAAGCGGTGCGACTTGTCGAGCATGTCGCCGGTGATGCGCTGCACCAGCTGGTCGTAGGAGATCGAAGTCGCCGTAGCCGAGCACCATGGCGGCGACCTGGGTGTCGAAGATCGGATGCGGAATCTTCTTCGCCAGGTTCCAGACGATTTCAATGTCCTGCCGCGCGGCGTGAAATACCTTGACCACGTTCTCGTCGGTCATCAGCGCAAAGAACGGCGCCAGATCGATGCCGTTGGCCAGCGCGTCGATGACGACGGCCTCGTCCGCGCTTGCCATCTGCGCGACGCAGAGCAGCGGGTAATAGGTGGTTTCGCGCAGGAATTCGGTATCGATCGTCACGAAAGGCTGCCGCGCCATGCGCGCGCACACCCCTGCCAGTTCGTTGCTGGTCGTCACCACGTTCATTGCGACGGAGAGCCTAGCCGATCCGGTGGCGGTCATGGCAATCGCTTTGCGCGGCCGCGCACCGGCGCCATGTGGATGAATTCCCAGGGGCTGGGCATCGGCCCGACGGGAACCTCGATCAGCGTCGGCTCGGGTCGGGCGAAGGCCAAGTGGAGCGCGGCGCCGAGTTCCTGCGGATTGCGCGCCCTGCGGCCCTCGGCGCCGAAACTTTCCGCGTATTTGACGAAATCGGGATTGGCGAGATCGGAGGCGATGAGCCGGTTGCCGAACCGTTCCTGCTGGATGCGCCGCACATTGCCGAAAGCGCCGTCGTTGAACACGATTGCCACCAGCGGAATGCGATGGCGAATGGCGGTGGCGAGCTCGTTGCCGGTATAGAGAAAGCCGCCATCGCCGCTGATCGAGAGCACCGGCACCTCCGGCCGCGCGCATTGGGCGCCGAGCGCGGTGGCATAGCCCCAGCCGAGATTGTCCTGATAGCCGGGCGAGAGAAACGTGCGCGGCTTGTAGACGGGCATGGCGAGGCGCGCGGCAAAGCCGATTTGTGTCACGTCATCGACATAAATGCCGTCCTCGGGCAATTCGGCGCGGATGACGTCGACGAAAGCAAGTTGCGGCGCGAGCTTGGTGAGCCGCTGGCGCAACTTTGCCTGCCGCTCCAGCATTTCCTCGCGACGCGAGGCGCGGCGGCGGTTGACGCGCGCAAGCGCATCGATCAGCCGCCGCAGGATCGGCGCGGCGTCGCCGATCAGCGCCACCTTCGGCGTCTTGTAGCGCGCCGGCTCTTCCGCATCGGCGTCGACGCGGATGACGGCGAGTTTGTCATCGATGCCCCAGGCGGTCATCGGATTGAGCCTGGTGCCGACGGCGAGAATGGCATCCGCCTTGGCCCAAAGATCGTGCCCGATCGGAAGCGTCACGCTGAATGGATTGCGGCCGTCGAGCACGCCGCGTCCGCGCCGGTAGGCCAGCACCGGCGCCTGCAACATGTCGGAGAGCAGCGTCACTTCGGCTGAGGCATCCTGGGCGCCGCCGCCGGCGACGATCAGGATGTCCTTGGCGTTGCCGAGGAGCTTGGCCGCTCTGCGCACGGCGTCCTCGTCGACGCGGCGGCGTGCGCGGCTGTTCCGGCGCGGCGATCGGCGCCACCGGCCCGCGCTTGCCCCACACATCGATCGCGCATTCAATCGCCGCCGGACCCGGTCTTCCTTCGTGCATCGACCGGATGGCCCTGTCGACTTTTCTCGGCGCTTCCGCCGGCTCATCGATGCGCACCGCGTGATCGACCAGCCGGGCAATGATGCCGGCCTGGTCGCGGATCTCGTGCAGATGGCCGAGGCCCTTGCCGATCATCGCCGCCGGAATTTGTCCGATCATCGCCAGCACCGGCGCGTTCATGCCGAAGGCGGTGAGCAGCGCCGCGCCGGAATTGAGCAGGCCCGGCCCCGGCACCACCGCATAGGCCTGCGGCTTGCCGGTCGCCAGCGCCGCGCCGAGCGCCATATAGGCCGCGCCCTGTTCGTGGCGCGTGTGGATAACGCGCAGGCGCGGACCGGCCTGGTGGAACGCGTCGAACAGATGGTCGTTGTGCACGCCGGGCAAGGCGTAAATCGTATCGAAGCCGTGCGCGATGAGGGTGGCGACGGTCGCTTCGGCGGTGGTCATCTGGGTCGTGGCCGGACGGGCCTTTTTCGGACGCTTGGTTTTGGACATGACACAATCCGGCTACGCAAGAGCGGAGTGTGCAGATTACACTTGAGTCTGTCGAGGCGCTTGCCTTGACAAAGCCGACCCCCCATGCGCTTTTCGCCCGCCTCGCCACACATGCTGAATCGTCTTGCCGGATAAGCACCTATGCATCGCTATCGCTCCCATACCTGCGGCGCACTGCGCGACGGCGACGTCGGCAAGGTCGTGCGGCTCTCCGGCTGGTGTCACCGCATCCGCGATCATGGCGGCGTGCTGTTCATCGACTTGCGCGACCATTATGGCCTGACCCAGGTCGTCGCCGACCCCGACAGCCCGGCCTTCAAGCTCGCGGAAAAGCTGCGCGCGGAATGGGTGGTGCGCGTCGACGGCAAGGTACGCCTGCGCCCCGCCGGCACCGAGAACCCCGAGTTGCCGACCGGGCTCGTCGAAGTCTATGTGAGCGAGATCGAGGTGCTCGGCCCCGCCGTCGAATTGCCGATGCCGGTGTTCGGCGAGCAGGACTATCCGGAAGAGACGCGGCTCAAATACCGTTTTCTCGATCTGCGCCGCGAGCATCTGCACGACAACATCATGCTGCGCGGCGCGGTGATCGACTCGATCCGAAGGCGCATGAAGGAGGCGGGCTTCTTCGAATTCCAGACGCCGATCCTCACGGCATCCTCACCGGAAGGCGCGCGCGATTATCTGGTGCCCTCGCGCATTCATCCGGGAAAATTCTACGCGCTGCCGCAGGCGCCGCAGCAGTTCAAGCAGCTCATCATGATCGCGGGCTTCGACCGCTACTTCCAGATCGCGCCATGTTTCCGCGACGAGGATGCCCGCGCCGACCGCTCGCCCGGCGAGTTCTATCAGCTCGATCTGGAGATGAGCTTCGTCACGCAAGCATGACGTGTTCGACGCCGTCGAGCCGGTGATCCGCGGCGTGTTCGAAGAGTTCGCCAAGGGCAAGACGGTGACGCCGAAGTTTCCGCTCATTCCCTATGCCGATGCGCTGGGCAAATACGGCACCGACAAGCCCGACCTGCGCAATCCGATTGAGATGCAGGATGTGAGCGAAGCCTTCCGCGGCTCGGGCTTCAAGATATTCGCCAACATTCTGGCGAACGATCCAAAGGGCGCAGTCTGGGCGCTTCCCGCGCCGAAGGGCGGCAACCGCGCCTTCTGCGACCGCATGAATTCCTGGGCGCAGGGCGAAGGCCAGCCCGGCCTCGGCTACATTTTCTGGCGCGAGGGCGAGGAAGCTGGCGCCGGTCCGCTGGCAAAAAACATCGGGCCGGAGCGCACCAAGCAGATCGCCGGCCAGCTCGGTCTCGGCGTCGGCGATGCCTGCTTCTTCGTCGCCGGCAAGCCGAAGGATTTCGTCAAATTTGCCGGGCTCGCGCGCGCCAAAATCGGCGAGGAGCTCGGCCTGATCGCAAAGGACCGCTTCGACTTCTGCTGGATCGTCGACTTCCCCATGTACGAGTGGAACGAGGAAGAGAAGAAGATCGACTTCTCGCACAACCCGTTCTCGATGCCGAACATGGACGTCGATGATTTCCTCGCGCTCGATGCCAAGGACACCGAGAAAATTCTCTCCATCAAGGCGATCCAATACGACATCGTCTGCAACGGCGTCGAACTGTCCTCCGGCGCCATCCGTAATCATCGCCCCGAGGTGATGAAGAAGGCCTTCGCCATCGCCGGCTACGACGAGAGTGTGCTCGAAGCAAAGTTCGGCGGCATGTTGCACGCGCTCTCGCTCGGCGCGCCGCCGCACGGCGGCATCGCCCCCGGCATCGACCGCATCGTCATGCTGCTGGCGGGCGAGGAGAACCTGCGCGAGGTGGTGCTGTTCCCGATGAACCAGCGCGCCGAGGATTTGATGATGGGCGCGCCGTCGGAGGCAACGCCGAAGCAGCTCAAGGAGCTGCACATCAGGCTGGACCTGCCGAAGAAATAGATAGCCGCGTAGTGTGGCACTCGCAGCAATCCGTCGCCCTGAGGTGCGAGCGTAGCGAGCCTCGAAGGGCGACGGCCCGGCCGCTCATCCTTCGAGGGCCGCTTCGCGGCCACCTCAGGATGACGGTCGTTCGCCCGGCGCTCGTGCTATTTCTCCGGCAGCGGAATGAACTCGATCTCGTCGCCCGGCACCTTGGCGAAGTGGCCGGCCTTCCACTCCGCCTTGGCCTGCTCGATGCGCTCTTTCCGCGAGGAGACGAAATTCCACCAGATGTGGCGTGGCCCGTCCATTGGCGCGCCGCCGACGACGACGAAATGCGCATCAGTCGCCGCAGTGATGGTGACCTTGTCGCCCGGCTTGAACACCAGCAGGCGCCCCGGTTCGAACTTGTCGCCGGCAATGTCGAGTGTGCCGTCGACGATATAGACCGCGCGCTCCTCGTGGTCGGCGTCGAGCGGCAGCGTCGAGCCCGCTTTCAGATACACGTCGCCGAAAATGGTTTCATGCACCACCGGCACCGGCGAGGCCGCGCCATAGAGCGAGCCGACCACCACACGCACATTCTTGCCGTTCTCGGCGACCACCGGAAACTCCGCCGTCTCGTGATGGGCAAAGCCCGCGTCCATCTCTTCCTTCGCCGCGGGCAGCGCCACCCACATCTGCAGCCCATGGATCGGGCTGCCGGTCGCGCGCTTTTCCGCGCCGGTGCGTTCGGAATGCACGATGCCGCGCCCGGCGGTCATCCAGTTGACCTCGCCGGGCTTGATCGCCACCGCGGTGCCGAGTGAGTCGCGGTGCATGATCTCGCCGTCGAACAGATAGGAGACGGTGGCCAGCCCGATATGTGGATGCGGCCGTACGTCGAGGCCGTTTCCGGCGCGGAATTCCGCCGGCCCGAAATGGTCAAAGAAGATGAACGGCCCGACCATGCGCGAACGCGCCGACGGCAAAGCGCGGCGCACGGAAAAGCCGTCGCCGAGATCGACGGTGCGCGGCACCACCACATGCGCGATCGTATCGCAGGAATAGGCATCGCCCGCTTCAGGGTCCTTGCCGGGAAAGAAACTCATGGCCTACTCCTTATGTCTCGCTTCATTCGCACCGAGGCAGCCCCCGAAGCGCCGCAGCCTGTCACGATAATATAGGGCCCGCGACGGCATTATTTACCTCTCCCTAACCATATTGGCGCGCTTGGCCCCATTCTGCGCGGTTATCGCCCTTACGACCTCTTAAGCTTAAGCCACCCTTTACGGCGCCATGGCTTGCTACAGCGGGATACCAGTGCAGGGCGGACGACCCGGTTACGCGGATGGGCAGGGGTTTGCGCGCGGTCTCGCGCAAGAATTTATTGGCAATCGTCGCTGGCGTGCTGCTCGCCGGCGTGCCTTTGATCGCCTTCGATGTCTGGCTCGGCGGCTTGATCGAGCAGCAAGGCCAGGAAGCGGCCTCTATCTCCGCCAAGCGCGCCGTTTCGCTTGCTGAATTTCGCGTCGGGCAGGTGGTGCATTCCCTCAACGACCTCGCCGCGGTCGGGGTCGATTCATGCCGCCCGGAAGACGTCACCCTGATGCGGCAGGCCGCATTCACGACGGCGCCGATCAAGGAAATCGCGGTACTTGGACCCGACGACAAGACGCTGTGCACGGATTCCGACCTGCCGCCGCGCGAGCGCAAACTGCTGTCGTCGGAACCGCTCGCCGGCGCCGACGGCTTTACGCTCGACATCATCCGGCTTGGCAACGGTGAGAATATGGTGCGGCTGCGGCGCAAGACCGGTGCCGGGCCGAACGCCATCGCCGCGCTGGTGCCGGCGGTGCTGTTCCTGCCGATGATGTCCACCAATGGCGAGCTGTTCAGTGCCTATGCCAGCATGGTCACGCCTGGCGGCGTCACGATTGCGGCGGCCGGCGCCGAGCCTGCTGCCGCTTTCGTCGCCCGGCTCAAATCGGACGTATATGGATTCAGCGCCGAAATTTCTCTGCCGCGCGCACAGGCGCTGGCTGGGCAAGCGGATCTGCAGCGGTTGGGCGTGTTTGCGACCAGCGTCATCGCGCTGCTGCTGATCGGCTTTGGCCTGGTCATGCCGCGCCGCCGCAACACCAGCAATCCGGTGGCCGAGCTCGAGCGTGCGCTCGATGCCGGCGAATTCGTGCCCTACTATCAACCGATCGTCGATATCCGCTCCGGCCAGCTCCGCGGCGCCGAAGTGCTGGTGCGCTGGCGCAAGCCTGACGGCACGCTGGTGCCGCCGGCTTCGTTTATCCCGCTCGCGGAATCGAGCGGGCTCATTCTCGAAATGACCCGGGACCTGATGCGGCGGGTCTGCGCCGAGGCCGGCCCGGCCATCGGCCGCCGCCCGGGACTGAAGATTTCATTCAACTTCGCCGGCAAGCTGTTTGCCGACGAAGGCATCGTCAAGGACGTACGCAATATCTTTTCCGCCTCGCCGATCCATCTCTCGCAGGTGGTGCTGGAAGTGACCGAGCGCGACCAGGTCGAAAACCTGACCGAAACGCGGCGCATCATCGCGGCCCTGCAGGGGCTCGGCGTGCGTATCGCCATCGACGATGTTGGCACCGGCCACAGCGGGCTGTCCTACATGCTCAAGCTCGGGGTCGACATCATCAAGATCGACAAGATGTTCGTCGATTCCATCGGCACCGACAGGAATTCAACCACCATCGTCGAGACGCTGGTCGACCTCGCCCACAACATGCGCATGGACGTGGTCGCCGAGGGCGTGGAAAATTTCGAGCAGGTGATGCATTTGCGCGAGCTCGGCATCCGTTCCGCGCAGGGCTACGTGTTCGCGCCGCCGCTGCCGGGAAGCGCCTTCCTGCAACTCGTCGAATCGCTTGACCCGCTGCCGGCGCAGGCCGCCGAGGAAAAGGTGGCCGGCGCCGCTCGCCGCTATATATCCGCACGCACCCGCTTCGGCGCGGCCTGAGGCCCGCGAAAAAAGGGCGGCCGGTTTGCCGTGGCCTCAAGACCGCGCCGAGTTTTGGCTAACCGAAAATAAGAATTCACCACTCGGACCGTGGGATCGGGGACATCATGCGGATACGCCGCCACGTCTAAGTCTATTCCGCTCTCAATGCAGATGCCGCGCAGATGCCCTCTGTGCGCAGCATTTTTGCCTCATTTTCACACTAGCCGTGAGGGGTGGCGCTGGGGCGAAACGTGGAACTAAAAAGCTTGCCCGGCGATTAACTCCAGAACGGAGGGATCGATGGGTATAACAATAGTTCTCTGTCTTTCGTCGGCCTCGTTAGGGGCATGTGCTGGCTTCGCAGTCGCAGCGGCCCTGAGCGCCGCAAAGCAAGCCGATAAAATTGACGATCGGCTGGTTACGCAAGCACTTACAAGTAGCCAGCCTGACCCTGTGGCCAAACGCCAAAAGCGCGTGCTTAAGTCGGTCAAGCCGAGCAGGCGAGCAGCCTAACGGGCGCACTGGCTGTTGCGCATCGGATCCCACAGGTCTTCGACGTGCGTTGGCTGCCGCAAGGACTTCGGCGGGGGGCGACTTGCCGAGAGGTCAAATAACGCCCTACGATTTCAAAGAAAGAGGGCGGCCGATTGGGCCGCCCAAGTCTGAACGCCACGCGGGAGGAACCTTGGTTCACGGGCGGGCGTCTAATTCCGCCAGCTTACCTGTGCAAATATTATAGGCAGTGCGACATCGGCGGGTCAATTCGTCAATGCGTCGTCTATCGATTTTGTGACAAAACTCGCCGGGCGTGTCGCCGCGGCCACATTTTTATTCGCCGGCCAGTTCACTTTCGATGGCGGCGATCACTTTCGGATCGGTCGGCTCCACGGCCGAGGTAAAGGCTGCTTTTAACCGCCCGTCGCGGCCGATCAGATATTTATGGAAGTTCCAGCGCGGCGCCTCGAGCGGGCGCTCCTGCGCCGCCCAACGGTAGAACGGATGGGCGTCAGGGCCCTTGACGGCAATCTTTTCCGTCAGCGGGAAGGTGACATGATACTCCCCCTGCGCGGTCGCGTGGATGTCGCTCGCGCCGCCCGGTTCCTGACCGCCGAAATCGTTGGATGGCGCGCCGATAATCATCAGGCCGCGATCGTGGTAGCGGGTCCACAGCGCCTGCAGGCCGGCATATTGCGGCGTGTAGCCGCACAGCGAGGCGGTGTTGACGATCATGATGGGATGGCCGGCATAGGCGGAGAGCAGAATCTCCCCGCCATCCAAGCCTTTGAAGGTGAAAGCGTAAGCGGTGACGCGGCTGCTCATCGCGGCGGCCCTCGCCAAGCGGGGATAAAGCGCGGGCAAGGTGAGCGCGCCGAGCGCCAGAAGTTGCCTGCGGTCCAACATGCGCGTGTTATAGCGCGTACCGACATGATTTCGCTTCAGATAATTGTGAAGTGCGGCCTTGGCCGGCATTCGCTATAGCGCGCGCGGGGCCAATCTGAGGAAAAGAAGTGCAGCTTCAATCTGATCCGCGCGACACCGGCACCCGCGCCGCTCTCATCGATGCCGCAATATATGCGCCCTATGTGCTGTCGATTGTCCGCGTTGTTGTCGCGCTGCTGTTCTTTGAGCACGGCCTGTCCAAACTGTTCGGATTTCCTTCGACGTCGAGCAACCCCGAATTCCTCACGCTTGGCTGGTTTTCCGGCGCCATCGAATTTGCCGGCGGCGCGCTGCTCGCGGTTGGATTATTCTCGCGCTTTGCCGCCTTCATCATGTCGGGCGAGATGGCCTTTGCCTATTTCCTGTCGCATGCGCCGCAGAGCTTTTTCCCGATCGTCAACCGCGGCGACGGCGCGATCCTCTATTGCTTTATTTTCCTCTATTTGGTCTTCGCCGGGCCGGGGCCGTGGAGCATTGACGCGCTGATCAGGCGCAGGTGATGCCGCGCGCCTGTTCGCATCGCAAGACGGTTCATGATGTGACGCCAAGCGCGCTCGGCTGTGAGGAGTGCCTCAAGATCGGCAGTCCGTGGGTACATCTGCGGCTGTGCCGCACATGCGGGCATGTCGGTTGCTGCGATGACTCGCCCAACCGGCATGCGACCAAGCATTTCCACGCCACCGGCCATCCGATCATCGAAGGTTACGATCCGCCGGAAGGCTGGGGCTGGTGCTATATCGACGAGGAATTCGTCAAGCTCGACCACGCAACGCCGCAACGCGGGCCGATCCCGAAATTTGTCTGAGCGTTATGGCACGCCGGCCTAGGCCGCGTCGCGAAAGCGCACCGTGGTCTCGAACTGGTAGCCGCAGCTGTCGCAGGTCCACAGATGGCGCATGCGGCGCTCATCGACGAGCTCGGACCATTCCGGAATGAAAAGCCGATCGCCGCACTGGGCGCATTCGATGATCGGGCGGGACGGAATTTTTCGGGAGCCGCCGGTTCGCAGGTCCATCGCGATTTCCTCCGCTATTTTTTTTCTTCCCTTACCTCCGCGACACGATGATAGCGCGCAAGCTCATGTGATGAAGCAGCAGGGCTGACGTAAGTCGGCAAAAATTGCGGCGCTCATTAAAAAATTCGACGTAAATGTGTCGCAAAGTGTAATAAGTCGACATGCCCAAACGCAGCGCCGGCATCCTGATGTGGAAGCGCGATCCCGCTTTGCGCGTGCTGCTGGTGCACCCGGGCGGTCCGTTCTGGGCGAAGAAAGATCTCGGCGCCTGGTCGATCCCCAAGGGGGAACACGCGGAGGGCGAGGACGCGCTCGCCGCGGCGCGGCGCGAATTTGCCGAAGAGCTGGGCGTGGAACCCAAGGGCGAGGTGACGCCGCTGGGCGAGATCAAGCAGAAATCCGGCAAGCGGGTGGCCGGCTTTGCGCTGCACGGCGACTTCGACGTTGCGGCGCTTGCCTCCAATACGTTCGAGCTGGAATGGCCGCCGTGCAGCGGCAAGGCCGCGATATTTCCCGAGGTCGACCGTGCGCAATGGTTCACGCCGGAAGAGGCGAAGGCGAAGATCAATCCGGCTCAGCGTGAATTGATCGAACGGCTTGTTCACGAACTCGGCGAAATGCGCTAATCGAAGCGGAGCACAAGGGGCTGGCTGATGGCTGAGAAAACCCTCGTCAAGCCGCGCACCAAGGTCAAGACCAAGGTCGAGCGGCCGCCGCTGTGGAAGGTGATCCTGCTCAACGACGATTTCACCCCGCGCGAATTCGTCGTGCAGGTGCTCAAGGCCGTATTCCGCATGAACGAAGACCAGGCCTATCGGGTGATGATGACCGCGCACCAGAAGGGCGCCTGCGTCATCGCCGTCTATACCAAGGACGTCGCCGACACCAAGGCCAAGGAGGCGACCGAGCTCGGCAAGCAGAACGGCTATCCGTTGTATTTCACGACGGAGAAGGAAGAGTAGGGGGCAGGGCTCGGCGCCCAGCCGACGAAGCGCGAGGCGACGTTCTGGAAGAAGACACGCATGACGAAATTGTAGAGAAAGGAAAATCCGAGTGCGAGCAGGAGATAGAACGAGAATACGGCTTCCAGCACCGGGGTCCGATTCTTGCGCATGAGCGAGATCGCGGCGGCAATGAAGCCGATGACGAGGAAGGTGAGCGAATAATTCGCCAGCGCGAAAACGATCACGTTGCGCATTGGCAGGCCTTTTCAATAACGGGCGATCACCATCATCTATTTGCCGCAGTTCCAGAATGGCCCGATCGGCGTCTGCGTGTAGCAGGGGCCGAAGCCGCCGCCGTTCCAGCGCCCGCGATAATAACGTGGCCAGGCCGGGCCGTAATATTGCGGCCCGTACAACTCGTAATAATGCTCGGCGCGGTCGCGCTCGACCACTTGCGGCGGGCGGTAGCCGGGCAGGAAGCCGTAGCCGTGCCAGTGACGGGTTGCCTGATGCTTCTTGTGGACGGTCGCCGCCTGTGCCGCACCGGCCGCCAGCACGAGACAGGCGGCGACGGCAAGGACAGTGGACAGGTTTCCGTGGCATTGATGGCCTGTGGCAACGAACGGAGGCGTAGCGCCTCCGCAAGCTGGCGGCTTGTTTCGTGGTAAAACTGAGACGCGCCGGGGTTTAGCAAAAAGCAGCCAACAAGGGGGAGACAAATGCCGCAACGCGTCCTGATCACCGCCGGCGCCGCCGGCATCGGCCGCGAATTCGCGCGCGCCTTCGCCGCGCAAGGGCGCCAAAATCTTTATCTGCGACATCGACGAGGCAGGGCTTGCCGCCATGCCGAAGGAGATCCCCGGCCTGGTCACGCGGCGCTGCGACATGGCCAAGCGCGCCGACATCGAGCGCATGGTGCCGGAGGCCATCGCCGCGCTGGGCGGGCTCGACGTGCTCATCAACAATGCCGGCATCGCCGGGCTGACGCTGCCGGTCGAGCAGTACCCGCCCGACGACTGGGACAAGGTGGTCGCCGTCAACCTCACCGGCATGTTCGACGTCACGCGCCTCGCCATTCCCGCGCTGAAGCAATCGAAGGCCGGCGTCATCATCAACATGTCCTCGATCGCCGGGCGCTACGGCTTTGCCAATCGGTCTCCTTACGCGGCGACCAAGTGGGCGGTGATCGGCTTCACCAAGACGCTGTCGCTGGAACTCGGGGCGCACGGCATCCGCGCCAACGCCATCGCCCCGGGGGCGGTCGCCGGCGAGCGCATCGTGCGCGTGTTCCAGGGCCGCGCGCAGCTCTCCGGCCGCAGCATGGACGAGGTGAAGGCGGAGGCGTTCTCGCAGCAGTCGATCGAGGACTTCATCGATCCCAAGGACATCGCCCAGCTCGCCGTGTTCCTCGCATCCGCCGCGGCGAAATCGATCTCCGGCCAGGTGCTGCCGATCGACAACGACCGGCAGCGGGCCTGACGTAGCGCCACGCTACGGGCAGGGGTGGCGGAAGCCGTCGAAGCCGACGATAGGTGCCGCTCACCGGATCGTAGGAGCGGTAGCGCCGCGCGCACCAGTCGGCGCCCGGCGGCAGAGGCGGCGGCCCCGCGTCGGCGACGGCGCAATAGCGCGGCGCCACCACGACATAGCCGCCGTCGGGCTGCTGCACGTAGCAGCCGCTGTCGTAATACCAGTAGTCGCCGCGGCGCTGGCCCTGCGAGGCGATGACCGCGCCGGTGGTAGCGCCGATCACGGCGCCGATCGCCGCGCCACGGCCGCCGCCCGCCGCGCCGCCGATGATGGCGCCGAGGCCGCCGCCGATGATGGCGCCGCCGAGCGGGTTCTGCGCCTGCGCGCTTTGCCCCGGCATGAGCAGCGCGAGCCCGAGCAGGGCGGCGGGAATGAGTTTGCGGATCATGGCAGCCTCCGTTTCAGTAGCGCCCATTCAGCTCCGGGGCGTGTGCATCCACGTTGACACAGATCAACGGTTTTTGCATCGAGGCTACGGCTCTCACAAAGCCCGCTTGCGCTTTTTTCCTGCGGAGCGGCGGCTTGCTGTCTTTCCCTCTCCCCTTGTGGGAGAGGGTGCCGAGCAAACGAAGTGAGCGAGGCGGGTGAGGGGGTGCCACGAGCAAAAGCGCTCCCCCTCATCCGGATCGCACCCGCCCGCCGCCGCTTCCGCCTTCAGGATCGTCTCTAGAAGACGCCCCTCATTTTTAAAGGACAAAAGTCAAGGCGCGGCGCGGGCAGTACATATCGAGTAACTATTGACGTAGGTACCCGGAAGGTAGACATATGTACCAGCAAAAAAGACCGCCAAATCGGGGGTTTTGCGATGTCCAAATACGAGCCGCTGGGCGCCTACCTGAAGAAGCAGGACCAGGAGCTGGTGCCGATGACCTTCGCCGAGATCGAGCGGGTCACCGGCGTCACGCTGCCGCCTTCGGCGCGCAAGCACCGGCCGTGGTGGAGCAACAATGCCAGGAACAGCGTGATGACGAAGGTCTGGCTCGATGCCGGCTTCGAGAGCGAGCAGGTCGACATGGAGCAGCGCAGGCTGGTGTTCCGCCGCGTGCGCGCGCCGAAAGCCGAGGGCGCCCAAGCCGAGGCAAAGCCGTTTCATCCGGCCTGGGGCGCGATGGCGGGCCTCATCCGCATCATGCCGGGCGTCGACATCACGCAGCCGGCGGATCCGCAATGGGCCGACCGGCTCGACGCCGAATACGGCGCGGAAAAGCGGGAGCGTTGAGTGCAGCCGCCGCTATGGGACACCTGCGCGGCGATCTGGATCTACGGCAAGCAGCCGATTTCGCCGAACGCCGCTGACGTGCTCACCGCCGCCGCGCGCGACGGCGTTGCGTCCTACATTTCGCCGGTGACGGCCTGGGAGGTCGCTACGCTGGCGGCGCACGGGCGCCTGCAACTGCTGATCCGGCCGGAACGCTGGTTTGCCAATCTGTTCGAGGTCCCCGGCGTGCGACTGGCCGAGATGTCGCCGGACCTGTTGATCGCCTCATCCTCGCTGCCGGGCCGGCCGCCGCGCGACCCGATCGACCGCATCCTCGCGGCGACCGCGCGCGAGCTCGGCGCCACCCTAATCACGCGCGACCGCCCGCTCCTGGATTACGGCGCGCAGGGACATGTGAGCGTGGTTGAGTGTTGAGGGAGGCTAGTCAGGCGACAGCCCGGCCGGAGGGCCGCCGAGCCACAATGATTGGCAATGGCGACAGTTATAGCTTAGACGCTGATGGTGGGGCAGCTCGACAATCAACCGGTATTACACGGATATCTATTCCGGCGCCCAAAAATCGTCTGGGTTAATTGTCGGAAGGGGCGGAGATAGTCCTTAGGCACCAACAAAATCGGATCGCCGGAATAAGGATTGAGCGGGAGATCGAAGTTTCCGGACTGCCAACGCTCGTTTTCTACACTGAATTTAGATTTGAAATACCGGACATGGCTAGTTGGGAGGTTATTGCGAGCAGCAACATCAGCCGTGTATTGGGCAAGTCGGTGTCGAATTATTCCCGCTGTTGCATCGCTAATTCGATCGGGACCGAATCCAGCTTGAAAGATCTGAACCTCCTCAAAATGAGCTAGCTGTTGCACTTCTTGTCGAATGGCGGTGAGGAGGCCGGAACAAATTTGTGCTGCACGCTCCGTCCCTGACCCGGAACCGTGGGTGCCTGCATTCGAATATCCAAGACATAGTTCATGAACCTCTCGAAGCGACAAAAGCGATATGGCTTTTTGCCAATGCTTAGATGCTTCGTTTCCACCGCTGCGCGCCACTAACTGAAACATAAGGTCGAAGAACGCTATAATTTCAGCGTGGCTTCCTTGAAAAACTCCAGCCTCCCCATCGAATATTAAAAAGGGATCGATAAAGAGTGGAGTGTCGATAAACAAAATTGGGTCGAACCAGTCGTCGACTGTTGTCGAGCTGATTTCGAATTGCTGTGAAAAAAGCACGGATCACGTCCCTATATGCATCTCCAGTTTCTACACCTTAGAATTGTAAATGAAGTCACGCAAAATGCGGCCTTCTGGCCGCTGGTGTGGATGGCCGGGACAAGCCCGGCCATGACAAGTCAGAAAATCACATCCGCTTCTTCGCCTTGCCCGCCTTCACCGGCTTAGCCTCCGCCGCCAACCTGCGGTCGGCTTCTTCCTTGGCCAGCCGCAGCGCGCGCAGCTTCTCGGTCTTGATGCGCACGGCGTCGCCGGCGGCCTTGTACTCGGCGGTTGCCTTGGCGCCTTCGCGCTGCTGCGCCTCTTTCTTGTGGAACGCGGCCTGCGCGCGCTCCATGTCCTTGGAATTTTTCGAGCTGCTCACGAGGTCCCTATTCGGTTTGTCATGCCCGGCCTTGTGCCCGGCATCCACGCCTTAAGCAATACAAAGCGAAGGCGTGGATGGCCGGGACAGGTTGACGAAGACGCGCTTCGCGCTTTCGCCCGGCCATGACGGTGACGAGACCGCATCACGAGCACCCCGTCGTCGAGCCGCAGGTGTCGCATTTCATGCAGGTGCCGTTGCGCACCAGGGTGAAGTTGCCGCACTCGCCGCAGGCCTCGCCTTCGTAGCCCTTGGCTCGGGCCTCGGCGCGCTTCTCCGAGGCCGCGAGCTTGGCGTGGGCGCGGGCGTCGGTGACGTTCTGCACTTCCAGCTTCTCGGCCGGCGACAGCTTCGCCTCCGGCTCGGCTTTCAACGAGGTGGTGCTGCGCAGCGCGGTCACTCGCGATGACCCCTGACCCTCCCCCACATGGGGGGAGGGAACGCTGGGAGCGACGGCGGAGGAACCAGATGCGCCGGCGGTGCCTTGCGCGGGGGCGCCGCTGACGACGGAGAGGCGATCGGTGCGCGAGCGGGTGAGCCCGCGCGAGACGAAGTTCGAGGCCGAAGCGGATTTGCCCTCCTGCACGCCCTTGCCGAGCGCGTCGAAGCCGCCGGCTTCGCTGGGGTCGACATGGGCGAGGTCGAAGCGCTCGAGATAGGAGACGGCGAGCTCGCGGAACACGTAGTCGAGGATCGAGGTGGCGTTCTTGATCGAGTCATTGCCCTGCACCGGGCCCGCGGGCTCGAAGCGGGTGAAGGTGAAGGCGTCGACATATTCCTCAAGCGGCACGCCGTATTGCAGGCCGAGCGAGACGGCGATGGCGAAATTGTTCATCAGCGAGCGGAGGGCGGCGCCCTCCTTGTGCATGTCGATGAAGATCTCGCCGATGCGGCCGTCGTCATATTCGCCGGTGCGCAGGTAGACCTTGTGCCCGCCGACGACGGCCTTTTGCGTGTAGCCCTTGCGGCGGTCGGGCAGCTTCTCGCGCTCGCGCATGACCACGATGCGCTCGACGACTTCTCCACCAGCGTCTCGGCCAAGCCGGTGGCGCGCGCCGCCGCCGGGCGCTCGAGGAAGCCTCGATGGTATCGTCCTCGTCGTCGTCATCGGCGATGAGCTGCGAGTTGAGCGGCTGCGACAGCTTCGAGCCGTCGCGGTAAAGCGCGTTGGCTTTCAGCGCCAGCTTCCAGGACAGCGAGATAGGCCTCCTTGCAATCCTCGACAGTGGCGTCGTTCGGCATGTTGATGGTCTTGGAGATGGCGCCGGAGATGAAGGGCTGCGCCGCCGCCATCATGCGGATGTGGCTTTCGACTGAGAGATAGCGCTTGCCGGTGCGGCCGCACGGATTGGCGCAGTCGAACACCGGATAGATGCTCGGGCTTTAGATGCGGCGCGCCTTCCACCGTCATGGCGCCGCAGACGTGGATGTTGGCGGCCTCGATCTCGCGCTTGGAGAAGCCGATGGCGGCGAGCAGGTCGAATGTCGGCAGCGCCAGATCCTCGGCCGAGATGCCGAGCGTGTCGCGGCAGAATTCTTCGCCGAGCGTCCACTTGTTGAAGGCGAACTTGATGTCGAAGGCGGTGGGCAGCGCCTTCTCCACCTTGGCGATGGCCTCGTCGGTGAAGCCCTTGGCCTTCAAGGTCGTGTGGTTGATGGCGGGCGCCTGCGCCAGCGAGCCGTGGCCGACGGCATAGACCTCGATCTCGGCGATCTCGGTCTCGCTGTAGCCCAGCGTGCGCAGCGCCTCCGGCACGGCGCGGTTGATGATCTTGAAGTAGCCGCCGCCGGCGAGCTTCTTGAACTTGACCAGGGCGAAGTCGGGCTCGATGCCGGTGGTGTCGCAGTCCATCACCAGGCCGATGGTGCCGGTCGGGGCGATGACGGTCGCCTGCGCGTTGCGGTAGCCGTGCTGCTCGCCGAGCGCCAGCGCCTTGTCCCAGGCGGCCTTCGCGTGCGCGATCAGGGTCTGGTCGGGGCAGGCGGCGTGGTCGAGCGGCACCGGCGGCATCGCCAGCCTTCTCGTAGCCGCTGCGCTCGTTGTAGGCGGCGCGGCGGTGGTTGCGCATGACGCGCAGCATGGCGTCGCGGTTCTTCTTGAAGCCGGGGAAGGGCCCGAGCTTTGCCGCCATCTCGGCGGAGGTGCGCGTAGGACACGCCGGTCATGATGCGCGGTGAGCGCGCCGCAGATGGCGCGGCCGGCGTCGCAGTCATAGGGGATGCCGGAGCGTCATCAGCAGGCCGCCGATATTGGCGTAGCCGAGGCCCAGCGTGCGGAACTCGAAGGACTGCGCTCGGCGATCTCGCGCGAGGGGAACTGCGCCATCATCACCGAGATTTCCAGCACCACGGTCCACAGCCGCACGCGTGCTCGTAGCGACTCGACGTCGAACTGCGCCGGTCTTCGCGTCGCGGAAGGTGAGCAGGTTGAGCGAGGCGAGATTGCAGGCCGTGTCGTCGAGGAACATGTATTCCGAGCACGGATTGGAGGCGCGGATGTCGCCCGAGGCCGGGCAGGTGTGCCAGTCGTTGACCGTGCGTGTGGTACTGCAGGCCCGGATCGGCCGACGCCCAGGCGGCGTAGCCGATCTTTTCCCACAGCGCGCGGGCGTCGAGCGTCTTGGCGATCTTGCCGTTCTTGCGGAACGTCAGGTCCCACTTGCCGTCGGCCTCGACGGCCTTGAGGAAGTCGTCGGTGACGCGCACCGAGTTGTTGGAGTTCTGCCCGGCGACGGTGAGATAGGCTTCGCTGTCCCAGTCGGTGTCGTAGATCGGGAAGTCGATGTCCTTGTAGCCCTGCTTGGCGAACTGGATCACGCGCTTGATGAAATTGTCGGGCACCTGCGCGCGGCGCGCGAGCCTGATCTCGCGCTTGAGCGCGGGGTTTTTCTCCGGCGAGAAGCAATCGTCGCCCGAGCCCTCGCAATTCACGCAGGCCTTGAGCACGGCCTTGAGGTGTTTCTGGTTGATCTTGGAGCCGGTGACCAGCGCCGCGACCTTCTGCTCCTCCTTCACCTTCCAGTCGATATAGGTCTCGATATCCGGGTGATCGACGTCGACGATCACCATCTTGGCCGCGCGCCGCGTGGTGCCGCCCGACTTGATGGCGCCGGCGGCGCGGTCGCCGATTTTCAGGAAACTCATCAGGCCGGAGGAGCGGCCGCCGCCGGAGAGCTTCTCGCCTTCGCCGCGCAGCTTGGAGAAGTTCGAGCCGGTGCCGGAGCCGTATTTGAACAGCCGCGCCTCGCGCACCCACAAATCCATGATGCCGCCCTCGTTGACGAGGTCGTCATTGACCGACTGGATGAAGCAGGCGTGCGGCTGCGGATGCTCGTAGGCGGACTTCGATTTCGTCAGCTTGCCGGTGAACGGATCGACATAGAAATGGCCCTGGCCGGGGCCGTCGATGCCGTAGGCCCAGTGCAGGCCGGTGTTGAACCACTGCGGCGAATTCGGCGCGCACATCTGCGCGGCCAGCATGTAGCGCAGTTCGTCGAAGAAGGCCTGCGCGTCCTCTTCCGAGTCGAAATAGCCGCCCTTCCAGCCCCAATAGGTCCAGGTGCCGGCGAGACGGTCGAACACCTGCTTGGAGGACTGCTCGCCGATCGCGCGCTCCTTCTCCGGCAATTCGGCAAGCGCCTGCGTCGTCGGCGACCGAGCGCCACAGGAAGGAGGGGACGGAATTCTCTTCGACCTTCTTCAGCCGCGCCGGGACGCCGGCTTTGCGGAAATATTTCTGCGCCAGCACGTCGGCGGCGACCTGCGACCAGAATTCCGGCACCTCGACATTGTCGAGCTTGAACACCACCGAGCCGTCGGGATTCTTGATCTCGCTGGTGGTCAGGCGGAATTCGAGTCGCCAGCGTAAGGTGACTGCCCGTCTTTGGTGTAGCGCCGTTCAATTCGCATTGTCGCAAAGCCCCATTTTGTTGGGCGGCTTTTGCCGCCGACGTTTAATCCCCAACGCCTGTCACACCGCCAACACCGACCCCTGATCTATGCCCGGTGCTCTCTAGTGGCACCGGTGCCGCCGCCGGAACTCGCCCCGCCGGCGCAGAAAATCCCTGTCCCGAAACGCCATTTACGGCGCGGGTGAGAGACGACTTCCACGGTCGTTTTTGAAGGTCCGGAGGGAACCTGAACTCACGCGCACCGAACGAACTCAAAGCTAAGTGGACTCGCTGCCCTCGTCAACAACAGATAGACATGAAATCTGAATCAAACACTAAATCTTGTGGTTAGCTGGGGACAAAGCCGCTGAAAACCGCAGTGAGTATTGAGCGATTGGGGGTGCTCGAAAAGCATTTTTCTTGTCGTCGCCGGGTAGGGCTTTATTCCTGCGTTCGTGACAGCAAAATGACGCTTTAGCGGGCTTTGCGTACTTGTTCGCGGCGTCTGCCGGCCTTCGCCGGGAAGGGGACAGCGCGGGGAAAAGTCGGCGTGACCGGCGTCGGGAGTTCGCTGATTCTCGAAACAGTGTCAGCCGCTTAAAGGCAAGCCGCCACGGCCTCCGCCTGAGCATGGGTGCGTTACCCCCGGCTGTGAATCAACCCGAAGACGCAAAATCCGGCAAGCCCAAAAAATCCAGCGCCGGCGCCAAAATTAAAAGGCGGACCCCGAGGGCCCGCCTTTTACTCCGGCACTGTCATTCGTCGCTTCTTATCGGCGCGCTTCTGCCACTGTCGCGGCCGGAATCGAATAACTGCTGGCTAAATCCTGGGCGACCATAGCCCCCGCAAATCGGAAAAATCAACGAAATTGCATGCTGCAATAGCGAACCGCCGCATTCGCGCGCCATAACCGGCCCGTTTTGCGTCCGCTTTGAGCAGACGAGAACCGGCGTTCTCAATGCAGCGTCGACGTGAGCCGCTCCAGCAGCGTGCACAGATCGGCCGGATCGTAGGGCTTGGGCACGAAGACCGAGCGCGGCACCGGCGGCGACAACGCCGAAGGTGAATAGCGGCCCGAGCAATAGACGATCGGCATGTCCGGGCGCTGCGCGCGCACGCGCCTGGCCAGCGTCGAGCCGTCCATTTCGCCGGCGAGATTGATGTCGGTGAACAGCACGTCGACCGTCGGAACCGGATTCGAAGATAGCGCAGCGCGGCTTCTGCGTCGGCCACGGCGTGAACCTCAAAGCCGCGCTCGCACAGCACGTCGGCGATGAGCTCGCTGATCAGGATCTCGTCTTCGACCACGAGAATATTTGCGCGCCGTGCCGGCATATTGTGCCGGTCTCCCTTTGGCCCAGCCCCACAATCAGGCCGCACAACGCGGCGAGCCGGATTTCGGTTCAATCTTTCGCCAGTTTTGGCCGATTCATGGTGAGAGCCGGTTAAAATCGGCCTCCACAGCGCCTGGCGCCGCGCCTAGAATGGGCGGCGCCGCAGACTGGTTCGGCAATCTGAGTTGCGCCATGGCCAATCGCGAAAGCGGGCATATCGAGATCACGCCGGAGGTGCTGCTCAAGGCCTATGCCTGCGGCATCTTTCCCATGGCGGAGAGCGCCGACGACCCGGCGCTCTACTGGATCGAGCCGGACATGCGCGGGATCATCCCGCTCGACGGTTTCCACATACCGTCGCGGCTCGCGCGCACCGTGCGCGCGACGCCGCTTCGTCGTCGCGCGTCGACCGCGACTTCGACGCCGTGATCGACGGCTGCGCCGAGCCCAAGCGCGGCCGCGCCCGCACCTGGATCAACGCCCGCATCCGCCGCATCTATCGCGGCCTCTACGAGCGCGGGCATTGCCACACCGTCGAGGTCTATGACGGCGCATCACTGGTCGGCGGTCTCTACGGCGTTTCGCTCGGCCGCGTGTTCTTCGGCGAAAGCATGTTCCACCGCGCGCGCGACGCCTCGAAGATCGCGCTGGTGCATCTGATCGCGCGGCTCATTGCCGGCGGCTACCGGCTGCTCGACACGCAATTTGTCACCGATCACCTGAAAAGCTTCGGCGCCGTCGAGGTGCCGAAGCAGCGCTATCACGCGCTGCTCGAACAGGCGCTGATCGGCGAAGCCGATTTCGCCGCGCTGCCGCTCGATCGCGCGGTCAGCGGCGCCGAGGCGCTGGCGATCATCCGCGAGAGCCGGTTAGCGCCAGCTCGGCGCGGTCAGCAGGCCGCGGCTGCGTGCGCTGCGCGCGGCCGGCTGCGGCGGCGCTGCTGCGCGGCGCTGCGCGGCGCCGGCGTGCTTTGCCGCCGGCTGCGCCTCGGCGGGCGCTTCGGCGACGGCCGGATCTGTCGCGCCTTTGCAGTCGGTGAGCCAGACGTCATAGATCGGATGCTCGACCGCGTGCAGGCCGGGGCTCGCCGCAAACATCCAGCCGGTGAAGATGCGCTTGATCTCGTTCTGCAGCGTCACCTCGTCGACCTCGACAAAGGCGTCGGTGTTCGGCGTCTCGGTCGGCGGCCGCGAATAGCAGACGCGCGGCGTCACCTGCAGCGCGCCGAATTGCACGGTCTCGTTGATGGCGACGTCGAACGAGGTGATGCGGCCGGTGATCTTGTCGAGGCCGGAGAACACCGCGGTCGGATTGGCGATGCGCTGCGGCGGCGGCTCGACCACGACCTCATCGCCGGGCTGCGGCGAGGTGTCGGCGGGCTGCCCTGGTGCGCCGCGCGGCTGGCGCTGGCCGGGGGCCAGGCCGGGCAGGGCCTGGACCGGGCCGCTCTGCTGTTGCGCGGGCGGCGCCTGCGGCCGCTCGTTGGCCGGAGGCAGAGGCGCGACCGCCGCGCCGGGCAGCGGCGCCAAAGGTTGTGACTGGATGGCGCCGGCGCCGGGACGGCTCGCCGGCGGCAGGCTCATCGGCGCCGGCAGCGGCTGCGCCGGCGGCACGTCGGAACGCGGGGCCGGCGGTGCCTCGGGCACGTTGGCCGGCGGGCGCGGCGGCGGCGCGCGGAAGATCGAATCGAATTGCGCCGACGCCGGCATTGCCACAAGCGCCGGCGCGATGAGCGCGACGGACAAGCGAACAAACGGTGAGGAAGGGTCGCGCCATCGAACCTGGCTGTTTCAGGCCTTGCGTGGGGAACAAAGGTCACGCAACCGGGCGGGGCCCGGTTAACACGGTGAATACGGCGGGGAAAGGGCGGCGGCCGCGCTAGCGCTCCGGCGTCCAGGCCTTGTAGTCGCCGGTGGCGTGAGGGCGCCGGTTTTGCGCCAGTGTCGAGCCGGGTGGCCGATAGCTGGCGGGCGTGCCGGTCATGTTCGGACGGTGCGGTTTCTGCCACGGCCAGGGTTTGTAGCTCACCTCGGTCGGCGGCGTGTCGACGGTGTGATGCATCCAGCCGTGCCATGACGGCGGAATGGTCGAGGCCTCGGTGTAACCGTTGTAAATGACCCAGCGCCGCTCGAAGCCGAGCACCGGATCGATCTCGCCGCCGCGCGTGCGATAGTAGCGATTGCCGAATTCGTCGTCGCCGACGAATTCGCCGTACATCCAGGTCCAGAACTGGGTGCCGAAGGTCTGGCTGTTCCACCAGGTGAACACTTTGAGCAGGAAACTTTTCATCGCCGCCGTGCATTGAATTGCGTTGAAAGCTTTGGCGTCTTGCCAGTTCGCGCCGCCGCTGTCCAGCGCATGCATCCGCTGTTCGCCGCCCGGCGATTTAAGTGTAATTAGGCCTCTATGGATTCGATCCGTTCTGCACTCTTGACGGCGCAACGCTGGTTCGACTGGCTGCCCAATTGGGTGGTGTCTACCATCGTCATTGTGCTGGCGGTCGCGCTCGCCTATTCGCTGCATCGGAGCGCGCGGCGACTGGTGCGGCATCTGCTCGCCACCCGCTATCCGTATCTGTTTTCCGTGTTCACGCAGATGCGCGGGGTGACTCGGCTTGCGGTCATCATCTTTGCGCTGGTCATCGCCATTTCGGTGGCGCCGCTCGGCGACGACACGCAGGCCTGGTTCGCGCGCCTCCTGCTGATCGCCATCATCTGCCTGATCGGCTGGACGGCAATCACCGCGCTCAATATCGCCGCCGATCTCTATCTGCGCCAGTTCCGGCTCGATGCCGCGGACAATCTGATGGCGCGCAAGCACAACACGCAGGTGCGCGTGCTGATGCGCAGCGCCGATGTGCTGGTGGTGGTTGTCACGATCGGCGCGGCGCTGATGACCTTCGAGCCGGTGCGGCAATACGGCGTCAGCCTGTTCGCCTCCGCCGGCGTCGCCGGCATCGTCGCCGGCCTCGCGGCGCGGCCGGTGCTCTCCAATCTGTTTGCCGGCGTGCAGCTGGCCATGACGCAGCCGATCCGCATCGACGATGCGGTGATCGTGGAGAACGAATGGGGCTCGATCGAGGAGATCACCTCGACCTATGTGGTGGTGCGGCTGTGGGACTGGCGGCGCATGATCGTGCCGCTGTCCTATTTCATCGAGAAGCCGTTCCAGAACTGGACGCGCGATAGTTCGGCGCTGATCGGGTCCGCCTTCTTCTATCTCGACTACCGCGCGCCGGTCGGCGCCATCCGCGACAAGCTCAACGAGATCGTCAAGGCGTCGAAGAACTGGAACGGGCAGGTGGTCAATCTGGCGGTGACCGACACCAAGCAGGGCAGCATCGAACTGCGCGCGCTGATGAGTGCCAACTCCGCGGGGCAGGCCTTCGACCTGCGCTGCGAGGTGCGCGAGAAGCTGATCGAGTTTCTGCAGAACGAGCATCCGACGGCGCTGCCGGTGCAGCGGGCGATCACCGAGATCAGCTCGGGGCCGACCGAATTGGCGGAAGCCGCGCGCGAGGCGCCGAAGGCGAGGGTGCAGAAGAGCGCGAGCCGCTAGGGCGAGCCCGCCATGCCGCCTTTGGCGAGGAACTGCTCGAGCCAGTGGATGTGGTAGTTGCCGTCGATGATGTCCTGCTCGCGCACCAGCGCGCGGAACAGCGGCAGCGTGGTCTCGATGCCGTCGACCACGAACTCGTCGAGCGCGCGCGTGAGCCGCATCAGGCATTCCTGCCGCGTCTTGCCGTGCACGATCAGCTTGCCGACCAGCGAGTCGTAATAGGGCGGGATGGTGTAGCCCTGATAGACGGCGGAATCGACGCGCACGCCGAGCCCGCCCGGCGGATGATAGTGCAGGATCTTGCCGGGCGAGGGGCGGAAGGACACCGGGTTCTCGGCATTGATGCGGCACTCGATGGCGTGGCCGTGGAATTCGACGTCCTTCTGCGTGAGCGTCAGCGCGCCGCCGGCGGCGACGCGGATCTGCTCGAGCACGAGATCGATGTCGGTGATCATCTCGGTCACCGGATGCTCGACCTGGATGCGGGTGTTCATCTCGATGAAATAGAACTCGCCGTCCTCGTAGAGGAACTCGACGGTGCCGACGCCGAGATAGTTCATGCTCGCGCATCGCCTTGGCGACGGTCTCGCCGATCTTGTCGCGCGCCTGCGGTGTTGAGCGCGGGCGAGGGGCTTTCCTCCAGCACCTTCTGGTGGCGGCGCTGCAGCGAGCAGTCGCGCTCGCCGAGATGGATGGCGTTGCCCTTGCCGTCGCCGAGCACCTGGATTTCGATGTGGCGCGGCGTCTCGCAGATATTTCTCGAGATAGACGGCGTCGTCGCCGAAGGCGGCCTTGGCTTCGGCGCGCGCGGTGGCGAGCGCGTTCGACAGATCGTCCTGCGCTGCGCGCGACCTTCATGCCGCGGCCGCCGCCGCCGGCCGCCGCCTTGATCAGCACCGGAAAGCCGATCTCGTCGGCGATCGCTGGCCGCCTCCGCGTCGCGACGTGACGCCGCCGTCGGAGCCGGGCACCACCGGGATGCCGAGCTTCTTCGCGGTGCGCTTGGCCTCGATCTTGTCGCCCATCAGGCGGATGTGCTCGGCCTTGGGGCCGATGAAGTGCATGTCGTGCTCGGCGAGGATTTCGGCGAAGCGCGCGTTCTCCGAGAGGAAGCCGTAGCCGGGATGCACGGCGTCGGCGCCGGTGATCTCGCAGGCGGCGAGCAGGGCGGGGATGTTGAGATAGCTGTCCGCGCCGGCGGCGGGCCGATGCAGACGCTCTCGTCGGCGAGCCGCACATGCATGGCGTCGGCGTCGGCGGTCGAATGCACCGCGACCGTCGGGATGCCGAGCTCCTTGCAGGCGCGCAGCACGCGCAGCGCGATCTCGCCGCGATTGGCGATGAGGATTTTGTCGAACATCTGCCGCGAACGCGATGGCGGGCTCGCAGCTGGCGACACTGGTCCCGCACACGCTGACAATATGCGCGTCACTCACTCGATGATCATCAGCGGCTCGCCGAATTCGACCGGCTGGCCGTCCTCGAACAGGATCTGCATCACGGTGCCGGCGCGCGGCGCCGGAATCTGGTTCATGGTCTTCATCGCCTCGATGATCAGCAGCGTCTCGCCGCTCTTGACCTGCTGCCGACGTCGACGAACGGCTGGGCGCCGGGCTCGGCCGCAGCGTAGGCGGTGCCGACCATCGGCGAGGTGACGACGCCCGGATGCTTGGACGGGATCGAGCGGCGCGTTGTCCTGCCGATCGGCGCTGGCACGGCGCCGCGGCGCGCGGCGCGGGCGCGGCCGGCGCGACGGCGCGCGCGGGCGACGCGCACGCGCTGGCCGTCGCTGTTCGATCTCGATTTCGGTCAGGCCGGTCTCGTCGAGCAGCTTGGCGAGCTCGCGGATCAGATCGCGGTCGACGGTCGGGCCTTTTGGAGATTTTGCCACAAGCCGCTCCGGTCAGCTTTTTGTTTTGGCGCCGATCATCGCGGCGAGTCCGTCGATCGCCAGCGCATAGCCGTCGATGCCGAAGCCGCGATCACGGCTTTCGCCGCCTTCGACACGTAGGAATTCTGCCGGAAGCTTTCGCGCGCGTGGATGTTGGTGATGTGGATCTCGATCACCGGCACTTGCAGCGATCAGCAGCGCGTCGAGAATGGCGATCGAGGTGTGGTGTAACCCGCCGGGTTGAGGACGATGCCGGCGGCCTTTTTCGCCTGCGCTTCCTGGATCCAGTCGACCAGTTCGCCTTCGATGTTCGACTGGCGGAACTCGATGTCGAGGCCGAAGCGTTCGGCGGTCGCGCGGCAGAGCTTCTCGACGTCGGCAAGCGTCGAGCGGCCGTAGTTCTCCGGCTCGCGCGTGCCGAGCAGATTGAGATTGGGTCCGTTGAGGACGTAGATGGTCTGCGCCATGAGGGCTTCGGGGTCCGGCGGGTCCGAGTCGCGGCTCTAAAACAAGCGTCCGCGCTTTATAGGTGGCCGCACGGCGAGGGGAAGCCCGCCGCGGTCAGCTTTATGGCATTGGTTGCCCTGGCGATTGCACCTCTGCGCCGCCTATGGGCGGCCGGGCTTAACCGCCGGCTGCTTTTGCCGGCCGGCTGTCAGCGTGCGGTCGCTGCCTGCGTTGCTCAGCAGGTGGTCTTGCCGCAGCGTGCGGTGTTGATCTTTTCTTCGAGACCTTGCAGCCCGATGGCGCCGACGATCACGTTATCGCCGACCACGTAGCTCGGCGTGCCGTTGAAGCCCAGCGCCTCGGCAAGCTTGAAGTTCTCCTCCATCGTCGCCTTCACCTCGGGGCCGTTCATGTCCTTTTCGATCCGCGCCATGTCGATGCCGACGTCCTTGGCGACCGCAAGCGCGCGCGCCTTGTCGGCCGGCGCCGCGGCCGCCGAGCAGCTCCTGGTGGAATTCGAGATATTTCTGCCCGGTCTTGTCCTGCATGCGCACGGCAACCGCGACCTGCGCGGCCTCCACCGAGCCCGGGCCGAGCACCGGGAATTCCTTGAGCACCACCTTCAGCTTGGGATCGTCCTTGAGCAGCGTGAGCATGTCGCTCATGGCGCGTTTGCAGTAGCCGCAATTGTAATCGAAGAACTCGACGAAGGTGACGTCGCCGTTCGGATTGCCGAGCACGACCTGGCGCGGCGAGGAGAACAGCGCCTGCGCCTGCGCCTTGACGGCTGCCTTGTGCTTCTCGGCCTCGGCAGCGGTCTGCCGTTTGTCGAGCTCGGTCATCGCTTCCTGCAGCACTTCCGGATGACCGACCAGGTATTCGCGGACGATGCGCTCGATCTCGCCGCGCTGCGGACGTGAGAACTCGTCGGCTTTGACGGCAAGCGGCAGCGAGACGGTCAGCAACGCGGCAAAAGCGGCTACGGTCAGGCGCGGGGTCATCGGCATTTTCGTGGGTCCTATGTTCAATTGTTTTTCGCACTCGGCATCTTGACGTTGACGATATCGTCGGCCTTCACCCAGGCAGGCGAGCCGACGGCGAAACGGGTCTTGGCGCGCGCCGCGAGCTGCTTGGCGGTCATCATGTCGCCGCGGTTGAAGGCGGCCTGGGCGGCGGCGAGATCGGCATGGGCGACATCGCCCTTGCGGCCATAG
Organism: uncultured Alphaproteobacteria bacterium; assembly: GCA_963742385.1. GTDB lineage: Bacteria > Pseudomonadota > Alphaproteobacteria > Rhizobiales > Xanthobacteraceae > Pseudolabrys. The sequence goes on along the minus strand of CAVULS010000008.1, from coordinate 208,446 downwards.
GCCATGGCGAGCTCGGCATAGGCGTCGGGCGCTTCCGGCTCGCGGTTGATCGCCGCGCGCAGCAGCGGGACCGCTTCGTCGGCGTTCTTGGGATTGTTGGTGGCGATCAGCGCCTGGCCGAGCATGATCTGGATCAGCGCCGGATGCGGGGCGAGCTGCACCGCGCGGCGCAGCGGCGCGATCGCCTCGGCGGGATGCCCGCCCTCGAGCAGCGCCTGACCTTTGAGTTCGTGGAAATAGGGATTGTTCGGCTGGGCCTCGATCAGCCCGTCGATCTGCGCGACCGCCTGGCGCAGGTCGCCGAAGCGGTAGGTCGAAATCGCGCGCGCGTAACGCGCCGGCAGGCCATGGTCGTTCGGCGGATAGCGGCGCGTGACCGTGCCGGGGCTTTCGAGGAAGCCCGACAGCTTCGCGCGCATCAGGTCGTGGCGCAGCTGCAGCGCGGGCGAGTCCTTGTCGTCGCAATACGGGCTCGCCTTGGCCAGGACCTCGAGCGCGGCGACGCGATCGGGCGGCATCGGATGCGACTGCAGGTAAGGATCGATGCGCGCCGAACTAAACAGGATTTCGTTGCTCAGCCGCTTGAACAGTTCGCAGCATGCCGCGGCGCCGACTGGTGGGTGGCGTGAGAAATTTCACGCCGGCGTGGTCGGCCTGGTCCTCCTGCGTGCGCACATAGGCGAGCAGCGAGCGCTGGATGCTCATCTGCGGCGCCAGCACCGGGCCGGCGCCGACATCGGCATTGCCGGAGCGCCCGGCGGCCACCATGGCGCCGACGCCGAGCAGCATGGCGATGATCGACTGCGTCTGCGCCTCGCGCAGCTTCTCGCGCAGGCGCAGCAAATGGCCGCCGGCGAGGTGGCCGGTCTCGTGGGCGAGCACGCCGATGACCTCGTTCGGCGTCTTGGCCTCGAACAGCGCGCCGGCGTTGATGAAGATGTGGCGGCCGTCGATGACGAAGGCGTTGAAGCTGCGGTCGTTGAGCACGACCACGCGCACGTTCTGCTGGGCGAGGCCGGCGGCGCGCAGGATCGGCGGCGTATAGTCGCGCAGCAACTGTTCGATCTCGGTGTCGCGGATGATCGGCAGCCCGCGCGATGGCTGCTCCTGCGCATGCGCGCGCTCGAGCGCCGGACCGCCGCCGGCCGCGGCGATGGCCACGGCGGTGAGCATGGCAAGGCCGCGCTTTGCCGACATTGCGTGACGCGCTTTTGTAGCTGTGCCGGTCTCGGTCATGCCATTATGTGCCAATCGGGCGTGAACCTAGGGTCGCGCCCGGACAGGGTCAACGCGGGCTGCGATCACATGTGGTTTAAGGCAAGCCTCACGCCAACCAAGCCCACGGAATGCGGCAACAGCGGGGCGGGGCTATAGGCGATGCTGGAGAACGCTAAGCGGCTGCTGAACCCGTCGAAACGCAGCGATGTTCCGCCGTTCATCGTCATGGACGTGATGGCGGCGGCGGCGCGAATCGAGGCGCAAGGCGGCCGCGTCGTGCACATGGAGGTGGGCCAGCCGGCGGCACCGGCGCCGGCCACCGCGATTGCCGCGGCGCAGGCAGCGCTCGCCGGCGGGCGCATCGGCTACACCGAGACGCTGGGGATTGCGCCCTTGCGCGCGCGCATCGCCCGCCATTATGCCGAGACTTATGATCTTGCGCTCGATCCGGCGCGCGTCGTCGTCACCACCGGCTCGTCGGGCGGCTTTGTGCTGGCGTTTCTGGCGCTGTTCGAGCCGGGCGACCGCGTCGCGCTCGCCAATCCCGGCTATCCGCCGTACCGGCATATCCTGAGCGCGCTCGGCTGCGAGCCGGTGCTGATCGAAACTTCCGCCGAGACGCGCTGGGCGCTGTCGCCGAAGGCGCTGATCGCCGCGCATCGGCAAAAGCCGCTCGCCGGCGTGGTGATCGCGAGCCCCGCCAATCCGACCGGCACCATGATGGAGGCGGACACGCTGTCGCGACTCATCGCGGTCGCCGAGACGGAAGGCATCCGCGTCATCTCCGACGAAATCTATCACGGGCTCGACTATGCCTTTGCCGCGGAGACCGCGGCGAATGTTTCCGGGCGCGCGCTGGTGATCAATTCCTTCTCCAAATATTTCTGCATGACCGGCTGGCGCGTCGGCTGGATGGTGGTGCCGGACAGCTCGTGCGCGCGGTCGAGCGCCTGCAGGGCAATCTCGCCATCTCGGTGCCGCTGCTGTCGCAGGTCGCGGCGCAAGCGGCCTTCGACGGCCAGGCCGAGATGGAAGCGGTCAAGCACGGCTACGAGGAGAACCGCCGCATTCTGGTCGAGGGCCTGCCGAAAGCCGGCCTCGACAAGTTCCTGCCGGTCGACGGCGCCTTCTATCTCTACGCCGATATTTCACGCTTCTCCGACGACAGCCTCGACTTCGCCAAGCGCATGCTCGAGGAGGCGGGCGTCGCGGCGACGCCGGGCATCGATTTCGATCCGGTCAACGGCCACAACTTCTTGCGCTTCTGCTACGCCGGGTCGAGCGCCGAGATGCATGAGGCGGTGGAGAAGATCGGGACGTGGCTCAAACGAAGCTAAAACTCGACGTCGAGCTCGACGACTTCATCCGGCTCGGCCTTGGCGCCTTCGATCCATTCCTTCATCTCCGGCATCGCCATGATCGCCTTGCAATAGGCGGCGCAATCGGAGTTGAGCTTCACGTCGTAGGTGAGGAAGCGCGTCACCACCGGCGCGAACATGGCGTCGGCCATGCCCGGCTTGGCGCCGAACAGGAACGGCCCTTTGCTCTTGGCCAGGCATTCGCGCCAGATGCTGACGATGCGATCGATATCGGCCTGCGCGCCGGCCCAGACCTTGAAGCCCGGATGATGCGCCTTGAGGTTCATCGGCAGCGCCGAGCGCATGTTGGAGAAGCCGGAATGCATCTCGCCGCAGATCGAGCGGCAATGGGCGCGGTCGGCCCGGTCCTTCGGCAGCAGCCCGGCATCGGGCAGGGTTTCGTTGAGATATTGCGCGATCGCCAGCGTGTCCCAGACCTTGATGCCCTCATGGGTGAGGCAGGGCACCAGGAAGGAGGGCGACAGCAGCAGCAGTTCGGCGCGGGTCGAGGCGTCGTCGCTTGCCGTGCTTACGTCATCGAAAGGAAGTCCGGCTAGTTTGCATAACAGCCAGCCGCGCAACGACCAGGAGCCGTAATTCTTACTGGCAATGGTGAGAGTAGCCTTGGGCATGAGGCACGATCATCCCTTGTCGTCATAGCCCGGCTTCGGCAGCTTAGACGAAAGTTCTGCCGGATCAATAGTTTCCCGTAGCGCAATAATGAGAGCCAGCTATCTTGTCCCCAAGCCCATATGCGCAGAATATTATCTCGCACTGCAACATAAAATGCACTAGGTTTTCCTTGGCGATGTGCCGGGGCGTTGGGGTTTGAATGCTTTATCAGGCGTATCAGGCGCAGGCTGACATTATGGGGCCGGTGCGGGCGCTGGCCAAAATGGCGGCCAAGAACGGCGCCGAACGGCTCAACGGAGCGACACGGCCTTCGCCGCTGAGCAATCTGACCGCCGCCTACGAGCTGATCGCCCGCGCAGGCTTGACCCACGTGCGGCCGCCTTACGGCATCGACAGCGTCATGGTCGGCAACCGCGAAGTGGCGGTGACCGAGGAGGCTGCCGACGTCACGCCGTTCGGCACGCTGCTGCATTTCAAGAAGGATGTCGACCAGGCGCAGCCGCGGGTGCTGCTGGTGGCGCCGCTGTCCGGCCATTTCGCCACGCTGTTGCGCGGCGACGGTGCGCACCATGCTCGCCGAGCACGACGTCTACATCACCGACTGGCACAACGCGCGCGATGTGCCGACCGCCGACGGCCGCTTCGGCTTCGACGAATATGCCGGGCACATGATCCGCTTTCTGGAAAAGATCGGCCCCGGCGCGCACATCATGGCGGTGTGCCAGCCCTGTGTCGCCGCGCTCGTTGCTGCAAGCGTCATGGCGCAGCGCGACAATCCGGCGGCGCCGCGCTCGATGACGCTGATGGCCGGCCCGATCGACTGCCGCGTCAATCCGACCAAGGTCAACGACCTCGCCAAGGGCAAGCCGATCGAATGGTTCGAGAAGAACCTGATCGCCACGGTGCCGCACCGCTATGGCGGCGGCGGGCGCAAGGTCTATCCCGGCTTCGTGCAGCTTGCCGCCTTCATGAGCATGAACATGGAGCGGCATCTCGAAGGCGCATCGCGAGCTTTACGAGAATCTGGCCAAAGGCGAGGAGGCGAAGGCCGCGCAGACCAAGGCCTTCTACGACGAATATTTCGCCGTGCTCGATCTGACCGCCGAATTCTATCTGGAGACGGTGAAGCTGGTGTTTCAGGATCACGCGCTGCCGCTTGGGCAGCTCGACCTACGAGAACCAGAAGGTCGAGCCGGCGGCGATCAAGCGCACCATGCTGTTCACCGTCGAAGGCGAGAAGGACGACATCTGCGCCGTCGGGCAGACGCTCGCCGCGCACGATCTGTGCTCGAGCCTGCGGCCCTACCGCAAGCGCCACCACATGCAGGCCGGCGTCGGCCATTACGGCGTGTTCTCCGGCCGCACCTGGCAGAACCAGATCTATCCGATGGTGAAGAACGTCATTCTGCAGAGCGATTGAGCGTTTTCGGCTTCCTGTTCAATCATAGATTGCAAGCGCTCCGGCAGGCGATTAGCCTCGAGGCTCCTTCATTGGAGGAGGCTTGCCATGGCAAAATCCAGCACCGCCGCGAAAAAGAAGCCGGTGAAGAAAACGTCAGCTAAAAAATTGCCGACGGGGAGCGTCACCAAAGTGACCACCGTCAGCGCGAATACGGTTAGTGGGGTGCCGGAGAAGTCGACCGCTACCAACGTCATCGACATCCCGTCGGAAAGTCTGCAGCGGTTCGATCTGCTCGATCTCCAGCAATACACCCAGGAAAAAGTCTATGCGACCACGGCAAGCAACGACTTCCATCTCTTCTATGTTGGCCGCGACGATGTACACAGCATCCTTAAGCACGTGCTCTCGCGCGTTAGCATCTCGCTGTACCTCAATATGTTTGGCTACGCCGACGATGAGCTCAACGACATCCTGATAAAGATCGCCAAGGATGACACAATCACCATGCTGGTCACATTGGACAAGAGCCAGGCCGGCGGCAAGCACGAGAAGGCGTTGATCGAGAAATTCATGGCGACAGACAAGGCGGCGTTTAATACGCACGTCGCGATCGGTCAGTCCGCCACCCACCAGATCAGCCACACCAAAGGTTTCGTCGCCGATGGCAGGGTTGCGGGCGAAGGTTCGACGAATTGGTCTGTATCGGGTGAAGGCCAATTCGTCACCCCGGGTAAGGCCGGTGGCGTTGGCTACAAGGCGCAAAACAACACGCAATCAATCGTCACCGACCCGGACACCGTCAGCCGCTTTTCGGCGCAGCTCGTTTCCGAACATATGGTCGCGAAAAAGCAGGCGGACGCAGCAAATAAATAGTGCGACACAGCGCGGCCGGCCGGTGTCGGCCATTGCGGCGTGTTCTCCGGCCGCACCTGGCAGAACCAGATCTACCCGATGGTGAAGAACGTCATTCTGCAGAGCGATTGAACGCGGGCGCGCCGCGCGCGTGCATCGCCGCGCGCCAGGCAAACACCATTGCGGGCCCGAGCGTGGTGCCGGGCCCCGGATAGCTGCCGCCCATCACCGAGGTCATGTCATTGCCGCAGGCATAGAGGCCGGGGATTGGCGCGCCGTCATCGGCGAGCACGCGCGCGTCGGCGTCGGTCGATAGGCCGGTGCTGACCGCAAGGTCGGCGGGCCACACCGCCAGGGCGTAGAAGGGCGCGGCCGCGATCGGCCCGATGCAGGGATTGGGTTTGTGGGCGATATCGCCGTTGAAACGGTTAAGCTCCGTTTCGCCCTTGGCGAAATCGATATCGATGCCGGTCTCGGCGAAGCGATTGTAACGCGCGACGGTGTCGCGCAAGCGCGCGGCATCGACGCCGATCCCGGCGGCGAGCTCGTCGAGCGTTTGGCCGCGGGCGAGGTAGCCGCTGTCGACGAAGGCGCCGACATTGCGATGGCCGGGATAGACCGTGCCCAGGCCGTAGGTCTTGATGAAGTCGGCGTCGCAAATGAGCCAGGCCGGCATCGTCGGCGCCGTCTTGTGGCTCTCGAACATGGCCAGCACGAAGTCATGATAGGACACCGCCTCGTTGACGAAGCGCCGCCCGGCGGCGTTCACCGCGATCAATCCGGGCTTGGCGCGGTCGAGCACCAGATGCGGAAACAGACCCTTGCTGCCGTCGCGCCGGATGGTGACCGAGACCGGCGTCCACAATCCGCTGGGCGCGCGCTCCGGCGCAGTCGCGGCGCCGAGGCGCTGGCCGAGTTCGACGCCGTCGCCTTGGTTGCCCTCGTAGCTCAGTGAATAGTCCGGCACCGGATGCGGCATGAATTTATCGCGCAGAGCTTTATTGTGGGCATAGCCGCCGGTTGCCAGCACGACGCCTTTGCGCGTTTTCACCAGAATGTCCTTGCCGGCGACGCGCAGCCGCGCGCCGCTGACGCCTTGCCGGTCGCCGACGATGTCGGCGATGGAGGCCTCGAACAATATCGGCACCTTGCGCTGGCGCAGGCTGTAATAGAGCCGGCCAACCAGCGCGTTGCCCATCATGATGCGCGTGCCGCGCGGATAGCGCAGGCGGTCGCCGAGATAGCGCAGGAACAGCTTTGCCGAATGGATGAAATTGGCGAGCGACCGGAAACGGCCGAGCAGCGGGGGGATGTCGGCCTTGCCGATCATCATGCCGCCGAGCAGCATGAACTCGCGGATCGGCGCGCGGATGCGTTTGAAATCGGCGCCGAGCAGACGTCCGTCAAACGGCTTCGGCATGATGGCGCGCCCGGCGAGCGCCGCGCCCGGCATATTGCTGCGGTAGTCCGGGTGCACACCGCAGGCAAGGAACTGCACGTCGGAATTCGCTTCCAGGTAGTCGATGGCCGTCGGCCCGGTGTCGAGATAGGCACGGCGTAATGCGCGATTGGTTCCTTCGCCGATCAGCGCGCCGAGATAGGTGTCGGCCTGTTCGGCGCTATCGTTAAAGCCCGCGGCCTTGCTCTGATGATTGCCCGGAATCCACAGCGTGCCGGCCGAGGTGGCGCCGGTGCCGCCGACCTGATCGGACTTCTCGCACAGCAGTACGTCGAGACCCTCGATCGCGGCGACGAGCGCCGCAGTCATTCCCGCTGGCCCGGCTCCGACAATGAGCAGATCGACCTCGCGCTGTGCATCCATCGCTGCCTCGTCACGCCCAATTCAGACGTAGCTGATATAAACCGCCGCCGCGGCGACGCCCAGGATCGCCAGCGCCAGCAGCATGAAGGCCGGGCGCCGCGCGCCGGCGCCGCCGAAGACCAGGGCGCCGCCGGCCTTGAAGACGTCGTTCGATGAGGCGGCGATCAGGACCGCGGCGCACAGATCGGCCGCCGGCGTTCCGGCGACGCCGCCTTGCGCGATGTTGAGGACGAAGGGATCGATGTCGGTTAGACCCGACCACCGCCGACAGGGCGAAAATGCCGGCTTCGCCGAACGTGTTGCGCATCCAGGCGGTGAGCACCGAGATCACGAAGATGAGCGCGGCGAACACGAGCGCGGTCGGAATCTGCAGCGGGTTCTTCGCTTCGACGGCAAGATTGGGCGGCGAGGACCGTGTCATGTTGCGCCGCCATTCGTAGAGCGTGAGCGCGGCGCCGATCGCGCAGAGCGCGAGCAGCGCCGGCGCGAGCTCAAGCGCGACGCTGCGGTTGAAAATGGCAACGACGATGCCGATGCGCAGATACATCACCGAGGTGGCGGCGACGATGCCGGCGGAGATATCGGCGGGCGCGGTCTTGGCCTCGTGCAGCCGCTTGGCGAGCACGATGGTCGTCGCCGTCGAGGAATAGGCGCCGCCGAGGATCGCGGGCAGGAGCGCGTTGCCGCGGATCGGCGCGTAGCGCCGCAGCAGGTAGCTGATATAGGAAAGGGTGCAGATGGCGACGACCGCCAGCCAGATGCCGTAGGGCGTGAGCGGCGTCAGCGTCGTCACGCGCACATGCGGCACCAGCGGCAGGATGATGCCGGTGAGGATCAGGAATTGCGCGGCGGTCGACAGCTCCCCCGGCGGGATGACGTGGATCAGCCGGTGCAGCCGCTCGCGGGCGCCGAGCAACAGCACCGCGGCGACGGTGAGCGCGACCGCAACCCACGGCGGCTCGATCAGCGCGATTGGCCCGAGCACGTAGGCGAGCAGGTTCGAGGCCGGGATCATGAAGCTCGGCGCCTCGCGCTCCTGCGGCACGCTGCGGATAAACGCGTGCAGCCAGGCGGCGAGCCCGAACAGCCCGGCGGTGAAGGCAAGCGCGTGCTCCGGCTCGATCAGATAGAGCGTCGCCCCGCACATCGCCAGCATCGGAAAGGTGCGCACGCCGCCCGGGCTCGAGCGCTCCGCGCTCTTGTAGACCTCCTCGAAGGTAAGCCCCATGAACACGGCAAGGCCGACCGTCATCGTCAGCCGTCCGGCGAGTTCCAGCGGAGTAAGTGCGGTTATGCTCATGGCGGCGGGCGAATGCGGGGCCTCGGCATCTTTAATTTTCCCCGCGCCATCCTACATCTGAGCCCGCACCAGCATAACCCAAGAAACAAACCAAGAGCGTTTCATGCTCGATTTTGCTTCGTCTTCCGATATCGGGGACGTCGGCACGGCGGCATCTCCGCCGCCCGACACCGGCATCCTCGACGCCTATTCCAATGCCGTGATCGCCGTCGCCGACAGCGTCGGGCCGGCCGTGCTGCGCGTGGAAACGCAGACCGCACAGGGTCGCGGCGGCGTCGGCTCCGGCGTGACAATTGCGCCCGACGGCCTCGTGCTCACCAATTGCCACGTGGTCGAGGGCGCCAAAGCCGTGCGGTTGATGGACGCCGAAGGCCGCGTCATGGAGGCGCGCAGCCTTGGCGTCGATCCCGACACCGACCTGGCGCTGCTGCGCGCCGGCTCGGCGCGCGATCTCGCCTTCGCCCCGCTCGGCGATTCCAAGGGCCTCAAGCGCGGACAGCTGGTGGTGGCCATCGGCAATCCGCTCGGCTTTGAATCGACGGTGACCGCCGGCGTCATCTCGGCGCTCGGCCGCTCGTTGCGCTCGAGGAACGGCCGGCTGATCGAGGACGTGATCCAGACCGACGCCGCGCTCAACCCCGGCAATTCCGGCGGGCCGCTGGTGTCCTCGCGCGGCGAGGTGATCGGCATCAACACCGCGGTGATCATGGGCGCGCAGGGCATCTGCTTTGCGGTTGCTTCGAACACCGCGCAATTCGTGCTCGGCGAACTGATCAAGCACGGCCGCGTGCGCCGCGCCTTCATCGGCGTGGCGGCGGAGACGCGGCCGGTGCCGCGGCGCCACGCCCGCGCCGCCGAAATCGACAACGCCTCCGGCGCGACCATCACCAGCCTCGACAGACAAGGTCCCGCCGCGCTGGCCGGCCTGATGAGCCTCGACACCATCGTGCGTGCCGACGGCGTCAGCGTCACCGGCGTCGACGATCTGATCCGCCTGCTCAACGCCGAGCGCATCGGCAAGACCATCGCCATTGACGTGCTGCGTCGTGGCGCGCTGAAGAGCTTCGACGTCCGGCCGCTGGAGCGGCCGGCCGTCAAGCCGGCCTGACCGGCAACGATTGAGCCCGCCAGCGATTGCCTCTAGGCTTCGGCGGCAAAGCAGGGGAGGCCACCATGACCAGGCTTGCTTGGCTTGCAATGATCGCCGGGCTTACCATGCTGGCCATGCCCGGACGCGCCAGCGCCTTCACCGCCAGTTTTTCGTGGGGCTCGGCATCCCGGCCTGCGAGAAGATTTCGCCGGCATTTGCATTGTCGGCTGTGCCGGCGGGCACCAAACGCCTGCGCTTCAATATGACCGATCTCGACGTGCCGACCTTCCACCACGGCGGCTCGACCATCGCTTACGCCGGCGACGCGGTGAAGCAGGGCGCCATCAGCTATATCGGCCCGTGCCCGCCCGGCGGGCAGCGTCATCGCTATCGCTGGACCATCGAGGCGGTTGACGCGGCGGGCAAGGTGATCGGCACCGCGACGGTGACGCAGACCTTCCCGCCCTGACACTCACTCTTTGTCGTTATTGTCGCCGTCGTCTTTCGGCTCCGGCGCCATGATCACGTCCGTTCCGGCAGGTTTCGCCGTGGCCGGTTTCGCCGCCGCTTTCGGTGTCGCCGTGGACCCGCGCGGGTCGTTGCGGTTGGCCATGCATCTTGAAATGAAGGTCTGCCGCTTGGCGCCGGTCAGCTTCTGATCGTCGGCGCCGAACTTGCAGGTTTCCATCTTCTGCTTGGCGGTGACCGCCGCGGCGGGCCCCGCCAGCAGCAATGGCAAGGCTGCGGCGAAAGCGACGCTGCATAAAAGTCTCATGGCTGTTCTGACCACCCGGCGGTCCTCCTGTTTGCGTTCTAGTTCTTGTCGCCGAGCAGGCGGCGTCCCCACCAGCCGCGCTTGGGCGCGGCAGGTTCTTCGCCGGTGCTGGAGACGACCGGCGTCGCTTGCGGCGCGCTCGCCGGCGCCGATGCGCCGCCGACGGACTCGCGGATGGTTGAGCGCCGGCGCGGCGGTTCGTTTTCCGCCATTGCCGCGGCCGGCGGCAAAGCCGGCAGTTCGAACGCCGGCGCCGGCTGATCGAACGGCGCACGCTCATCGGCGAAGACGGCCGGCGGCCGATCGAGATCCTCGACCGCATGCTGCAGGCTCGGTTCCGGCGACGACGCTTCGTTGATATTGGCGTCCGGGAATGGCGCGTCATTGCCGGCAAACGGGGCTTCGCCGTTGCGGCCATGCCGGTTGCGGCGTCCGCCGCGGCGGCCGCGCCTGCGGCGCCGGATGCCGCCGTCGCGATGCTCTCCGCCTTCGCCGCCCATGGGCGCAGTGCCTTGATCGTGCGGCTCGGCGGCAACGCCTTCATCATCGCCGCCGCCATTGTGGTCCTCGTGCGCCACGGCGTGTTCAGGCACGGTTTCGTGCGTGAACGGACGGCTCTCGCGCGGCTCGCCGCGGCTGCGCCCGCGTCCGCCGCGCCGGCGCCGCCGGCGATGGGCGCCGTCGCGCTCGCCGCCGCCATTCTCCTGACGATGCCCGTTGCCGGGCGGCTGTTCGGCCATCGCCTCGGTCGCCTCCAAGCCGAACGCTTCGGGCTCGGCTTCGGCTTCCGCCGCGGCGTCGGCCTCGGTTTCGTCTGCTTCGACGATGTCCTCTTCTTCTTCCTCCTCGACCGGAGCGGGCATTTCCGGCTGTGCCGCGGCAATGGCCTTGGCAGCGTCGGGCGTATGCACCTGCTCGCCGCGGTCGATGACGTAGGACTGCGCGCCGGCGACCGTCGCATCGGCGGAGACGGTGATGGTGATGCGGAAGCGCTCTTCCAGCGAGCGCAGATGCGCGCGCTTGTGATTGAGCACGTAGAGCGCAACCTCGGCGCGGGTGCGCACGAGGAGATTGTGCGTGGCTCCCTTGATCAGCATCTCCTCGATGGCGCGCAAGCATTGCAGCGCCACCGACGAAACCGAGCGCACATGGCCTGAGCCGCCGCAGACCGGGCATTTCTCCGTCGAGCTTTCCAGCACCGAGGTGCGGATGCGCTGGCGCGACATTTCCATGAGGCCGAAATGCGAGATGCGGCCGACCTGGATGCGGGCGCGGTCGTGCTTGAGCGCTTCCTTGAGCCGCCGTTCGACGGTGCGGTTGTTGCGGCCTTCGTCCATGTCGATGAAGTCGATGACGATGAGCCCGGCGAGATCGCGCAGGCGCAGCTGGCGGGCGACTTCCTCCGCCGCCTCGATATTGGTCTTGAGCGCGGTGTCTTCGATGTGATGTTCGCGCGTGGCGCGGCCGGAATTGACGTCGATGGCCACCAGCGCTTCCGCCTGGTTGATGACGATGTAGCCGCCCGAGCGCAATTGCACGATGGGCGAGAACATGGCGTCGAGCTGGCTTTCGACGCCATAGCGGGTGAAGACCGGTTGCGTGTCGCGGTAGAGCTTCACATGCTTGGCATGGCCCGGCATGAGCATGCGCATGAAGTCCTTGGCGTCGCGGTAGGCGGCTTCGCCGGCGACGACGATTTCGTCGATATCCTTGTTATAGAGATCGCGCAGCGAGCGCCGCGTCAGCGAGCCTTCCTCATAGACAAGTTTCGGCGCCGTCGACTGCAGCGTCAGGTCGCGCACGGTCTCCCACAGCCGCAGCAGATATTCGAAGTCGCGCTTGACTTCGAGCTTGGTGCGGTTGGCACCGGCGGTGCGCAGGATGACGCCCATGCCTTCGGGCACCTCCAACTCTTGGGCAATTTCCTTGAGGCGGGTGCGATCCTCGCCGCTCGTGATTTTGCGGCTGATGCCGCCGCCGCGCGCGGTGTTGGGCATCAGCACCGAATAGCGGCCGGCGAGCGAGAGATAGGTGGTGAGGGCGGCGCCCTTTGAGCCGCGCTCTTCCTTGACGACCTGCACCAGCATCACCTGCCGGCGCTTGATCACTTCCTGGATCTTGTACTGGCGGCGGAAGCGCGGCGTGCGCTCCTGCACTTCCTCGAGCGCATCGGCACCGCCGACGGATTCGACGCCTTCCTCCTCGGCCGCGTCGTCGCCATTGCCGTTTTCAGCGGCGGGCGCCGTTTCGCCGTTGCCATTGGCAAGATCGGGCTGATCGTCGGCTTCGCCGGAGGCTTCCGTCGCAGTGACGATGTCGGCCGTCTCGGTGCCGGCCTCGACAGGTTCAAGTTGCGCATCGCTTGCCTCGGCGGCCGGCGTTTCCGCGGGCTCGATATCGCCGACAGGGCTTTCATAGGCCTCGCGCGCCTCATCGGCCGCATCGGGGTCAACCGGCGGCGGCGCGGCTTCGGCGATGGCGTCCTGCGATTGCTCCGGCGGCGGCTCGCCGAGCGTGGCGTCGCCGGCGGGAATTTCGGCCGCTTGGTGCGCAGCGTCCTCGCTGGCGAGGGCCTCGTCGCTGAGCGGCTCGCTGCGGCGCGCGTCGCGATGGCGATCGGCGCCACGGTGGCGGTGACGACTGCGGCCGCGCCCGCCGCGGGCGCGATGATCGGCGTCGGCATCGGCGGCCTTCTGTGCGCGCTCTTCCTCGGCGAGCAGGGCCTGCCGGTCGGCGACCGGAATTTGATAGTAGTCCGGGTGGATTTCCGAAAAGGCCAGGAAGCCGTGGCGGTTGCCGCCGTAATCGACGAAGGCCGCCTGCAGCGACGGCTCGACCCGGGTGACTTTGGCGAGGTAGATGTTACCGCGAAGCTGCTTGCGGTTGGCGCTCTCGAAGTCGAATTCCTCGACGCGGTTGCCGCGCAGTACCACGACCCGGGTCTCCTCCGGGTGGGTTGCGTCGATCAGCATTTTGTTGGGCATAGTCAAATCTCACTAGGGCAGGCGCAATGGCGCACTTGCGCGTCGTCGACGTCGCAAGCAGGCCGAAGCCCGCCGGATTGTGGTGGAAAGGAAGGGGCGCGCGTTCACGCGTTGACGTGCAAATGCGCAAGGCGCGGTCCGTGAATAGTGCCGCCGCGATAGCTTTGCGGCTGCCGTTTTGGACCTTGATATGCCGTTGCTGCGTTTGCAGCATGAATATGCGACCCGTGGCGCTACGGCCGCGCCAATACCAGCGCCGCCGAGGTTTCTCGTCGCTTTCGGTTAGGTACGCGCGGCCAACGAAGCCGCCCGCTGATCCAGGTGTCCTTCACAAGGGTTTCGGCTCGCTTCGCCGTCCGGTCGCGAACCTCCTCGAGGGGGCGATCCTGGACTGGCGGGCCGGGGCCCGAACGCGGCACAACCGGAACTTAAACCGTCAGCGTCCCCTACATACGGGGGGATTCAGGCGATGGCAAGGGAAGGGTGCCGAGAGGCCACACCGGAATCGCGAAACGCTCCAATTCGTCAAGTTCCGTTAACCGATGTGCCGCTAATGGAGTAAAATTGCCTAGAAAGGGACTGGAATTCGTGACAGTGCGCGCGCTCGCAATCGCCGGCCTCGCGGCGGCGGCCATGCTTGGCCGCCCGGCGGTCGCGGCCGAGCACGCGCAGGGCGCGGCCAAGGCCGACTTGCTTCCGGTGGCCACCGATGTCCGCCTCGGCGGCGACGACAAGCAGACCCGGCTGGTGGTGGATTTCGACCGCAAGATCGATCTCGCCGCCTTCACGCTCGCCGATCCCTATCGTGTGGTCATCGACCTGCCGCAGGTCGTCTTCAAGCTGCCGCCGAAAGCCGGCGAGCATGGCCGCGGGCTGGTGAAGGCCTTCCGCTACGGCCTGATCATGCAGGGCGGCTCGCGCATGGTGCTCGACATCAAGGGTCCGGTGCGGGTGGACAAGGCCTTTGCCCTCGATGCCGCGGCCGGCCAGCCGGCGCGGCTGGTGATCGACCTGAGCGCCACCGACCGCGACAGCTTCATGCACAACGTCTCGCTGGAAGGCCATACCGCGCACAGCCAGAAGATAAGCCGGACCGAAGTGATACCCCAGGACAGCGGCGATCCGCGCCCGCTCATCGTCATCGATCCCGGCCATGGCGGCATCGACAGCGGCACCAAATCGTCGAGCGGGCAGGACGAAAAGGACATCGTGCTCGCCTTCAGCCTCATCCTGCGCGACAAACTGGAAAAGACCGGCAAATACCGCGTGGCGATGACGCGCAGCGATGACACGTTCGTGCCGTTGAACGAGCGCGTACGCTTTGCCCGCGCGCACAAGGCGGCGCTGTTCGTCTCCATCCACGCCGAACTCGGTGCCGCGCAGCGAGGGGCTGGCGACCGGCGCCTCGGTTTACACGCTGTCCGATCGCGCCTCCGACGCCGAGGCCGCTTCGCTCGCCGATCAGGAGAACAAGTCCGACGTGATCGCCGGCGTCGATCTGTCCGCCGAGCCCGATGACGTCGCCAATATCCTCATCGACCTTGCCCAGCGCGAAACCAAGGTTTTCTCGGTGCAATTCGCGCGCACGCTGGTGGGTGAGCTCAAGCCGACGACCAAGCTGCATGTGCATCCGGTGAAGTCGGCGGGCTTTATTGTGCTCAAGGCGCCGGATGTTCCCTCGGTGCTGGTCGAGCTCGGCTATATGTCGACCAAGGACGATCTCTCGCATCTGATGTCGCCGGCATGGCGCACCCATACCGCGGATTCACTGGTGCAGGCGGTCAACACGTTTTTTGCGCCAAGGCTTGCCGGGGCAGGCGCGGCGCGGGGTGCGGACTGATGCGCTATCGGCCTCAGTTTCAACATAAAACCGGACGATTGCTGGGCTTTACCATTGCGACGGATGGCGACAAAAGCGGCAGCGGGCCCGGTGGTCCGGTGGTGGAAAATCTGCCATTTTTGTGGGTCATGCTCACGGCAAGCGGCCGGCGCCAGACCGGCCACAGGGTGCTTCGCGCATGCGCTTGATGATGCGCTTTTTCGGTTTGTTGTTCGCGGCGGGCACCATCCTGTTCGTGGTCGGGGTCGCCGCGACGGCCGCCCTGCTGTGGCATTTCTCCAAGGACTTGCCGGACTATTCGCAATTGCAGGACTACGAGCCGCCGGTGATGACGCGGGTGCACGCCTCGGACGGCTCGCTGCTTGCCGAATACGCCAAGGAGCGCCGGCTCTATATTCCGATCCAGGCGGTGCCGAAGCTGGTGATCAACGCCTTCCTCGCCGCCGAGGACAAGAACTTCTACGAGCATGGCGGCATCGATTTCACCGGCGTCGCCCGCGCCGCGTTCAACTACATCGAGAATTACGGCTCCAGCCGCCGCCCGCAAGGCGCCTCAACCATTACGCAACAAGTCGCCAAGAACTTCCTGTTAACGAACGAGCTTTCGCTGACGCGCAAGATCAAGGAGGCGCTGCTGGCGCTGAAGATCGAGCGCACTTACAGCAAGGACAAGATCCTCGAGCTTTACTTGAACGAAATCTATCTCGGCCTTGGCGCCTATGGCATTGCCGCGGCCTCGCTCGTCTACTTCGATAAATCGGTCAATGAATTGACCGTCGCCGACGCCGCCTATCTTGCGGCGCTGCCGAAGGCGCCGAACAATTATCATCCGTTCCGCCAGCGCGAGCGCGCCATCGAGCGGCGCAACTGGGTGATCGACCAGATGGCGCAGGACGGCTTCATCAAGACCGCCGACGCCGAAAAAGCCAAACGGCAGCCGCTGGCGGTGACGCAGAAGGCGAGCGGCGAGCACATTTTCTCCGCCGAATATTTCACCGAGGAAGTGCGCCGCGAAATCGCCGAGCGCTACGGCGAGAAGAAGCTCTACGAAGGCGGCCTGTCGGTGCGCACCACGCTCGACACCAAGATGCAGGTGCTGGCACGCAAGGTGCTGACCGACGGGCTGGTGCACTACGACGAGGCGCATGGTTGGCGCGGTCCGGTGACCAAGATCGACATTTCCGGCGACTGGGGCAGCAAGCTCGCCGACGTCAAGGCGCTCGACGATATCGATCCCTGGCGGCTCGCGGTGGTGCTGGAGGCCGACGATCAGTCGGCGCGCATCGGTTTGCAGCCGCGGCGTGAACCGGGCGGCTATGTCAGCAAGGAGCGGCCAACCGGCATCATTCCCATCGATGGCGTGAAATGGGCGCGCGTCAACGGCAAGCCGGCGGCAAAAGTCAGTCAGGTGCTCGGCCCTGGCGACGTGGTCTATGTCGAGCCGGCCAAGCTCGAAGGCCAATTCCGCCTGCACCAGGTTCCCGAGGTCTCCGGCGCCATGGTGATCGAGGATCCGTGGACCGGGCGCGTGCTCGCCATGGTCGGCGGCTTCTCCTACGACCAGAGTCAGTTCAACCGCGCGACGCAGGCGCTGCGCCAGCCCGGCTCCTCGTTCAAGCCGATCGTCTACGCCGCCGCGCTCGACAATGGCTACACGCCGTCCAGCCTGGTGCTCGACGCGCCGATCGAAATCGACCAGGGCCCCGGCCTCGGCGTCTGGAAGCCGGAGAACTACGAGCAAGATTTCTTCGGGCCCTCGACGCTGCGTTTCGGCGTCGAGCACTCGCGCAACGTGATGACGGTGCGGCTGGCGCAGGATATCGGCATGCCGCTGATTGCCGAATATGCCAAGCGCTTCGGCGTCTATGACAATCTGCCGCCGTATCTGTCCTTTGCGCTCGGCGCCGGCGAGACGACGCTGCTGCGCATGGCGACGGCTTACGGCATGATCGACAATGGCGGGCGACGCATCAAGCCGACGCTGATCGACCGCATCCAGGATCGCTACGGCCACACCGTCTATCGCCATGACGAGCGCGAGTGCATCGGCTGCGACGCGCAGAAATGGGAGAACCAGCCGGAGCCCTCGCTGATTGATCGCAGCGAACGCGTGCTCGACCCGATGACCGCCTATCAAATCACCTCGATCATGGAAGGCGTGGTCCTGCGCGGCACGGCGGGGGGCGTCGGTTTTCAGAAAGAGGTGGGCAAGCCGGTAGCCGGCAAGACCGGCACCACCAACGACTACAAGGACGCCTGGTTCATCGGCTTTACCCCCGATGTCGTGGCGGGCGTCTATATCGGCTATGACAAACCGCGCAGCCTCGGACGCGGCATGACCGGCGGCCGGGTGGCGGCGCCGATCGTGAAAGACTTCATGAAAGTGGCGCTGGCCGGCAAGCCGGCGATGCCGTTCCGCGTGCCGCCCGGCATCAAGCTTGTCCGCGTCGACCTGAAGACCGGCGTGCGCGCCGGCCCGGGCACGCAGAAGGCGATCCTCGAAGCCTTCAAGCCGGGCACGGCTCCGCCCGACAATTATTCGGTGGTCGGTTACGGCAGCAGCGACGGCGGCCAGTCCTTTGGCGCACGGCGCGCCGCCCGATGCCGACCGCGCGGTGCGCTCAGGGACGGGTGGGCTTTATTGAATCTTATTTGTGCGTGAGCGTGTGCGAACGGGTCCCCGCCTTTCGCAATTATTCGCCGGTTGCGCCGGCCCGGTTGCGACGTTAAATCCCCTCCAACGAATCGTAATGCCGCCACGGCGGTCATGGATATTTCATGCGCGCGGAAACTCAGAAACTCGTCGAAGACATCAAGCAGTCGATGCAGCTGCTGAGGAGGCAT
The DNA here is from genome assembly GCA_963742385.1 of uncultured Alphaproteobacteria bacterium. Classification (GTDB taxonomy): domain Bacteria; phylum Pseudomonadota; class Alphaproteobacteria; order Rhizobiales; family Xanthobacteraceae; genus Pseudolabrys. The sequence continues at coordinate 190,328 of CAVULS010000008.1, read as the reverse complement.
CTTTGACGTCGATACCGCGCAACGCCGCCTCGCCGAGCTGAACAAAGAGGCCGAGGACCCTGCGCTGTGGAGCGATCAAGCGCGCGCACAGCGCGTGATGCGCGAACGCGACGCGCTTGACGACCGGCTCAATGCCATCGGCCGCATGGAGCGCGAGCTCGACGACCAGCTCACCATGATCGAGCTCGGCGAATCCGAGAAAGACGAAAAGACCGTCGCCGACGCCGAAGCAGCCCTCAAGCGCCTGAAGGCGGAGGTGGCGCGGCGCGAACTCGAAGCGCTGCTCTCAGGTGAGGCCGACGCCAATGACACCTACCTTGAAGTCCATTCGGGCTCTGGCGGGACCGAAAGTCAGGACTGGGCGCAGATGCTGGTGCGCATGTACACGCGCTGGGCCGAACAACACGGCTATAAAGTAGAATGGCTTGAAGAGACCGAAGGCGAGGGCGCCGGATTGAAATCGGCGACGCTGGTCATCAAGGGCCACAACGCCTATGGCTGGCTGAAGAGCGAAAGCGGCGTGCATCGTCTGGTGCGCATTTCGCCTTTCGATGCCAATGCGCGGCGGCACACCTCGTTCGCCAGCGTCAGTGTCTATCCGGTGGTCGACGACCGCATCAAGATCGACATCAACGAGAAAGACGTGCGCACCGACGTCATGCGCTCCGGCGGCGCCGGCGGCCAGCACGTCAACAAGACCGAGTCGGCAGTGCGCCTGACCCACATCCCGACCAATATCGTGGTGAAGGTGCAGCAGGACCGCTCGCAGCACCGCAACCGCGCCATTGCCTGGGACATGCTGCGTGCCAGGTTGTTCGAAGCCGAGATGAAGAAGCGCGAGGACAAGGCCGCCGCCGATCAGGCGGCGAAAACCGATATCGCCTGGGGCCACCAGATCCGCTCTTACGTCTTGCAGCCCTATCAGATGGTGAAGGACCTGCGCACCGGCGTCTCCACCTCGAACACCGGTGCGGTGCTCGACGGCGATCTCGACGAATTCATGCAAGCCGCCTTGGCGCAAAAGGCGTTCGGCGGCGCTCCCGAGCAGGTCGAAGACGTGGAGTAGCGTGACCGCCGTCACATCCGGGCTTGGCCGAAGCCAAGAATTTCAGACAAACCAATCATTTCGCTAGAGCCGATCACATCCGCGTGCGCGTGATGTGCGGCACAGCGTGCGACCTAGCCTGCTCCTATTTTGACGCCAACCAAACGCGTGCCGCGCAAAGCCGGAACGCGCCACAGAAACAGGGTGTCGTCATGGTCAAGTTTACCTACGCCGTACTGGCCGCCGCCGCGATCGCCGGCACGTTCACGTTCCTGACCGCCGCCAGCGACCGGCTCGACGCCGGCCCGCTCCCCGCCTCGACCGAGGCCGCGTTGAAGTCCTGCACGCAGCGGCCGTGGCCGTATCTGAATTGCGTCGGCACGCCGCTCGGCAATCAGCATATCCGGCTGGTCACCACCGAACGGCTGTGACAGCGTAGCGGTTCAGAGGCTGCCGAGCTTCATTCCGGCGCGCAGGAATTTCTGCGGATCGACTGCCTCGCCGTTGATGCGCGTTTCATAGTGCAGATGCGGTCCAGTCGAGCGGCCGGTCGAGCCGATCAGGCCGACGGTCTCGCCGATGCGCACGAATTGCCCGGTCTTCACTAGGATTTTCGACAGGTGGCCATAGCGGGTGGCAAGGCCGTTGCCGTGATTGATCTCCACCATATTGCCATAGCCGCCGTCCCAGCCGGCGATGGTCACTTTGCCAGTGGCGGTCGCGCGCACCGGCTCGCCGATATCGCCGCGCAAATCGATGCCGGTGTGGATCGCGGGACGGCCGAGGAAAGGATCAAGGCGCATGCCGAAGGGGGAACTCATGTCGACGTCGCCGGTCACCGGCTTGCGCACCGGCACGGCGGTGAGCGTCTGCGAATATTGCCGGAGCTCGGCGCGCGCGAGATTGACGTGGTAAAGCTGGCGCTCGAAACCGCTTGCGCCCGGCGGCGGGACTTTCAGCGGCACGAAGGGGCCGCCGGTCGCCGAATTGGTGCGTGCTTTGGCTGCATCAACGCCGAGATCGCTGAGCACGTTGCGGATGTGGCGCGCCTTGCTGTCGTAGTGCTCCTCAAGATCGGCCAGCGTCGCGCTCTGCCGCTGCTCGACCTTGTCGAGCGAGGCCGAAACGCGCGTCAGCACGCTGTTGAAGTCCGGCACCGGCACTGCTTGCCGTTCGCACGGCGCTCCCCGGCAGCGCGTGCGATTGCAGCCGCGCGTCGCGGTCGGGCGGCGTGGAGAAGATCACCGTATTGTCGATCAGCGGGGGCCTTCGGTCGCTCCGCCGGAAATGCATTGCGCGTCGGACGGATCGAGCCGGTGGTCAGCCCATCATTGCTCAGTATCGATGAGCGCTGCTCCAGCACCGCTTGGCGCTGCAACAGCGCGTTCAATTTCTTTTCGAACTGTTCCTGATCGAGTAATTGGCGGCTGGTGATGCGGTCGACCTGCGCCCGCAATTCGGCGATGCGGTCCTCGTAGGCGAATTGCATTTCCGCCTGGCGGCCGACGAGGCGCGTGAGCACATCGTCATGGAAGGCGAAATAGGTTCCGGTCGCGATCGACCAGACGCCCATGATCACCAGCGTGCCGACGACGATCCAGAACAGCACCGGCCCGATGCGCACCTGGCGCCCGCCATGCACCAGCATGTAGTCGCCGGTGGTGCGATTGAGATGGCGGGAGACGGCGGCGGCGGATTGGACGCGGGCGCCAGCATGGCGAGCGGTAGCACCGGAATGCTGGGCGTACGAAGAGGACGAATGCGACATCGATACTCCCGGGCCGGACCGGCCGGGCAAGCCGCCACCAGCGGCTCGTTATCGGTCGCTTATGGTTAAAAAAGCGGAAATTCTCCAACCCGCGCGCGATTACAGGGCCGTTGCCGCCTGCAAAACCTCTTCGGCATGGCCGGGTACGCTCACCTTGGGCCAGATGCGGGCGATGCGGCCTGTCCCGTCGATGAGAAAAGTCTTGCGGATGACGCCCATGAATTTGCGGCCATACATCGATTTTTCGCCCCAGGCCCCATAGGCTTCCAGCATCTGCTTCGTTTCGTCGGAGCCGAGCGCGATAGTGAGCTTGTGCTTGGTCTTGAACTTGTCCTGGGCTTTCACCGGGTCGGCGGAGACGCCGAGGATTTCGGTTCCCGCTTCGGCAAAGGCGGCGCGCAGCTTGGAGAACGCGATCGCCTCTTTGGTGCAGCCCGGCGTATCGGCCTTGGGGTAGAAATAGAGAACGAGGTTGCGGCCCTTGAAATCTTTGAGCGAGACGTCAGCGCCTCCGTCGCGCACCAGGGTAAAGGCCGGCGCCTTCGCCCCTTCGGTAAGCTCTTGTACCATCATGCCTTCCTTTCGTCGCTTTCGCCGGGCCAATGTGTCGCTTGCCATGCGCGTCGAGCGGGTGCAACCGGCTGCACGGAGATGTCCCACGACCTGGCGCGGACGGGCGCCTGACCATTGCGATGCGGATGGGGCGGTCACGAGGGCATGACCGGTAAAGAACCAAGACATCGACCGGTGGAACATTACGCGCAGGCCAAACGCCACGCGCCGCATCACCCTTCCCATCAAGCGCAAGCTGCAGCGCTGCTCGGCGCCGGCCGGCGGCAATGGGGACGCGTTCGCCGTGAGCTGGTGCGCTTCGCGCGCCGCCCGCGGGTGCGGCAGGCGTTCTGGGGGACGACGCTCGGCTTCGCCATTCTCGTGGTCGCCGTGGCCGGCCTGTGGTGGCGCTTGTCCAGCGGACCGATCGAGATCCCGCTGGCGACACCGTGGCTGAAGGCGGCGATCGAGGACAATTTCGGCGGCAGCCGCACCGTCTCGGTCGGCGGCACGCAGATCGAGCGCGACGAGAACGGCCGCATCTCGCTGCGCCTGCGCGACATCACGGTGCGCGATGCCGACGGCACGGTGGTGGCGAGCGCGCCCAAAGCCGAAGTCGGCATTTCCGGCACCAGCCTGCTCACCGGCAAGGTACGGGCGCGGAGCCTCAATCTGGTCGGCGCCGAAATGGCGGTGCGCATCGAGACCGACGGCAAGGTCACCGTTTTCGCCGGCGCCGACAAGCGGCCGCTGGCAACCGCGTTGCCGCCTGCCGGCGCGGCTGCGCCCGCCGCCAAAAATGCGAACGAGCCGGCGCCGCTGCGAGCGGGCGCTGCAGACCTTGCCGGCGCGCTCGCCTGGATCGACGGGCTCGGCGCCAGCGGCCTCGACGGTTACGATCTGCGCGAACTCGGCCTCAAGGATGGCAACCTCACCGTCGACGATCAACGCAATGGCAAGCACTGGAGCTTCACCCGCATCAATGTCAGCCTGACGCGGCCGAAGCAGGGCGGCGTGGTGTTCCGCGTCACCTCGGAGAATCCGCGGCAGCCCTGGGATCTCAGCGCCGCCATGCGGCCCTTGGGCGACGGCTTGCGCGCGCTCGGCATCGAGGCGCGCAAGGTTTCGGCGCGCGATCTTTTGCTGGCGCTGCGCCTCGACCTCGGCGACTTCGAGAGTGATCTGCCACTGTCAGCCAGCATCCGCGCGGAAATCGACGCCGACGGCGCTCCACAGGTGGTGCAAGGACAAGTGCTGGTGGATCACGGCACGATCATCGACCGCGCCAACCGCGACGTAAGCGTAAAGGTCGACCGCGCCGAATTTCGTTTCAATTGGGATGCCCAGCGTCGCCTGCTGGTCGTTCCCTTCCAGGTGCATTCCGACGGCAACCAGTTCACGCTGCGGGCGACGGTGGCGACGCCCTCCAGCCAAAGCGGCGTTTGGCTGCTCAACCTGACGCGCGACGATTCGGTCATCGATCCGGTGATCCTGGCGCCGGCGGGCGATGACGAAGCCTTTGCGCTCAACCGCGCATCGGCGCGCATGCGCATCGACACCTTGCGCAAGCGCATCGATCTCGAGCAAGGCGATTTCAGCCGCGTCGATACCCGGCCGCTGCACAATCTCGGCGTCGCCGTCACCGGCAGCCTCGACTATTCCGGCGCCGAGCCACGGCTGGCCTTCGGCGTCGCCGGCACGCGCATGCCGTTCTCGGTGATGAGGCGGATATGGCCGATCTTCGCCGCCGTCGACGTGCGCCAATGGGTCGAGAGCCACGTCTCCGGCGGCATCGTCGAGCATGTGGTGGTGGCCGGCAATGCCCCGCTCGCCGATTTCAAGCACGACGGTCCGCCGACGCCGGACGACGGCCTCTCGGTGGAAATGGAAACCAGCGGCACGACGCTGCAGCCGGTCAAATCGCTGCCGCCGATCCGCGACGCCGATCTGACCGTCCGCGTCACCGGGAGCAGCGCCAATGTCAGCATTGGCCGCGGCACGGTGGTGGTGTCGCCCGGACGCAAGCTCAGCGTCACCGGCGGCGTGTTCGAGATCGCCGACACGCATCCCAAGCCGTCGCAGGCGCAGGCGACCTTCCGCGTCGACGGCACGGTTCCGGCGGCGGCCGAACTGCTGGCGAGCGATGCGCTGCGCGAGACCACGGGCCTGGCGCTTGATCCAAGCACCAGCCGCGGCACGGTCACCGCGCGTGTCACGGTCAATCTTCCGATCGGCAAGACGGCGCCGAAGGATTCCGCCGTCTATACGATCAGCGCCGACCTCACCAATTTTTCCGCCGACAAGCTCTTGCTCGGGCAGAAGATGGACGCCGCGCTGCTGCATGTGAATGCCAGCCGCGCCGGCTATGAGGTCAAGGGCGATGTCAAGATCAACGGCACGCCGGCGCAATCTCGATTTCCGCCAGGCGTCGGGCGAGCCGGACGGCGACATGCGGCTGCGGGCCAATCTTGACGAGGCCGCGCGCGCGCGGCTCGGCGTCGATCTCGGTCCCGCCGTCACCGGCACGATCCCGCTTACCGTCACCGGCCGGGCCGGCGGCGATGCCACCGACGAGCGCATGAACATCGACGCCGATCTCACGCCGGTGAAGATCGACAATCTGCTGCCCGGCTGGGTGAAGCCGGCCGGCAAGCCGGCGCACGCGACCTATACGCTGGTCAAAACCGCCAAATCGACCCGCTTAGACGATCTCACCATCGACGGCTCCGGCGCCAGCGTGAAGGGTTCGATCGAGTTCGACGCCGCCAAGGACATCGTCTCGGCGAATTTTCCGGTGTTCGGTTTCACCGACGGCGACAAGGTCAACCTGAAGGCCGACCGCGGCGGCGACGGCGTGCTGCGCGTGGTGATGCGCGGCGATATTTTCGACGGCAGCAATTTCGTCAAATCGGCGCTGGCCGGCGGCGAGCCGGAGAAATCGAAACGCAAGCCGACCGATCTCGATCTCGATATCAGGCTCGGCACGGTGATCGGCCGCAACGGCGAAACGCTGCGCGGGCTCGATCTGAAATTCGCGCGCCGCACCGGCCGCATCCGCAATTTCCTGCTGAGCGCCAAGATCGGCAGCGATTCTCCGCTCAACGGCGATCTGCGATTGCGTGCGCGTGACGGCCACCAGGTCGTCTATATCGAGACCGACGATGCCGGCGCGCTGTTCCGATTCACCGACATGTATCCGCGCATGCAGGGCGGGCAGATGTGGGTCGCCGTGGACCCGCCGTCGCAGGATCAGGCGCCGCAACAGGGCACGCTGTTTATCCGCAATTTCCTGGTGCGCGGCGAGCCGGGGCTCGAACGCATGGTCGCCGGCGCGCCCAATCAGCCGCACAGCGGCGTGCAATTCAGCGAATTGAGCTGCCAGTTCACCAAGGTGCCCGGCCGCATGGCGGTGCATGACGGCGTGCTGCGCGGGCCCGCGGTCGGCGCCACCATCGAGGGCCAGATCGACTATGTGCGCGACGACGTGCACCTGCGCGGCACCTTCGTGCCGTTCTACGGCCTCAACAATATGTTCGGGCAGATCCCGCTGCTGGGGCCGTTCCTCGGCGGCAGCAAGGAAGGCCTGCTCGGCATCAGCTATGACGCGGTCGGGCCGCCGAACGCGCCGCGCATTACGGTCAACCCGGTGAGCGCGATCGCGCCGGGAATTTTGCGCAAGTTCTTTCCTTCGCCGGGCAGCCTCGACCGCAATTTCATGCCGCCGTCGCGGTGACCCGCCTCATCCTGAGGAGGGCGCGGGACGCGCCCGTCTCGAAGGATGGGCGGCCCCATGGTTCGAGACGCGCGGCTCCGCCGCGATCCTCACCATAAGGCCGATAAAAACTAGCGCGGCTTGAGCAGCACGTGCTTCTTGCGGCCGAGCGAGAGCTTGATCACGCCCTCGGGTGTGAGGTCTTTATCCCTCAATAACATCTTTTCGTCGCCGACAGTTGCGTCGTTCACCTTCAGGCCGCCGGCTTTGATTTGGCGCCGCGCTTCGCCGTTGGAGGTGACGAGCCCCGCTTTTTCGGCGAAGGCGGTGAGCACGCCGAGGCCTCTGTCGAGATCGGCGCGGGAGATTTCGACCGTCGGCAAGGCTTCATCGAGCGTGCCTTCCTCGAAGGTCTTGCGCGCAGTGTCGGCGGCGGCGTCGGCCGCCTCGCGGCCGTGCACCAGAGCGGTCGCTTCGGTCGCCAGCACTTTCTTGGCCTCGTTGATCTCCTGGCCCTTCAGCGCCGCGAGCTTGCCGATCTCATCGAGCGGCAAAATCGTGAACAGCTTGAGGAAGCGCGTCGACGTCGCCGTCCTCGGTATTGCGCCAGTATTGCCAATAGTCGTAAGGCGAGACGAGATCGGCGTTGAGCCAGACGGCACCGGCGGCGGTCTTGCCCATCTTGGCGCCGGACGATGTCGTGATCAGCGGCGAGGTGAGCGCAAACAGCTGTGCGTTCATCATGCGGCGGCCGAGATCGATGCCGTTGACGATATTGCCCCACTGGTCGGAGCCGCCCATCTGCAGCACGCACTTGTAGCGCTTGTTGAGCTCGACGAAGTCGTAAGCCTGCAGCACCATGTAGTTGAATTCGAGGAACGAGAGTTCCTGCTGGCGCTCGAGCCTGCAGCTTCACCGAATCGAAGGAGAGCATGCGGTTGACGCGGAAATGCCGGCCGACGTCGCGCAGGAAGTCGATGTAATTGAGCGTGTTCAGCCAGTCGGCGTTGTTGGCCATGATGGCCGTGCCGCCGTCGCTCTCGAATTTGAGAAACTTCGAGAAGATGGCGCGGATGCCTTTCAGGTTCTCGTTGATGTCGGCGTCGGTGAGAATGCGCCGGCTCTCGTCCTTGCCGCGCGGATCGCCGACGCGCGTGGTGCCGCCGCCCATCAGCGCGATCGGCTTGTGGCCGGTCTGCTGCATCCAGTAGAGCATCATGATCGGCAGCAGCGAGCCGACATGCAGCGAGGCGGCGGTGCAATCAAAGCCGATATAGCCGGTGATGGCGCCGGCCTTGGCCAGCGCATCGAGCGCGTCCGGCTCCGAAACCTGGTGGATGAAGCCGCGCTCAGCCAGAGTGTTAAGGAAATCCGATTTATAGGCGCTCATCGAAGGGCCGCGGCCTTGTTGCTTGCTGCGGGCCGGTGGTGTAACAGGTCCGGCGCTGGATTCAATAAAGGGGTTGGTTGGGTGGGGGCGGTCAAGGCGATTGGGTTGATGAGCGGAACCTCGCTCGACGGCGTCGACGTGGCGCTGATCGAGACCAACGGCGAGACCATCTCAGCCTTCGGGCCGACCGGCTACCGGCCCTATGCGGACGCCGAGCGGGCGCTGCTGCGTCAGGCCTTGACTGAAGGCGCCGCCTTGACCGACCGCTGGGCGCGGCCTGGCGTGCTGGCGCGAAGCCGAGGCCTTCGTCACCGCCGTGCACGCCGAGACCGTCGAGACCTTCCTCAACGCCGAAACGATCGACAAGGCGCAGATCGCCATTGTCGGCTTCCACGGCCAGACCGTGCTGCACAAGCCGGCGGCGCAGCTGACCGTGCAGATCGGCGACGGGCCGGCGCTGGCGCGGCGGCTCGGCATTGCCGGTCGCCTATGATTTTCGTGGCACCGATGTCACCGCCGGCGGGCAGGGGGCGCCGCTGGTGCCGGTGTTCCATCAGTCGCTGGCGCGCGACCTCGCTCGCCCGCATCCGATCGCCGTGCTCAATCTCGGCGGCGTCGCCAATGTCACCTTTGTCGACGGCGGCGATCCGGTCGCCTGCGACACCGGGCCGGGCAACGCGCTGATCGACGACTTCATGCGCGCGCGCACCGGAGCGCCTTACGACAATCACGGCGACGTGGCGGCGACCGGCAAGCCGGATTTCAAATTCATCGCCAATGTTCTCGACAATCCGTTCTTCGATTTGAAGCCGCCGAAGTCGCTCGACCGCAACGCCTTTGCTTTCGCCAATATCGGCCTGCCGGATTTTTCCGTGCCCGACGGCGCCGCGACACTGTCGGCGCTCACGGTGGAAGCGGTCGCCCGCATCCTGCCGCATCTGCCGGCGCTGCCCGGGGCCTGGATCGTCGCCGGCGGCGGCGCGCGCAATCGCACGCTGATGAAGATGCTCAGCCTCCGGCTGGCGCCGGCAACGGTGGAGACCGCGGACGAGGCCGGCTGGTCGGCGGACGCGCTCGAGGCGCAGGCTTTCGCTTATCTTGCCGCGCGCACGCTCAATAACCTGCCGATCACGTTCCCAACGACAACCGGTGTCCGTTCGCCGCTCCCCGGCGGGGTGATCGCGCGGCCTTAGGCTTGGCCTTCTTCTTCAGGAAGGCCGCGCAATAGGCGGTGTCGAACAGCCGGTAGCAGTTGGTGATCTCCGTTCCCTTGGGAATGTCGCGCGACGCAACGATGTGTCCGTTGCGCCAATGCGTGTTGGCGTCTTCCGAGTGATTGATGTGGTGATCGTTGTCCACGGTCAGCAGGATTTCGCCGTCGACGCGGTAGCCGTAGTGCTGGATGAACTCGCGCGCCGGCTTGGGCAGTTTGGCGAAATCGTGCGGCGAATAGGCGCGGTCGAAGCCTTCGACGAAGCGCCAGACCTTGGTGCCCTTGCGGATGAATTCGTCGGCAAAGACGCCGAGCCCGTGGATCGAGCTGCGATCGAGATAGGTTTTGATGAGGAGCATGGCTCGGTTTGACGGGCGGGTTGCTGCACTGCCCGATTCGATCATGCGAGATTATCACAACCGGCCGGGCCGGACAGTCGGGCGCCACCCATCCGATCGTGGATAGCGGGGGTTAAGTCTGATGCCGCTCTTCATGCCGGCGCAACCAGGCGCGAGTGATGCGGCCGGCCATTTTGCCGCGCTCGATCGGCGGCAGATGCGCATAGGCGCGGCATGGGGCTTCAAGGCCGATGGGCGCGTCGTCCGGCATCGAATCGAGGAAGCTGTCGAGCGCGAGTTCGCCGGCGCCGGGATAAAGACGGCCAAGGCGCGCCTCGTCGCGCAGGGCCTCGGGCGGCGGCATCCTTGCCGGCGCGTCGCACAGATGGACGTAGCAGACGACGGAGGAATCGAGCTTGTCGATTGCCCGCAGGTCTTTGCCCGACCGGCTCATATGCAGTGCGTCGATCAGCAGGCGGAGATTGGGCTGCGCGACCTGACGCATGATCCGCAACGCCTGTTCGAAGGTGCGGACCTCGGTAAACGGCATGAATTCAAAGGCAATCGCGAGGCGGTAGTTTTGCGCGATGAGCGCCAGGCGCGCGAGATTATCAGCCAATCTGTGTTCATCCGCATCGTTGCCGGCAACGAGAACGAGGCGGGCGCCAAGCTCGGCACCCGTGGCGAGCGCGGGTTCGAGTTTTGCCGGATCGGCGTCGGGAGACAGCCAGATCGATTCGATCAGCCCGACCGAGACGCCGGTTGCCGCCATCAAGGCCCTCAGGTCGCGCTGCAGCTGCGGTTGCCCGATCACCTCGACGATCTCCGCCGCCGCCGTGGGCCGGACGATCCGCAAGCCCACTGCGTCGAAGCCGCCGGCCGCCGCCGCCTCGACCAGTTCCAGGGGCGACGCCTCGATGACCGTGAGATGGTCGAGCGACAGCCGACGCATCGAGCTAGGCAGCCGACGGCTTGCGCTCGGTTTTCAGCCGCTTGTCGAGATAGGCGCCGATATTGGTGAGCAGCGGCTCGACCTTGCCGTCGAAGAAATGGTTGGCGCCGGGGATCACCTTCTGCTCGATGATGATGCCCTTCTGCGTCTTCAGCTTGTCGACCAGCGTGGTCACGTCCTTGGGCGGCACCACCGCGTCCTTGTCGCCGTGGATGATCAGGCCGGACGACGGGCAGGGGGCGAGGAAGGAGAAGTCGTAGAGATTGGCCGGCGGGCAGATCGAGATGAAGCCCTCGATCTCGGGCCGGCGCATCAGCAACTGCATGCCGATCCAGGCGCCGAAGGAGAAGCCGGCGATCCAGCAGCTCTTGGCTTCGGGGTTGATGGTCTGCGCCCAGTCGAGCGCGGAGGCGGCATCCGACAATTCGCCGGTGCCGTGGTCGAAGGCGCCCTGGCTGCGGCCGACGCCGCGGAAATTGAAGCGCAGCGCCGAGAAGCCGCGATGCACGAAGGCATAGTAGAGCTGGTAGATGATCGGGTGGTTCATCGTCCCGCCGAATTGCGGGTGCGGATGCAGGATGATGGCGATCGGCGCGTTCTTCTGCCGCGCCGGGTGGTAGCGGCCTTCGATCCGGCCAGCCGGACCGGTGAAAATGACTTCAGGCATTGCGCGTCCTCGATGATCCAGACTGGCGGCAAAAAGACCGGATTATGGGGTCCAGGCGGCGCTAGTTTGGAATTATTCTAATTATATGAATTTCCCTGTTCACGGGCGCAACGCCAGCTATAAGTGCCCCCAGGCACAGGCGTTGGCCGCAAGTGAATGTGGGGCTTCTAACACGATCCGCAGGGCAAAAAGCAAGCTTTTTGCGCGGAAACGGTATCCAGATACTGGCTAAGACGATGACGGAGCGGGTCTATTTCGATTGGAATGCCACGGCGCCGCTGCGGGCGGAGGCTCGCGCCGCCATGGAGGCGGCTTTGGCGCTGACCGGCAATGCCTCCTCGGTGCATGCCGAGGGCCGCGCCGCCCGCCATGCCATTGAAGCAGCGAGGGCAAAATGTCGCAAGCCTGGTCGGCGCCGAGGCGCGGAACGTCACCTTTACCTCCGGCGCCACCGAAGCCAACATGCTGGCGCTTACACCGGCGCTTGAAACCGCTGGCACAAAGCACTGGCGGGACAGGCTTTTCGTCTCGGCGATCGAGCACCCCTCGGTGCTGGGCGGCGGCCGGTTTGCCGCCGCGGCGGTCGAAACGCTGCCGGTGACCAGGGCCGGTTTGCTCGATCTTCATGCTCTGAGAAGCGCGCTTGCTCGGGCCGAGCGCGCCGCTTGTTTCGGTGATGCTCGCCAACAACGAGACCGGCGTGATCCAGCCAATCGCCGAGATCGCCGGGATCGTCCACGGCGCGAACGGGCTGCTGCACGTCGACGCGGTGCAGGCGCCGGGACGCATCGAGTGCCGCATTGACGAACTTGGCGCCGACCTGCTGACGCTGTCGTCGCACAAGATCGGCGGCTCGCAGGGCGCCGGCGCGCTCGTGCGCCGCGGCGATCTCCACATTGCCGAGCCGCTGATCAAGGGCGGCGGGCAGGAGCGCGGCTTGCGCGCCGGCACCGAGAACGTTGCTGCCATTGCCGGATTCGGTGCGGCCGCGACTGCCGCACAGAGCGCAACACAGGCGGACGCCGCGCGCATGGCGGCGTTGCGCGATCGCCTTGAAGCCGGGCTGAAGCGGGCAACGCCCGGCGTCGTGATTTTCGGCGAGGCGTCGCCGCGCTTGCCTAACACCACGCTGTTTGCCGTTGCCGGGCGTGAAGGCGGAGACGGCGATAATCGCTTTCGATCTCAACGGTATAGCGGTGTCCTCGGGCGCCGCCTGCTCGTCCGGCAAGGTGGCCGCCTCGCACGTGCTGGCGGCGATGGGCGTGGAACCTGAACTCGCGCGCGGCGCGGTGCGCGTCTCCATCGGGCCGACGACCAGCGAAGCGGAGATCGAGCGCTTCCTCGCAACTTGGATTATGCTGTCGGCATCATTACTTAAGGAGAGACGGGGAATTGCCGCGTAGAGCCGTCGAGTGCGCCCTGGCAAGCCCCGAACACGCAAAGAACATGAAGGAATAGGCTCAGAGCAAGCGAGCTTGATCACCATAACCGACAACCCAAGCCGCGGTCCTTGAAACCGTGAGCGGAGGAGTGAATGCCGGCCGTACAAGAGACCGTCGAGCAGGTCCGACGCATCGACGTCGATCAATACAAATACGGGTTCGTGACCGATATCGAATCCGACAAGGCCCCGAAGGGTCTTTCCGAGGACACCGTCCGTTTCATTTCGGCGAAGAAGAACGAGCCGGAGTGGATGCTGGAGTGGCGGCTGGAAGCCTATCAAGCGCTGGCTGACCATGACGGAGCCGACCTGGGCGCGCGTCGACTATCCCAAGATCGATTACCAGAACGCCTATTACTATTCGGCGCCGAAGAAGAAGGCGCTGGCGTCCCTCGACGAAGTCGATCCGGAAATTCTGAAGACCTACGAGAAGCTCGGCATTCCGCTGCGCGAGCAGGAAATCCTCGCCGGTGTCGTGCGCCAAGATTCTGACGGCAAGGGCTTGGGCGAGCGGCGCGTCGCGGTCGATGCCGTGTTCGATAGCGTGTCGGTGGCCACCACCTTCAAGGAAGAGCTGAAGCAGGCCGGCGTGATCTTCATGCCGATGTCGGAGGCGATCCGCGAGCATCCCGAGCTGGTGAAGAAGTATCTCGGCTCCGTGGTGCCGACCTCGGACAATTTCTTCGCCACGCTGAATTCGGCGGTGTTCTCCGACGGCTCGTTCGTCTACGTGCCGCCGGGCGTGCGCTGTCCGATGGAGCTCTCGACCTATTTCCGCATCAACGAGGCCAACACCGGCCAGTTCGAGCGCACGCTGATCATCGCCGACAAGGGCGCCTATGTGAGCTATCTCGAAGGCTGCACCGCGCCGATGCGCGACGAGAACCAGCTGCACGCCGCGGTGGTCGAGCTGGTCGCGCTCGACGACGCCGAGATCAAATATTCGACGGTGCAGAACTGGTATCCGGGCGACGCCGACGGCAAGGGCGGCATCTACAACTTCGTCACCAAGCGCGGCGACTGCCGCGGCGAGCGCGCTCGAAGATTTCCTGGACGCAGGTCGAGACCGGCTCGGCCATCACCTGGAAATATCCGAGCTGCATCCTGCGCGGCGACGACTCGCGCGGCGAATTCTATTCGATCGCGATCTCCAACGGCCGCCAGCAGGTCGACAGCGGCACCAAGATGCTGCATCTCGGCAAGAACACCACGAGCCGCATCATCTCCAAGGGCATCGCGGCGGGCAAATCCAACAACACCTATCGTGGCCTCGTCTCGGCGCATCGCAAGGCCAAGGGCGCGCGCAATTTCACCAATTGCGACTCGCTCCTGATCGGCGACCAGTGCGGCGCGCACACGGTGCCCTACATCGAGGCCAAGAACGCCTCCGCCGTGTTCGAGCACGAGGCCACCACCTCGAAGATCTCCGAGGACATGCTGTTCTACTGCCGCCAGCGCGGCATGTCGGCGGAGGAGGCGATCGCGCTCGTCGTCAACGGCTTCGTCAAGGACGTGCTGCAGCAGTTGCCGATGGAGTTCGCCGTCGAGGCGCAGAAGCTGATTTCGATCAGCCTGGAGGGGAGCGTCGGATGAGCGGGGACAGCAAGAAAGTCAAGGATGAAGCGCGGGCCTGTCTCGGGAAGGACAGTCCGGTCGGTGAATTGGCCGGCTGCGTGGCGAAGAATTTTCCAGACGTCGAGGCGTACCGCGAGATGGACGACCTCGTGATCAGGGGCGGCGAAAAGTTTCTGGTCGTTCGCCGCATCGGCGCGGACCGTTTTCATGTGGCGGACAATGTCGCCGTACCCTCGACCAATCTGGTGGACTTCGGCGGCGGCGCCGAGCGCACGCTCGACCAGTTGATCGACGAGATCGCCACCCTGGCACGATAGGTCCTGCCATGACGCAATACTGGTTCAGGCCAAAGCGCTACGGCTACGGTGCGACCCCGGTGACGTGGGAAGGCTGGGCGGTGACGATTCTGGCCGCCGCGCTCGTGGGTGGCTCGATCATCGCAATGAACCTGCTGGCGGCGCCTTCCAATCTCGCCGGGTGGCTGCTGTGGGCCGTGCTTGTCGCCGCGCTGACGTTCTGGTTCGCCCGGTTCACGCGCCGCCGCACCGACGGCGAATGGCGCTGGCGCTGGGGCAACCGCGCCGGCACAACGGAAATCTGATTTGGATCTAAAAGGAAGAAAACGTGTCGTTACTTGAAGTCAAGAACCTGCATGTCGAAGTCGAGGACAAGAAGATCCTCAACGGCCTTACTCTGACCGTCGAGAAGGGCCGAGGTTGCCGCCATCATGGGCCCGAACGGCTCCGGCAAGTCGACGCTCGCCTATGTGCTCGCCGGCAAGGACAATTACGTTGTCACCGAAGGTTCGGTCACGCTCGACGGCGAAGACATTCTTGGCCTCGCGCCGGACGAGCGCGCCGCCAAGGGCCTGTTCCTCGCCTTCCAGTATCCGGTGGAGGTCCCTGGCGTCGCCACCATGACGTTCCTGCGCACCGCGCTCAACGCGCAGCGCAAGCATCGCGGCGAGGCCGAGCTGTCGACGCCGGAATTCATCAAGCTGGTGCGCGAAACCTCCGGCAAGCTCGGCATCGACCAGGAGATGCTGCGCCGCGCCGTCAATGTCGGCTTTTCCGGCGGCGAGAAGAAGCGCAACGAGATTCTGCAGATGGCGATCCTGCAGCCGCGGCTCGCGGTACTCGACGAGACCGATTCCGGCCTCGATATCGATGCGCTGAAGATCGTGGCCGACGGCGTCAACCGCCTGCGCTCCCCGGAGCGCTCGATGATCGTGATCACGCATTATCAGCGGCTGTTGAATTACATCGTGCCCGACGTGGTGCACGTGATGGCCAAGGGCCGCGTCGTGAAGTCGGGCGGCAAGGAACTGGCGCTGGAACTGGAAAAAAGCGGCTATGCGCAATTTGCCGATGAGGCGGCGTGATCCATGAACGCCGAAGTCCGCAGCCTCAAGACTCCGGCCGAGCAGGCGCTGAGCGCCGCTTACCAAGCCGTGCGCGCCACGCTGCCGGGCAAGGGCACGGTGGCCGCGCTGCGCGATACAGCGTTCAAGCGCTTCGATGCCAGCGGTCTGCCGCAACCGCCGCGTCGAAGAATGGAAATACACCGATCTGCGCGCGCTGCTGCGCGATGCGGCGCCGCTTGCCGCGCCGCCGGACGCGGCGGCGAAGACGCGCGCCAAGGATGCGGGCAAGCTATTCGCCGGTGTCGACTGCCGCCGCGTGGTTTTTGTCGATGGCGCCTTTGTGCCGGAGATGTCCGATTTGACGCCGGAGGCGGGGCTGAGCATCGGTTCTCTCGCCGAAGCGCTGGCCAAAGGCGACGCGTCTGATATCGGCCAGACCGTCGAGACCGACGATGTCGCGGTCGCGCTCAACACTGCACTAATGGGCGACGGCGCCGTGATCCGCGTCGCCGCGGGCACGTCGCTGAAGCGGCCGGTCCAACTTGTTTTTGCGTCAAGCGGCGGCACGTCCAGCTCGGCCTTCATCCGCTCGCTGGTCGTGATCGAAAAAGATGCCCAAGCGACGCTGATCGAAAGCCATGAAGGCGGCGACAACCAGATCAACGCCGCGCTTGAGCTCAAGGTCGGCGATGGCGCCAAAGTCGATTACATCAAGACCACGCAGACGCATGGCCTGCACGTCGGCACCCTGCTGGCTTCGATCGGCGCCGCCGCCACATTCAACAGTTTTGCCTTCAACGCCGACGCCCGACTCGTGCGCAACCAGATGTTCGTGCGTTTCGCCGGCGAGGGCACAAAGGCCGCGCTCCGCGGCGTGACGCTGGCCAAAGGCAAGGATCATATCGACACCACGCTGCTGATCGACCATGCCGCCGGCCATTGCGAAAGCCGCGAGCAGTTCCGCTGCGTGCTCGACGGCGAAAGCCGCGGCGTGTTCCAGGGCAAGATCGTGGTGCGGCCGCATGCGCAGAAGACCGACGCCAAGATGATGGCGCGGGCGCTGCTGCTCTCCGAAGACGCCGAGGCCGACAACAAGCCGGAGCTGGAAATCTTCGCCGACGACGTGATCTGCGGTCATGGCGCGACCACCGCGGCGCCGGACGAGGGGCTCAAGTTCTACCTGATGTCGCGCGGCATTCCGGAGAAGGAAGCCGAGGCGCTGTTGATCCAGGCCTTCGTCGACGAGACGATCGAGGAGATCGCGCATGAGGGCATCCGCGAAGCGCTGATGTTTGCGGCGCTCAAGTGGCTCGGGAGTCGGTCATGACGCGGCTTCGTGTCCCGGGCGCACTGCAGCACGCAGTGCTGTTGCGCAGAACCGGGACCGTTGCGAATACTGAGTTTGTTAAGGTCCCGGATCAGCGGTGCAGCGTTGCACGCTGCATCGCGTCCGGGACAAGAGGGAAGTGATGCATCCGGCGGTCAGCAATGGTTCCTACGACGTCGCCAAGATCCGGGCGGATTTCCCGGCGCTGGCGATGCAGGTCTATGGCAAGCCGCTGGTCTATCTCGACAACGCTGCCTCGGCGCAGAAGCCGAACGCCGTGCTCGACCGCATCCACAAGGCCTATACCGGGCAATACGCCAACGTGCATCGCGGCCTGCACTACCTCGCCAATGAGGCGACCGAAGCCTACGAAGGCGCGCGGGAAAAAGTGCAGGCCTTCCTCAATGCCGAGCGGAAAGAGGAAATCATCTTCACCCGCAACGCCACCGAGGCGATCAACCTGGTCGCCTATACATTCGGCAAGGAGCGTATCAAGCCGGGCGACGAGATCGTGCTCTCGATCATGGAGCACCATTCCAACATCGTGCCCTGGCATTTCCTGCGCGAACGCCAAGGCGCGGTGATCAAGTGGGCGCCGGTCGACGATGAGGGCAATTTCCTGCTCGACGAATTCGAGAAGCTGTTGTCGCCGCGCACCAAGATGGTGGCGATCACGCAGATGTCGAACGCGCTCGGCACCGTGGTGCCGGTCAAAGAGGTGGTGAAGCTCGCGCATGCGCGCGGCATTCCGGTGCTGATCGACGGCGCGCAGGCGGCGGTGCACATGGACATCGACGTGCGCGATCTCGACTGCGATTTCTATGTCTTCACCGGCCACAAGCTGTACGGACCGACTGGCATCGGCGTGCTCTACGGCAAGTACCAGCATCTCGAGGCGATGCCGCCGTTCAACGGTGGCGGCGAGATGATCCGCGAGGTCTTCGAGGACCGCATCACCTATGGCGAGCCGCCGCACAAGTTCGAGGCCGGCACGCCGGCGATCGTGCAGGCGATCGGGCTTGGCGCGGCGATCGATTACGTCAATTCGATCGGCAAGCCGCGCATCCGCGCGCATGAAAATGCGCTGGTCAAATACGCCCACGAGCGGCTCACCCAGATCAATTCGCTGCGCATTATCGGCAACGCGCCGGACAAGGGTCCGATCGTGTCGTTCGAACTCAAGGGCGCGCATCCGCACGATGTCGCGACCATCATCGACCGCTCAGGCGTCGCCGTGCGCGCCGGCACGCATTGCACGATGCCGCTGCTCGCCCGCTTTGGCGTGACGGCGACGTGCCGTGCGTCCTTTGCCATGTATAATACCAAGGACGAGGTCGACGCCCTGGCGGTGTCCTTGGTCAAGGCGCGGGAATTCTTCGCATGAGTGACGAGACGCCCAATACCGACAATACGGTCGCCGAAAAGCCGGCGGAAAATGCCGCCGTCAGCGGCTCCTCGGCGCTGCCGCCGGACGAGCTCGACACGGCTGACCGACGGCATCATCGCCGGCTTGAAGACGGTCTATGACCCGGAGATTCCGGCCGACATCTACGAGCTGGGGCTGATCTATAAAATCGATATCGGCGACGACCGTGCGGTCAAGATCGACATGTCGCTGACCTCGCCGAATTGCCCTTCGGCGCAGGAACTGCCGATCATGGTCGAGAACGCCGTCGCCAGCGTGCCGGGGGTGAAAGAGGCCAAGGTCGAGGTGGTGTGGGACCCGCCCTGGGACCCGAGCCGCATGTCGGACGAGGCCCGTTTAGTGCTCAATATGTGGTGATTTGCGATTGCGTAAGAGAGAGACGATATAAGGATCAGCGCTGGAAAGGACTGCCATGGCGACCCCGAGACCCCGACCCCAGGTGATGCGGCTGACCGAAGCCGCGGCGCTGCGCATCAAGGACGTGATGGCGCGCGCCGAGCGGCCCGTCGCCGGGGTGCGCATCGGCGTCAAGAACGGCGGCTGCGCCGGCATGGAATACACCATGGAATACGCCGACGCGGTGAAGGCGAACGACGAAGTGGTCGAGGACAAGGGCGTCAAGATCCTGGTCGATCCCAAGGCGGTGCTGTTCCTGCTCGGCACCGAGATGGACTACAAGACCGAGAAGCTCTCGGCGCAGTTCATCTTCAACAATCCGAACCAGACCGGCGCCTGCGGCTGCGGTGAATCGGTGCAGTTGACGCCGGCGAAAGACGCGGCGGAGTAGCGCCCGGGTTTTCCGGTGGACGCCGAGCATATCCGCGAACTGTTCCGGGAGTTCGGTGACGTCCGTTTGCGCCGCATGTTCGGCGGCGCCGGGCTTTATGCCGACGGCGTCATGTTCGCGCTGCTGTCCGACGATCTGATCTACCTGAAGGCCGATGCCGTTACCGCGGCGGATTTCGAGCGCGAAAACTGCGCGCCGTTTCAATACGACACCAAGACGGGACGGCGGGCGGTGATGTCGTACTGGCGGTTGCCGGAACGGCTCTATGACGACGCCGACGAGCTGGCGCAGTGGGCGCGGCGCGCCTTGGCGGTCGCGCGGCAGGCAGCGGCAGCCAAGCCGGCAAAGCGCAAACCGGCAAAGAAAAAGAGGCGCTGAAGCTCAGGCCACCTGCGTCGACACGCTCACGGCGGAGACTTCCGGGTCGGTTTCGCACATCACCCGGTTGCGGCCGTGCCGCTTGGCGGTATAGAGGCAGGCGTCGGTGCGCTCGATCAGCCCCTGTACGTTGTCGCTCTTGTGCAGCGTCGCGACGCCGATCGAGATCGTCACCCGGCCGAGATGTTCGCCGGTCGAGCGCTTCATCAATTCCTTGGTCATCACGGCGCGGCGGATGTGGTCGGCTACCGTGATCGCCGAGCGCAGCACCGTGTTCGGCAGCACGATGGCGAATTCCTCGCCGCCGTAGCGCGCCGCGGTGTCCTGGCCTTTCACGTTCTGCTTTACCGACATCGCCACCAGGCGCAACACCTGGTCGCCGGTGAGGTGGCCAAAAGTGTCGTTGAATTTCTTGAAATGATCGATGTCGGTCATCATCAGCGACAGCGGCTCGTTCTTGGCGTTGGCTTCGGCGATGGCCTGCTCCAGCGTGGTGTCGAAGAATTTGCGGTTGGCGAGCTGGGTCAGCGGATCGGTCAGGCTTTCGACACGCACCGCCTCGAGATTGACCTGTAGTTCGTTGATTTCCTGCTTGGAGGCGTTGAGCCGCTCTTCGAGCTTGTGGTTGGAGGCTTCCATCTCCTTGGCGGTCTGCACCAGGCTTTCGACGATGGCGCGCAGGCCTTCGCGATCCTTGGAGGCGCCGAGTTTCTCGCTCATGTCGGCAAGGCTTTCGGTGTATTGATTGGCGCTTCCGGCGGCGGCGTCGATCATCGCCATGACCTGCTCGATCTCGCCCATCACCTGGTTGCTGACACTGTCGATGCGCTCGGAGAGGCGTATCGGCGACAGGTATGTTTCGTAGACCTTCTCAAGCTCGGCCGCGGTCAGTTTGCCGTGCTCGGCGAGAACTTCGTTGATCTTCTGGTTCAGCGACGGGTGGTAGCCGGTGGCGTAGGCGTACCAGATTTCGTAATTGCGCGGGGTCGCCTCCTCGCGCAGAGCCTTGATCTGGCCGAGGGCGATGTTCGCGAACGCCATGGTGCGTTCGTGTTCGTCGGCTTGCTCGGCCATCTCTTGACCCCCGTTTCGCAGGCGCTCTGCCAGACATCACAAGACGCGCGGCCGGGCGGCCACGCTGCAGACAGCAACGACGGTATTATGGGGAGGTGAATTCGAGGTAAATTTACCGGCGCTTGCAGGCGCAACCAATTGCACCCGCGCGGTATTTTGCCCGGTTTTAGCTCAGGCTTTGAGCGGGACCGGGCGCAGCAGGAAGGCGGGAAGGTGACTTGCCTCGCTGTCCTCGGCCGGCTCGCGCTGGGCTTTGCGGGGCTCGGCGGCGCGCGGCGGATGCGAGCGCTTGGCCTCGTGCTTAGGCTCGTGCCGGGGCTCGCGTTTGGGCTCGTGATGCTGGGCCTGCGGCCGGCGATGATGGCCGTCATTGTGGCGGGCCGGCCGGCGGTGGCCGCCATGCTCGGCCTCGCGCGGTTCGACGGCCGCCGGGGCGCCCGCCCACGGGATCGGCTGGCCGATCAGTTTTTCGATCGCCGTCACCGCTTTGGCATCGATCGGCGCCACCAGCGTGATGGCGGTGCCGCTTAGGCCGGCGCGGCCGGTGCGGCCGATGCGGTGGACGTAATCGTCGGGGTGGTGGGGCACGTCGAAATTGAAGATGTGGCTGACCGCCGGGATATCGAGACCGCGCGCGGCGACGTCGGAGGCCACCAGCAGCGTGACCTCACCGTTGCGGAACGATTCCAGCGCGGCGGTACGTGCCGACTGGTCCATGTCGCCATGAAGCGCCGCGGCGTTGAACTTGTGGCGCAGCAGCGAGCGGTGCAGGAGCGCGACCTCGCGCTTGCGGTTGCAGAAGACGATGGCGTTCTTGAAGCCCTCGGCGGAGCGGATCAAACGCCGCAGCGTCTCGCGCTTCTCCGCCGGATCGCGTCCAGTGGCGACGAGCAACTGGGTGATATTTTCGGCGGTGGTCGCGGGCTTGGACACTTCCACGCGCACCGGGTTGTGAAGGAAATTGTCGGCGATGCGCTGGATTTCCGCCGGCATGGTCGCGGTGAAGAACAGCGTCTGCCGCGTGAACGGCACCAACTTGCCGATGCGCTCGATGTCGGGAATGAAGCCCATGTCGAGCATGCGGTCGGCTTCGTCGATGACCAGCAACTCGACGCCGGTGAGCAGCAGCCGTCCACGTTCGGAATGATCGAGCAGCCGCCCGGGCGTTGCGATCAGCACATCGACGCCGCGGATCAGTTTGGCGTCCTGATTGTCGAAGGAAACGCCGCCGATAATCAGCGCGACGTTGAGCTTGTGGTTCTTGCCGTATTTCTCGAAGCTCTCGGCGACCTGCGCGGCGAGTTCGCGCGTCGGCTCAAGGATCAGCGTGCGCGGCATGCGCGCGCGGGCGCGGCCTTTTTCCAGGAGCGTGAGCATCGGCAAGACGAAGGCGGCGGTCTTGCCGGTTCCGGTCTGCGCGATGCCGAGCACGTCGCGATGCGCGAGAACGTGGGGGATCGCCTGCTCTTGAATGGGGGTCGGGGTTTTGTAGCCGGCCGCTTCGACCGCGGCGAGAACCTTGTCGGATAGGCCCAAATGGGAAAAAGACATGTCACCTCTAATGACCGTCCCTTAGTCCGGCGACGCGGATAACCGCGCGGACATGAAAACCAGTTGCGTTGCGCGGGGGACGGCCGAATTTTTAAATTCGAACCGGTTGGGCGGAACATAGGGCGGTAAGGCCCAAAGTCAATGCTTCGCATCGCGATAAGTCGCATTAATTCTTACTCTTTTCGTCGCAGGAGGGCGGCAAATGGCGCAATATTTACCATTGCGTCTGATACCGGGCCTGCTGTGCAGCGCGAGGCTTTACGCGCCGCAGATCGCCGCGCTGTGGCCGCACGGGCCGGTGATGGTGGCCGATCACCGGCGCGACGCCGAGATGAACGGAATTGCCGAGCGCATTCTCGCCGAAGCGCCGCCGCGCTTTGCGCTCGCCGGGTTGTCGATGGGCGGCTACATCGCCTTTGCCATGATGCGCATCGCACCTGTCGACCATCGAGCGGCCGGAGCCGGTCAATGCCGCGCTTGCCGCCTGGCTCGCGCAGTGAACCAGCTTCGCCGGCGCGCGTTATAGCGGCAGGACCATGACCGAGGCACGCGACACCGCCGGAGTGATTGCGCCGCCGCCGCTCATCGCGGTGGGCGCGGTCGCGATTGGCGTCGCGCTCGACTGGCTGCTGCCGGCCTACGTGCTGACGATGCTGTTGTCATTCGACGAGCGCATCGTCATTGGTGCTGTGCTGATTGTCGCCGGCGGTGCGCTCGGCCTGTCCGCGGTCCGTGAGTTTCGTGCCGCACACACCCATGTGGAGCCGTGGAAGCCGTCATCGGCGCTGGTGCCGTCCGGCATCTTCCGCTGGCTGCGCAATCCGATGTATGCCGGGCTCGGCCTGCTGGTGGCGGGGATTGGCGTTGCGCTTGCGTCCGACTGGACGCTGGTCATGCTGGTGCCGGGCGCCTTGCTCATCCATTTCGGCGTGGTCAAGCGCGAGGAGCGCTACCTCGAGGCGAAATTCGGCGACGCCTATCGGCGCTACAGGGATGCGGTGCCGCGCTATGGCGTCCCGGTCTAGGGCTGGCCAGCAATTCCGGCAAACATCCCTTTGCTCGACGCGCGCCTTGCTTCTATAGCTTTGGCCTTGCTTTGCCGGGGACAATGAATGCGTACGCAAGTCGGGATCGTCGGCGCCGGGCCGGCCGGGCTGATGCTGTCGCATCTGCTGCATCTTGCCGGCATCGAATCCATCATCATCGAGGATCGCAGCCGCGACTATTGCGAGAACCGTGTGCGCGCCGGGCTGATGGAAAACTGGGTGTCGCAGATGCTCATCGACACCGGCGTCGGCGCGCGCCTGCAGCGCGAAGCCATGGTGCATGATGGCATTTTCATCGCCTTCAACGGCGAGGCGCACAAGCTCGACTTCACCCAACTGGTCAACAAGCACGTCTATATCTACGACCAGAAGGAAGTCGTTACCGACTTGATCGCCAAGCGGCTTGCCGATGGCGGGCAGATCCTGTTCGAGGTGCAGGATTCAAGCGTGCAGGATTTTTCAACCGGCCGGCCGAAGATCCGCTTCAAGCACGGCGGCAAGGCACAGGAGATCGAATGCGATTTCATCGCCGGCTGCGATGGTTTCCACGGCGTTTGCCGCCCGAGCCTGCCGCAGGGCTCGTGGGCCGGCTACGACCGGGTCTATCCGTTCGGCTGGCTCGGCATTCTGTCGGAATTGCCGCCGCCGGAGAAGGAACTGATCTATGCCTATCACGAGCGCGGCTTCGCGCTGTTCTCGATGCGCGGTCCGCAGCTGTCGCGGCTCTATCTGCAAGTGGCGCCGGACGAGGACATCGACAAGTGGCCGGACGCGCGCGTCTGGGAGGAGCTGACGACGCGGCTCGGCGGCGTGCGGCCGCTCAAGCAGGGCAAGATCCTGCAGAAGGGCGTGACGCCGATGCGCAGCTATGTGGTCGAGCCGATGCAGCACGGCCGCCTGTTCCTCGCCGGCGATGCCGCCCATATCGTGCCGCCGACCGGGGCCAAGGGCATGAACCTGGCGATGGCCGACGTGCGCGTGTTGTCGCGCGCCTTCGAGCGCTTCTACCGCAAGGGGGAGAACGGCGGGCTCGACGCTTATTCGATTACCGCCTTGCGCCGCGTCTGGAAGGGCCAGCGCTTCTCCTACTGGATGACGTCGATGCTGCACCGCTATGACGGCGACTACGCCGGGTTCGATATGAAGCGGCAATTGGCAGAACTCGATTACATCACCAGTTCGCAGGCCGCCGCTACCTCGCTGGCGGAAAACTATGCCGGGCTGCCGATTGATTAACTAACGAACATTTCGCACGGCACATCGCCGCAACCGCTATTCCCGATGCCTGCGCGCTCGTATAGGATTCTGCCAAACGCGACGCCCAGGAAATCGCGTGCGGGGGGACTCATGAAAATACTGAAGGGGATTTTTGCACTTGCGGCGCTGCTGGCAGTGACCGCCGGCGCCGCGCGCGCGGACGATTATCCGAGCCGGCCGATCCGTTTCATCGTCGGTTTTGCCGCCGGCGGCGGCAACGACCTGTTCGCCCGGCTGGTGGTGAGAAAATTCGAGGAACTGACCGGCGCCACCGGCGTCGTCGAGAACAAGGCGGGGGCGGGCGGCCGCTTGTCCTCCGAATATGTCGCGAAGCAAGCGCCCGACGGCTACACCGTGCTGGTTGGCGCCACCGGACAGATGTCGATCGCCGCTGCCGCCTATCCCGATCTTCCCTATCATCCGACCAAGAGCTTTATTCCGCTGAATATGATTGCTTCGTTTCCGCTGGTGCTGGTCGTGCCGGCGAACCATCCGGCCAAGAACGTGAAGGAATTGATCGCCTGGGCGAAAGCCAATCCGGACAAATCGAACTATGGGACGTCGTCGCCGTCATTCACTATCGCCGCCGAACTGCTCAAGCTGAAAAGCGGCATGCCGGGGGTGGCGATCCCGTACAAAAGCAGCAACGAGTTCAAATCTCTGCGTGGTCAGCGCGCAGTGCCTGTTCACGATTTCCGACGGGCCGCCGGCGATCCCGCTGGTGAAAGGCGGCAAGACACGGGCGCTGGCGGTGACCGGCTCGGAGCGCTCGCCGCAACTTCCCGACGTGCCGAGCATGGCCGAGGCCGGCTATCCGGACGTCAATACGCATCTGTGGAGCGGCTTCTTCGTGCCGGCCGGCACTCCGGCGCCGGTCGTCGCCAAGCTTGAAACGGAACTCGGGCGGGCGCTTGCCGACAGCAGCGTGCAGGAGGGCCTAAAGAAAATGGCGGTAACGCCGGGCGGCCCTGTTGGCGACGCATTCAAGAAATATATCGACCAAGACATCACCACGATGTCCGAGGTGGTGAAGGCGGCGCATCTGAGCTTCAAATAGCAAGGCGCCGGCGCGACCCCCCGGCGTGGTGCATTGCTAGGCGACGGGGTTGGCGCTTGGAGCGCGGTAATGGTGCGAATTGTGGCGGCGGCGATGGCGCTGACGGCGGCTTTTTCAGGGGCCGTCGCGGCGAAGCCGATGTCGGCCGAACGCCTGTTCCACGAATTTGGCCTCTTTGGTGTTTGGGCCACGGATTGCGCGGCGGCGCCATCGATCGACAATCCCCATGTCAGCGTCGGCATGCCGCAGCCCGGCGCGGTGCTGGAGCAGCACGATTTCGGTCCCGATTACGAGCCCAATCGCTATGTCATTGTCGCCGCGCGGCGCCTGCGCGACCGGCGGCTGGCGCTTGACGCGCTGTTTGAGCAGGACGACGCCGAGCCGCAGCGGCAATTGATCATCATGCATGTCGAAAACCACACGCGGCGCACGATGTTCACCGGCACGGGTCACGAATCGCCGCGCGTGCTCAATGGCATCGCGACCGCGACAGGGGCGCCGACGCCGGTGCTGAAGAAATGCGAGTAGCCGCGCCGGAGGCGGGCTAAAGGTCGAGCAGTTCCTCGGCGGCGAATTCGGCCTTTTCCTGGATGAATTCGAAGCGCGCTTCGGCCTTGCTGCCCATCAGCCGCTCGACCGATTTGGCGGTCGGCTTGCGCTCCTTGTCCACCAGCACCACGCGCAGCAGCGTGCGCTTGGCCGGATCCATGGTGGTTTCCTTCAGCTGTGCCGCCATCATCTCGCCGAGGCCCTTGAAGCGCGAGACCTCGACCTTGGCATTGGCGTGAAATTCCTTCTTCATGCATTTCGTCCTTGTGCTTGTCGTCGCGCGCATAGACCGTCTTGCCGCCGTGGGTGAGGCGATAGAGCGGCGGCACCGCGAGGATACAGATGGCCGTCGTCGATCAGCTTCGGCATCTGCCGGTAGAAGAAGGTGATCAGCAGCGAGGCGATGTGGGCGCCGTCGACGTCGGCGTCGGTCATGATGATGACCTTCTCGTAGCGCAGGTCCTCGTCGTGGTAGTGCGCGCCGGTGCCGCAGCCGAGCGCCTGGACGAGATCGGCGAGCTGCTGCGTTCTGCGCCAGCTTGTCCTTGCCGGCGGAGGCGACGTTCAAGATTTTTCCGCGCAACGGCAGGATGGCCTGCGAGCGCGCGGTCACGCGCCTGCTTGGCCGAGCCGCCGGCGCTGTCGCCTTCGACGATGAAAATCTCCGAACCGTCGGCGGCCGAGTTGGTGCAATCGGCGAGCTTGCCGGGCAGCCGCAGCTTGCGCACGGCGCTCTTGCGCGCGATGTCCTTTTCCTGGCGGCGGCGGATGCGCTCTTCGGCGCGCTCGACGACGAATTCCAGGAGCTTGTTGGCCTGCAGCGGATTGCCGGAGAGCCAGTGGTCGAAGGGATCCTTGATCGCGTTCTCGACGATCTTTTGCGCCGCCGCGGTGGCGAGCCGGTCCTTGGTCTGGCCCTGGAATTCCGGCTCGCGGATGAACACCGAGAGCATGCAGCCCGAACCGGTCATCACGTCTTCGCTGGTGACGGGCGCTGCGCGCTTGTCCTGCCGGCGCGCTCGGCGTGATCCTTCAGCCCGCGCAGCAGCGCGGTGCGCAAGCCGGACTCATGCGTGCCGCCATCGGGCGTCGGGATGGTGTTGCAGTAGGATTGCAGGAAGCCGTCGGCGTCCGCCGTCCAGGCCACGGCCCATTCGACGCGCGCCATGCGCGCCGGTCTTGCCCGACGAGCCGGTGAAGATATCCGGATGCACCAGCGTCGCGCCGGCAAGATTGGCGGCGAGATAATCCTTCAGACCCTCGGCGAAATGGAAGACCGCCTTCTCCGGCACGTCCTCGACGCCCTTGAGCAGCGCCTTGTCGCAATGCCAGCGGATCTCGACGCCGCCGAAGAGATAGGCCTTCGAGCGCGCCATCTTGAACACGCGCTCCGCCTTGAACGCGGCCTTGGCCCCGAAAATCTCCGGGTCGGGGCGGAAGCGGATTTTGGTGCCGCGCCGGTTGGGCGCGCGCCCGAGCCTTTTGCAGCTTGCCCTTCGGCTTGCCGCGCTCGAAATCCATCTTGTAGAGCGTCTGCTCGCGCGCGACCTCGACCTCCATGCGCTCGGACAGCGCATTGACGACCGAGACGCCGACGCCGTGCAGGCCGCCCGAGGTCTCATAGACCTTGGAGTCGAATTTGCCGCCGGCGTGCAGCGTGCACATGATCACTTCCAGCGCCGACTTGTTCTTGAACTTGGGATGCGGGTCGACCGGGATGCCGCGGCCGTTGTCGGTGACGGAGACAAAGCCGTTCGCCTCCATCTCCACCTCGATCCAGGTGGCGTGGCCGGCGAGCGCCTCGTCCATGGAATTGTCGATCACTTCGGCAAAGAGATGATGCAGCGCCTTCTCGTCGGTGCCGCCGATATACATGCCGGGCCGGCGGCGCACCGGCTCGAGCCCCTCCAGCACCTCGATATGTTTGGCGGTGTAACCGGACTCGGCGCTGCCGCCGCGCGATTTCGACCGTGCCGCGGGCTTTGCCGCCTTGGGCGCCTTGCGGCCCGACGATTTGCGCGCAGCCGGCTTGGCGCCCCGCGCGGGGGCGTCGAACAGGTCGGGCTGTTTCGGCGGTTTCATCTTGGTCGCGGATTTGGCCATGAAGTCCCCTAGATGGGGTTAAAACGAATCATTTGCCACCGACTATGCCATGATCGTGCCGGAGCGGGGACCGCCGGGCTGGACTGGCGCCGGTAATTATGCCGGGTTAGATACCGCATCGCGCCCATTTCACTGCAATAATTCGCGATGGATCTGGAAGCCCACGTTCAGCAGGTCACCGAGTTCGTGCGCCTGCACGCCGCCTGGGCGCCGCCGATCGTGTTTGCGCTGGCTTTCGGCGAGTCGCTCGCCTTCATTTCACTGCTGATCCCGGCCTGGAGCGCGCTGGTGGCAATCGGCGCGTTGCTGTCTTCGAGCGGCATCAATTTCTGGCCGGTGTGGATCGCGGTTCGCTCGGCGCCGCGCTCGGCGACTGGCTGTCGTATTGGGTGGGCTTGAAGCTCGAATATTCGGTCGCGCATGTTTGGCCGCTGTCGCGGCATCCGGAATTGATCCCGCGCGGCGAGCGTTTTGTGAAGACCTGGGGCATTCCCGGCATTTTCATCGGCCGCTTCTTCGGGCCGTTGCGCGCGGTAGTGCCGCTGGTCGCCGGCATCTTCGAAATGCCGTTCTGGGAATTCCAGGTCGCCAATGTCACCTCGGCGCTGGTCTGGGCGGCGGTGCTGCTCACCATCGGTGACGTGATTTCGTTTGCGGTGAAATATATTTTCGGCTGAGCGCGTAGAAATAAAGCCGCCGGGATTTTCATCCCGGCGGAATAAGAAGCTGCTTTTATTTTTATTTCAGTGCGTCGACGCCGGCCTGCGCGGCCCCGTTGTCCATCAAGCCATTGGCGCCGCCGCTGACGCCGATGGCGCCGACGATCTTGCCGCCGACCACCAGCGGAATGCCGCCGGCTGAAGCGACGACCCGTGGGTGCAACTGCCCGAAAAACGAATGCCCACTTTCCATCGCGTCAAAAAATGCTTTCGACGGGCGTTTGAACGTTGCCGCGGTCCAGGCTTTGCCGATGCCGATAACGTTCGAAGATGTCGGCGCACCGTCCATCTTCTCGAAGTAAACCAGTTCGCCGGACGGATCGACGACGGCGAAGGTGAAGAGGTACCCCGTCTTTTTCGCCTCAATAACCGCCGCCGCGACGGCTTTCTTGGCCTGTTCGATCGTTACCGGCGAGCCATAAGCGGGTGGCGGTGGTGGCGGCGCGGCCGGCTGTTGCGCGAAAGCCAAGGACGCAAACATGGCGGCGGCACATGTCACCGCGACCGATGTGAGATGACGCATCTATTCCTCCCAACATGTTGTTGGCCGGTCATTCCGGCTTTGCTTTTTTGTCGGGGCCGATCGGGCCCGGCATAATCGACGCAGGAAAGCTTAGCGAAGCCCAATGCCGCCGCAATGGGCTGCGCGGTAGAATGGCGGCGAATGAAAACGGAATATCTTGAGATGGGCGGGGTTAGGCCGCCACGTCCTTGACCGCCGCCGCTGCCCGCCCTATATCGCCCCCCATGACGACGTTTGTTGCAGCGCAGAATATCCGCCGCCGCCGTGCTCCCCCGGCACGGGCGCGCTCTCGCGTTTAGTCGTTACGCCCTCTGTGCCGCCGGACTTTTGGCCGCGGCGCGCTTTCATAAAAACCGCAGTTGGCCTTGATCCGGTAGTCCTCTAAGACACTGGAACTAAGGATCATTGCGATGGCGACCAAGGCAAAAATCGGCGTGCTCGGCGCTTCCGGCTATACCGGCGCGGAACTGGTGCGCATGCTGTTGCGGCACCCGCGCGCGGAAATCACGCTGCTCACCGCCGAGCGCAGCGCCGGCAAGGCCATGCGCGAGGTGTTTCCGCAGTTCTCGCCGTTCGAGCTGCCGACGCTGATCGCGATTGAGGGTCTCGATTGGGCCAAGGCAGGGCTCGACGTCGCTTTCTGCGCGTTGCCGCATGCGACCACGCAGAAGGTGATCAAGCAGCTTCTGGCGCAAGCACCGACGACCAAGGTGGTCGACCTCTCGGCCGACTTCCGCCTGGGCGATACCGCGGCCTATGCCAAATGGTATGGCCACGAGCATCATGCGCCCGAACTGCAGAAGGAATCGGTCTATGGCCTCTGCGAGATCCACCGGCGCGACATCAAGAAGGCGCGGCTAGTGGCCAATCCGGGCTGCTACACGAGTTGCGCCGAGCTGCCGCTGATCCCGCTGATCAAGGCCAAGGTGATCGAGCTTGACGAGATCGTGGTCGACGCCAAGTCGGGCATGACCGGCGCGGGGCGGGCGGCGCGTGAGTCGATGCTGTTCTCGGAAGTCTCAGAGGGCTTCAACGCCTATGGCGTCGGCCATCATCGGCATATGGCCGAGCTCGATCAGGAGTTTTCGCTCGCCGCCGGGCGCGAGGTCATCGTCACCTTCACGCCGCATCTGGTGCCGATGAACCGAGGCATTCTATCGACGAT
The DNA here is from genome assembly GCA_963742385.1 of uncultured Alphaproteobacteria bacterium. Classification (GTDB taxonomy): domain Bacteria; phylum Pseudomonadota; class Alphaproteobacteria; order Rhizobiales; family Xanthobacteraceae; genus Pseudolabrys. The sequence continues at coordinate 159,350 of CAVULS010000008.1, read as the reverse complement.
TTACGTGCGGGGCCGGCGCGGGCGGACGCCAGAAGAGCTTCATGCGGTACTTTTAAAGTTCTACGCGAAGGAGCCCTTCGTGCATGTGCTGCCGTTCGGCGAGACGCCGCAGACCCGGCATGTGCGCGGCTCGAACATGACCTTCATCGGAGTCGCCAAGGACCGCATTCCAGGCCGCGCAATTGTCATTGCGGCGCTGGACAATCTGGTGAAGGGCGCCTCCGGCCAGGCCATCCAGAACATGAACCTGATCATGGGCTGGCCGGAGACCACGGGGCTGGAGCAAGTGGCGCTGTTTCCGTGAGCCTCGTCGTTCCGGGACGGCGCGCAGCGCCGGACCCGGAATCCAGATACATTCCGGCCCCGAGTCTGCATCTGGATTCCGGGTTCACGCGTTTCGCGCTGCCCCGGAATGACAATCCCTCGCCGGGGAGCCCGCGATGTTCGAGGTCGACAACCAGCCGCCGCGGCTTGAGCCCTATAATCTCTTCGCCAGCGACGCCGTGCTGCGCGCGGCGGTTACGCGCGAGCGGGCGGGCTGGGCGGAGGATGGTCTTGCCACGCTTGGCGCCACGCTGGGCAAACCGGAAACCGTACAGCTCGGCTTCGACGCCAACAAATTCGCGCCGCAACTCAAGACGCTCGACCGCTATGGCCATCGCCTCGACGAAGTCGAGTTCCATCCGGCCTGGCACGAGCTTCTGGCGATCGCGCTGCGCGCGGGGCTGCATTCAAGCCCCTGGGCGAACCCGCAACCCGGCGCGCACGTGGCGCGCGCCGCCGGCAACTACATGCTCAATCAGATCGAAAGCGGCGTCTATTGCCCGATCGCCATGACCTACGGCTCGGTGCCGACCTTGCGGCACGCTCCGGAAATCGCCAAGCAGTGGCTGCCGAAGATTTTCGGCCGCGACTACGACCGCCGCTTTATCCCGGTCAAGGACAAGACCGCGGCGCTGCTCGGCATGGGCATGACCGAGAACCAGGGCGGCTCGGATCTGCGCACCAACTCAACGCGCGCCGAGCCGGCGGGCGACGGCTCGTTCCGGCTCCACGGGCACAAATGGTTCATGTCGGCGCCGATGTGCGACGCCTTCCTGGTGCTGGCGCAAGCGGCGAAGGGCTTGAGCTGCTTCCTGATGCCGCGCTGGACACCGGACGGCGGGCGCAACGCGATCCGCATCCTGCGGCTCAAGGACAAGCTCGGCAACCGCTCCAATGCCTCGAGCGAAGTCGAGTTCGACGGCGCCTTCGCGCAGCTGGTCGGCGAGGAAGGCCGCGGCATTCCGACCATCATCGAGATGGGCAATTACACGCGGCTCGACTGCTGCATCGGCTCCTCGGCGCTGATGCGGCAGGCGGTAGCGCAGGCCGTGCATCATGCGCGCTACCGCACCGCGTTCCAGAAGAAGCTGATCGACCAGCCGCTGATGACCAATGTGCTCGCGGATCTCGCGCTCGAATGCGAGGCGGCAACCGTGCTCACCTTCCGCCTGGCGCGCGCCTATGACGAGGACGACGAGGCGGCGCAGGTGTTCCGCCGCGTGGTGACGCCGGCGGCGAAATTCTGGATCTGCAAGCGCGCGCCTTATCTCACTTACGAGGCGATGGAGGTGCTCGGCGGCTCCGGCTACATCGAGGAGAGCATCATGCCGCGGCTTTACCGCGAGGCGCCGGTGAATTCGATCTGGGAGGGCTCCGGCAATATCATGTGCCTCGACGTGCTGCGCGCCATCGGCCGGGTGCCGAATATCGCCGACGTCTTGCGGCACGAACTCGACGAAGGCAACGATGCGCGGCTGAAATCATTTGTGACGCGGTTGCTCAAGCAACTTGCCGCGCCCGAGCGCAACGATGAGTCGCAGGCCCGCGCTTTGGTGCGTGACCTGGTGCTGGCGCTGCAGGCGGCGCTGCTGATCAGGCATGCGCCGCCGGCGGTAGCCGACGCCTTCTGCGCTTCGCGGCTCGGTGAGGAGCGCGGCGGCGCCTTCGGCACGCTGCCGAAGGGGTGTGACACGCGCGCGATTGCCGAGTGCGCCACACCGCAGCGCTGAAACGCCTTACATCAACCCGAGCGCGGCCAGCGCCAGCACCGCCTGCGCCAAAAAGCCAACGGCGAAAGCCAGTGTCCGCAGCCCCGGAATGCCGAGCAGATAGACGACGGCGTGCGCCAGCCGCGCCCAGAAATAGACCGCGCAAGCGAGCACCGTGGTCGACGTTGAAAAGTGCATGGCGTTGAGCACAAGCACCAAGCTGGCGAAAATCACCAGGTTCTCGACCGCGTTGTAATGCGCCGCTTCCAAACGGACCGCCCAAGTCGATTGCGGCTTGTCGTCGGGCGAGGGGTTCGCGATCGCGCCCAGCAGGCCACGCACCATGATGCGATCAAGGATGTAGGGTATCCACAATATGCCGGTGAAAATCACCGTGAATATCAGCCACTTCAATTCACCCGACATGGCCAGCCTCCGTTCGTGAGGATTTCCAGGTGGGCAAAGTCTAGTCGATGGGCCGGGGAAAGTCGCGGCCGTCACGTCGAGAGCGAGCGGATGATCACATAAATTCCGACCGCGATGACGATGCCGGAAAAGGTCAGCGACAACGCATGCTTATGGCCGGAGAGATGCCTGGCGAGCCGGATGCCGAACAAGCCGCCAAACGCGCCGCCGATGATGAACAGAAAGGCGAGTGGCCAGTCGACAAGGCCTGACCAGGCATAGCTTAGCGCCGTGGTCGAACCGAAGGCGGTGATCGAAACCAGCGACGAGCCGATGGCGTTGATCAGCGGCATGGCGGTCGCCCCGATCAGTCCCGGCACGATGAGGAAACCGCCGCCGATACCGAAAAAGCCGGACAATGCGCCGACCAGGAAACCGGTGCCGATGAGCAGCGGCAGCAGTTTCGGCATGCTTTCGCGGGTGAGCTTGACGTCCGGATTGCTGCCGGATTTGCGCGGCCGCAGCATCAATAGGCCGACGACCACCATCAGCACGCCGAACAGCGTCAGCAGGCGGGTGCCGTCCACCATCTTGCCGAGTTGGGCGCCGCCGGCGGCGCCGACAATGCCGGATGCGGCAAAGACCAGCGCACACGACCATTTCACCGTCTTGGCGCGGGCGTGGCCGGCGAGATTGGCGGCGGCGCTCGCCGCGACCGCAATGGCGCTGGTGCCGATGGCGACATGCGGCGAGCGCACGCCGACCACGTAAACCAAGAGCGGCACCGCCATGATCGAGCCGCCGCCGCCGACGAGGCCGAGCGTGAAACCGACCACGCTGCCGGAGGCAATGGCGAGCACGATGTGCAAGGCGGTTGTCTCCGGTTATGCGGCAGCGCCCCGCGAAGCGCGCTGTTTGCTCAGCTGAACAACGAGCCCAGCCGGCGCAATAGGCCGCGTTGCGGTCGGCCGGTGTCGTTGGCGGCAGCGGCCGGGTGAAACAGAGGTCGGCAGGCCGGCGTGTTTCCAGGCTTCGATGCCGCCGCCCAAGAGATAAACCTCGCAATTGCCGGACGCCGCCGCCAGCCGCGCTGCGTTCGCGTTGGTGCGGCCACCGGACTTGCAATGATAGATCAGCACCGTATCGCCGGCGCGCAGCGGGTGGCTGGCGTCGATCTGCGACAATGCATGATGCCGCGCGCCGGGAATGTTCTCGTTGGCGTACTCGTTGGCTTCGCGGATGTCGATCAGCACGGCGCCCTGCTTGACCAGTTGCGCGGCCTGTTCGGGGTTGATGCTTTGGACAATGCTCATTGCAGTCGCGTCCTCGTGTTGCAGTCGTTGGCTTGCCGCCCGATCATGGGCAATAGATGGCCTTGAGCAGCGCCAGCAGGCGCGCGGCGTTCGGATCGGCGATGCGGTAGAACACGGTCTGCGCCTCGCGCCGCGTGGCGAGCAAGCCGTCCTCGCGCATCTTGGCGAGATGCTGCGATAGCGCCGATTGGCTCAAGCCCACGGCGTCGGCCAATTCATTGACCGACATTTCGCGCGCCAGCATCAGCCGGCACAGGATGAGCAGCCGGTTTTCGTTGGCGAGCAGCTTCAACAGCTGCACCGCTTCCGCCGCCTTGCGCTCGAGGTCGGCGATGCCGCTATCCATAATCGGCCGCGGGCGCCGTAAGGTCTGTGACGACATCGGGAGGGTTCCGTAGATTAGATATTGCTAAATTATGTTTCGCTAATATATAAGTCAAGCCTGTCCGCAAGGCGAAGAGCGAATGAGAGAGGAGCAAGCCATGCCGGCGTCCGCCAAGCCCGAGATCCGGGCCTTCTTTGACGAGCCGACCAACACGGTGAGCTATCTGGTCTGGGACGCCGCGACCAAGGAAGGCGCGGTGATCGATCCCGTGCTCGACTATGACTTCCGCAGCGGCAAGGCGACCTTCGATTCCGCCGACGCCATTCTCGCCGAGGCAAAAAAGCTCGGCATCAAGCTCGGCCAGGTGCTGGAGACGCACGCCCATGCCGATCATCTTTCCGGCGCCCCCTACATCAAGCTCAAGACCGGCGCCAAGATCTGCATCGGCGAACATATCCGCGACGTGCAGCGCATCTTCCGCCCGGTGTTCAACGCCATGGATGTGTCGGGCGAGGGCACGGAATTCGATCACCTGTTCAAGGACGGCGAGCACTTCAAGATCGGCAAGCTTGACGGCGAAGTGATCTACACGCCCGGCCATACGCCGGCCTGCGTCTCCTACAAGATCGGCGACGCGGTCTTTGTCGGCGACACCATGTTCATGCCCGACTACGGCACCGCGCGCGTGGATTTTCCCGGTGGCGACGCCCACGCGCTCTACCGCTCGATCCAGCGCATCCTGTCGCTGCCGGCGGCGACGCGGCTGTTCATGTGCCACGACTACAAGGCGCCCGGCCGCGACCAATATGCCTGGGAGACCACGGTCGGCGAGGAGAAGGCGCGTAACGTTCACGTGCACGAAGGCGTCAGCGAGGCGGACTTCGTCGCCATGCGCACCGCCCGTGACGCCAAGCTCGCCGCGCCGTTGCTGCTGTTGCCGTCGATCCAGGTCAATATTCGCGCCGGCAAGTTTCCGCCTGCGGAAGCCAACGGCGTGCGCTATCTGAAGGTGCCGGTGAAACTCGCGTCCTAACGCGGCATCACTCGATCACGTCGTCGGCGCGGGCGAGGAAGATCGGCGAAATCCCAAGACCGATGGCTTTGGCAGCCTTGAGATTGACGACCAGCTCGAACGTCGTCGGCAGCTGGATCGGCAAATCGGCGGGCTTTGCCCCTTTGAGAATGCGGCCGGCATAGGCGCCGGCTCCGCGATACGCGGCCGTGATGCTCGCGCCGTAGCTCGCCAAGCCGCCGGCGCCGACAAACTCCCGCGATTCATAGATCGCCGGAATTTTGTAGCGCGTCGCCAGCCCGACAACTTGATTGTGCAGCCGGTTAAACAGCGGGTCCGCCGCAACAAGCAGCGCGCCGGCCTTCTCCTTGGCGATGGACGTGAAGGCGGTGTCGATATCGTGCTCGCTGCGCGCGTTCAGCACGTCGATCTTTTGACCGCTGGTGCTCGCTGCCGTTTCCAGACCGCCCACCTGGAAATCGGTGTCCGCGTAATCCGGGTTCACCAAAACAGCGATCAATGGCGTTTTCGGCACCATCTCCCGCAACATCTCGAGCCGCTTCGCCTCCAGCGACGAAGCAAACAGACTCATGCCGGTGGCATTGCCGCCCGGCCGGTTGAGGCTGTCGACTAGCCCGATGCTGATTGGATCACCGTTGACGACGAAGACGACGGGGATCTTGTTCGTTGCCGCCTTTGCCGCAAGCGCCGAGGGCTCCGCGCCGGTGGTGACGATCAGCGAAACCTCGGCTTTGACCAGTTCCGCCGCCAATGCCGGCAAGCGATCGTCGTTGCCGTGCGCCCAGCGATATTCGATGGTCAGGTTGCGGCCCTCATCGAAACCGGATTCTTTCAAGCCCTCACGCAGCGCGTTGGTCACGGTCAGGGCTTCTTCCACCGATGACGTGCCGAGCAGACCGATGACCGGCATATTCGGCTGCTGCGCGCGGGCGGCGAACGGCCGGACCGCCGCTGCGGCGGCGAGAAGCGTGATGAATTCGCGCCGTTGTAAACAACCGCTCCGCATGTCTCTTTAAAGCCCACGCCTTTCGTTAAGGCCAAAATTCTAGCATTTTCTAGAGCCGCCGTGCGCGGGAAATAGCATACGGCGCGGTCGTTAGCTGTTATTGTTGACGGGGTCGCCGGTTCCCGGGAGACGGCGAGGCAATGAATCTCACGGTGCCGAATACGGTAGCGGCCCTGGCTGACGAGGTCATCGAATGACGGATCAAGCGGCGCCGCGGAAAATCCGCAGCCGGCTGTTCCTCAAATATGCCGGGCTGTTCGTTGCCGTTGTTTGCGTGGCGCTGCTGATCAACGGCATCTTCGAGATTTGGGTGTCGTATCGCGAACATCGGGACACGCTAATCCAGATCCAGCACGGGCAAGCCGAGGCGGCCGCGGCCAAGATCAGCGAGTTCGTCAAGGAAATCGAAAGCCAAGTCGGCTGGACGACGCAATTGCCGTGGTCGGCCGAGACGCCCGAGCAACGCCGCTTCGACGCCTTGCGCCTGCTGCGTCAGGTTCCGGCCATCACCGAACTGGCGCAGATCGATGCCAGCGGCAAGGAACAACTGCGTGTCTCGCGGCTGGCTATGGATGTGGTCGGCAGCGGCACCGATATGTCGAAGGATCCGAAATTTACCGAAGCGGTAAAGAACAAGGTCTATTACGGCCCGGTCTATTTCCGCCGCGGCTCCGAGCCCTACATGACCTTGTCGCTCGCCGGCACGCGTCGTGAAGCCGGCGTCAGCGTCGCCGAAGTCAATCTCAAGCTGATCTGGGATGTGGTGTCGAAAATCAGGGTCGGCGAACACGGGCAGGCCTATGTGGTGGATACGCAAGGCCGCCTGATCGCGCATCCGGACATCAGCCTCGTGCTGCGCAATACCGATATGACCAAGCTCGCCCAGGTTCAGGCCGCGCTGCGGGCAAAGACCGACAATGCCGTCAACGACCTGCAGACCGCGACCGATATCCAGGGCCGCGAAGTGCTGACCGCCTTTGCGCCGGTTGCACCGCTCGGTTGGACAGTGTTCGTCGAACTGCCTTTGGACGAGGCGTATCAGCCGCTCATCGCCTCCATGTGGCGCGCTGCCTTTGTCCTGTTCGCCGCGCTCTGTCTTGCGGCGGTTGCCGGCATATTCCTCGCGCGCCGTATGGTGGTGCCGATCACAGCCTTGCAGGCCGGCGCCGCGCGCATCGGCGGCGGCGATCTTGCACAACGCATATCGGTCAAGACCGGTGATGAGCTCGAGGCGCTTGCCGATCAGTTCAACGATATGGCCGGGCGGCTGCAGGAATCCTATGCCGACCTGGAAAAGAAGGTGGAGATGCGGACGAGCGAACTGGAAAAGTCTCTGCAGGAGTTGCGCACCGCGCAGGACCGCCTCGTGCAAACGGAGAAACTTGCCTCGCTTGGCCAGCTCACCGCCGGCATCGCACACGAGATCAAGAACCCGCTCAATTTCGTCAACAATTTTTCCGCGATATCGATCGAACTTGTCGACGAATTGCGCGAGGCGCTGGCCGGCGCCAAACTTGACGACAAGTTGCGCGGCCAAGTCGATGAAATCGAGGGCATGCTCAAGGGCAATCTCGACAAGGTCGTGCAGCATGGCAAACGCGCCGATTCGATCGTCAAGAACATGCTGTTGCATTCGCGTCAGGGCTCGGGCGAGCATCGGCCCATCGATATCAATGCGGTCGTCGAGGAAAGTCTCAACCTCGCCTATCACGGCGCGCGCGCCGAAAAGCAGGGCTTCAACATCACCCTGCAACGCTCTTTCGATCCGGCGGCGGGCGAGGTCGACCTGTTCCCGCAGGAAATCACGCGCGTGCTGCTCAACCTGATTTCCAACGGCTTTTACGCCGCGACCAAACGCAAGGCGGAGGCCAATGGCCGCGACTATGAACCCACCCTCAGCGCGGCGACCAAGAACCTCGGCGACAGCGTCGAGATCCGAATTCGAGACAATGGAACCGGCATCCCCGCCGAAGTGAAGGAAAAGATGTTCAATCCTTTCTTCACGACAAAGCCGGCCGGCGAGGGGACGGGCCTTGGCCTTTCGCTGAGTTACGATATCATCGTCAAGCAGCACAGCGGTTCCATCGACGTCGATACGCGGCCGGGCGAATTCACCGAATTCAGGATTGTGCTGCCACGCAAGGCGGCAGCCATGGCTAAATCAGGAGGGCGCGCGTGAGTCTTCTCATTCTTGTGGTTGACGATGAACCGGACGTGGAAACGCTGTTTCGTCAGCACTTCCGCCACGATCTTCGCTCCGGGCGGTTTTTGATGGAATTCGCGCAATCCGCGAGCGAGGCGCTTGCCCGCATTACCGCGGCCGGCAACCAGTCGCTCATCCTCATCCTGTCCGACATCAACATGCCGGGCATGAGCGGGCTTGAGCTGCTGCCGAAGGCCAAGGCGATGCGGCCGGATGTCCCGATCATCATGATCACCGCCTATGGCGATGCGGAAACCAAGCGCACGGCGCTGGAAAGCGGCGCCGAGGCACTGCTGACCAAGCCCATCGATTTCGGCACGCTCCGCGACGAAATCGATACGCGGGTCGAACGCGCCGCATGACCGCGCGGATCCTGGTTGTCGACGACGAGCCGGATCTGGAAGCGCTCATTCAGCAGAAGTTCCGGCACCAGGTCCGCGGCGGCGCCGTCAGCTTTCTGTTTGCGCGCGACGGCGTCGAGGCGCTCAACGTGCTGGAAGCGAACCAGGACGTTGATCTGGTGGTCACCGACATCAACATGCCGAGGATGGACGGGCTGTCGCTTCTGCAGAAGCTGCAGGAGGGCGAAGACAAGCTTTCGACAATCATCGTGTCGGCCTATGGCGACATTGCCAACATCCGTACGGCGATGAACCGTGGCGCCTTCGATTTCCTGACCAAGCCGATCGACTTTTCCGATTTCGAGGCGACGATCGCCAAAACCATCCGGCATGTCGACGCCTTGCGCGAAGCGCGGCAGCGCCAGGCGGCGGCCGAACGGGCGCATGCATCGCTTTCGCGCTACTTCTCGCCCAATCTGGCCGAGCAGCTTGCCAGCGATGCGGATGCGGTCGATCTCGGCGGGCAACGGCGCGAAATTGCGACTTTGTTCACCGACATTGCCAGCTTTACGGCGCTCGTGGAGACGCTCGAGCCGGATGTGCTCGGGCCGCTGCTCAACGATTACGTCGTCGGCATGACCGACATCGTGTTCGCGCACGAGGGAACCGTGGCAAAGATCGTCGGCGATGCCTTGCATGTACTGTTCGGCGCGCCGGGCGAGCAGCCGGACCACGCCGCGCGCGCAATTGCCTGTGCCCTGGCGCTGGACGAATTCGCCCAATCGCTGCGCCAGCGTTGGCAGCAAAAGGGCATTGCACTGGGCGTCACGCGCGTCGGCGTCCACGCCGGGCCGGCCATTGTCGGCAATTTCGGCGGCGGGCGCTTTTTCGACTACACGGCCTATGGCGACACGATCAACATCGCGGCGCGGCTGGAGGCGGCCAATAAGCAACTCGGCAGCCGCATTTGCGTCAGTGCTTTCCTCGCGGAAAAGGCGAAGGATTTCCGTGGCCGTCCGGTGGGCGACCTTCTGCTCAGGGGCCGGTCGGAAACGCTGTGTGCCTTCGAGCCGCTAACGGTGCAGCAGTACGACGACGCGTCGACGAAGAGTTATCTCGACGCATTTGCCAAACTGGAAGCAAACGATCCCGGCGCCATGGCGGCATTCGCCGCCCATGTCGGCAAATACGCTGACGATCATTTGGCGAGCTTCCACCTCAAGCGGCTGCTCAACGGTGCAACCGGCGCGCGGATCGCGATGGAGTAGGCGGCTTAGTCACGCACTTTGACGTAAGAGCCCGGCGCGTCCTCGATCGGCTTGAATTTGCCGCCGCCGGGAGGGCGCGCCGGGACGGTGTCGCCATCGTGCGATTTGAGCCATTCGAGCCAATCGGGCCACCAGGAGCCGTGGTGCTCCTTGGCCTTGTCGAGCCATTTGCCGAGGTCGGGACCGCGGGGCGCGGCGCCCGTCCAATACTGATATTTTGCCTTGCCGGGCGGGTTGATCACGCCGGCGATATGGCCGGAGCCGGCGAGCACGAATTTCACCGGACCGCCGAAAAATTTTGAGCCAACCAGCACCGACTTTGCTGGGGCGATGTGATCCTCGCGCGTGGCGAGATTGTAAACCGGCACCTTGACGTCATGCAGATCGAGCTTGACGCCGTCGAGCTGCATCTTGCCCTTGGCGAGATTGTTTTCGAGGTAGCAGTTGCGCAAATAGAACGAGTGATTGGCCGGCGGCATGCGCGTCGCATCGGCGTTCCAGTAGAGAATATCGAAGGGGAAGGGTTTCTTGCCGCGCAGGTAATTGTTGACCACGTAGGGCCAGATCAGATCGTTGGAGCGCAGCATGTTGAAGGTATTGGCCATGCGCGAGGCTTCGAGATAGCCCTGTTCCTTCATATGCTCTTCCAGCTGCGCGATGCGCTCCTTGTCGACGAAGACCAGCAGATCGCCGGCATACGTGAAATCGACCTGTGCGGCGAATAGCGTGGCGGAGAGCACGCGGTCCTGTTTCTTGGCGGCGAGATAAGCAAGCGTGATCGACAAAAGCGTGCCGCCGACGCAATAGCCGATCGCGTTGACTTGTCTCTCGCCGGTCGCCGCTTCGACGGTATCGAGTGCGGCGATCACGCCTTCCTTCATGTACTCTTCGAAGCTCTTGCCCGCGAGGTGGGCGTCGGGATTGACCCAGGAGATCACGAACACGGTGAGCCCATTGTCGACGCACCATTTGATGAAGGATTTGTCCGGCGTGAGATCGAGAATGTAAAACTTGTTGATCCAGGGCGGCACGATCAGGAGCGGAACCTTGAGCACCTCCTTGGTCGTCGCCTCGTATTGAATGAGCTGCATCAGGTCGTTCTGAAAGATCACCTTGCCGGGCGTCAGCGCCAGATTGCGGCCGACTTCGAATGCATTGAGATCGGACTGGCGGATCCTGAGATGACCTTGGCCGGCTTTGATGTCCTCACTGAGCATGTGCATGCCGCGCACAAGATTGCCGGCATTGGACGAGAGCGTGTCGCGCAACAATTCGGGGTTGGTCAGCACGAAATTTGACGGCGAGATCGCGTTGGCGATCTGCCTGACGTAAAACTCCGCCTTCTGCCGTGTATGCTCGTCCACACCTTCGGCGTTCTTGACCAGGCGGTCGGCCCATTGCGCGGTGAGCAGATAGGCCTGCTTGAGGAAATCGAAGAACTGGTTCTGCGACCATTCCGGGTCGGCGAAGCGCTTGTCCTTGGGATCGGGGGAGGCGACCGGTGCGGCGGTCTCGCCGGCCATGCGCTTGACCGCGCCGGACCACAAATCGAGATAGGCGCGGCCGAGGCTTGCCTGCAATTCGACGGCGCGTTGCGGATCGGACAGCCAATATTCGGTAATTTGGCCGAGTGTCTTCACCACATCGGCCACGTCCTCGGCGAGCTCGCTCTTGATCTTGCCTTCCTCGCGCGGCTTCATATACGCGGCGAGCGCTTTGCCGCCTTCTTCCACCACGCGAGCGAGATTGCTGGCGAAGGCCTCGATATCGACTTCGCTGAGCTTGGTGAGCTCTTTCGCCGGCTCTTGGGTGGGCTTGTCCATAGCTAACCGTTTCCGCCCAGATGGTCCGATCCGCATCCTCCCATAAGGCGCGGACCGGATGTTCTAGCGCGCCGCTCCATGCCCGGCGCACCTAACCTTGTTGGCGCCATATTAGCCCGATAGTCGGCCTGTGATACAATCCATTGAGTCCGCATCGATTTCCCGGCCGGAGGGGCTGCTCAATATGCAGCGAAGCGACTGCGCAGCGATTTTGGCCGCCATAGCCCTGGCCGCGGCGCTCGCCGGCTGCTCGGCTGGCAGCGTACTCGAACGCTTGCCGGCCAGCGTCGACGAACCGGCGGATGCCCCGGCGCGGCCGGCGGTCGCCTATCAATATCCCGCTGTGCACGACATGCCGCCGCAGCGGCCGGACCAGCCGTTAACGGATGAGCAACAGGTGCAGATGGAGAAAGACCTGGAAAATGTCCGTGACCGGCAGCAGGGGCAAAAGGCCAATTCATCGACCAAGTCCGGCAAAAACGCCGCGCAAACCGCGAAAGAGCAGCCGGCAGAGGCAAATACGACCGGGGCCACTGGCAGCAAGCCGAACCCGTGATAAAAGCCAGCCGGGATTTAACGCCGCCGACTGGCAAGGGGCAGTGGCGGACGAGTTAAAGGTTTGAGCGATGGACGACTTCTACCGCATCCGCCGTTTGCCGCCTTATGTGTTCGAAGAGGTGAACCGGGCGAAAGCGCGCGCGCGCAATGGCGGCGCCGACATCATCGATCTCGGCATGGGCAATCCGGATTTGCCGGCGCCGGCGCATGTCATCGAGAAGCTCAAGGACACCCTGGGCAAGCCGCGCACCGACCGCTATTCGGCCTCGCGCGGTATCCCGGGTTTGCGCCGCGCGCAGGCCGCCTATTACGAGCGCCGCTTCGGCGTCAAGCTCAATCCCGAGACGCAGATCGTCACCACCTTGGGTTCCAAGGAAGGCTTCGCCAATGTGGCGCAGGCGATCACCGCGCCGGGTGACGTCGTGCTGGTGCCCAACCCGAGCTATCCGATCCACGCCTTCGGCTTCCTGATGGCGGGCGGCGCCATCCGCTCGGTGCCTTCGGAGCCGACGCCGAATTTTTTCCACACGCTCGAGCGCGCGATCGTGCATTCGATCCCGAAGCCGACCGCGGTGGTGGTCTGCTATCCGGCCAATCCGACGGCCTATGTGGCGAGCCTCGATTTTTACAAGGACCTCGTCGCCTTCGCCAAGAAGCACGGCATCCTGGTGCTGTCGGATCTGGCCTATGCCGAAGTCTATTTCGACAACAATCCGCCGCCATCGCTGCTGCAGGTGCCGGGCGCGATCGACATCGCGGTCGAATTCACCTCGATGTCGAAGACCTATTCGATGCCGGGGTGGCGCATCGGCTTTGCCGTCGGCAATGAGCGGGTGATCGCCGCGCTCGGCCGCGTCAAATCCTATCTCGACTATGGCGCCTTTACGCCGATCCAGGTGGCGGCGACCGCGGCGCTCAATGGTCCGGACGACTGCATCAAAGAGATGCGCGAGACCTACAGGCGCCGCCGCGACGTGCTGGTGGAGAGCTTCGACCGCGCCGGCTTTCATGTGCCGAGCCCGCGCGCCTCGATGTTTGCCTGGGCGCCGATCCCGGACCCGTTCAAGAGCCTCGGCAGCGTGGAGTTCGCCACGCTGCTGGTCGAGAAGGCCGATCTCGCCGTCTCCCCCGGCATCGGCTTCGGCGAATACGGCGAAGGCCACGTGCGCATCGCGCTGGTGGAAAACGAGCAGCGCATCCGCCAGGCCGCGCGCAATGTCGGCCGCTTCCTCAAAACCGGGCCGGAAAAACTCCACAACGTGGTTCCGCTCGCCACGCGGCGCTGATTCATGACGCAGACTCTGAAAGTTGGTGTCGCCGGTTTGGGCACGGTCGGCGCCGCGCTGGTTGCCCAGGTTGCGCGCCAGCGCGAGGCGCTGGTCGCCCGCTGCGGCCGGCGCATCGACGTGGTGGCGGTCTGCGCGCGCGCCAAGGCCAAGAACCGCGGCGTCGACCTGAAAAAGATGAAGTGGTTTTCCGACCCCGTTACGCTGGCACGCGAGCCCGGCATTGACGTGTTCGTCGAGCTGATCGGCGGCTCGGGCGATCCGGCAAAAAGCGCGATCGAGGCGGCGCTCGCGTCCGGCAAGTCGGTGGTCACCGCCAACAAGGCGCTGCTCGCCAAACACGGCGTCAAGCTTGCCGCGCTTGCCGAGAAACATCTTGTGGCGCTCAATTTCGAGGCGGCGGTCGGCGGCGCCATCCCGATCGTGAAGACCTTGCGCGAAGGCCTGGCCGGCAATTCCTTCGCGCGCATCTACGGCATCCTCAACGGCACCTGCAATTACATCCTCACCCGCATGGAGCAGGACAAATTGTCCTTTGCCGAATGTCTGAAAGAGGCACAGCGCCTTGGCTATGCCGAGGCCGACCCGACATTCGACGTCGAAGGCCACGACACCGCGCAGAAACTTGCGATCCTCGCCTCGCTTGCCTTCGGCACCAAGGTCGATCAGAGAGCGATCTATGTCGAAGGCATTTCCTCGATCGCCCCGGCCGATCTTTCCGCCGCCGACGAGCTTGGCTATCGCGTGAAGCTGCTGGGCGTCGCCGTGAAGACGCCGCAGGGCATCGAACAGCGCGTGCATCCGACCATGGTGCGCAAGGATTCAGCCATCGCCCAGGTGATGGGCGTCACTAACGCCGTGACCATCGATGCCGAAGGCATCAATCCGTTGACGCTCGTTGGCCCCGGTGCCGGCGGCGCGGCGACGGCTTCGGCGGTCTTGTCCGATATCGGCGACATTGCCCGCGGCGTGCGCACCGCGCCCTTTGGCTGGCCGAGCGAAAAGCTCAAAGCCGTGCGCAAGGCGCCGATGCAGCGTCACGAAGGCGGCTATTACATCCGGTTGCAGGCGCGCGATAAGCCCGGCACCGCGGCGACGATAGCCACCCGGCTTGCCGAGCAGGACATATCGCTGGAATCGATTGTGCAGCGCCACGACCAGAAAAGCCCCGCGGGCGGCGGGAAGGGCGGTTCCGTCCCCGTTATCCTCATAACTTATGCAACGACCGAGGATGCCGTGCGCAAAGCCCTTGCCGCGGTCACCCGCGATAGGGTGATCTCAGGGCGCCCGCAAGTGATCCGTATCGAGAAGAACTAGGAGAGCGTGATGGCTTCGAGCGAGCAATCCGAGGTGCTGGATCGCATCCTCTCGATCGAAATTGTGCGCGTCACCGAGCGCGCGGCGGTGGCGGCCGCGCGCCTGCGCGGGCGCGGCAACGAGAAGGAGGCCGACCAGGCGGCGGTCGATGCCATGCGCCGCGAGCTCGGCAAGCTGCCGATCGACGGCACGGTGGTGATCGGCGAGGGCGAGCGCGACGAGGCGCCGATGCTGTTCATCGGCGAGAACGTCGGCACCGGCAAAGGGCCGAAAGTCGATATCGCCGTCGACCCGCTCGAAGGCACCACGCTCTGCGCCAAGGACATGCCGGGCTCCATCGCCACCATGGCCATGGCGCAAGGCGGCACGCTGCTCAACGCGCCGGACGTCTATATGGAAAAGATCGCGGTCGGGCCCGGCTATGCGAAAGACCTGGTCGATCTCGATCTGCCGCCGGGCGAGATGATCGCGCGGCTGGCCAAGGCCAAGGGCGTCAAGCCCGACGCCATCACCGCGCTCATTCTCGACCGCCCGCGCCACGCCGACATGATCGCGGCGGTGCGCAAGGCAGGCGCCGCCGTGTCGCTGATCACCGACGGCGACGTCGCCGGCGTCATCCACACCGCGCAGCCGGAGACCACCGGCATCGATATTTACATGGGCATCGGCGGCGCGCCGGAAGGCGTGCTGGCGGCGGCGGCGCTCGCCTGCATCGGCGGCCAGATGCAGTGCCGGCTGGTGCTCGACAGCGAGGAAAAGCGCTCGCGCGCGGCGAAAATGGGCGTCAAGGATCCGCGCAAGAAATACGGCATCAAGGACATGGTGAAGGGCGAATGCGTGTTCGCCGCAACCGGCGTCACCGACGGCAATATGCTCAAGGGCGTCAAGTTCAACAGCGACATCATCGAGACCGAGACCGTGGTGATGCGCTCGGTGACCGGCACAGTGCGCTGGGTACGCGCCGAGCATCGTCTGCAGGCAAAGTTCAAGCGCGACTGACTTTCCGGCGGCTGGTCTTGCGTAGCATCCCGCCGGCGGCGGAGTGGTGACCAATGGCGGCCTTGCCCGCAACGGCGCTGACGGCGCCGGAACATTACTTTCTCGGTGTCGAACGCTCGACGACCGGACGCGCCTGGCGCGACCGTCTCGATGCGCGCGGGCAGACGCGTGCCGTGACAATTGCGCAGCGCCACGGGCTGCCGGAACTGCTGGCGCGCGTGCTCGCCGGGCGCGGCGTCGAGCCGGATGAAGTCGAGGCCTATCTCGATCCAAGCGTGCGCCGGCTGATGCCGGACCCGCATGTGCTCACGGCGATGGACGTTGCGTCAGGGCGCATCGCCGACGCAATCCAGCGCAGCGAGAGCATTGCCATCTTTGGCGATTACGATGTCGACGGCGCCACGGCCTCGGCTCTGCTTGCCCGCTATTTGCGGCAATGCGGGCTCGATCCGATCGTGCATATTCCCGACCGCATCTTCGAGGGTTACGGGCCGAATGTGGACGCCATCCGCTCCTTCGCGGAGCGCGGCGTGACGCTGCTGGTCACCGTCGATTGCGGCACCACCAGCATCGAAGCGCTCAGCGAGGCGAAAAAGCTCGGCCTCGACACGGTGGTGATCGATCATCATCAGGCCGACGAAGAACTGCCGCCGGCCGTTGCCATCATCAATCCAAACCGCGCCGACGATCTGTCCGGGCTCGGCCAGCTCGCCGCGGTGGGCCTGGTGTTTCTCACTTTGGTCGCGGTGAACCGGGAATTGCGTCGCCGCGATTACTGGGCCGCGCGGGCGGAACCCGACCTGCTGTCGCTGCTGCATCTGGTGGCGCTGGGCACCGTCGCCGATGTGGTGCCGCTCACCGGGCTTAACCGCGCCTTTGTCGCCAAGGGCCTGATCGCGCTGCGTCGCCGCGACCATGTCGGCACGACCGCGCTGATGGATGCGGCGCGGCTTTCCGGTCCGCCGGAACCCTGGCATCTCGGCTTCCTGCTCGGGCCGCGCATCAATGCCGGCGGCCGCATCGGCCGCGCCGATCTCGGCGTGCGCCTGCTCTTGGAGGAGGACGCGAGCGAAGCCGCGCGTATCGCCGCCGAGCTCGACCGGCTCAATCGCGAGCGTCAGCAGATCGAGCTGGCGGCTGTGGCGCAGGCCGAGGCGGAAGCGCTTGCCGCGCTCGGGCTCGAGGAGAAGGGCGCGGTGGTGGTGACGGCCGCGGAAGGCTGGCATCCGGGCGTCGTTGGTCTCGTTGCCGCGCGGCTGAAGGAACGCTACGGGCGGCCGGCTTTTGCCATTGCGCTGGAACCGGGCGGCACCGGCACCGGCTCGGGCCGCTCCATCGCCGGGGTCGATCTCGGCCGCGCCGTGCGCCAGGCGGTGCGTGACGGCTTGCTGCTCAAGGGCGGCGGTCACGCCATGGCCGCGGGGATTACGCTGCGCAAGGACGCGCTCGGCGCGTTCCGCGCGTATCTTGAAGAGGCGCTGGCGCCTACGGTCGAGACGGCGCGCCGTGACAGCGCGCTGCGCATCGACGGCGCCGTCAGCGCCGGTTCGGTGAATGTCGCGCTCTGCGAACTGCTGGCGCGCGCCGGACCCTATGGCGCCGGCAATCCGGAACCGGTGCTGGCGCTGCCGGCGCATACGCTCGCCTATGCCGACCCGGTCGGCGAGAACCACATCCGCGCGCGCTTTAAGTCCGGCGACGGCAAATTCGTCAACGCGATTGCCTTCCGCGCCGCGGGGACGCCGCTCGGCCGCGCGCTCATCGATAACCGCGGGCACGCGTTGCACGCCGCCGGCTCGCTCGCCATCGACCGCTGGCAGGGCGAGGAGCGGGTGCAGATGCGGCTGATCGACGTGGCGGCGAGCTAGCGCTTGCGCGCCTTGCGGCAGAACACATCGTAGATGGCGCCGATGACGGTGCGCGCCTCGTCGCTGGCGAGGCTGTAATAGATGGCCTTGCCATTGCGCCGCGTCGACACCAGCCCGTCGCCGCGCAACCGCGCGAGCTGCTGCGACACCGTCGGCTGGCGCAATTCGAGAATGTCTTCGAGTTCGCCCACCGATTTCTCGCCCTCGGCGAGAATGCACAAAATCATCAGCCGGCTTTCGTGCGCCAGCGCCTTCAGGAAATCGCTCGCGCGCGTGGCGCTGTCGACCATGCGTTCGAGATCGATCGAGCGGTTGTGGCTTTCGACACGATGTAGTTCCATTTGCCGGTCAACGCGTCCTTCGGTTTTAAGCGGTCCCGAATATATCACATTCGCTGAATGTGTCGATTGCCGTCCGCGCCAGGATTAGCCGAAGCGGAACGCCAACAGATTATCGAACGAACGCAACTCGATCAGGACGCGGTGGAGAAGATCTGTGTCGTGTTGAGCGATTGCCGGAGAAATAAATTTCATGCTGGCCTTGGCGCCGTCGATGAGCCGGCGGAACTCCGGATTCTTGCGCGTGTTCTCATCCGCCATCGCGTCGCAGCGGTCAAGTGCATTGCCGTAGGACGCCGATTTTCCGGCGATGCCGGAGGCGGTATCAGCCTTGCTCCAAACGAGGCCGGGTTGGTTGTAAACCATGAGCGCATCCATAGCGGTGTTGGCGTCGTAAATACAATCAGCCAAAACCTCGACGCCGGCCGATTTGCGCCAATCGTAAAAATCTCTTCGGATGGCTGTGAGCGATTGCCGCGCGCCATCGACACGGTTGGAATTGAGCAGCATATCGGCCGTGACCAGCCGCAGGCTGATGTCGGTGCGCACCTTTACGGAAAAAATATTGTCCTTGAAAACTGCAGGCCATTTGCCGGCGAACTGGTCGTTCAGCGTCGTCCAAGCAACGCGCAACCGATCGAGTTCGACCGAGGCGAGATCGATATTGCCGGTGCGCAAATAGCCGAGCGCCACCCGGTTGTGACTTTCCACTCGCTCCGCCGCCGCGTTGAAATCGGCAAGGTCGTCGGCCTGGGCGCCGGAATTGACGCCGCCGGCGCCGGTGATGAGGGCAATGCCGAGGAATGCGGCGCGCGCAACGCTGGCAGACATGGCTATTCACCGGACTGTGAGGCGAAGATATAGAAAGGACCTTATATGTACGGGAGCGGCCGGGCACGACAAGTTTGGCGCCATGGTTTCCCGTCCGCTAGTACAGGGTCTTGCTCATGCCGATGACGCGCAGAAACCTGCTGCTTGGCGCCGCCGCCTCCGGTGCGCTTGCGGCTGCGCCAGCGCGCGCGGAGCCGACGCTGACCGGCGACGGGCTCTACCGCGAGCCGTGGTTTCTGCAAAGCTTCCTCAATCTCGCTGACGATCTCGAAACCGCCCATTCGGAAGGCAAGCGCTTTGCCATCATGTGGGAGCTCAAGGGCTGCCCCTATTGCAAGGAGACGCATTTCGTCAACTTCGCGCAACCGCGGATCGCCGACTACATCAAGTCGAATTTCGAGGTCACCCAGCTCAACATTATTGGTTCGCTCAAGGTCACCGATTTCGACGGCAGCGAATTGCGGGAAAAGGACCTGGCCGCGAAATATAACGTGCGTTACACGCCGACCTTCCAGTTCTTCCGCGAAAGCGCGGCGACGTTGAAGACGTTGCCGCCGGCCGAACGCGAGGTGGCGCGCACGCAAGGCTATCTCAGGCCCAACGATTTCCTCGCGATGTTCCGTTTCGTGCGCGACAAAGCCTATGAGAAGGGCAGCTTCCGCGATTTCCTCAAGGCGCAGCCGAGCTGAGCCCCGCGCTCTCACGAGCGGGCTTTGCTAAGCGCGTTGTTTCGCCTATGACTGCGCCCGGATAATTCGCATCCGGGACGCTCATGGCCAGGCTTAATCTCTCCGTCGCCGTCCGCGACTATGACCGCACGCGGCCGCTGACCGACGGGCAGGTCGCGATCGACGGCGTTGATCCCGTCTTCATGGCGCTCGATCCGGAGGAGATCTTCTTCCGCGCCTTTCGCCATGCCGAATTCGACATCTGCGAATTGTCGCTGTCGAGCTTCACGGTGAAGACCGCGCAGGGCGACTGCCCCTATGTCGGGGTGCCGGCTTTCGTCTCGCGCGCCTTCCGCCACACCTCGATTTATGTGCGCACCGACCGCATCAAGAAGCCGGCCGACCTCAAGGGCAAGAAAATCGGCGTGCCGGAATATCAACTCACGGCAAATGTCTGGGCGCGCGCCATTCTCGAGGACGATCACGGCGTCAAGCCGTCGGATATCCACTGGATCCGCGGCGGGCTGGAGGAGGCGGGGCGGCCGGAGAAGATCGCGATCACGCTGCCCAAGGACGTCAAGCTGGAGAACGCGCCGGAAGGGCGCACGCTGTCGGCGATGCTGGAGGCGGGCGAGATCGACGGCTTCATCGGGCCGCGGGTGCCGTCGTGCTTCGAGCGCGGCGCGCCGCATGTCGGCTGGCTGTTTGCCGATCCGGTCGCCGCCGCCAAGGACTATTTCAAGCGCACCGGGATATTCCCGATCATGCATATCGTCGGCGTGCGCCGCGAGATCGTTGAGCAGCAGCCGTGGCTGCCGGCCGCCGTGCTCAAGGCCTTCGAGCGCGCCAAGGTGATCGCGCTGGAGCGGCTTTCCGACACGTCGTCGACCAAGGTGACGCTGCCCTTCGTCGAGGAGCGGCTGATGGAGGCGCGCGCGTTGATGGGCCGCGATTTCTGGTCCTATGGCGTTGCGCCCAACCGCAAGACGCTGGAAACGTTCCTGCGCCATCACCATGCGCAGGGCCTTTCCTCGCGGCTGGTGACGGTGGAGGAATTGTTTCACCCGGCGACGTTTGAAACCTACAAGCTGTGACCGGCATGTCGGCGCCGGCAAACATTCGTGTATTCAGCGGCGGCGCAACACAGGGCGCGTTCGCTGTGCTCACGCCGAAATTCGAGGCACAGAGCGGCGGCAAGGTGAGCTACGTGTTCGAAGTCACCGCCGCGCTGGACGCAAGGCTCGCGGCCGGCGAGAAGGCGGACGTCCTCGTATTGCCGGTGCCGGTCCTCGATAACTACGCCAAAGCCGGCAAGCTGCGCGCCGAGGCGCGCGCGACCTTCGGCAGTGTCGGCGTCAGCGTGGTGGTCAGGGAAGGCTCGGCCAAGCCGGACATCTCGACCAAGGAGAAATTCCGCGAGGCTATGCTCGCTGCTCGCTCCATCGTGCATGCAACGCCCGGCAAGACGCCGAGCGGCACCCATTTGGGCAAGGTGATGCAGGAACTGGGCATCGCTGAGGCTATCGCCCAGAAAACGATCCACAAGCCGGCGCTTGATGGCGGCGTCGAGGTTGTCGCCAGCGGCGAGGCCGAGATCGGCATCTATCCGGCGAGCGAGGTTGCCATGGTGAAGGGCCTGGTTGTGGTCGGGCCGCTGCCGGCAGGGATCGATCTCACCATCGTCTATGGCGGCGCTGCGACCGCCGGCAGCGGCGATGCCGCGGCGGCCTTTGTAAAGTTCATGGCCGCGCCGGAAAACCGCGCCGTGTGGAAAGCGGCCGGCTTCACACCCGCTTGATACTGTCGAGACCGCCGAGGCGGCCGATCAGAGCATTGGCGCCGATCGCCAGCACGAACAGCACGATCAGCATGGCGTACATGCGCGGCATATCGAACACGCTGTAGGCCTGGATGATGAGGAAGCCGATGCCGGCGCTCGACAGCTTGGTTTCCGCCAGCAGCACGCCGATCAGCGCCACGCCGAGGCCAAGCCGCACGCCGTTGATGATCGGGTGGCGCATGGCCGGCAGATAAATCTTCATCACCATCTGCCAGGTGCTGGCGCGGAAGCTGTCGCCGACCCGGATCAGCACCTTGTCGATGCCGCGCATGCCGGCGGCAACCGACAGCGCCACCGGGAAGAAGCACGACAGCGTGCCGAGCGCGACTTTGGATTCGGAGCCGAGGCCGAACCACATGATCAGGACCGGGAAGAAGATGATCTTCGGCGTCGGCCCGAGATAATAAAGATAAGATTCGAAGGCTTTGGCCAAAAAGCGGTTGGCGCCGAGCAGGATGCCGGCGGCAAGCCCGGACAGACCGCCGACGATCAAGCGCGCCGCCGATCTCGGCGAGGGTCACGCCGAGATTGCGGTAGAAGCCGGCATGCGCCGAGCAGGTCGACGAGCGCGCGCAGGATCGACAGCAGCGAGGGAACGACGTCACGGTAAAGCCAGCCGGAATGGGCGAGGAATTCCCACACCGCCAGCACCGCGAGGATGATCGCGGCGCGCAGCAGCGTCACCGGGCTTACTGCCGGCGCGCGTGCTGCCGCTTTGCGTCAGTCGACCGGTCTCAGCCATCGCTCGACCTTTTCCAGCGCCATGAAGAACAGCACGCTCACCAAAATCACGAAGCAGATCGCGGCATAGGTGCCGCCAAGATCGTAGCGCTCGGCCAGATCCTCGATGAGCTGGCCGAGCCCGCCGAAATTGATGAGGAATTCGGTGCCGACGATGTTGATCAGCGCGAAGATCAATCCGAGCCGCAGACCGACGAAGATCGTCGGCAGCGCCGCAGGAAACAGGATCTTCCAGAACTGCTGCGATCCGGCGTGAGATTGAAGCTGCGCCCGACATTGATCAGCACCTTGCGCGTGCCGGAAATACCCTCGATGGTTTTCAGGATCACCGGCGGCAAGCCTGATACGAAGCCCATGATGATGATGGTCCAGACATTGCGGCCGAAGATCACCATGAACAGCGGATACATCAGCACGAACGGCGCCGAGGCGAGCGCCGCGACCCAGGTCTCGCAGGCCTGCTGCAGCAGCCTGACGCGCTGCATCACCACGCCGATGGCGATGCCGGTGACCGTCAGCATGATGCTCGCGGCCAGGCACTCGCCGGCGGTGAGCAGGAAGCGGCTGAAGACGT
Source organism: uncultured Alphaproteobacteria bacterium (assembly GCA_963742385.1). GTDB lineage: Bacteria > Pseudomonadota > Alphaproteobacteria > Rhizobiales > Xanthobacteraceae > Pseudolabrys. The sequence goes on along the minus strand of CAVULS010000008.1, from coordinate 136,580 downwards.
GTTCCTCGGTCACGATCCGGTAGAAGCTGCCGATGATCTCCGACGGCGGCGGCACGATGTAGCGGCTGATCACGCCGGCGCGGATCAGTCCCTCGGCGACCAGCAGAAAGGCGACGATCGAGCCCAAGCCGACGGCCTGCGGCGCCATGGTGTCAGTCTTCGGACGCCTTGCCGCGGCAATTTCGGTCATGGCGCCGGCCCATGATGATGCAGCGCGTGGGTCTCTTCGTCCTTCATGCCGCGGCTTGCCTCCTCGCGCAGGTCGTTCCAGATCTGCGCCACATAGCGGCCGAAGGCCTCGCTGCCGACGATGGCCGACGTGCGCGGACGCGGCAGGTCGATATCGACGATGCGCTTCACCTTGCCGGGGCGGTAGGTCATCACCAGGATGCGGTCGGACATCTGCACCGCCTCGGTGATGTTGTGGGTGATCAGCAGCGTGGTCTGCTTGAGCTGCTGCTGGATCTGCAGCACCTTGTCGCCGAGCAGGAGCCGCGTCTGCTCGTCGAGCGCGGCGAAGGGCTCGTCCATCAGCAGAATTTTCGGCTCCGAGGCGAGCGTGCGCGCCAGCGACACACGCTGGCGCATGCCGCCGGACAATTCGCCCGGATAGCGGTTCTCGAAGCCGTCGAGGCCGACCAGTGAAATGAAATGCCGCGCGCGCTCGGTGCGCTTGGCGCGGTCCATGCCGACGAGCTCGAGCGGGAAGGCGACGTTGTCGCTCACGGTGCGCCAGGGGAATGTCGACTCCTCCTGGAACACCATGCCGATCGACTTGTGCGGGCTGGTGATGGTTTCGCCGGCGACGCTCACCGTGCCCTGATGCTGGCCGAGCAAGCCGCCGATGACGTTGAACAAAGTCGACTTGCCGCAGCCGGAGGGGCCGATGACCGAGAGAAACTCGCCGCTGTTGACCGTGAAGGACACGTCATCGACGGCGACGACCGGCCCTTCCGCCGTCTCGTAGCGCACGACAATATCGTTCACCACCAGAATGGCGTCGGCTCGCTGGCGCGGCGCGGCCGGCATCGCGCCTATTCGCTCTTGCGCGTCATTACCGCGGTCATGGCGGCGGTGTAGCCGGGCTCGACGCGCACATCGACGACGGCGACGGCGCCGGCGTCGACCGCGGCGATGGCCTTGGCAAACGTCGGCGCCAGATCGGCGATCGCGCTCACCGGGCCGAAGCCCTGCGCGCCCTGCGCCCGGGCGATCGCCGCGACGTCGATGTCGGGCTCGGAAATGCGCTGGCCGACCCAGCGGTTTTCCACCGGGCGGTTGCGCATCCGGGCGACGCGCTCCTGATGCAGTTCGTCGTTGAAGAAGGAGCGGTTGTTGGCGACGACGATGAGCAGCGGAATCTTGTAATGCACCGCGGTCCACACGGCGGTCGCCGCCATCATGAAGTCGCCGTCGCCGCAGACGCCGATGACCAGCCGGCCGCTGCCCTGCAGCGCGAGCGCCGCGCCGACCGTGATCCCGGGACCGGCGCCGATGCCGCCGCCGCCGTCGCCGCCGAGATAGTCAAGCGGATGGCGGAACGGCCACGAGGCGCCGTTCCAGGACAGCGAGACATGGGCGAGGGTGGTCGGCCGCTCGCCGACCGCGCGGCGAAGCGCGTCGGCGAGATAGTCGACGGTGAGCTTGTCGCCGGTTGGCTTGAATGGCTCAGCCGCGCGCGTCGGCACCAGATGCGGTTTGGCGGTTCCGAGCGCGTCGATGAGGGCGGGGACGGCGACGTCAGGCTCGCAGGCGATCAGCACGTCGACCGCGGGCAGCGCCTGATAGTCCATGCTCCAGCCGTTGTGCAGCTGGTGATCGATCGAGACCTGGATGATCTTGGCGCTGGTGCCGCCGACATGTTTGAAGGTGCCGGCGACGTCGATCCAGTCGAGGCTGAGGATGACGTCGGCGGCGCGGATCGCTTCGGCCGCTTCCGGTACCGGCGCGATGAAGCCGGGCACGCCGGCATGCAGCGGATGATCGGTCGGGAACGCGGCGCTTGCTTTCAGATCGGTGACCACGCGGGCGCCGAGCCGCTCGGCGAGCGCCACCCGCGCATTCCAGGCCTCAAGATCGCGCGACACCCGGCCGGCGAGGATCACCGGCCGCTTGGCGGTGCGCAGCAACTCGGCGGCTTTGGCGACCATCGCCGGCGGCGCGGCACCCGCCACTTCCGGCATGAAACGCGCCGTGTCGATCGGCGCCACCGGCTCGTCGAGCTTTGCCTCCTGCATGCCGGCGTCGAGATTGACGTAAGTCGGCCCGCAGGGCGCGGTATTGGCGATCCAGCCGGCGCGCAGCACCGCTTCGCGCGCGGCAATGGGCGAGGCCGGCTGATCGTCCCATTTGCTGTAGCCGCGGATCAACGCGCCCTGGTCGCGCGCGGTGTGGATCCAGTCGATCCAGGGCCGGCGAATGACGGCATCGACCGGGCCGGTGGCGCCGAGAATGACCATCGGCATGCGGTCGCACCAGGCGTTGAAGATCGCCATGGTCGCGTGCATCAGCCCGACATTGGAATGCACCGCCACCGCCATCGCCTTGCCGGTGACCTTGGCCCAGCCTTGCGCGATGGCGACCGCGCTTTCCTCGTGCAGGCAGAGCAGCATCTGCGGCCGCTCGTTGCCGAGATAATTGACGATGCTGTCGTGCAGGCCGCGGTAGCTGGCGCCGGGGTTGAGCGCGATATAGGGAATGTCGAGCGCGCGCAACGCGTCGGCCACCACGTCGCTGCCGAAACCGGCGGCGTTGACGCCGGCGGGCTTGGGCCGGTCGATCGCCGCCAGCGCGGGGTCGGGAGCTCTTTGCGCTTTCGCGCTGTCGCGTTTGGATGTGGTCACGGGTTGGGCCCTGGCAGGCGGCGCCCGGCGGGCGGCGCGGCCCGCATCCAACCGGATCACGAGCCCTGGCGCAACCGGGCCAAAACCTTCAATCCGGCATAGCCGTCGGCGGGCTGCATGCCGACCTTCTTCTGGAAGGCCAGAATGGCCTTGACCGTATCGGAGCCGGTGCGGCCGTCGATGCCGTCGGTCTTGAAGCCCTGCTCGTTGAGGCGGCGCTGGATCTCCTTGACCTCGGCCAGCGTCGGCGTGCGCTCGCCGCCGGGGAACTGCCGCTGGAACGGCGGGTCGCCGCGGATCAGGTCGCCGAGATGGCAGAGCGCCAGCGTGTAGCTCAAGGAGGGGTTGTAGGAATAAACGGCGTGGAAATTCTGCCCGATCAGGAAGGCGGGACCGCCGCGCACCGGCACCCACAATTTCACGCGGTCGCCCGGCCGCGGAAAGGCTGCGCCGTCGGCGCGGGCGACGCCGAGCTTTTGCCATTGCTCGTAAGAACGCCAACCGCCAAGCTCGCGGCCGCTCGCTTTGACTTCGCAGCCCCAGCTTTCGCCGCGGCGGTAACCGCCGCGCGCGACCAGATAGCGCGCGGTGCCGGCGAGCGAGTCGTCGGGCTTGCCGAACGGCGTAACGCGGCCGTCATGGTCGAAATCGACGCCCATGTGCAGCCACACCTCCGGCATCCATTGGGTGTGGCCCATGGCGCCGGCCCAGGAGCCGATCATGTCGGCGGGCTGCGCCCAGCCGTGGTCGACGATGGTGAGCGCGTTGAGCAGTTCGGCTTCCCAGTAGCTCGCGCCTTCGCGGCTCGCCCCAGGCCAGCGCCGCCAGTGCCGGGATCACCGGCCGCATGTATTTCGGATTGACGATGACGTCGCCGAACGATGACTCCATGCCCCAGAGCCCGAGCAGGATATAGCGGTCGACGCCGTAGTCCTTCTCCAGCCGCGCCAGCAGGGCTGAGTATTCCTTGGCGCGCTCCTTACCGGTGATGACGCGCCAGTCCGAACAGCGGCGGTTGATGTATTGCCACATCTGCTCGGTGAATTCAGGCTGCGAGCGGAACTGTTCGAACACGCTGGTGTCGGGGTTGAGCGAGCCCATCACCCGGTCATAGGTCGCCTCCGAAATGCCGCGCTTAAGCGCGCGCGGACGGAACGCCTCGACCCAGCGCGTAAACGCCGACGACGCGGCCCAGGCGCGGACGTTGAGAGCTGCGGCTGCACTGATCGCGCCGGCAAGAAAAGCGCGGCGGCAAAGCCGCGTGACACGCGTGTCAGAACCGCTCGGCAAGATTCGCGACATGGGCCATTCTAACCGCCGCATTCCGGCAAACAAACGGCGGCGAAGATTATTCGTTCTCGCTCTTAGGCCGTTTCTTTCTGTGCCTGTGGCGCACGCGCGGGCGGCTGGGCTTTTCCGGCTCGGCGGATTTTTCGTCCGCCTTCTGCGGCGGCGCCGGCGTTGCATCGGCCGTCGGCGATGCCGAAGCCGCTTCCGGCGCCGGCGCGGGGTGCAGGATAACGGGCGGTTTGTCGGGGATTGGCGGCGCCGGCTGGCCGGGCAGGATCTCGGTGCCGCGCCCGCCGATCAGCCGTTCATAGGCGGCGACCAGCGTCATGTAGGGATTGACCCACACCCAGCCGACGGACGTAAACACCTGGATGTTGAAATGAATGTGATACGAAGTCCCGTTCTCGGTATCGCCCCAATCGGCGACCTTGCCGAGGATCTCGCCCTCGCTGACCTGCTGCCCGTTCACGATGCCGTCGGCGTCCAACATTTTTGGATTCATGTGCAGATAGCGGAAGCGCACATGATCGTTCGCGTCATTGACGACGATATAGGCGCCGAGATCGCCGGGCATGCGGCGGATGATGCCGCCATAAACGGCGGCAATATCGTGCTGATAAGGCAAACAGCGGTCGGCATCGGCATTGTTGAGCACGCAATTGCCGGGGCGGATGTCCTCGCCCTGATGGCCATAGCCGCCGGGGCATTGGCCGACGAGGAAGTCGCGCAGCTCGCAGAAATTGTCGCGCCAGGGATAGGTGAAGTTTTCCGCGGCCGATTCATCGAACACCAGCGGCTTGTCGTTGAGCTTGCAGTGATAGCGCGCGCCCTTCTTGCCCAGCCGGCCGACGACGCCGGTGTGGTAACAGTCGCCCCAAGACATGAAGGATTGCGATTTCACATAGGCCGGCGCGTAGGCGATGGGAAAGCGCATGCGCGCGTAAGCGTGATAGTCCGTGCGGCCGGGCAATTTCTTCCAGCCGCTGTTCTCGATGAGATCGCCCGGGCTGTAATAGCTGAAGTCCGATTTCGCCTCAGGCCGGCTCAGATCGAATTTCGGCGCCTGCAATTTTATCGGCGAGCCGCCGGCGATGTGCAATTGCCGCAGGAATTGTTCGGCGATGGGGTCGGCCTGCTTGCAGGTCAGGATGCCGCGCTTGGGCCGCTGGTCGTAGCACTGGATCGAAAGCACATAAGGCACGCCGAAGCGTTGGAAGACATAGCGCACGTGGGCTTCGCGCAAGATACGCTGCATGCCGGGGAACAGCGCCGCCAGCTCCTTGCTCGGCGGAAAGACCTCCTGGTGATCGGGGCCGTCGAGATCGTAGACGAAGGCGGCGCCAGTAATCTCGACCACGATCGGCTTGCTGTAGCGGGTTTTTGTCGGAGCGTCGTTCGGACTGATGGTGAAGGTCGCGTCATAGCCGGCCGGTCCCGGCAAAAAGAATTTGGTCGGATGAAAATTGCCGAAATATTTGTCCGACGTCGCGGCTTCGGCCTTGCCGTCGGCGACATCCTTGCGGAAGGCCTCGATATTGAAAGGCAGCAGCACCGGCACGCTGCTTTTTTCGACACCGGCAAAGCGTTTTGCGGTGACGGCGTTGAGGCGGGCCAAAGCCTGCGCCGGCGTGTCGGCGCCGCGATCGGGCAGGCTCGCGGCCGCCGCATCCCAATCGATAACGCTCAGCGTGATGACCGGCGCTTCCAACTCGCCGGCAATCGCGGGCCCGCTGACCAGCAAGGCAAGGCCTACAAACGCCGCAAGCTTCAAACGCTGTCCCTCGCCGCCAGCCTTGGGTGTTGGCGAGAGAGTTAAGAGCATCACAATTATGCGCACAAGAGCCGAAAGCTGCCGTTAAGCGCCGCTTGGCGTCCTAATCCTTCGCCCGCTCGACATACGAGCCATCGGCGGTGCTCACCACCACGCGGGCGCCGACGGTGATGTGGGTCGGCACCATAGTGCGCGCGCCGTTCGACAGCATCGCCGGCTTGAACGAGCCGGACGCGGTCTGCCCTTTCATCGCCGGCTCGGTGTCGGTGATCTCCAGCGTCACCTTCTGCGGGATCTCGATCGAAACCGGAATGCCCTCGTGGGTGGCGAGGCTGACCACCATGCCCTCCTGCAGATATTTCTCGTAGTCGCCGACCACGTCGGCAGGCACCTGCACCTGCTCGTAATTTTCCTGATTCATGAAATGGAAGCCGTCGCCGTCCTTATAAAGGTAGGAGAAATCGTGATCCTCGACATGGGCGCGCTCGACCTGGTCGGTGGTCTTGTAGCGCATCTGGGTCTTCACGCCGTCTGAAATCCGGCGCATATCGACCTGGGTCGTCGGCGTGCCCTTGCCGGGATGGAAATTTTCCGCATTGAGGACGACATAGAGTTTGCCGTCGAGATCGACGATATTGCCTTTGCGGAGCGAGGAGGCGATGACTTTCACGATAACGGTCCTTGAGTTGAAATGGCTTGGCCTTGCGGATTCGGGCCGCACCATAGCGATCTTCACGCGCGATGCCAGTCTTTCCCGCAAGCCTTCCGCCTGAGGCAAAAGTGCGGCGCCCGCAACCGTTCTGGCGGCCCGGCGCGCATGCGGCGCGCCGGCCGTATCTGCTGGCGCGGGGACGCATTGCCGCCGCGGTTCGCGCTTGGTTCGAGCGCCACGATTTCACCGAGGTGGAAACCGGCGCTTTGCAGGTTTCCCCCGGCAACGAAACGCATTTGCATGCCTTTGCCACCGAACTGATCGGTCCGGGCGGGGAGCGGTATCCCCGTTACTTGCGCACCTCGCCGGAATTCGCCTGCAAGAAGCTGCTGGCCGCCGGCGAGACGCGGATTTTCGATTTTGCCCGCGTCTTCCGCAACCGCGAACGCGGGCCCTTGCATCATCCGGAATTCACGCTGCTCGAATGGTATCGCGCCAATGAGCCTTACCAGACGCTGATGGAAGACTGCGCCGCGCTCTTGGCGGAGGCGGCGCGCGTGACAGGCAGCAAAAATTTCCGCTATCGCGACCGCGGCGCCGATCCTTTCGCTGAGCCGGAACGCTTGACCGTAGCAGAAGCCTTCGAGCGCCATGCTGGCATCGATTTGCTGGCGACCATTAAGGCCGGGCAGGGCGATCGCGCCCGGCTCGCCACCGCGGCTGCCGGGGCGGGCGTCGCTATCGGCACCGGCGATGACTGGGGCGATATTTTCAGCCGCATCCTCGCGGAACGCGTCGAGTCCCAGCTCGGCCTCGGCCGCGCCACGATATTATATGAATACCCGCTGCCGATGGCCGCGCTGGCGCGTGCCAAGCCGGGCAGCGATCAGGTCGCCGAACGTTTTGAGCTCTATGTTTGCGGCGTTGAACTGGCCAATGGGTTCGGCGAGCTGACCGATGCGGCCGAGCAGCGCAAACGCTTTGAAGCGGCAATGGCGGAGAAACAGCGCATCTATGGAGAGCGTTATCCGCTGGACGAGGATTTTCTCGAAGCGCTCGCCACCATGCCGCCGGCTTGCGGCGTTGCGCTCGGCTTCGACCGGCTGGTGATGCTGACGACCGGAGCGCAGACCATCGAGCAAGTACTCTGGGCGCCGGTCGCCGAGATTCAGGAAAGGCAATCGTGATGGCAAAGACGCAAACGCTCCGCACCCCGGAGCAGCTCCACGACCACGGCCTGGTCACACCCGAACGCGTCGCGGCGCTTGAACAGGTTGCCGCGCGCTATGCGGTGGCGCTGCCGCCGGCGCTCGCCGGCCTCATCAACAAGGCCGATGCGCTGGACCCAATCGCGCGGCAATTTATCCCTGACGCTGCCGAGCTCGACACCCAGCCGCAAGAGCTAGCCGATCCAATCGGCGATGACGCGCATTCTCCTGTTCCAGGGATCGTCCACCGCTATCCCGACCGGGTGCTGCTCAAGCTCACGCAAATCTGCGCGGTCTATTGCCGCTTCTGCTTCCGCCGCGAGACCGTGGGCAGGCCGGGAGCGCTCGACCGCGCCGCGCTCGATGCGGCGTTCGACTATATCCGCGGCCATAGCGAGATATGGGAGGTGATACTGACCGGCGGCGATCCGCTGGTGCTGTCGCCGCGGCGCCTGCGCGACTGCATGCGGACGCTTGCCGCGATCTCCCACGTCAAGGTCATTCGCATTCACACCCGCGTCCCCATCGCCGAACCGGCCTCGGTCACCGCCGAGCTGGTGCGGGCCATGAAGGTCAAGGGCAAGGCGGTCTATCTCGCGTTGCACGTCAACCATCCGCGCGAGTTGACAGCGGCGGCGCGTGACGCCGTTGCGCGCATTGCGGATGCCGGAATTCCGCTGCTCGGCCAGTCGGTGCTGCTTGCCGGGGTGAACGACACGCCGGAGGTAATGAACGAGTTGATGCGCGCTTTGGTCGAATGCCGGATCAAGCCGTACTACCTGCACCATGCCGATCTCGCGCCCGGCACCGCGCATCTGCGCACCGACATTGAAACCGGCAAGGCGCTGATGCGGAGCTTGCGCGGCCGCGCCTCGGGTCTGTGCCAGCCGACCTACGTGCTCGACATTCCCGGCGGATACGGCAAGTCGCCGATCGGTCCGAACTACCTTGAGCGCGCCGGAGCAAACGGCGGCGCGCATTATGTCGTCGAGGATTTCAATGGGCGGCGGCATCGCTACCCGCCGCCGGTCTAGCGCGCGAGAGCGCTAGTTCGGCAGCAGATCGTATACGGCCGCTGCCACGGCGAGGCTGGCAAAACCGACGAACACGACCGCGATCGCCGCTTGCCAGACATAGGCTACGTCGCGCCGCAAGGCCGCCACTACGTTCTTGCTTTTCATCTGGCCGGACGCTCCGAAAAAATCGACATTGCGATAGTCAACTTAGACCCTCGCGACCCACCCGGCTCATAACTTGTGCGTTAAAAATGTAAAGAAATCCGGCAAGCGCCGCATGGCAGCCATGATGGAATAAAAATGGCGCGCCCTAGGGGATTCGAACCCCTGTTACCGCCGTGAAAGGGCGGTGTCCTAGGCCTCTAGACGAAGGGCGCTGAAATTCAGCCGAGGTATAATGAGCTTCTCCGGGAGCGGCAACCGGTTCCGAGCTACCACTTGCCGGTATTGGGCATCGACTTCCAAGGTTCCTGCGGTTCCTTGGCGGCGCCCTTCTGCAGCAATTCGATCGAATGCTTGTCGGGCGAGCGCACGAAGGCCATCACCCCGTCGCGCGGCGGACGGTTGATAATGACGCCGGCGTCCATCAGTTTTTTGCAGGTCGCATAAATATCGTCGACCTCGAAGGCGAGATGACCGAAATAGCGTGCCTCGCCATAGTCTTCGCTGTCCCAATTGAAGGTGAGTTCGACTTCCGGCGCCGGCCGTCCCTTCTTCTTGCTGTCCTCGACCAGGCCAACATCGTCCCCGCCGGCGACGAAAACCAGCGTGTAGCGGTTCTTCTCGTCCACCCGGCGGCGGGTTTCCTTGAGGCCGAGCTTGTTGCAATAGAAATCAAGTGCCGCATCGAGATTGCGGACGCGCAACATGGTGTGCAGATATCGCATTGTGAACCTCTTCCTTGGGGACGGGGCCGAACAGCCCGGACTATATAGTAATGATCGCGCCCGATCTTGAAACCGCGATTGACCGCCTGCGTGAGCAGTTCGCGGCCGCGGACTGCATTCTGCCGTTTACCGGGGCGGGAATATCCACCGAATGCGGTATCCCCGATTTCCGCTCGCCCGGCGGGCTATGGAGCAAAAATCAGCCGATCCCGTTCGATGCGTTTGTCGCCAGCCAGGAGATGCGCGACGAGGCCTGGCGCCGGCGTTTCGCCATGCAGGACAATTTCAGCAAGGCCAGACCGGGCCGCGGCCATCTGGCGCTGGCGAGCCTCTATCGCGCCGGCAAGGCGCCGGCGCTGGTGACGCAGAATATCGACAACCTGCACCAGACCTCCGGCGTCGCGGCGCAGCACGTCGTCGAACTGCATGGCAATACCACCTATGCGCTGTGCCTGGAGTGCGGTGAGCGCTACGACCTCGGCTGGGTCAAGCAGCATTTCGAGGCGCAAGGCGAGCGCGCGCCCGATTGCAGCTGCGGCGGCTTCATCAAAACCGCAACCATTTCCTTCGGGCAGTCGATGCCGGCCGAGGCGATGCAACGTGCCGAGCAACTGACGATGCAATGCGACCTGTTTCTCGCCATCGGCTCATCGCTGGTGGTGTGGCCGGCGGCGGGATTTCCGCTGATGGCGAAGCGCAACGGCGCGGCGCTCGTCATCATCAATCGCGAGCCGACGGAATTCGACGAGTTCGCCGATCTCGTCGTGCGCCAAGACATCGGCGACGCGCTCGGACCCTTCATCGCCGACTGATTCGTCGCGCGTTACGCTGTGCACAGGGCTGTGCGCAAGCGAATTTTGCGCTTTCCGCCGCACCAGTGGGTGTTATCTTGAATTTGCAGATTCGTTGAAGCGCCCTTGAAGAGGCGCCTGGAAAGCAGCGGCGCGCGGCGTCATGGCGTCGGACGGGATTGAATCAAAAATGCCTGGCAGCAATCTCCGACCGGGAACGGTTCGAGACCTCGTCGACGAAACATCAGCCAATCTCATTGAGTTGGCGGGCGTCATCAAGTGGTTCGACGTCTCTAAAGGATTCGGATTCATCATTCCCGACAACGGCATGCCCGACGTGCTCTTGCACGTGACCTGCCTGCGGCGCGACGGCTTCCAAACTGCTTACGAAGGCGCCCGCGTCGTCTGCGAAGTCCTGCAACGGCCCAAGGGCTTGCAGGTGTTTCGTATCCTGTCGATGGACGACAGCACCGCCGTCCACCCGGCGCAAATGCCGCCGCCGCGCACCCATGTCACGGTGACGCCGACCAGCGGCTTGGAGCGCGCTCAGGTGAAATGGTTCAACCGGTTGCGTGGCTTCGGCTTCTTGACCTGCGGTGAGGGCACGCCGGATATTTTCGTGCACATGGAAACGCTGCGCCGCTATGGCATCGCCGAGTTGCGGCCCGGACAGACCGTGCTGGTGCGCTTCGGGCCCGGACCAAAGGGCTTGATGGCGGCAGAGGTTCGCCCCGACGGCGGCCCGCTCGGTCTGGCCTCGCACTAAGCGGCGATCGCTTCCTTCCGTCACAATCTTTTTTAGTTGCCGCGTGGCATGGGCCCGCGTAAAGGCGGGCCGCATGCGTGCTTTGTCCCGGCTTGCCGTTCTTTTCATCGTTTTTCTCGCCGTCGGCCCGGCTCGTCCCGCCGCGCTGCAGACGCTGGAAATCGCCAGCAAGACCGGCGTTCATAGCTTCGCCGTGGAAATGGCGGTGACCGAAGCCGAGCGCGAGAAGGGCCTGATGTTTCGCAAGGAATTGCCCGAAGGCCAGGGCATGTTGTTCGACTTCCATCGCGAGCAGGAGGTCGGGTTCTGGATGCAGAACACCTACGTCCCGCTCGACATGATCTTCATCCGCGGTGATGGACGCATTCTGCGCATCGCCGAGAATACCCAGCCGCTTTCGACCCAGGTTATTCCGTCCAATGGGCCGGTGCGGGCGGTCCTGGAGGTGATCAGTGGCACGGCTGAAAAACTAGGCATCGCCCCCGGCGACCGTGTCGCCTTTCCCATGTTTGGCTGGCATTAATCGGGTTAGCGCGCTTTGCTTGCTGGGCTTGGACGAAGCGTGTAACCCCCTCCCGACTTCAGCGGGGCATAGCGCAGTCTGGTAGCGCGTCTGGTTTGGGACCAGAAGGTCGCAGGTTCAAATCCTGCTGCCCCGACCAAGTTGTCCATCGCTGACAATTTCGTCACCGCCAATATGCGGGCCGCGGCTTCGTCGCCGCATTATTGACTGTTCGACTTGAGTTTAAGCCGCCGATCTAAGTGTATCTGCGCGGTCCAAAATCGCTGCATAAGTAATAGATTTTTATATGAAAGGAGTATTTGTAAATAAATAGTTTCTTTGAAAGCTCATCAAGGATGATCCATAGTTCATAAAATATGATCTTGAAGCAATCGACGTTATAATAACATGCAAAAATGAATAACAAGCTTGCAAATACGCTTAGTTTGAGGAGGAATACCTCAAATAATAAATTTTGGATAAAAAAGTGAAGGTTTATGCCGAGTGCCGCGTTGACAGCCAATTTTGTGCGCAGCGTCCAATGTTCGCCGGGGCGCAAAAAAGTCGACTATTTCGATCTTGCGCAGCGCGGCTTCATGCTTGAGGTACGACGCTCCGGCGGCAAGACTTATTACCAGCGCTATACGGACGAGCGCGGCCGCGAGCGCCAATACAAGATCGGTCCTGCTGCCGTGCTGACGCTCGATCAAGCGCGTCGCAAGGCACGCCAGATCGTTGCCGAGGCCTTGCTAGGGGCCGATCCGCAACAAAAACGGCGCGAATTACGTGCGGTTCCGCAGTTGAGCTGTTTCGTCCATGAGCGCTATCTGCCATTCATTCGCACCTACAAAAACAGCTGGCAGACCGACGAGACGGTCCTGCGCATCCATATCCTGCCTAAGCTCGGCTCGCTTGCCCTCGACGAGGTCAAGACCGACCTCATTTCAGATCTTATCAACGGCATGCGCACGGATGGTTATGCCGCTGGAACGATGAATCGCGTCATCGTGATCCTGCGCTACATCTATAATCTGGCGCGCAAGTGGAAGGTGCCTGGCGTGGCTGAAAATCCGGCTGCGGGACTAAGCGCCGGGCCTGATGTGCAGCGTAACCGCTTTCTCACCGAAGAGGAGGCCGAACGCCTAATACGCTCCATTCATGTCGACGAAAATCAGACCGCCGCGCGCTCGATCATCCTGCTGTTGCTGACCGGGGCCCGGCGCAACGAGATCACCTTCGCCAAATGGGACTACATCGACTGGAAGAACAAGACGCTGTTGGTGCCGAAATCGAAGTCCGGCCGCGCCCGCGTTATTGCGCTCAACCAATCAGCGATCGCGTTGCTGACGGCGACGCGGCGCATCGACGGTAACCCATATATCTTTCCGTCGCCGGTCACGGGGCGGCCGTCGGCCTCGTTGTTTTTTCCCTGGAGCCGGATTCGTCAACGCGCCGGCCTTGCCGATATGCGGCTGCATGACCTGCGCCATTCCTTTGCTAGCTTCCTGGTCAATCGCGGCGTATCGCTCTATGTGGTGCAAGGCCTGCTCGGGCACCTGCATGCACGCACGACCCAGCGTTACGCGCACCTCACGCGCGAAGCCTTGAGTGATGCTGCCGACCTCATTCAGGACGTCATCACATTTCCAGGCGTCGAGCGTGGCGGTCGGAATGAACTTCACGCGGGAATTCCGGCGTCGCCGCTGGCGCAATATTCGAAACAACCGAGCGCCGGCGAATAACCAAGCGCGCCTGCTGATCTGTATCCAGCGATAGCGAGTCGGCACGTAGCAATCGCGCCACCCGCGCAGTTGCATTCACACAATATCAGCCCTTGTCGCCGAGAATTGGTCCGTGCGCGGTTCGCCGCGCGCAACCCGAATGAGACAATTCGGCGTTCGTCCCAGGCTATACCTATTTTGCAACGGCGGGTCGCGAGCGCCGCGCCCGGAAAGTGCGTCGTGCTGTCAAGTCGTTAGTCTTTCGATTGACCCACACCATGCCCACGAAGAACAATGCAACATTGTGCGTTTCCATGGGCATTGCCGCAAGGCGGCGCGCGCAGTGATTGACGTTGCCGCGGAATGATGCGCCCAATCCGTCCAGTACGTGAAGATTTGCAGTCTGTATGGCGCGGGGTTCTACTACATCCCGGGCACGGATACCTGCATTAAGATCGGCGGCTTCATCCGCGCCGAAATGAACTTCAATGCCAACGGCTCCTACGCGCCGTATACTGCGATCAACTTCGACAATATCGACAGCAGCCGCTACTTTACCCGCGTCCGTGGCCTCGTCTCCTTCGACGTGCGCTCGCAGACCGAATACGGCACGCTGCGCGGCTACGTCGATATGTCGGCGCAGGACAACAACGGCAACAGCCGTCGGCGGTTCGCCGTACTTCCCGACGAGCGGCTTCGCCAACGCCATCTTCATCCAGTTCGCGGGCTTCACCGCGGGCAAGACGATCTCGTTCTTCGACTTCGACGGGCAGCCCTATTCGAACCAGACCAACTTCTGGGATTCGAACCAGGGCGGCAACGGCATCCCGGTCTTCGCCTATACGGCGCAGTTCGGCAACGGCTTCTCGGCCTCGATCTCGGCTGAAGAAACGACCGTCGCGGCGCTCGACCATCATCGGCTTTAACTCAGCTACTGCCGCTGGCGTTACCGCTACCGCGGGTGACGGCTATGCCGGCAAGGGCTGGCCGGATCTGGTGGGCAACCTGCGCGTCGACCAGGCCTGGGGCTCGGCGCAGATCATGGGCGCCATCCATGACGTCAACGCCGGCTATTACACCGCCGCCACAACGGGCAGCGGCAGCCCGGGTGCCGAAGTCGGCTATGCGTTGGGCGCGGGCATCAAGTTCAACCTGCCGATGATCGGCAAGGGCGACTATGTGCTGGCGCAGTTCACCTACGGCAGGGGTGCGTTGAACTACGTCGCCAGCGATCTGGGTGCCGGTGGCATCGGCTACATGAAGATCCAAAACGGCTCAGGTACCGCAGGGTTTTTACAAAACCTGACGACCGGGCTTGGACCTGTGGCCGATGCGACCTATCTCCAAGGCGGCGACCTTAATTTGTCGAGCGGCTGGAGCGTGACCGGCGGCTTCGAGCACTGGTGGGTGCCGAACCTGAAGACCTCGCTGTATGGCGCATACGGTGAAATCGACTCCGCGGTAACGATCAAGCCTACGCGTTGGCTGCGGTATATCGGCGGCTAACGCGGTCGGGGCCGATGCAAAATGGAGCTTGTGGCAGATCGGCTCGCGCACGGTGTGGACGCCGGTACCGAACCTCGATCTGAGCGTCGAGGTGATGTACCAGAGCCTCCAAACCGCATTCGGCGGTCTTAGCGGGAGCGCGACATCGTACGGCACCTTCGAAGACAAGGACTGGGTGTCGGGCATGTTCCGCGTGCAGCGGAACTTCTATCCCTGATCGCCTGATCACGGTCTGACAAGCATCAAGACCCCCGGCGAGAAATCGCCGGGGGTTTTACGCCAAATCCCGACCGATCAATTGCAGATTGTGAGCGTGTCTGTGCAGCTCACCGAGCAAGCCTCTTCCGACCTGATCGAGTTGATCCGGCTCGAGCGGTGCGCGTTTGCCGCCAAGATCCGGGTGGCGCGCGCGGTGCTCGGCTGGAGCCAGAGCGAACTGGCGTCGCGGGCAGGATTGACCCAACGCGCGGTCCATAAGCTTGAAAATGGCGACACCGAACCAAGGCGTATGACGGTTCGCGCCATCGAAGCGATCTGGCGCGAGCAAGGCCTCGAGTTTGAAGAGACAGGCGACGGTGGTTTCCGTGTCGCCGTCCGATCCGCGCTACTTGACCCGCCAAGCTCCAAGCCGCGCAAGCAGCGTCATGGCGCGCGAACTCATCTTGACGCGACCGCGCCTCACCAACGCACGGCATTGTACCGCTCCTGAAGCGACCCGCTTTCCGCCTAGGCATTGACATTACCGGGGGGCGCTAAGCCGTGTGCCCACCCAGCACATTGCCAGCGGCCATGCTTGGCCTTATACGGCGCTATCGGAAACTGTTCGGCATCGCACGATGACAGCGCGCATTTACAAGCCGGCGAAAACAGCCATGCAGTCCGGCTCCGCCAAGACCAAGGATTGGGTGCTCGACTTCGAGCCGGAAGAGCCGCGCGAGGTGGAGCCGCTAATGGGGTGGACCTCTTCGGGTGACATGCGCCAGCAGGTGCGCCTGCATTTCGCGACCCAAGAGGAGGCTGTCGCCTATTGCGAGCGCCGCGGCATCGCCTATCAGGTTTTCGAGGCGACAGCGCACGAGCGGCGCACGATGTCCTATTCGGACAATTTCGCCTTCAAGCGCCGCGACGCCTGGACCCACTAGTAAGCGCCGATCATGAGGGGAGGGTAGCCGCCGGGCCTCGGCTCGGCGATGCACGCTGGCGCAACAGCGAGGTAAAACGCTCTTCCGGCATCGGCTGGCCGAGCAAAAAGCCCTGGCCAAAATCGCAGCCCATGCTCGCCAACGCGATCGCGTCCGTCGCTTTATCGATGCCCATGGCGACGGCGACACGGCCGGCGTTATGCGCGAAATCGATCGCGGTCTTGCACAGCGGTGCGTTGACTTTGTCGGTACCGGAATCGGTGACGATGGCGGGGTCAAGCTTGACCTCGGCAAAGGGCAGTTCGCCCAGCCGCGGAAAGGGCGCTTGGCTGCGGCCGAAGCCGTCGATCGCAAGCCGCAGATTGAGCGGCTCCAGCCGCTTGGCGATTTCAACGGCGTGCTCGAAATCGTTCACGATCTGCTCCTCGGGAACGTCGATGATCAGCCCCGGCCATTTGTCGGTTTGCGGGCGGTGCGCCTTGACCAGATCGTCCAGCGCCAGGCCCTGCAATTCGGTGAGCGTGATATTGACCGAGAGCATCAAATGCACGCCGAGCTTGGAGAAATTCGCCGCCGCCTTGAGCGCAGTGACGAGCGCAAGCTCCGATAGTTTGACCAGGCTCGCATCCGCGGCGCCGGGCAAAAACGTGTCTGGCATTACGATGCCGTGCTGCGGGTGGCGGGCACGGACAAAGGCTTCGGCGCCGGCAAGGCGTCGCTTGCGCAGGTCGATTTTCGGCTGATACCAGAACTCGATCCAGTTGCTGTTGAGCGCCTCCAGCAAATCGAGCCGCGCGGCGACCGCCGCCGGCAGGCCGAGCTTGAGTTCGAGCAGGATTTTCATGATCGCATCGGTCTCGAACGGCTTTTTCAGCACCGGCAGCATGTTGAGCTTGTTCTGCGCGCCGACGGTCTTGACGTGGTCGAGCACCGCGGCGCCGCGGTTGCTCATCAATTGCAGAGCGCCTCTAAAGGCGCGTTTGCCGAGCGCGAGCATCGAGTTCGATCGCATCGGCCAATTCGAGCGAGATGTTGTGGAAGATGAGATCCGGCAGGCGTCCGTCGAGCTCCTTGCGCATGGCGGCACCGTCGGCGCATTCGATGGTGTCGATACCGGCCCCGTGCAGCACCAGCGACAGGAAATGCCGCAGGCTCGCTTCTTCATCAACGACATAGCAGAGTGGGGCGGCGCCCGGCGCGAGCGGCGGCGCCTCGGCGGCAGCCGCGTCCTTGTGGTCGGGCGGCTGCGGAGAAGGCTCGATAGTCTTGCTCATGGAATTCCAATTCGGGGGATTCCACGTATTCGTGTGCCAAAATTGTTAATGATGAGTTGCACGAGCGCTTTGTCGCGCCGCCGCTAACCCCCAGATTTGAACGGCGATTGGCGACCCCGGCTGGATTCGAACCAGCGACCCCCAGCTTAGAAGGCTGGTGCTCTATCCGGCTGAGCTACGGGGTCCGCGCGTGCCGGTTTACCCGGAGTGGGCCGCTGTGGAAAGGTGCGCCGGGGTCTCCGTCAACGGCCGTAGAATTATGACAAGCATTGCCGATCTTTCCGCCGCCGCGCTCACGCAAGCCTATCGCCGCGGGGCGCTGTCGCCGCTCGAGGTCGCGCGCGACGTGCTGGCCCGCATCGAGGCGAGTGCCGCCTTCAATGCGTTCTTGCCGATCCGGCCGGAGCCGGCACTGGCTGCTGCGTCCGCCTCGGAGGAACGCTGGCGCGCAAAGGCGCCGCTTGGCGCCGTCGACGGCTTGCCGGCGACCATCAAGGACAATATCTGGCTCAAGGGCGAGCCGACGCGGCGCGGCTCGCGCACCGGCGATCTGACGGCGGCGGCTGAAGCTGACGCGCCCGCGGTCGCGAGGCTGCGCGAGCAGGGCGCAGTTTTCATCGGCAAGACCACCTTGCCCGAATATGGCTGGATCGGCGCCTGCCACTCACCGCTCACCGGCATCACCCGCAATCCGTGGAATCCGGCGCACACGCCTGGCGGCTCGACCGGCGGCGGCGCGGTTGCGGCGCTGCTGGGCCTGGGCATCCTCCATCTCGGCACCGACGGCGCCGGCTCATTGCGCATCCCGGCGGCCTTCACCGGCGTTTTCGGCTTCAAGCCGAGCTATGGCCAGGTGCCCGCTTTTCCGCCGTCGCCGTTCCATGTGCTCGCGCACCAGGGGCCGATTGCGCGGTGCGTCGCCGATGCCGCGCTGATGCTGTCGGTGATCTCGGGGCCCGATGCGCGAGACATGACGGCATGGAATACGCCGGCCGAGGATTTCACCAACGGGCTCGACGGCGGCGTGCGCGGCCTTCGCGTTGCGTTTTCGCCGCGGCTCGGCGGCGCCGCCAGACCGGACAAAGAGATCGAAGCGGCGGCGGCCAAGGCGGCGCGGGTGCTGGAAGAGCAGGGCGCCGCGGTGGAGGCAGCCGATCCGCCGCTTGCCGGCGCCCTGGAAACGATCCAGGCGTTGTGGTGGCCAGGCGCTGCCGCGATCGTCGATGCGATTGCCGAGGCAAAGCACGCGGAGATGGATCCCGGCCTGCTGGCGATTGCCGGGCGCGGGCGGCGCTTCACGGTCAGCGACTATCTTGCCGCCTATACGAAACGCAACGAACTCTACACTGCCATGCTGCGCTTTCACGAGCGCTACGATCTGCTGGTGACGCCAACGATGCCGATCACCGCGCTGAAAGCCGGCGAGGTGGTGCCCGAGGGTGGCGGCTTCGGCGACGACTGGATCAACTGGTCGCCCTACACCTATCCATTCAACCTGACGCAGCAGCCGGCGGCTTCGGTGCCCGGCGGGCTTGCCGGTAACGGCCTGCCGATGGGGGTGCAGATTGTCGGCCCGCCGCGCGGCGACAGGCTGGTGCTGCGCGCCGCCCGTGTGATCGAGCAGGCGATTCGCATGCCGCCACCGATCATAAAAAGTGATAAATAAGTAATATAAGGTACTTACGGACAATTTTTCATTCTCATAAAGTGTCCGATGAGGATTATTCGCTACGCTCTTCAGAAAGGAAGGCTTTGCCCGAAGAGCCAACTGGTTTTCCGGTTTTCCGGAACTCAGCCACGTCCTCGACACCATCGCGCGCTGAACTGGCCGCGCCGCTCGCCCGCGATTAAAGACATCGCGAGGCTTCGCGATTCCGGGAGGTCACCTCATGCTTTCGTCCGTTCGCGCCGGCCTTGCCGGAGCGCTCCTCGCCCTTGCCGTGCTGCCGGTCTTTGCCGCCGACAAGGCCTTTCAGAGCAAGGAGCTCGACGAAGCGGCGATCAAGCTCGAGGCGCAGATCAAAAGCGACGCCGGGACGGTGACCAAGCCGGCCGCGACGCTGCGCCGCGACGCCGATGCCGCCTTCAGCAAGAAGGACTTCCGCAGCGGCATGGTGGTGCTCGGCCAACTCGTCGCCAGCGCGCCGAACGATGCGGCAAGCTGGCTGCGGCTCGCCCGCACGGTGCTGCAGATCAAGCCGCGCGACGACAAGGAGCGCGCGCTCTTGCTCGACCGCGCCTCGACCGCCGCCTATATCGCCTATCAGCGCACGCAAAATCGCGGCGAGGAAGCCGACAGTCTGGCAGTGCTTGGCCGCACGCTCGCCGACCGCAAGCTATGGCGCAACGCGCTCGATGCCATGCGGCTTGCGCTCGAGATGCGCGAGAGCGCCGATCTGCGCGGGCAATATGAGCGGCTGCGCGGCGAGCACGGTTTCCGCCTGCTGGACTACTCCGTCGACTCGGATGCGATGTCGCCGCGCGCCTGCTTCCAGTTCTCGGAAGAGCTGCCGGGCGGGCGCAACGATCTGTCGCCCTTTGTTGCCGTCGAAGGCACGGACAAGCCGGCGATTTCCTCAACCGACAAGCAGCTTTGCGTCGAAGGCCTCAAGCACGGCGAGCGCTACGCCATCACGTTGCGCGCCGGTCTTCCCTCGACGGTGCACGAGACGCTCACCAAATCGGCGCAGTTCGCCATCTTCGTGCGCGACCGCAAGCCCTTCGTGCGCTTCACCGGCAGATCTTACGTGCTGCCGAAGACCGGCCAGCGCGGCATTCCGCTGCTCAGCGTCAATACCGGCGCCGTCACAATCAGCGTCTATCGCGTCGGCGACCGCAATCTGATCGACACGGTGCTCGGCCGCGAATTCCAGCGCAATCTTTACCGCTACGAGGCGGTGGAACTCGGCAAGAGCCGCGGCATCAAGGTGTGGAGCGGCGAGCTTGCCGTCGAGCAGAAGCTCAATACCGAAGTGACCACCGCGTTTCCCGTGGCCGAAGCAATCGGCACGCTGACGCCCGGCGTCTATGCCATGACCGCGGCGGCAAAGGATAACCTGAGCGCGGACTACGATCAGCTGGCGACGCAATGGTTCATCGTCTCCGATCTCGGGCTCACCGCCTACACGACGCATGACGGCATCGACGTTTTCGTGCATTCGCTGGCGACCGCCGAGCCGCGCACGCAGACCGAAGTGCGGCTGATGTCGCGCAGCAACGAGCAGCTCGCGGTCATGCGCACCGACAGCGGCGGCTTTGCGCATTTCGCGGCGGGTCTGGCGCGCGGCGAGGGCGGCATGGAGCCGGCGGCGATCATCGCCAGCGAAGCCAACGACTACGCTTTCCTCAGCCTGAAATCGGCGGCCTTCGATCTCTCCGACCGTGGCGTTGCCGGGCGGCCGGTGCCGGCGGGGCTCGATGCCTTTGTCTATACCGAGCGCGGCGTCTATCGCTCCGGCGAGACCGTCGAGGTGACGGCGCTGCTGCGCGATGTCCTGGGCAAGGCGGCGGCCGGCTCCGCTTTGACGTTGACGATGGAGCGCCCCGACGGCGTCGAATACCGCCGCGCGCTTGTTCCCGATCAGGGGCTCGGCGGCCGTTCCTGGGCAGTGCCGCTGGTTGCTTCCGCCATGAGCGGGACCTGGCGCGTGCGCGCCTTCACCGATCCGAAGCGCCCGCCGATTGGCGAGGCGACATTCCTGGTTGAGGACTATGTGCCCGACCGGCTGGAATTCGCGCTCACGTCGAATGCCGCGGTGATGCCGCGCAGCGGCGAGGCCCCGTTCGGCGTCGACGGGCATTTTCTCTATGGCGCGCCGACCTCCGGCCTGGAGCTCAGCGGTGACGCGACCATCGGTGCCGCCAAGGAACGCGCCGGCTTCCCCGGCTATGCCTTTGGCCTCGCCGACGATGAAGTGACTGCCGTGCGCCAGGATCTCGACGACCTGCCGCAGACCGACGCGCAAGGCAAAGCCAGCTTTAATGTCGCCCTCGACAAGCTTCCGGTGACCACGGGCCCGCTTGAGGCGACGGTGACCGTGAGCATGGCCGAGTCCGGCGGCCGCGCCGTCGAGCGCCGGCTGACGCTGCCGGTGGCCGCCGATGCGCCGATGATCGGCGTCAAGCCCGCCTTCTCCGGCCGCTCGCTTGCCGACGGCGCCAACGCCGATTTCGATGTGGTGCTGGCTGTGCCCGACGGCAAGCTGCTAGCGAAGGCGGGCCTGCGCTATGTGCTGCTCAGGGTCGAGACCAGCTATCAATGGTACCGGCAGAACGGCGAATGGAATTTCGAGCCGGTCAAGCGCACCGAGAAGGTCGCCGACGGCACGATCGATACATCAGCCGACAAACCGGCGCGGCTGTCGCTACCGGTGAAATGGGGCCGCTATCGCCTCGAAGTGTCCGCCCCCGAGCAGAACGGCGCGCTCACCTCGCTCAATTTCGACGCCGGTTTTTACGCGGAGTCGAGCGCCGACACGCCCGACCTTCTCGAAGTCGCGCTCGACAAGCCCGATTACAAATCCGGCGACACCATGAATGTGGCGGTGACCGCGCGCACGGCCGGCAAGCTCACGCTCAACATTTTTACCGACCGCCTCGTCGCCAGCGTTTCGGAGAATATCAAAGCCGGCACCGCCCATGCGAAGCTCAGCATCGACAAGGGCTGGGGCACCGGCGCCTATCTCGTCGCCACGTTGCTGCGGCCGCTCGATGCGCCAGCGCAGCGCATGCCCGGCCGCGCCATCGGCGTGCAGTGGTTCTCCATCGACCGCCAAGCGCGCACGCTCGCTGTCGACATGCAATTGCCGGCGGTGCTGCGGCCGAACTCGACGCTCGCCGTTCCAGTGCATGTCGCGGGGCTTGCCGCCGGCGATGAGGCCCGCGTCGTCGTCGCCGCCGTCGATGTCGGCATCCTCAATCTCACCAATTACAAGCCGCCGGCACCTGACGACTATTATCTCGGCCAGCGACGCCTGACCGCCGAAATCCGCGACATCTATGGGCAGCTGATCGACGGCATGCAGGGCGCGGCCGGCAAATCCGCTCCGGCGGCGACATCGGCGCCGTCGAATTGTCCGGCTCGCCGCCGACGCAGGCGCCGCTCGCGCTCTATTCCGGCATCGTCACCGTCGGCCGCGACGGCATGGCGCAGGTCGCCTTCGATATTCCTGCCTTCTCCGGCACCGTGCGGGTGATGGCGGTCGCCTGGAGCAAGGACAAGGTCGGCAAGGCGGCGGGCGACGTGGTGGTGCGCGATCCGGTGGTGCTGACGACGACGCTGCCGCGCTTCCTGCGCAACGGCGATCATGGCGGCGTGCAATTTGAACTCGACAATGTCGAGGGGTCGGCGGGCGATTATGCGATCGCGCTCAGCGCCGACGGCACCATCAAGCTCGACAGCGACAAGCCGCTGACGCTCAATCTCGCCGCCAAGCAGCGCAGTCATGTCTCGGTCCCGGTCAGCGCCTCCGGCTCGGGAACGGGCACGCTCAAAGTCAATGTCACCGGGCCGAACGGCTTTGCGCTCGAACGTGCATACGCGCTCGACGTGCGGCCGGCGACGCAGACGCTCACGCGGCGCACGGTGCGTAACCTAGCCAAGGGCGAGACGCTGACGCTGTCGAACGATGTCTTTGCCGATTTCGTCCCCGGCACCGGGCGTGTCGCGCTCTCGGTCGCGATTTCCACATCGCTCGACGCGGCGGCGCTGCTCAACGCGCTCGACCGCTATCCCTTCGGCTGCTCCGAGCAGATCACCAGCCGCGCCATGGCCATGCTCTATGTCAACGATCTGGCCGGGCAGGCGCATCTGGCGCTCGATGGCGACATCGATCAGCGCATTCGCGACGCGATTCAGCGCCTGCTGGCGCGGCAGGATGCCAACGGCTCATTCGGCCTGTGGTCGGCTGGCGGCGACGATGCCTGGCTCGACGCCTATGTCACCGATTTCCTGACGCGGGCGCGCGAGATGAAATTCGAGGTGCCGCAGGTGGCCTATGCGCTCGCCATCGACCGTTTGCGCAATTTCGTCGCGCGCGCGCCGGAGCCGAATAAAGACGGTGGCCGCGAGCTCGCTTACGCGCTCTATGTGCTGGCGCGCAACGGCGCGGCGCCGGTCGGCGACCTGCGCTATTACGCCGACGTCAAGCTCTCCGACTTCGCCACACCGATTGCCAAGGCGCAGATCGCCGCCGCGCTGGCCATGCTCGGTGACAAGGCGCGCGCCGACAAAGTCTACATTGCCGCGCTCGATGCCATTTCGCCGCAGCCGAAGCTCGATTTGGGCCGCGCCGATTTCGGTTCGGCGCTGCGCGACGCGGCGGCGCTGGTGACGCTCGCCTCGGAAGGGCACGCTACGCAGACGACGATCGACGACGCCGTGCTGCGCGTCGATGCCGCCCGCGCGCTCGTCAATTCGACCTCGACGCAGGAGGACGCCTGGCTGGTGCTTGCCGCCCGCGCGCTGGCCAAGCAGATGAATGCGATCACGCTGAATGTTGCGGGGCAGGCGGAGAAGGGCGCGCTCTATCGCAGCTTCAATGCCGCCGATCTCGACAAGCCCGTCGCCATCAGCAATCAGGGTGACGGCAATGTGCAGGCGGTGGTGTCGGTGTCCGGCGCGCCGCTGACGCCGGAGCCGGCGGCGGACACCGGCTTCAAGATCGAGCGCAGCTATCACACGCTCGACGGCGCCGCCGCCGACCCAAGCCATGCCAAGCAGAACCAGCGCTTTGTCGTCGTGCTCAAGGTCACCGAGCCGCAGCCGCAGTTCGGCCGCGTGATCGTCGCCGATTATCTGCCAGCCGGCTTCGAGATCGACAACCCGCATCTCGTTTCCTCGGGCGACACCGGCACGCTCGCCTGGATCACCGACGGCGTCGCGCCGGTCAATTCCGAATTCCGCGATGACCGCTTCACCGCGGCGTTTGACCGCAAGGAGGATTCACCGCCGGTGTTCACCGTAGCTTATGTGGTGCGCGCGGTATCGCCCGGCCGCTACGTGCTGCCGCAGGCCAAGGTGGAGGACATGTACCGGCCGGACCGCTTCGGCCGCACCGCGACGGGTACGGTCGAGGTCACGGCGGCGAAATGAAGCGCGGGCACGTCATCCTCGCAAGTTTCGGCGCCGCCGCCGCAGTGGCCGTGCTCGTCCTCGGCGCTTTCGTCTATTCGCTGGGGCCGGCGCCGCTCGGCGAAGATCTCGAATATTCCCACGTCGTGCTCGACCGCAACGGCAAACTGTTGCGCGCCTATGCCACCAGCGAGGGCCGCTGGCGGCTGCCGGAGACGGAGAAGAATGTCGATCCGCGATTTATAAAATTGCTCTTCGCCTACGAAGACAAACGCTTTCGGACACATCACGGCGTCGATCCGGACGCGTTGCTGCGCGCCGCATTTCAATTCGCCACCAACGGCCACATCGTCTCCGGTGGCTCGACGCTGACCATGCAGGTGGCGCGGCTGCTGGAGCCGCGCGAGCATCGCACCATGACGGCGAAGCTACGGCAGATCGTGCGCGCCTTCGAGCTCGAACGCGCTTTGAGCAAGACGCAGATGCTCGCGCTCTATCTCTCGCTCGCGCCCTACGGCGGCAATCTCGAAGGCATCCGTGCCGCCTCGCTCGCCTATTTCGGCAAGGAGCCGCGCAAGCTCACGCTCGGCGAGGCGGCGCTGCTGGTGGCGCTGCCGCAATCGCCGGAACTGCGCCGGCCCGATCGCTTCCCCGAGCGGGCGCGGGCCGCGCGCGACCGCGTGCTCGACCGCGCGGCAGAGGCGGGCGCGGTGCCGCGCGACGAAATCGCCCGCGCCAAGGCGGAGGCCGTGCCGCATGAGCGCAAGCCGCTGCCGGTGCTGGCGCCGCACGCTGCCGATCAGGTTGTCGCTGCCGAGCCCGACCTTCGCATCCACCGTCTGACCATCGACGCCGATCTGCAGCGCTCGCTGGAAGAGCTCGCGCGCGAGCGCGCCCGCGCGCTGGGGCCGCAGATCTCCGTCGCGATCCTCGCCGTCGATAACGCAACGGGCGAGGTGAGCGCGCGGGTTGCCTCCGCCGATTACTTCGATGCCCGCCGCGCCGGTCAGGTCGACATGACGCAGGCGCTGCGCTCGCCCGGCTCGACGCTGAAGCCGTTCATCTACGGTCTCGGCTTCGAGGACGGCTTGATCCATCCGGAGACGCTGATCGACGATCGGCCGGTGCGCTATCGGCAGCTATACGCCGGAAAATTTCGATCTCACCTTCCAGGGCACGGTCACCGTGCGCCGCGCGCTGCAACTCTCGCTCAACGTTCCGGCGATCGCCGTGCTCGGCAAGGTCGGCGTCAATCGCCTGAGCGCGCGGCTGGCGCAAGCGGGCGCCGCGCTGGTGCTGCCGAAAGGCGAAGCGCCGGGTCTCGCCATGGGCCTCGGCGGCGTCGGCATCAGGCTCACCGATCTGGTGATGCTCTATGCCGGGCTCGCGCGCGAGGGCAGCGCCGTGCCGCTGGTCGAGCGCGCGGATGCAGCGCGCGAAGCGCCACGGCGGCTGCTCGATTCCGTCGCCGCCTGGTATGTCGGCAACGTGCTGATCGGCGCGCCGCCGCCGGAGAACGCCGCCGCCCGGCCGCATCGCCTTCAAGACCGGCACCTCGTACGGCTATCGCGACGCCTGGGCGGTCGGCTTCGACGGCCGCGCGACCATCGGCGTCTGGGTGGGGCGGCCGGACGGCGCGCCGGTGCCGGGCCTCGTCGGCCGTGCCTGCGGCGGCGCCGATCCTGTTCGACGCCTTCGCCCGCTCGGGGCATGCGCTGGTGCCGCTGCCGCCGGCGCCCAAGGGCGCGATCTTTGCCACGACCAACCGATTGCCGCCGCCGCTGCAGCGCTTCCGGCCCGATGGCGCATCCGGCGCGATGCGCGAGCCGCCGCGCATCATGTTTCCGCCGGACGGCGCGCGCCTTGAGCTTTCCGGCCGGCGCCAAGCCGGACAGCATGCCGCTGAAGATCGCCGGCGGCGTCGCGCCGCTGACGGTGATGGTCAATGGCGTGCCGCTGCCGGCGCCTGAGGGCCGCCGCACGCTGTTCTTCGCGCCGGACGGCCCCGGATTCGTTCGGCTCACGGTGATGGACGCCCGCGGCGCCGCCGACAGCGTCATGGTGCGCGTACAATAACGCATTGATCCGCCTACGATTTTGTTTGTTCGCAAACCCTATCGCCGCTGCGGGATTCTCTTATTGTCCGGCCGCATATCACCCGAAGCGCGCAGACCCATGACGCTCACCCCCGATACCAGAACCGAGCTTTCGCCGCCGCGGCGCGAACCGTTGGCGCTGAAGAAGAAGATCAAATTCGCCGGCATCGGTATCGGCGCGCTGGTCTTTGCCTATTTCTTTCCCAAGTTCTCGCTGTTTTATGCGCTGTGCGGACTTTACGACGTCGCGCGCAACCGCCCGCTCGATTGGCTCGTGCTGCGGCAATATTTCCTCGGCAACGGCGTGCCGACCTGGGCGCTGGCGCCGTTCAATATCCTGCTCGATATCCTGACGCTGCCTTACATCAACAAAGGCGTGTATCAGCTCGAGGATCTGCCGGCGCCCTATCGCGCCGAGGTCGAGCGCCTGATCGATGTCGCCAGACGAGAGAATCTCGTCGGCCAGCTCGAGGCCCGCATCAAGGAACTCGAGCGCACGATGATCTTCTTCAAGTGGTACGGGGAGAACATCGACACGTTCCTCAAGACGCCGGCGTTCCACGAACGCTGGCAATACATCCAGACCATCGGCGTCTCGGTGTTCAACAAGAAAGTGTCGACCTCGAAGCACTTCGGCCCGATCCGGCCGACGCTGCGCGTGCTCTATAACCTCAACGACATCGACGACCATTCCGCCTATATCGTCGTCGGCGACAAAGTGAGTTACTGGAAAGAGAACAAGCTGTTTATCTTCGACGACACGCTGATGCACCAGTCGTTCAACGAATCCGACAAGATTCGCTATTGCCTGTTTGTTGACATGTTGCGGCCGTCACTATTCCCCAGCCTGCTGCGTCCATTTGTCAAACTCGTGCACTTCTTCTTCCAGAGCGCGAACTTCATCTTCTACAAGAAATGGAAAGTCATTCAGTAGCGGTGCCTGCGCGCCGCCCGGCCTTCTGGCTGAGCGCATTGCTTGATGCGGCAATGGGCTCGCATGTCCGCGCCTGCGCCTTTCTCATCGCCGCCTGTCTGCTCGCCTTCCTGCCTGGCTTCTTTCAGATTCCGCCGGTCGACCGCGACGAGGCGCGCTTTGCGCAGGCGACCAAGCAGATGGTGGAAAGCGGCGGCTACGTCGACATCCGCTTCCAGGACGAGGTGCGCTACAAGAAGCCCGTGGGTATTTACTGGCTGCAGGCCGCCGCGGTGAAGGCGGGGCGGGCGCTCGGCATACCGCATGCCGACACCGCCATTTGGCTCTATCGCTTGCCGTCGCTTGCCGGCGCAACCTCGGCGGTGCTGTTGAGCTATTGGGCGGCGCTGGCCTTCGTCGGCCGCCGTTCCGCGCTGCTGGCGGCCTTGATGATGGCGAGCTCGATCGTGCTCGGCGTCGAAGCGCGGCTCGCCAAGACCGACGCAGTGCTGCTCGCCTGTTCGGTCGCGGCCATGGGCGCCATGGCGCGCATCTATCTCGGCGAACGCCGCACGGCGGAGACGGCTGAAGGTTGGCAGCTGCCGGCGATCCTGTGGACGGCGATGGCCGCCGGCGTGCTCATCAAGGGCCCGCTGGTCCCGATGTTCGTCGTCCTCACCGCGGTCACTTTGTCGGTCATCGATCGCTCGGCACGCTGGATCTTAAAGCTGCGGCCGCTCAGCGGATTGCTCTGGATGCTGTTCCTGGTGCTGCCTTGGTTTATCGCCATCGCCGTGCGCTCGGGCGGCAGTTTTTTCGAACAGGCGATCGGCCACGACATGCTCGACAAGGTCGCCAGCGGCCAGGAGGCGCATGGCGCGCCGCCGGGATATTATTTGCTGCTGTTCTGGCTGACGTTCTGGCCGGGTTCGGTGCTCGCAGGGCTGGCCGCGCCTTCGGTTTGGCGCGCCCGGCGCGAGCCGACCACCCAGTTCCTGCTCGCCTGGCTGATCCCCTCATGGCTGGTGTTTGAAGCCGTGATCACCAAGCTGCCGCATTACGTGCTGCCGCTCTATCCGGCGATCGCCATCCTCATCGCCGGCGCCGTCGAAAACGGCACGCTGGTCAAGGCGCGCTGGCTCGTGCGCGGCACCGCCGGCTGGTTTGTGTTTCCCGGCCTCATCGCCGTCGTGCTGCCAATCATTTTCATCGTGATCGGTCATGACCTCGGCATCATCGCCTGGCCATTCGCCGCGGTGGCGGTCATCTTCGGGCTGTTTGCCTGGTGGCTTTACGAGGCGGACGGGCCCGAACCTGCGCTGCTGCGCGGAATGGTGGCGTCGGTTTTCGTCGCTATCGCGGTTTATGGTGTAACGCTTCCGCTATTGCCGTCATTGTTTCCCAGCGCGCAGATCGCCGACGTGATGAGCGCCGCCGGCTGCGCCGATCCGCAGGTCGTCTCAACCGACTATTATCAGGAGCCGAGCCTTGTGTTTCTTGCCGGCACGAACACGCGGTTTTCGGACGGAGCCGGCGCCGCCGAATTCCTCAATCACGGCGCCTGCCGGTTCGCACTGATCGATGCGCGCAGCGAACGCGGCTTTGTGCAGCGCGCCGATGCCATCGGCTTGCGCTATGCGCTGAGTGCGCGCGTTGACGGCTTCAATATCAGCATCGGACGTCCGGTCGCGCTTACGGTGTTCCGTTCGGCGGGCACACCGTGACCGCGGCGAACGAGCATTCGGCGGCTCAATCGGCGCTGCGCCGCTGCTTCAGCACGATCGAAGCCGCTCTAAGAATCCTGGCGCGGCCGTCGCGCGGCAATGTGCGCAATCAATGGCCGGTGACCTGGCAACAGCTCGGCATTGCCGCCGGCGTTGCGCTGGCGGTTTTTCTCCTGACCATGATTTTCATCGATGCCCCGATCGTCCGCGGCGTCGGTCATCTGCCGCGCTGGGTTATCTGGTTCTTCGACCAGATCACCGACTACGGCAAATCGGGCTGGTTCTTGTGGCCGCTGGGTTTGCTGTTCGTCGCGCTTGCCGCGCTGCCGATGACGCTGCCGCGCGTTCAGCAACTGGTGCTGGCGGCAATCATGGTGCGCGTCGGCTTTCTATTCGTCGCTATCGGTTTGCCAGGCCTGTTCGACACCATCATCAAGCGTATGATCGGCCGCGCCCGCCCGCTGGTAACCGGCGTGCTCGATCCTTACGCGTTCCGTCCCTTCATCTGGCGCGCCGACTATGCGAGCCTGCCGTCCGGTCACGCCACCACCGCCTTCGCGGTGCTGGTGGCAATCGGAACGTTGTGGCCGCGCGCGCGCACCGTAATTTGGATCTACGCGCTGCTGATCGCCGCAAGTCGCGTCGTGGTCACGGCGCATTTTCCCAGCGATGTGCTTGCCGGCGCGCTTGTTGGCAGCGTCGGCGCGCTGATGGTGCGGCGCTGGTTTGCGCTGCGACATCTCGGTTTTTCGCTCGATGCGGGCGGCGCCGTGCACCAATGGCCGGGCCCGTCGCTACGCCGGATCAAGGCCGTTGCACGGGGGCTTCTGGCATAATCACATAGGCGCATGATCGTGTCCGAAAACCGGTTCCCACTTCTCCGGATCATGCGCTAAGAACCGGCCATTCGCCGCGCCACGGGACCCTGACAATGAACACAAACGAGCCGGCGGTGAGCGTCGTGGTGCCGGTGCGCAACGAGGCCGGCAATATTGCGCCGTTGATTGGCGAGATTGCCACTGCGCTCGACGGCGAACGTTTTGAAGTCGTCTATGTCGATGACGGCTCCAGCGACGGCACCGCCGCCGAGCTCAAGCGGCTGACCGCGCAATATCCCTGGCTGCGCCGCGTCTGCCACAGGCGATCATGCGGACAATCGGCGGCGGTGCGCACGGGCGTGGCCGCTGCACGCGCGCCTGTTATTGTTACGCTCGACGGCGATGGGCAGAACGATCCGCGCTTTATTCCGGCGCTACTGCGCGCCCTCAAGGCCGGTTCGCCGCGCATCGGGCTCATTGCCGGGCAGCGGGTCAAGCGCAAGGCCAGCGGCTTCAAGAAATTGCAGTCACGCATTGCCAATGGCGTGCGCGGGCTGGTGCTGCGCGATGGCACCCGCGACACCGGCTGCGGGCTAAAAGCGTTTTATCGCGATCTCTTCCTGCGGCTGCCTTATTTCGACGGCCTGCACCGCTTCCTGCCGGCGCTGGTACGGCGCGAAGGTTTCGACATCGGCTATGCCGACGTCGTCGACCGCCCGCGTGGCGCGGGCGTCTCCAATTACGGCCTGTGGGACCGGCTGTGGGTCGGCATTCTTGATCTTGCCGGCGTCTGGTGGTTGATCCGCCGCAAGAAGCGCGTTCCTGAAATCTCGGAGGAGTAAATGCTCGTTGACATATCGCACGCCGTCGGCGGCTATTTGCAGGACGTGTTCTTCGGCAATATCGATTGGGGCATCCTGATCGGCTACGTCGCGCAAGCGATGTTCGCCATGCGCTTCGTCGTGCAGTGGATCGCCTCCGAGCGCGCCGGCAGGAGCGTAGTGCCAACCGCGTTCTGGGTGTTCTCGATCGGCGGCGGCATCATGCTGCTCGGCTATGCGCTTTATCGCCGTGATCCCGTCTTCATCATCGGGCAGGCTTTCGGCGTCTTCGTCTATTTGCGCAATCTGCAATTCGTCATTCGCAGCGGCGGGCAGGGCGCGCCGGCATAGTTATTTTGCGGCGTGCATTGCAGCAAAGCCATTTTCGAGGTCGGCGATCAAGTCGTCGACGTCTTCGAGACCGATGTGAAAGCGCAGCGTCGGGCCGCCCGGCGCCCATTTGGTCGCGGTGCGGTATTCGTTGCAATCGAAGATGACCACCAGACTCTCGAAGCCGCCCCAGGAAAAGCCCATGCCGAACAGCGTCAGCGCGTTCATGAAGGCGTGCACCGATTTTTCGCTCGTCGGCTTGAACACGATGCTGAACAGGCCGCAGGCGCCGGTGAAGTCGCGTTTCCAAATGGCGTGACCGGGGTGGTTCGGCAGCCCGGGATGCAGCACGCGCAGGACCTCCGGGCGCTGCTGCAGCCAGCGCGCGACGCGCAGTCCAGACTCGTTGTGACGCGCGAGCCGCACGCCGAGCGTGCGCAGACCGCGCAATGCGAGGTAGATGTCGTCCGGTCCGACGCAGAGGCCGAGGCCGTTCATCGTTGCCTTCAGCGTTACATAATGCGCGGCATTGGCGGAGACGCAACCGAACATGATGTCGGAATGGCCGCCGATATATTTGGTTCCGGCCTGGATCGACAGGTCGACGCCTTTGTCGAAGGCGCGGAAGTAGAGCGGCGTGCCCCAGGTATTGTCCATTAACACGGTCGCGCCCTTCGCATGCGCGGCCTCGGCGATCGCCGGGATGTCCTGCATCTCGAAGCTCTGCGAGCCGGGCGCTTCGACGAAGACCGCCTTGGTGTTCGGCTGGAACAGGCCCGCGATACCGGAGCCGATCAGCGGATCATAATAGGTGGTCGACACACCGAGCCGCTTGAAGAGGCCGTCGCAGAACACCCGCGTCGGCCGGTAGGCGCTGTCGGTGACCAGGATGTGATCGCCGCTGCCGGCGACCGATAAAAGCGCGGTCGAAATCGCCGCCAGCCCGGACGGCAGCAGTGCCACGCCGGCGCATTTTTCGCCTTCCAGTTCGGTGAGCGCGCCTTCCAGCGCCTCCGAGGTCGGCGTGCCGCGGCGGCCATATTGATAGCGCGAGCGGTGCGCGATCTGGTCCTCGGCGGTCGGATAAAGCACCGTTGAGGCGTGATAAACTGCCGGATTGACGAACCCGTGCTGTCCCTGCGTGTCGCGGCCGGCGGTGACAAGTTTGGTGTCGGGCTTGGTCGGGCTTTTCGGTTTTTTCGCCATGGCCGTCGGCGGGCTCCGTAAATTCGCCAGCGGGGGCAATCCGCGGGCAATAGCCGGCATATCGGCCGCAACCGCGGCAAGCGTCAACCCCTTGACCTGATGGCGCGATCGTTCTGTGATGTAATAAGCGAGGGGTTCCGAGGACCGATCCTGGGACCAGGCTTTGCTTTCGCGGGACAAAGGCGCGGCGGGAGCGAAGTCGTTTTACCGATCCGCAATGGGCGTCGTAACCGAGTTGCGCCAACAGGGGCTAAATATGAAACGTATCATTAGTGTTCTTGCGCTTGCTGTCGTTTTTGTCGCGCAAGCTGCGTCTGCTCAGACGCTAAAGACCGTGAAGGATCGCGGCATTCTCAACTGCGGCGCCAACGGTAGTCTGGCCGGTTTCGGCCTGCCCGATGCGCAAGGCAAATGGACCGGCCTCGACGTCGATGTTTGCCGCGCCATCGCCGCCGCGATCTTCAATGATGCCAATAAAGTGAAGTTCGTTCCGCTGACGGCGAAGGACCGCTTCACCGCGCTGCAATCGGGCGAAGTGGACGTGCTGGTGCGCAACACCACATGGACCTCATCGCGCGACTCTTCGCTCGGCCTGAGCTTTACCGGCGTCGACTACTACGACGGGCAGGGCTTCATGGTGCGCAAGTCGCTGAAGGTGAACTCGGCGCTCGAGCTCAACGGCGCCTCGGTCTGCGTGCAGCAAGGCACCACCACCGAGCTCAATCTCGCGGATTTTTTCCGCGCGCATAACATGCAGCTCAAGTCGGTCACGTTCAGCAACGCCGACGAAACCGTCAAGGCCTATGACGCCGGTCGCTGCGATGCCTTCACCACCGACGCGTCCGGCCTTTATTCCGAACGTCTACGGCTCGCCAATCCTGACGATCACATCGTGCTGCCGGAGATTATCTCCAAGGAGCCGCTCGGACCGTCGGTGCGTCAAGGCGACGACCAATGGCTCACCGTCGTCAAATGGGTGCTATTCGCGATGATTGATGCCGAAGAGGCGAACATCACGTCGAAAAACATCGACCAAATGATGACGTCCACCGATCCGGGGGTCAAGCGCATCGTCGGCACCGAAGGCAATTATGGCGAGCAAATCGGACTGACCAAGGATTGGGCGGTTCGTATCATCAAGCTTGTCGGCAATTACGGCGAAATATTCGAGAAGAATGTCGGTACCGGCTCGCCGCTTAAAATCAGCCGCGGTCTGAACCGGCTGTGGAACAAGGGCGGCATCCTGTACGCGCCGCCAGTGCGCTAAGACGAAGTTGACATCTGGGCCGCCGGCAGCGTCTTTCCGCCGGCGGTCCGGAGCCGGCGCCGCGCGGGGGGCGCCGAACTGCCGACGAGGGGACAATGGCAATTGACGTTCCGGCGGGGTCAGCCCCGGCACGGGTTGCATTTTATAATAACCCGAAATTCCGCAGCGTCGCTTATCAGGCCGCGCTCGCCGCGATCGTCGCGTTCCTTGTCTACAGCGCGGTCGACAATGCCATCGTCAATATGCGGCGCGCGCACATCGTTTCGGGATTTGGCTTTTGGGACCACACTGCTGGATTCGACATCAGCCAGACATTGATACCTTACGATTCGCAGGGTTCGAGCTACGGCCGCGCCTTCTGGGTCGGTCTGCTCAATACGCTGCTGGTCGCCGGCCTCGGCATCGTTTTCGCGACCATCCTCGGCTTCATGATCGGCATCGGGCGCTTGTCATCGAATTGGCTGGTGGCGAGGGCCTGCGGCGGCTATGTCGAAATCATCCGCAATATCCCGCTGCTGCTGCAGTTGCTGTTCTGGTACAACGCCGTGCTCAAGACGCTGCCCGACACGCGCGACAGCTACCTGCTGCCGTTCCACACTTTCCTTAACAATCGCGGCTTCGTTCTGCCGAAGCCCATTGGGCACAGCGGCGAAGGCGTGCTGTGGTTGCTGGTGCTTGCTGGGTTTATCGCGGCGTTTGTTTTCCGCTACTGGGCCAAGCGCCGGCAGGAGGCGACCGGCGAACAGGCGCCGGTGTTCCTGGTCGGCCTGGCCTTGGTGGTCGTGCCGGCGGCAATCTACATTCTCATTTTCGGATTTCCCTTCACCTTCGACATCCCGCAGCGTGGGCGCTTCAATCTGACGGGCGGTGTCGAAGTGGCGCCGGAATTTGTCGCGCTGTTGTTCGGCCTCTCGATTTATACCGCTTCGTTCATCGCCGAAGTGGTGCGCGCCGGGATTCTCGCGGTGTCGCGCGGGCAGAGCGAAGCCGCTTTTGCGCTCGGCCTGCCGCCCGGCATCACGCTGCGGCTGATCGTTCTGCCGCAGGCGATGCGAGTGATCCTGCCGCCGTTGACCAGCCAATATCTCAACCTGACCAAGAATTCCTCGCTCGCCGTGGCCATCGGCTATCCCGATCTGGTGCAGATTTTCACCGGCACGGTGCTGAACCAGACCGGCCAGGCGGTCGAAGTCGTTGCCATTACCATGGCGGTCTACCTCACGATCAGCCTGACGACGTCGCTGGTGATGAATATCTACAACAGCCGCATCGCGCTGGTGGAAAGGTGAGGGCGCCGTCATGACAATGTCGGAAGGCGAACTTGCGGTTGCCGAAATTCATTTCGTGCAGTCTGCACTCATCGAAGGCAAGCCGCCGCCGGCAGCGATGACCGGCGCGGTCGGTTGGCTGCGGCAAAACCTGATATCGACACCCACCAACATCATATTGACGATCCTGATCGTTCTGTTGCTGCTTTGGGTGATCCCGGAGCTGATCAAGTTCCTGCTGGTCGATGCGGTCTGGACCGGCACTGACCGCAATGCCTGCATTGAATCGGTGCAGCACCGGCCGATCGGCGCCTGCTGGCCCTTCATCTGGGAGCGGCTGTCCTATTTCATCTACGGCTCCTATCCGATTCCGGAGCGGTGGCGCGTCGATGTCTTCTTCGCCATGCTGGCGGTCGGCGTAGTCTGGTTGCTCTGGCTCGAGGCGCCGCGGCACGAATACGCGCCGATCTATTTCTTTGTCGTGCTGCCGGTGTGCTCGTTTATCCTGCTGCACGGTTTTGCTGCCATCGGCCTGGCGGTGGTGGACACCGCGCTGTGGGGCGGCGTGCTGGTGACGATCGTCGTCGCTACCGTCGGCATCGTGTTCTCGCTTCCGCTCGGGATTCTGCTGGCGCTGGGCCGGCGTTCGGATATGCCGACGGTCAAACTGTTCTCCGTCACGTTCATCGAATTCGTCCGCGGCGTGCCGTTGATCACGGTGCTGTTCATGGCCAGCGTGATGCTGCCGCTGTTCGTGCCCGAACAATACTCGCCCGACAAATTGCTGCGCGCGCTGATCGGCATTGCGCTGTTTTCGTCGGCCTATATGGCCGAAGTGGTGCGCGCGGGATTGCAGGCGATCCCCAAGGGCCAGTTTGAAGGCGCCCAGAGCGTCGGCCTCGGCTACTGGCAAATGATGCGGCTCATTATCCTTCCGCAGGCGCTCAAGATCACCATTCCGAACATCGTCAACACCTATATCGGCCTGTTCAAGGATACGACTTTGGTGTTCATCGTCGGGCTGTTCGATTTCCTGCACACGCTTGAGATTTCGCGCATCGATCCGAAATGGGCGACGCCCGTCACCTCAACGACCGGCTATGCGGTCGCGGCAATGTTCTATCTGTTCTTCTGCTATTCGATGTCCCGCTATGCCCGGGCGACGGAATCTCGCCTCGCCAAAGGCGACAAACGCTAGCCCGTGATCGAGCAAGAGGTGCTGTGATGAATGCCACGACGAGCGCCACGCCCCGCATCAAGCCGACGAAGCTCACGAACGCCGTGGCGATCGAGATCGTCGGCATGAACAAGTGGTATGGCGAGTTCCACGTCTTGCGCGACATCAATCTCAGGGTGACGGGCAGCGAACGCATCGTCATTTGCGGGCCGTCGGGCTCCGGCAAGTCGACCATGATCCGCTGCATCAACCGGCTGGAAGAGCACCAGCAGGGACGGATCGTCGTCGACGGCATCGAGCTCACCAACGACGTCAAGAAGATCGATGAAATCCGCCGCGACGTCGGCATGGTATTCCAGCATTTCAACTTGTTCCCGCATCTCACCGTACTAGAGAACTGCACGCTCGGGCCGATCTGGGTGCGCAAGATGCCAAAGAAAGAGGCCGAGGACGTGGCGCTGCATTACCTCAAGCGCGTCAAGATCCCTGAGCAGGCGAACAAATATCCCGGCCAGCTGTCGGGCGGCCAGCAGCAGCGCGTCGCCATCGCCCGCTCGCTATGCATGAATCCGAAAATCATGCTGTTCGACGAGCCGACCTCGGCGCTCGATCCGGAAATGGTCAAGGAGGTGCTCGACACCATGGTCGGGCTCGCCGAGGACGGCATGACCATGCTCTGCGTCACCCACGAAATGGGCTTTGCCCGGCAGGTCGCCAACCGTGTCGTGTTCATGGACGCCGGGCAGATCGTCGAGGTGAACGAGCCGAAGGAATTTTTCGCCCACCCGCAGCACGACCGCACCAAGCTGTTCTTGAGCCAGATCCTGCACAACTAGCGCGGCAATATGGCCGGTTCAGCGGGCGAGGGCGCCGCCGGCTTTCTTCCAGGCATCAATGCCGCCTTCGACATGCACCGCCGATAGAAGCCCGGCGTCTTGCGCCGCCTGCACCGCCATGGCCGAACGCTCGCCGAAGGCACAATAGAAGATCATGCGTTTGTCGGTCGAGCGCGCGAGCTCGCGCAGGATGCCGCCGGCGCCGATATTGTCCTGCAACTCGCCGTAGGGCGCGTGCAGGGCGCCCGGAATGCTGCCGTGCTTCTGGCGTTCGCTTGCTTCGCGCAGATCGATAAAAGCAACATCCGGCCGGCCGAGCAACTTGATCGCCGCGGGCGCGTCGAGCGCCCAGCCGCGCTGCGCGACGTCGTGCTGGTGCAGGCCGATCTTCATGTTGGACGGCACCGCGACATCCATCATCTTCGGATTGGGCAGATGCAGGCTCGCCATCAGCGTCACGTATTCGTCGATCGATTTCACCTGCAGGCGCGGATTGTAGCGTTTCTCCTCGCCGATCGTTGAAACCGTATCGCCCTTGTAGTCGTGCGCCGGAAACACCATGGTTTCCTCGGGCAGGCGCAGCAATTTGCCGAACAGCGATTCATATTGCATGCGAGCGTCGCCGTTCTGAAAATCGGTGCGGCCGGTGCCGCGGATCAGCAGCGTGTCGCCGGTGAAGACGCGGTCACCCATCAAAAAACTGTAGGAATCGTCGGTGTGGCCGGGGGTGTAGAGCACATCCAGGCTTAGACCTTCGATGGCGAGCTTGTCGCCTTCGGCAAGCCGCATCGAGACCACGTCGGCCTTGGTGTTCTCGCCCATCACCGTGATGCAATGGGTGCGGTCGCGTAAGGCGCCGAGGCCGGTGATGTGGTCGGCATGCAGGTGCGTGTCGACCGCCTTGACCAGCCTGAGGTCGAGCTCCTGGATCAAATGCAGATAGCGGTCGACCTTCTCCAGCACCGGATCGATGATCAGCGCCTCGCCGCCGGCGCGGCTGGCGAGCAGGTAGGAATAGGTGCCGGACGTGCTGTCGAAGAGCTGGCGGAAGATCATTGGGTTTCCTGCGGCCGATCCATGCCGGCAATTTACGGCGTGGGCAGGGCAGACGGCAACGGCGCCGGATCAGCTCTTTTCCACCGGCAAATCCGGGCGGCCGCCCCATTCCGACCAGGAGCCGTCATAGATGCGCGGCAGCGGCTTGCCGAGCGCGTCGAGACCGAGCGCCAGCACCACCGCGGTGACGCCGGAGCCGCAGGTCGTGATCACCGGCTGGTCGGTATTGACGCCGCCCTTTTTAAACGCCTCAGCGATGCGGTCCGGCGATGCCAAGCGGCCATTCTCGACGATCTCAGCGAAAGGCACGTTGAGCGCGCCCGGCATGTGCCCCGAGCGCAAACCGGCGCGCGGCTCCGCCTCCTTGCCGGCAAAGCGTCCGACCGAACGCGCATCGACGACCTGCGCGCTGTCGTCGCTCAGTGCCATCTGCACGTCGGCGACCATGGCCACCGCGCCGGTATCCATCTCGGCATTGAATTTGCGCGGCGGCCGCTTCACCTCTCCGGCTTCGACCGGCCGGCCCTCGGCTTTCCATGCCGGCATGCCGCCGTCGAGAATGAAGACATTCTTGGCGCCGAAAATCCGGAAGGTCCACCATACGCGCGGCGCCGAATAAAGCCCGCTGCCGTCATAGACAACGATGGTGTCGGTGTCGGCGATGCCGAGCGCGCCGGCGGCTTCCGCGAACTGGCCGGGGCCCGGCAGCATATGCGGCAGGTCGGTGGAACTGTCGGCGATGGCGTTGATGTCGAAGAACACAGTGCCGGGGATATGCGCGCTTCGATATTCCGCCTTGGCGTCGCGCTTTTGCGTCGTCAGGTAGTAGGAGCCGTCAACCACGACGACGCCGGGCTTGCCGATTTGGCCAGCGAGCCAGTCCGTCGATTTGAGCCAGCGGCTCGTTGGGGCCTTGGTCTGGTTCGGCATCTGCGGCGGGCTCCGGTCACGATGGCGGGGCAGAGTGTGCGAACATCGGTCGATGTGCAACACCCGCGCCGGCGAGAAGTTGCATGACCAGCTTCGTCCCATTACCGGGAAAACCGCATTGACCGAGATGTCAGGTCATCATACAAGTTGGCGAACGAGGTGCCCTCATGAAAACCACCGCCATTGCCCCCGCCGACCTTGCCGCATCGGTCTTGTCAGTGCCGCCGCTCGCGCGACGCGCCGATTTGAGCATCGATGCCGGCCAGAATGGGCGACTCCTTGACCATCTGCGCTCGGGTGGGGTGCGCACCTTCATGTATGGCGGCAATGCCAATCTCTACAATATGGGCGTGAGCGAGCTGCGCGCGCTCGCCGAATTGCTGATCAAGTTGTCCCGCGACGGCGACTGGATGATCCCCTCGGCCGGCAGTGACTTTGGCAAGGCGCGGGAGCAACTCACGATGCTGCGCGAATACCCGTTTCCGACGGCAATGGTGCTGCCGCACAAGGCGCAATCGACGCCCGCCGGTGTCGCGACCGGCGTGCGCAAGCTCGCCGATGCCTACGGCAAGCCGGTCATCGCCTACGTGAAGGACGAAGGCTACGTCGAGGCTGCCGATATGGGGCGGCTCGCCAAGGATGGCGTCATCTGCGCCATCAAATACGCCATCGTTCGTAACGATCCGGCGAATGATCCGTTTCTCGGTGATCTCGTCGACGCAGTCGACCCCAGCATGATTATCAGCGGCATCGGCGAGCGTCCGGCAATCGATCACCTCACCAAGTTCGGCCTGCAGGCCTTCACGTCCGGCAGCGTCTGCGTCGCGCCGGGTCTATCGATGGCGCTGCTGCGTGCGATCAAGCGCGGCGATCTCGCCGAAGCCAAGCGCGTGCGCGAATTGTTCATTCCGCTTGAAGACGAGCGCGACCGCCATTCGCCGATCCGCGTGCTGCATGAGGCGGTGCGGCTCGCCGGCATCGCCGACACCGGGCCGATGCAGCCGTATCTCTCCAATATCGACAACGCCGGCGTTGTCGCTGCGATCGAGAAGGCGGCGAAGGCGCTGCTCGCCGCCGAGCGCAGCGCCACCGCGCGCGCCGCTTAAGCAGCTTTTCGCTGATCAGGCCAGAATGAGCCGCACGCGGCGGTTCTGCTTGCCCTTCTTCTCGATCTGCGTCACGCGGACCGCGCCGATCTCGGCGGTCGAGCGTACATGCGTGCCGCCGCAGGGCTGCAGGTCGAGGTCGGCGATCTCGATGAGGCGCACGCGGCCGGTGCCCGTCGGCGGCTTCACCGACATGGTCTTGACCAGCCCGGGATTGGCTTCGAGTTCGGCATCGCTGATCCAGCGGTGACTGACCGCCGCGCCGGTCGCAATCATGGCGCCGAGCTTGGCCGTGATCGCCTCCTTGTCGAGCCCGGCGTCGGGAATGTCGAAATCGAGCCGGCCTTCGCCGTCGCCGACCGAGCCGCCGGTCACCGCGTAGGGCAGCGCCGCGGAGAGAAGATGCAGCGCGGTGTGCACGCGCATTCGCGAATGGCGCTTATCCCAGTCGATTGTGGCAACGACTTCATCGCCGACCGAAAGTGGCGGAGAGCCCGGGGCCGGCACGTGGGCGATCTCGGTCTTGACCTGATCGGTATAGACGGCGGTGGCAATTGGAATACGTGCGCCGGAGGCGCTGGTCAGCGTGCCGCTGTCGCCCGGCTGGCCGCCCGAAGTCGCGTAGAACACGGTGCGGTCGAGCACGATGCCGCCCTGCTCGGTGAGCGCGACGACGCGTGCCTCGCAGCTTTGCAAATACGCGTCCTCGCGGAACAGGCAGTCGGTCGGCATGCCCCGAACTCAAGTCTTTACGAACGGAATGGAGATTGCCGACTTGCGCTCGAGCCATTCAGGCACAGGCAGCTTTTTCGAGCGCAAGAAGGCCGGATCAAACAGCTTCGACTGATAGCGCGTGCCGTAGTCGCATAGCACCGTCACGATGGTGTGGCCGGGACCGAGGTCTTTGGCCAGACGGATGGCACCGGCGATATTGATGCCGGACGAGCCACCGACGCACAGGCCCTCGTGCTCGAGCAGGTCGAAAATCAGCGGCATCGCTTCCTCGTCGCCAATCAGGTAGGGCTTGTCCACCTTGATGTCGGCGATGATGGGTGTGACGCGGCCAAGGCCGATCCCTTCGGTGATGGAGCTGCCCTCACTGGCCTTGGCTTCGCCATGCGCGAACAGATTGTACATCGCGGCGCCGCGCGGATCGGCGAGCCCGATGACGATGTCCTTTTTCTGTTCGCGCAGATAAGTCGAGACACCGGCAATGGTGCCGCCGGTGCCCACGGCGCAGATGAAGCCGTCGATCTTGCCGCCGGTCTGCTGCCAAATCTCCGGGCCGGTGGAGACATAATGCGCCTTGCGGTTGTCGAGATTGTTCCACTGATCGGCGAAGATGACGCCGTTGTTTTCGGTAGCCTTGAGCTGTTCGGCCAATCGACGGCCGACATGCTGATAATTGTTGGGATTGCTGAAGGGCAGCGCCGGCACTTCGATGAGCTCGGCGCCGCATAGGCGCAGCACGTCTTTCTTTTCCTGGCTCTGCGTATTCGGGATGACGATCAAAGTCCGATAGCCGCGCGCATTGGCGACCAGCGCCAGCCCGATGCCGGTGTTGCCGGCGGTCGATTCCACCACCAGCCCACCCGGCCGTAATTCGCCGCGCGCCTCGGCTTCCAGAATCATCTGCCGTCCGGCGCGGTCCTTCACTGAACCGCCAGGGTTCATGAATTCGGCCTTGCCGAGAATGGTGCAGCCGGTCATTTCCGAGGCGCGCTCGAGCTTGATCAGTGGCGTATGGCCGATCGCTTCAATAATGCCGTCGCGGATCTGCATATCGGGGTTCCGGCTGCCGGAGGGTGAGATTTACGCCCAGTTTAGCCCTTCGATATTCGTTCCGAACACCGGTATTTCAAGGGCTCGCCGTTTTGGAAACGACCTCGAAACCATAACGGCGCATTGCCGGCCGGCGCCAGGGTGTCTTCACGACTTGTTTGCAGCCTCGTCTTAACTCTGAGCGTGGGGATCCAGCAGCAAAGCGGCCCCGGGGGCGCAAACGGGCTCGTTCCGCGTAATAAATCTCGACGTCAACACTCTCTTTATGGTGACAATTTACGTCGAGGCGATCCTCGGCCTGCTACTGCTGTTTGCCTGGGTCCAGAATACCTCGATCCGTGCCGTCGCCTGGTGGGGCTTTGCGCATCTGTTGCGCGCCGCGTCCGTCGTCCTCTTCGGCATGTATGGCAGCGTCCCCGATCTCATCTCCATCGATCTCGCCAATGCGCTGCTGTTCACCGCTTTCGCGGTGACCTGGACCGGCGCCCGCGTGTTCGACGGCCGCCCGGCCGAGCCCGTTTATATGGTCACCGGCGCGGTGTTGTGGCTGCTGATCTGCCGTTTGCCGATCCTTGCCGACGCGGTGAGCGCGCGCGTGCTCATCGCCTCGCTTATCATTACCAGCTACACGTGGCTGACGGCCTTCGAATTCTGGCGCGGCCGCGACGAGCAACTGGTCTCGCGCTGGCCGGCAATTTTCATGCTGTTCGCGCATGGCGCGCTGTTCCTGCTGCGCACGCCGCTGATCGCGGTGCTGCCGTGGTCGGTCACCAATCAGGTCTATGGCAGCGTCTGGCTAACGGTTCTGAGCTTCGAGGCACTGCTGTTCACCATCTCCATCGCCTTCATCCTGCTGGCGATGGCGAAGGAGCGCACAGAATTGCGCCACCGTACCGCCGCCATGGTCGATCCGCTAACCGGCATCGCCAATCGCCGCTCGTTCCTGCAGGAGGCGGCGCTGATCGCCAAACGTCATATCAGCGATCCACGCCCGACCGCCGTGCTGGTCATCGATCTCGATCATTTCAAGTCGATCAACGACCGTTTCGGCCATGCGCTCGGCGATCGCGTGCTGGAAATATTCAGCGAAACCGCGCGGCAGTCGATGCGCGCAACCGATTTGATCGGCCGTCTCGGTGGCGAGGAATTTGCCGCCGTACTCTTCGATACCAGCCCCGACAAGGCCGTGGCGGTGGCCGAGCGAATCCGCGAAAGCTTCGCGCGTGCCTCGCTTGAGGTCGAAAGCCACCCCGTATGCGCGACCGTGAGCATCGGCCTGGTGCATTGTCAGGAGTCGCTGCTCGACGTGCCGCAGCTGTTGGCGCAGGCCGACCAGGCGCTTTATTACGCCAAGGAGCGCGGGCGAAACCGCGTCGAAGTTGCTTCCCTCGATCTGGTGATGCAGCAAAAGGACGCTCAGCCGGCGCCGGCTGCCAAATCTGGCGCGGCCGCTTCC
This sequence comes from uncultured Alphaproteobacteria bacterium, assembly GCA_963742385.1. Classification (GTDB taxonomy): domain Bacteria; phylum Pseudomonadota; class Alphaproteobacteria; order Rhizobiales; family Xanthobacteraceae; genus Pseudolabrys. The sequence continues at coordinate 93,353 of CAVULS010000008.1, read as the reverse complement.
GCCAAGAGCGCGGCCTAAAGCTCCCCCTCCAAACGCTTCGGCTCTCCTGAGTGCGCGATTTTCGTGCGTCATCGCGCGGCATTTGTGATTGACCGTAACGTGCAAATTAGTCCACTTTAGGGACAGTGGGCCGTAACGCCGGCCTGCGAATTAGTGGGATTCCAAACTAATTCAACTATATATCGGGAGGTGTGAATGAATTTGATGCGCTGGCTAGGCCTTGCTGCCTTCGCCGTATTGTTGGGCGGAACCGCCCAGGCTCAATCCGTCAAGATCGGTGTCGTGCTGCCCTTCAGCGGCGCCAATGCCGATCTCGGCCACCAGATCGATAAGGCCTTCGACCTCTACATCAAGCTGCACGCCAAGGACATCGCGCCTTACAAGGTCGATATCGTCAAGCGCGACGAGGGCCCGCCGACCGGCGCGGTCGCCAAGACGGTCGCCACCGAGCTCATCACCAACGACAAGGTGCAGCTGCTGACCGGATTTGTGTTCTCGCCGTCGGCAATTGCGCTCGCGCCGGTGGTAACACAGGCCAAGGTGCCGATGGTCATCGCCAATGCCGGCACCGCCTGGATCACCAACCTGTCGCCCTACATCGTGCGGCTGTCGTTCAGCATGTGGCATCCGGCCTATCCGATGGGTGCCTATGCGTTCAACAAGGTAGGCTGCAAGACCGCGGCGATGGCCTACACCGACTTCCCGCCGGGCAAGGATTCAACCGAGGCCTTCAAGACCGGCTTTGAGAAGGCCGGCGGCAAGATCGTCGAACTCGATACCCATGGGCTCACCGGTGCAGGTCCCGGACTTCACGCCGTTCTTCCAGAAGATCAAGGACGAGCACCCTGACTGCATGTACGTCTTCATTCCCTCCGGCGCGCATGCGGCCGGCGTGATGAAGGCTTACGGCGAACTCGGGCTGCGCAAGGCCGGCGTCAAGCTGATCGGGCCGATGGATCTGATCCCCGACAACAAGCTGCAGGACATGGGCGACGCCGCCATCGGCACCATCGTCATGGGCCACTACGCCGTCGACCTCGATAACGCGGTGAACAAGGCCTTCAACAAGGAATGGCACGCGGCCTATGGGCCCGACTCCTATCCCGACTTCATGTCGGCGGCAGGCTGGGACACCATGCATGCCATCTTCGACACCATCAAGAAGCTCAAGGGAAACCTGAGCGATGGCGCCAAGGTCATTGATGCCATGAAGGGTTGGTCCGCCGACGGGCCGCGCGGCCACGTCATGATCGATCCTGCCACCCGCGATATCGTGCAGGATGAGCACGCGCTCGAAGTCTACCGCAAGGCCGACGGCAAGCTCGGCGAGAAGGTCCTGGACACCACCAAAGGGGTCAAGGACGAGTGCAAGGCACTCAAAATCGGCCGCTGCGGCACCTGATCGTCTGCCGCGTTTGACTTGAACCGGCGCCGCCGCGCATAAAGGCGCGGCGGCGTTTTCGTCTGGTCGGGGTGGGGCTCGTGCCGCAATACGCCAACATTGCCGTCAGCATTCTGTTCGACGGCTTGGCCTACGCGATGTTCTTGTTCATCACCTCCGTGGGCCTGTCGGTCACCATGGGGCTGATGGGCTTCGTGAACTTGGCGCATGGCGCTTTCGCCATGTGCGGCGGCTTTTTCGTGGTGACGCTGACACGCACGCTCGGCGTCGATTTTGTGCCCTCGCTGCTCATTGCCTCGGTCGCCGTCGGCGCGATCAGCGTGCCGTTCGAGCGTTATCTCTACCGCCGGCTCTACAAATCGACCGATCTCGAGCAGGTGCTGCTCACCATCGGCCTGGCGTTCATGTCGATCGCCACGTTCACCTATTTCTACGGGCCGATCCCGAAGTCGGTGCCGCTGCCGAAATGGCTCGAAGGCGACGTCAATCTCGGCTTCCGCGCCTTTCCGAGCTACCGCGCCTTCCTTATCGTCGTTGGCGCCGTCTTGATCTCCGTGCTGTGGTACGCCTTCGAGCGCACCAATATCGGCGCCAAGATCCGCGCCGCGGTCGACAACCGGCGCATGGCGGAATCGGTCGGCATCAATGTCGACCTCCTGTTCACGTTGACTTTCGCGGTCGGCTCCGGGCTCGCCGCGCTCGGCGGCGGGCTCGCCATCCAATTGTTCGGCCTCACGCCGAGCTTTGCCGTGCTTTATCTGGTGCTGTTCCTGATCGTCGTCGCCGTGGGCGGGCTCGGCAGTCTGAAAGGCACGCTGTTGGCGGCGCTGGTGATCGGCATCATCGATACCGGCGGCAAATACGCGTTTCCGGTCGCCGGAAATTTATTCATCTACGCCATTACTGCGATCGTGCTGCTGATCAAGCCGGCCGGTTTCTATGGCCGTGAGTGAGACCAGACTGCGCGATGCCGCCGCGGCCGGCGACGCCAGCGCCAAGGCGGCGCACTATCTCGTGCGCCGGCACTATTTTCGCTGGCCGGAGGCGCTGCCTTGGTTGATTGCGATTGGCTGCTTCTTTGTCTTTCCCGAGCGCATGACCTTCGGCAGCCAGGTGCTGGTGATGGTGCTCTTTGCGCTCTCGCTCGATCTGATCCTTGGCTATGCGGGAATTGTGACGCTGGGACACGCCGCCTTCTTCGGCCTCGGCGCCTATACCGTTGCGCTCGGCTCTTTGCGGCTTGGCTGGACCGAGCCGATCAGCGGCATCGTCGCCGGCGGTGTCGTCGCGGCGCTGGTCGGTGCGGTGGTCGGCTGGTTCATCCTGCGCTACCGCGGCCTGACATTATTGATGCTGACCATCGCCTTCGCCGCGATGCTGCAGGAGTCCGGCAATCTTCGCTCCGACATCACCGGCGGCTATGACGGCCTGCCGGGACTGGTGTTTGCTCCGTTGCTCGGCCGCTTCGATTACGATCTCTATGGCCACACCAATTATCTGTACGTGCTCGCCGTGCTGGCCGTCGTGTTTTATGCCGTGCGCCGCATCGTCTATTCGCCGTTCGGCCAGGCGCTCACCGGCATCCGCGAAAACGTGCGGCGCATGCATGCGATCGGCTCGCCGGTGCACCGCAGGCTGGTGACGGTCTACGCAATCGCTGCCGGCATCGCCGGCATCGCCGGCGCGCTGTTCACCCAGACCAACGCCTACGTCACTTTGACGGTGTTCGACTTCGACAATTCCGCCAAGGTCATGGTGATGCTGATCCTTGGCGGCACCGGCCGGCTCTACGGCGCCTTTGTCGGCGCGGTGGTCTACATGGTGCTGGAGGACAAGCTGTCGAAACTCTCGCCCACGTTCTGGCAATTCGGCATCGGGCTGATGCTGGTGCTGGCGGTGCTGTTTGCGCGCCGCGGCCTGCTCGGACTGATCGAGAACGCCGGCGCTTATTTTTCGCCGAGCAAAAAGCCGTGACCGCCGCGCTGCAGGTGGAAGGTCTTAACCGCAGCTTCGGCGCGCTGCACGTGACGCGCGACGTCGATCTGACGCTCGAGCGCGGCGCCCGCCGCGCGCTGATCGGGCCCAACGGCGCCGGCAAGACGACGCTTATCAACCTCATCACCGGGGTGCTCAAGCCATCCTCGGGCCGGGTGCTGCTCAACGGCGAGGACATTACCGGCACGACACAGGCCGAGCGCGCGCGCCGCGGTCTGGCGCGCACCTTCCAGATCAATCAACTGTTCCGCGGCCTGACCGTGTTGGAAAACGTCGCCATGGCGATCAGCGAACGCGACGGCTACGCCGAGAACCTCTGGCGCCCGGTCGGCACCAAGCAGGCGATCCTCGACGAGACGCTCGTCCACCTGGAATCGCTGCGGATCGTGGACGACGCGCTCAAGCTGGTGCGCGAGTTGCCCTATGGCCGCCAGCGCCTGGTGGAGATCGCCATTGCGCTGGCGCAACGCCCGCGCGTGCTGCTGCTCGATGAGCCGGCCGCGGGCGTGCCGTCGTCGGAAAGTCATCTCATTCTCGACGTCGTGGCGCGCCTCGATCCCGACATCGCCATCTTGATCATCGAGCACGACATGGATGTGGTGATGCGCTTTGCCAAGGAGATCACCGTACTGGTGCTGGGCGCGGTGCTCACGCAAGGCACGCCAGCCGAGATCATGGCCAACGAGGAGGTGCGCGCGGTCTATCTCGGCCAAGAGGGCCACAAGGTGCGCCATGGTTGAGCGCGCGCTCGAACTCGACAAGGTCTTCGCCGGCTATGGCGAGACCGTCGTGCTCGAAGATGTTTGCCTTTCGCTTGCCGGCGGCGAGACGGTGTCGATCATCGGCCGCAACGGCGTCGGCAAGTCGACGCTGCTCGCGACCGTCATGGGCCACACCACCTTGCACGGCGGCACAATCAACCTGCACGGCAAGGACGTCTCCCGGCTTGCGACCTACCGACGCGTTACCGCCGGCCTCGGGCTGGTGCCGCAGGAGCGGGAAATCTTTCCATCGCTCAGCGTTCTGGAAAACCTTGAAGTCGCGGCGCGGCCGGGGGAGTGGACCGTCAAGACCGTATTCGAATTGTTCCCGCGGCTCGCCGAGCGCGCCGGCAACCGCGGCAATCAGCTCTCCGGCGGCGAGCAGCAGATGCTGGCGATCGGCCGGGCGCTGATCGGCAATCCGACGGTCGTGCTGATGGACGAGCCCTCCGAGGGCCTGGCGCCGGTCATCGTCGAGGAGCTTGCGCGCGCGGTGAAGCGGCTCACCGCAAGCGGCGGCTTGACCACCGTGCTGGTCGAGCAGAATTCGCGGCTGGCGCTCGACATCGCGCCGCGCGCCATCGTCATGGACCGCGGGCGCATCGTCTTTGATGGCAAGAGCGAAACCCTGCGCAACGACCCCGCCAGGCTTGAGCATCTAATCGGCGTCGCCAAGGCATAGATTTCGAATGGGTCGCTGCCCACCAACGGCACAGCCGATTGCCTTTGCCGCCAAGGTCGCGCATAGGCAGACGAGCAAACAAATATCACCCGGGTCACCATGAAGCGCAGCACCAACCGCATCCTCACCACCCATGTCGGCAGCCTGATCCGTCCGCCGGCTTTGCAGGAGTTCCTGCGCGCCAAGCAGGCCGGCAAACCGTATGACCAGAAGGCCTACGATCAATGCCTGAAGGATTCGGTCGCCGACGTCGTGCGCCGCCAGGCGCAGACCGGCATCGATGTTCCGAGCGACGGCGAATACGGCAAGTCGATTTCCTGGTCGATGTATGTGTTGGAGCGCCTGTCCGGCTTCGAACGGCGGCCGATCACCAGCGATGCCGCCAACCCGTTCAAGCGCGGCGCCGACCGCACGCGCTTCGCCGAATTCTACACCGAACTCGACGCCCGTGAAGGTGTCGCCACCATGGTCGACGCGATCTGTGTCGGGCCGATCAAATATACCGGCCAGGCCGAACTGCAGCGCGACATCGACAACTTCAAGGCGGCGCTGAAAGAAGTGAAAGTGGAGGAGGCGTTCCTGCCGGTGGCGGCGCCGGCGAGCGTGATCCCCGACCGCAAGAACGAATACTACAAGAGTGATGATGAGCTGCAGGCGGCGGTCGCGGAAGCGATGCGCGCCGAATACAAGATGATCGTCGATGCCGGCTTCCTGGTGCAGCTCGATGACGCGCGCAACGCCGTCACATACGACCGCATGGTGCCGCCGGCAAGTTTCGAGGATTACCGGCGCTGGCTGGCAAAGCAGGTCGATCTCATCAATTACGCGATCGAAGGCCTGCCGCCGGATCGCATCCGCTATCACGTCTGCTGGGGCAGCTGGCCGGGCCCGCATGTCAGTGACGTGCCGCTCAAAGACATCGTCGATCTCATCCTCAAGGTGAAGGTCGGCGCCTATGTGATCGAGGGCGCCAATCCGCGCCACGAGCACGAATGGAATGTCTGGAAGGACGCCAAGCTCGGCGCCGGACAGGTGCTCATTCCCGGCGTCATCAGCCACGCCACCAATGTCGTCGAGCACCCGGAACTGGTGGCGGAACGCATTGTCCGCCTCGCCAAGATCGTCGGCCGCGAGAATATCGTCGCCGGCACCGATTGCGGCTTTGCCCAGGGGCCGTTCCACCGCCGCGTGCACCCTTCGATCATGTGGGCGAAGCTTGAGGCGCTGGCCGAAGGTGCCCGGCTTGCGAGCAAGGAGCTCTGGCAATAGTCTGGCGGCGTTCAGCCGGAGCCAGCACCATGAATGTCAACGCGCAGAAGCCGAGCGGATTAGCCATCCCCTTCGACCACCACCGCCTCGACCGGCTGATGGACGAGGCCGGCATTGACGTCATCATCGCGACGTCGAAGCACAATGTGCAGTACCTACTCGGTGGCCACCGCGCCATTTTCTTCGACTACATGGATGCAACCGGTGTCACCCGCTATCTGCCGGTGCTGGTCTATGCGAAAGGCGCGCCGGAAAAGGCCGCCTATATCGGCCACCGCCTGGAGAAGTTCCAGCGCGAGGTCGCGCCGATGTGGACGCCGGAGACGCAGACCAACACCTGGGGCTCGGTCGACGCCATGCAGAAGGCGGTCGACCACATCAAGAAGGCCGGCATCAAGACGAAGCGCATCGCCGCCGAATTCGGCTTTCTGCCTTACGACGCCTCGATCGTGCTGCGCAAGGCGTTCCCCGACGCCGAATGGGTCGACGCGCTGTTCGTGCTCGAACGTCAGCGTCTGAAGAAATCGACCGGACGAACTGGTGAAACTGAAATACGCTTCCGAAGCCGTGCTCGCCTCGATGCAGGCGGTCATCGCTGCAGCCAAGCCCGGCGTGACCAAGGCCGATACGGTCGAGGCGCTGCGCCGTGAGGAGACCAATCGCGGCCTCACCTTCGAGTATTGCCTGATCACGGCCGGCACCAGCATGAACCGCGCGCCCTCCGAACAGACGTGGGAGCAGGGCGACATCATGTCGCTCGATTGCGGCGGCAACTACAAAGGCTATATCGGCGACATCTGCCGCATGGCGATCCAGGGCGAGCCCGACGCTGAACTTGAAGATTTACTCGCCGAGATCGACGGCATCCAGCGCGACGCGTTCAAGGCGATCAAGCCTGGCGCCATCGGCAGCGAGATCTACGCCGGCGCCAAGCCGACCCTCGACAAGTCGAAGCACCACAATCATATCGACTTCCTCGCCCACGGCATGGGGCTGGTGAGCCACGAGCGGCCGCGGCTCACCAATCGCGGGCCGGTGCCTTATCCCTGCGCCCGATGCTGAGTTGCCGCTCGAAGCCGGTGAGGTGGTGTCGGTGGAGACGACGCTGATGCATCCCGCGCGCGGCTTCATCAAGCTCGAGGACACTGTCGTCGTCACCGACGGCGGCCATGAAGTCTATGCCGAAGACGCGCGCGGCTGGAACCGGGCAGGGACGGCGGCTGGTCGTTAGCGTCCCGAATTGCGCTGCGCCGCGTCCATTTTCTCCACCAACGCCTCGAGCGCATCGGAGACCGCGATTGTGTATTCCGCACCGGGCCGCAATTGTGCGAGCGGCTCCGGCAGCCGTGCCAGATCGCGCGCCGCGTGTTCGCGGATGACGGCGAGCGTTTCCAGCGGCTCGATGCGCTTGCCGCCGCGCATGACCGGCACGATCAGCGCCTCGCCCGGCTGCGGGTCATTGTCGAGGGTGAGGATATCGCCGCACAGGCGGCCCTGCGTGTCATAGCTGCGCCAGACCTGCTTGCGTCCGGGCCAGGTCGCCTTGCCTTCCGACAGTTTGCGTTTTGGCTGCCCGGCATATTCCTGCAGCTTGTAGGCGCAATCGAAGGCCGGCACATCGACCGAGGCGGCGAGGTTGACGCCGATGCCGAAGCCGTCGATCGGCGCAGCCTGCCGCATCATTCCTTGCAGCACATCCTCGGTTATGCCGCCGCTGACCAGAATGATGACGTCTCTCAATCCGCCGGCGTCGAGAATGCCGCGCACCTTGCGCGCCATGAGCGTCAAATCGCCGCTGTCGATGCGCACGCCACGGATGGCAATGCCGTCGGCCTTCAGCCGCGGCGCAAGCTCGACGACTTTGCGCGCGCCTTCCTCGGTGTCGTAGGTGTCAATGAGCAGGACGACGCCATCCGGCCGCGCGCGAGCGAAGTCCTCGAAGGCCGTCATTTCGTCGCTGTGCACCTGAACAAACGAATGCGCCATGGTGCCGACGATCGGAATGCCGTAGACCTCCCCCGCGGCGACATTGGCAGCGCCGGCAAAGCCGGCGAGGTAGCTCGCGCGCGCCGAGAACAGTCCGGCCTCGGCGCCGTGCGCGGTGCGCAAGCCGAAATCGGAAAGAATTTTGCCGGGCGCCGCCAGCACCATGCGCGCGGCTTTCGACGCGATCAGCGTCTGGAAATGCAGGATGTTGATCAGCCGCGTCTCGACCAGTTGCGCCTGCAGCAGCGGCGCGGTGACGCGGATCAGCGGCTCGTTGGGAAAGCAGACGGTGCCTTCCGGGATCGCGTGCACATCGCCGGTGAAGCGGAAGCCGGCGAGGTAATCCAGCAGGTTGCCGCGAAAACGCTTAGTGCCTTTCAGCCAATCGATGTCGGCTGCGGAAAATCGCAAGGTCTCGAGATAGCCGAGCGCATCCTCAAGCCCGGCGGCGAGCATGAAGCCGCGCCGGGCGAGGGGAAGCCGGCGCACGAAGAACTCAAAGACCGCCTCCTTGTCCTCGCCGCGATCCAGATAGGCCTGGATCATGTTGAGTTCATAGAGATCGGTGGTGAGCGGGCTGGTCGCGGGCGTCATCGGGCGGGCTTTTAGCGGATTTTAGGACAGCGGCGCCATAGCACCGTTGCGCGGTTGCGAGCTCAGACGAAGTCTTTCTATTAAGCGCCTGGAAGGATTGGCTCCTCGGGCTGGGATCGAACCAGCGACATTTCGATTAACAGTCGAACGCTCTACCGCTGAGCTACCGAGGAATAGGCCGTTTTTTAGGTCCCGGGCCTATAACAAAGCCAAATCGCTTTGCAAAGTATGAAGGGCCGGCACAGCGCCCGCCAAGGCTACGGCGCAGCAGCCTTCGTACGAGAGGGCTTGCCAAACGAAGCCCGCCTTCGCAAATGTTTCAAAAAGCCCGCTCGCCGTAGCCCGCCGCTTCGGCGGGCAGAGGGCAGGTGGAGGCCACGGCCGGAATTGAACCGGCGTACCCGGTTTTGCAGACCGGTGCGTAACCACTCCGCCACGTGGCCTTGGCCGGGCCAAAAGTCCCCGACGCCAAAGCCTATATAGGAGGACTGGCTAAGCGACAACTTCAGGCCCGCTTGCTTGCCTTTTGCCCAGGCTTGCCGCACAAAAGCCGCACCTCGCTCAAGGTTCCGTTGAGGACACGCGATGACCGATTTTGCCGCCGCGCGCCAACATATGGTCGACGGACAAGTCCGTACCGCCGATGTCACGGATCTGCGGATCATCTCCGCCATGCGCGAAATTCCACGCGAACGCTTCGTGCCTCCGGAGTCGGTCGCGCTCGCTTATCTCGATCTCGACTTGCCGGTCGGCGGCGGACGTTGTCTGCTCAAGCCGATGGTGCTGGCCAAGCTCATTCAGGCCGCCGATATTGGGCCGACCGAGCACGTGCTCGATGTTGCCTGCGCCACGGGCTATGGCGCCGCAGTGCTGGCGCAGGTCGCCGGTTCGGTGGTCGCGCTGGAAGAAGACAAGAAACTCGCCGCGTTCGCGGCAGGCGCGCTCGCGGCTGTTCCCAATCTGACCTTGGCAAAGGGACCGCTCGCGTCAGGTTGGGCCGGGGCTGCGCCCTATGACGTGATCCTGCTCGAAGGCGAGACCGAAGTGGTGCCGCATGCGCTTTGCCGCGAGCTCAAGAACGGCGGACGGCTAGTCTGCGTGCTCGGATCCGGGCCCGGCGCCAAGGCGATGATCTATTGCCGCAGCGGCGAGGATTTCGGTGGCCGGCCGCTATTCGATGCGGCCGCGCCGCTGCTGCCGGGCTTCGCCAAGCAGCCGGTTTTTGCCTTCTGAAATGGTCCCAAATCCTTCATGGCGTGGCAAAGAATCCCCAATCAACAGCCTTACTGTGCTCGAAACCCAAGGGAGGGGTTTTAACCCTTCAGTCTGCCGCCTATGGTTATATCTCGTCTGTCGAATTGAGCAGGGCCGTCTCGGTTGAGTTGTCGAATGTTCCAAATGCGTCGTCGGTGGGGTGGGTTCGCAGCTGGCCTGATCGGATCGGCTGCAATGCTGTCGTTTCCGCTTGTTCTGCCGGCGCGTGCGGACACGTTGGAAAGCGCCTTGGTTTCGGCCTATCAGAACAACCCGTCGCTGAATTCGCAGCGCGCTGCGGTGCGCGCGACCGATGAGGGGGTGCCGGCGGCCTTGTCGGGCTACCGGCCGAAGGTGTCCATCAACGCCTCCGGCGGCGAGCAGTCCCTGTCGTCGACCGCGAAGGTCAGCGGCATCGTGCCGGGCACGCCGACCAGCTATTTGACGCAGAGCGGCTACGACGCGCCGTTTGGCGCCGGCGCCACCATCACGCAGACGCTGTTCAACGGCTTCCAGACCGCCAACAGGACGCGGCAGGCGGAAAGCCAGGTGTTTGCCGCGCGCGCGACCTTGCGCAACGCCGAGCAGCAGGTGCTGCTCAACGCGGCGACGGCATACATGAATCTGCTGCGCGACAGCGCCATCCTCGACCTGCAGCGGCGCAACGTCGAGGTGCTGCAGGAGCAGTTGCGGCAGACCCGCGACCGCTTCAACGTCGGCGAGGTGACGCGCACCGACGTGGCGCAGGCGGAATCGAGCCTCGCCGCCGGGCGCTCGCAGGTGCTCAGCGCGGAGGCGACCTATACCGCCTCGCGCGCCACCTACCGGCAGGTGATCGGCGTCGACCCCGGCAGGCTGGCGCCGGGTACCCCGGTCGACCGCTTCTCGCCGCACCAGCTCGCCGCGGCGATCGCGCTCGGCAACGCCACGCATCCGTCGGTGGCAACGGCGCAGTACAACGCCGATATCGCCCAGCAGCAGGTCAAGGTCGCCGAGGGCGCGCTTTATCCGACCGTATCGTTGCAGGGCAGCTTCCAGCAGAACTTCATGAGCACGTCCAGCCTCAACACCTACCAGAGCTACAACGCCTCGGTGCTCGGCCAGCTCAGCGTGCCGATCTACCAGGGCGGCGCCGAATATGCGGCGATCCGCCAGGCCAAGGAGACGCTGGGGCAGAAGCGCATCGATCTCGACACCGCGCGCGACCAGGTGCGGCAGACCATCGTGCAGTCCTGGGGCCAGCTCGAGGCGGGCAAGGCGAATATCGAGGCGACGCAGGCGCAGGTGACCTCCTCCGAGATCGCGCTCAACGGCGTGCGCGAGGAGGCCCGCGTCGGCCAGCGCACCACGCTCGACGTGCTCAACGCCCAGCAGGTGCTGGTCAACGCGCGCGTGGCGCTGGTCACCGCCCAGCACGACCGCGTGGTCGCATCCTACACGCTGCTCGCCGCGGTCGGCCGGCTGTCGCCGCAGGTGCTCGGGCTCAAGGTGCCGGTCTATAATCCCGGCGTGCACTACCAGCAGGTGCGCGACAGCTGGGCCGGAGTGCGAACACCCGACGGACGGTGATTCGAGTCAAGCGCTGCCGTGGAACCGTGCGGCTTTTATGTCCACAGCTCGTTAAGGTTCCTGCGCTACCACTGCCACACCTGCGTCTCTGTAGCGTATAAATAGCGGGTATGCATGGCGATTCGCGCGGCAGTGACGTGCGCGAAGGGGACTACGCCTTGAGACCTATGCGCTCGGGAAATCGGCAATGAGTCAAACGGCGAAGGCCCAAGAGCCCTCGATGGAGGAGATTCTGGCCTCCATCAGGCGTATCATTGCCGATGACGATGCCAGCAAGACGACAAAACCGGCAGAGGTGGCCGCGCCCAAGCCGGCGCCAGCTCCGGTACCGCCGCCCGCGGCTGCCGCGCCGATTCGCCCGGTAGCGCCGCCAGCGCCTCAGCCGCCGCCGCGCGCACCGGCGCCGCCGCCTCCGGCCCCACCACCGGCTGCCGCCAACAATCAAAACGAAATCGACGCGATGCTCGCCGAGCTGGAAACGCCGGCCAAACCCGCGCCGCCGAAACCGTCGCCGGCAGCCGACGTGCTCGATCTGACCGAGGCCATGGCGGCGCCGACGCCGCCGCCCGGGCCGGCGCCGTCCTTCCGCACCATCGATGGCGACTCCGATGTCGTCTTTGCCGACCGCCCGCCGGAACCGGAACCGCCGCCGGTGCGCGCGGTGGAAGAGCCGCGCCGCGCACTCGCGCCAAGCCCGCCGCCGGCGCCAGCCGCTTCTCCCGAGCCGCCTGCTGCGCTCGAGCGGTCGCTGCTGTCCTCAAATGCCAGCGCGGCGGTCGACAGCGCTTTCAACGCGCTGGCGCAAACCATGCTGGTGAATAGCGCGCGCACGCTCGAGGATCTGGTGAAGGATATGCTGCGGCCGATGCTCAAGAGCTGGCTCGACGACAATCTGCCCGGGCTGGTCGAGCGTATCGTGCGCGCCGAAATCGAGCGCGTTTCGCGCGGACGGCCATAACGCACCAGCGCGCTACTGACGGCGGGCGAACTGCCTCACGATCCAGACCGCCAGAACCGGCCACAGCACCGCCGCCAACACGAACACGACCGGTGCGCCGGCGCGATCGACAATCGGCGCGGCCAGCGCAACACCGGCGCTTTGGCCCAGGAACAGCGCCGAGGAAAAACCGGCGACGCCGGTGCCGCGCGCCTCGGGGAGCATCTGTGTCGCGTGCGTCTGCAACGTGTTGTGCAGCATGTAGTAGCCGAAGCCGAGCGCGGCGGCGGCGAGCGGCGCAACTTCCCAGAACGGCGTGCCGGCGAGCATGAGATAGCCGAGCATCACCACAATGCCGCCGCCGATCACCAGCCCGCTGCCGCGCAGCAATGAGACGAGGCCGTGCACGGTGACGGCGTAAAGCACGCTGCCGGCGCCGAAACCGGCGACGACGAGGCCGACGACGGAAAAGCTCAGGCCGAAGCGCGTGTGCAGGTCGGCTGCGACGTAAGTGAAGGCACCGAAGAAGATCAGCCCCTCGAAAAACACCGCGACGATGAGGAAGCGCGCCCAGGCGCTGGCGGCGAGCTTGCGGTAATCGGAAATCAGGCCGGGGCGGTGCTCGGGCAGGCGCCGCAGCGGCTTCACCCAAGGGTTGCCGGCGAACTGGCTCATCAGCGCCAGGCCGGCAAAGGCGAAGACCCCGGCGAGCACGTAGAACACCGTGCGCCAGCCGAAATGATCGCCGATGACGCCGCCGGCGATCTGCCCGGTGATCATGCCGAGCATCTGCCCGGCGAGGAAGCGCGCGAGCACCGGCTGGCGCCGTTCGTAAGGCACTACGTCGCCGACATAGGCCATGCCCAGCGGCACGATGGTGGCCGCCGCCGGGGCGCAGATGAAACGCGCGGCGGTCAACTGCGGCAATGTCTGCGACAGCGCGCAGAGCAGCACCAGCACGCAGGAGAGGGCGCAGGTCGCCGCCACCGCCTGGCATTTGCCGAAGCGGTCGCCGAGAATTCCGGCGAAGGCCTGCGTCAGCCCATAGGGAACCGCGTAGGCGGTGACGATGGCCGAGGCCAGGCCGACGCTGGTGCCGAAATCGAGCTGCGATCTGCGGCAGCAGCGGATCGGAAATGCGCAGCGAAAAGCCGCTGGCAAAGGCCGCCAGCGCCATCAGGGCGATGGCCCGCGTCAGGGCGCGGTCGCTTGCGGGCTTGTTCGAGGACAACGTTGACTCCGGCAGGTCTGAGAGGCTTTGTACCGCGCTCACTCGTTCAGAGCGAAACGACGAATGATCGACAAGACCTATCAGCCCTTCGACGTCGAGGGCCGCATCTACCGGGCGTGGGAAGACGGCAGGTGCGTTCCGCGCCGGCCGGCCCGAGCGCGCGGGTGCGCCAGCCTACTGTATCGTCATCCCGCCGCCCAACGTCACCGGCTCATTGCATATGGGCCATGCGCTCAACAACACGCTGCAGGACATCCTGGCGCGCTTCGAACGCATGCGCGGCAAGGACGTGCTGTGGCAGCCGGGCACCGACCACGCCGGCATCGCCACGCAGATGGTGGTCGAGCGGCAGTTGATGGAGCGGCAGCAGCCCGGCCGCCGCGCCATGGGGCGCGAGGCTTTCGTCAAGCGCGTGTGGGAATGGAAGGCGGAGTCCGGCGGCGCCATCGTCAATCAGCTGAAGCGCCTCGGCGCCTCCTGCGACTGGTCGCGCGAGCGCTTCACCATGGGGAAGCGGGGGGCCGACGAACAGATGCGTTCGTGCGGTGATGAAGGTGTTCGTCGATCTTTATACGCCAAACTAATCTACAAGGACAAGCGGCTGGTCAACTGGGACCCCAAGCTGCTCACGGCGATTTCCGACCTTGAAGTCGTGCAGGTCGAGACCAAGGGGCACCTTTGGCATCTGCGCTATCCGCTCGAAGGCAAGACCTTCGATCCGAACGATCCCTCGACCTACATCGTCGTCGCCACCACGCGGCCGGAAACGATGTTCGGCGACACCGCGGTCGCGGTGCATCCGGATGACGAGCGCTACAAGGCGCTGGTCGGCAGGCACGTGATCCTGCCGTTGGTCGGCCGCCGGATTCCGATCATCGCCGACGACTATTCAGATCCTGAGAAGGGCTCCGGCGCGGTGAAGATCACGCCGGCGCACGACTTCAACGACTTCGAGGTCGGCGAAGCGGCACAATCTGCCGCAGATTAATATCTTACCGATCGAGGACAAGCTTAGGCTTCGCGGAACAGTTCCGAATTTCTTGCTTACGTGCGAGGTCTGGGCAACTCCGCTGAAACGGACGACTCGCAAGTTGGACAGTCGACAGCATTGAGGGCTTGATCGCTTGGCCGCTCGAAAAAAGATTGTCGATCAGACTCGAAGAACAAGGTCTGGTCGAGAAAATCGAAGCGAATTCGCACTCAGTGCCGCACGGCGACCGCTCCAACGTCGTTATCGAGCCGTATCCTCACCGATCAGTGGTACGTGAACGCGCGCGAACTTGGCGAAGCCGGCGATCGCCGCGGTGCGCGACGGCGAGACCAAGTTCGTTCCGCAGAATTGGGCCAACACCTATTTCAACTGGATGGAAAACATCCAGCCCTGGTGCATCTCGCGCCAGCTTTGGTGGGGCCATCAAATTCCGGCTTGGTACGGCCTGAAAATTTGTAAGGGCCGAAAGTAAGCATCTTCGGAAGAGTTCGAGATTTTGTTGCAGAAGACGAACGAGGTGCCCTCGGACTAGCGCTTCACACTACAAACGTCCTGCCAGGGTTATTTCAGAGAGGCCGACAAGTCGATGCATGAGCTAATGAGGCTCGCTGACGAAGTCTTTAATGAAGGTGAGATTTCCTTATGGCGCGACGAGGACGTGCTCGACACCTGGTTCTCCTCGGCGCTGTGGCCGTTCTCGACGCTGGGCTGGCCGGACGAGACGCCAGAACTCAAACGCTTCTATCCGACCTCTACGCTGGTCACCGGCTTCGACATCATCTTCTTCTGGGTCGCGCGCATGATGATGATGGGTCTTCACTTTATGAAGGACCCGCAAATTCCCTTTCACGACGTCTACATCCACCGCCTGGTGCGCGATGCCTCCGGCGCCAAGATGTCGAAGTCGAAGGGCAACGTGGTCGATCCGCTCGGCGTCATCGACCAGTACGGCGCCGACGCGCTTGCGCTTCACGCTCGCGCGCGGTGCGGCGCAGGGCCACGACATCCGCCTCGGGCCGCAGGACGTCGAGAACAACCGCAATTTCGCGACCAAGCTGTGGAACGCCGCGCGCTTTGCCGAGATGAATGGCTGCGCCACGGCTGCGGGCTTCGATCCGCGTGCCGCAAAAGAGACGCTCAACCGCTGGATCGCGCATGAGACGGCAAAGGCTGCAGACGAGGTCACCGCGGCGATCGAAACCTACAAGTTCAACGAGGCCGCCGCCGCCGCCTATCGCTTCGTCTGGAACATCTATTGCGACTGGTATCTCGAACTGGTGAAGCCGGTGCTGCTCGGGCCGGACAGTGCGGCGAAGCGCGAGACGCAAAACATGGTCGCCTGGGCGCGCGACGAAATCCTGAAGTTGTTGCACCCGTTCATGCCCTTCGTCACCGAGGAACTGTGGGGCGTCACCGGCCAGCGCGCGCAGCAGCTTCTCGCGCTCGATCGAGTGGCCGTCGCTCGAAGGTCTCGCCGACGACAAGGCCGAGGCGGAAATCGGCTGGGTGATCGATCTGGTCAACGCCATCCGTTCGGTGCGCGCCGAAATGAACATGACCGCGCAAATCCCGCTCGTGCTGGCCGGCGCATCGCCCGAGACAATTGCGCGCGCGATGCGTTGGGCCGAGTTCATCAAGCGTCTCGCCCGCGTCTCCGAGATTTCCTCTGCGACCAATGCGCCACCGGGGTCGGTGCAATTCTGGTGCGCGGCGAGGTGGCGGCGCTGCCGCTCAAGGGCGTCATCGATCTCGCCGCCGAACGCGCGCGGCTCGCCAAGGAAATGCAGAAGGCCGAGGCCGACATCGCCCGCGTCGACGCCAAGCTCGGCAACGCTAATTTCGTCGCCCGCGCGCCCGAGGATGTCGTCGAAGAGGAAAAGGAAAAGCGCGAGGAGGCGGTCGCCCGCAAGGCCAAGCTCGCCGAGGCGGTCGAGCGGTTGAAAAACGCGGGGTAGGGTTGCCGCCGCATTTTTTCGCCGTCATGCCCGCGCAAGCGGGCATCCAGTAAACACGGCGGGTCGATCACACGAAACGCTGCGGTGTACTGGATCATCCGCTTTCGCGGATGATGACAGCCGAGCTAATTTTTCCGCCGTCATGCCCGCGGAAGCGGGCATCCAGTAAACACGGCGGGTCGATCACACGAAACGCTGCGGCGTACTGGATCATCCGCTTTCGCGGATGATGACAGCCGAGATTACCGAAACGGCTTGCTCAGAAACGCCGAACCCTTGAGTCCATAGCGCCACGGCAGCTCCACCGCCTTGGTGATGCCGATGCGCACGCCGGTGACGACATCGACCTTTCCCGCCCGCGCGCGCAATTCGAACGGCGCGCGGTCGAGGGCCAAGCCGTTATGCCTGTCGGTCACGTCCAGCGCCTCGCATAATTTTCCCGGCCCCGAGCACAGCGCGCGCTCCGCGTCGACGCCGCGCCGGCGGCGCATCGCGCGTAAGCCCCGCGTCGGCTGCAGCGCACGGATCAGCACGGCGCTGGCTGAGCCTTCCTCCTCACAGACGAAGTTGAGGCACCAATGGATACCGTAGGAGCGGTAGACGTAAACAAAACCAGCCGGTCCGAACATCACCGCGTTGCGCTTGGTCAGCCCGCCATAGCTGTGCGCCGCCGGCTCGGTGTGGCGATAGGCCTCGACCTCGACGATGACACCGCCGACGCCGTTGACCAGCAACGTCGCCCCGATCAGTTCGGGCGCGACCCTGTGCACCGAGCGGTCGAAGAAGGAGCGGCGAAGGCGAGGGGGCGGCATGGCGCGGATACTTAGCACGTCATTTCTCCGCCTCATCCCGAGGAGCCCGCCGAAGCGTGGCGAAGGCGGGCGTCTCGAAGGATGGGGCGGCCCACTGATCTCGGGTTTACCCGAGATCAGCATTATCGAGCGCACAAGTCGGCTATAGCCGACTTGTGATGGTTCGAGATGCGTCGCTTACGCGACGCGCCTCACCATGAGGCCGTGAGAGCGAAGGGCTTGACCTGCTTCCGGAAAATAATCCTAGTCGCATCCGGTTCGCCTCGCGCTGGCGTCTCGAAGGCCGTGTGGGGAGCGCCGGGCCCGGCGCCCCGACAGTGGGTGCGCTCCATTGCCGCGAGGGAGTGACAGGGAAAAGCAGGCGTGGCCCGCGCCTTTCAAAGGACAGGGCCGGCGTAGTGTTGGCTTTTTGTCCTCATTATTAACCGGCCTAACGCATTTCTGTGGCGGGCTGGCAACACTTTTGGAACATTTCGTTAGCCTGTGCTGGGCATCACTGACATGCCGCGATTTGGCCATACGCTGTCAGCACATCGAGGCCCGACCGGGCGCGGTTTAAGGTCGGCGCGCGTTTTGGGTTTTGCCGCCGGACGAATAACACCGGGAAACCGGGACATCCTGCGGAAATGGGCGCTGGGCTCGAAAGACTGAAGATGGACGCCAAGGTCGAGGCCAAGAATCCCAAGGCGAAGCTGCCCAGTCGCCACGTGACCGAAGGTCCGGAGCGGGCGCCGCATCGCTCGTACTATTACGCCATGGGTCTGACCACCGAGCAGATCCATCAGCCCTTCGTCGGCGTCGCCACCTGCTGGAACGAAGCCGCGCCCTGCAACATCGCGCTGATGCGCCAGGCGCAGGCGGTGAAGAAAGGCGTCGCCGCCGCCGCCGGCACGCCACGCGAATTCTGCACCATCACCGTCACCGACGGCATTGCCATGGGCCATGCCGGCATGAAGGCCTCGCTGCCCTCGCGCGAGGTGATTGCCGACTCGGTCGAGCTAACCATGCGCGGCCACGCCTATGACGGCCTCGTCGGCTTGGCCGGCTGCGACAAGTCGCTGCCCGGGATGATGATGGCGATGTGCCGGCTCAACGTGCCGGCGGTCTTCATCTATGGCGGCTCGATCCTGCCCGGCACCTTCAAGGGCAAGCCGGTCACCGTGCAGGATGTCTTCGAAGCGGTGGGCCGTCATTCGGTCGGCGCCATGTCCGACGAAGACTTGACCGAACTCGAGCAGGTCGCTTGTCCATCGGCGGGCGCCTGCGGCGCGCAGTTCACCGCCAACACCATGGCGACGGTGTCCGAAGCCATCGGCCTCGCGCTGCCTTACTCGGCCGGCGCGCCGGCGCCTTACGACATGCGCGACAAGTTCTGCATGACCGCCGGCGAGCAGGTGATGGAACTCATCGCCAAGAACATCCGCCCGCGCGACATCGTCACCCGCAAGGCGCTGGAGAACGCCGCCGCCGTGGTCGCCGCTTCCGGCGGTTCGACCAACGCCGCGCTGCATCTGCCGGCGATCGCCAATGAATGCGGCATCGAGTTCAGCCTGTTCGACGTCGCTGAAATCTTCAAAAAGACACCGTATGTCGCAGATTTGAAACCGGGTGGCCGTTATGTCGCCAAGGATTTGTTCGAGGCTGGTGGCATCCCGCTGCTGATGAAGACGCTGCTCGATCACGGCTTCATGCACGGCGATTGCATGACCGTCACCGGTCGCACCATGGCCGAGAACCTCAAGCACGTGAAATGGAATCCGGATCAGGATGTCGTGCGGCCGGCGAACAAGCCGATCACCGCGACCGGCGGCGTCGTCGGCCTCAAAGGCAATCTGGCGCCCGAAGGCGCCATCGTGAAGGTCGCCGGCATGACGACGCTGAAGTTCACCGGGCCGGCGCGCTGCTTCGACGGCGAGGAAGCCTGCTTCGAGGCGGTCAAGAACAGGAAGTACAAAGAGGGCGACGTTTTCGTCATCCGCTACGAAGGCCCCAAAGGCGGCCCCGGCATGCGCGAAATGCTGTCGACCACGGCGGCACTTTATGGCCAGGGCACCGGCGGCAAGGTCGCATTGATCACCGATGGACGTTTCTCCGGAGCGACGCGCGGCTTTTGCATCGGCCATGTCGGGCCGGAGGCGGCGGTCGGCGGTCCGATCGGTCTGCTGCGCGACGGTGACATCATCGAGATCGATGCCGAAAATGGCACGATCAACGCCAAGGTTTCCGACACGGAATTTGCCGAGCGCAAGAAGAACTGGAAGCCGCGCGAGAACGAATACGGCTCCGGCTATTTGTGGAAATACGGCCAGCAGGTGGGGGCGGCGGTCAACGGCGCTATCACCCATCCCGGCGGCGCGGCCGAGAAGGTTTGCTATGCGGACAGTTGAGACCCTGCGCGTCGCGGTAATCGGGGCCGGCCTTCTGGCCGCCGCGCCGGCGTTCGCCTTTGACGGCTCCAAGTCCACCGATGCGGTCGCGGCGCCCGTCGCCGTTCCGATGGCGCCGGCACAACTGACTCCGAGCGAAGCCTTCCGCTTCGGCACGCGGTCGCTCAAGAACGGTGACAAGATCAAGGCCGTGCATTCGCTTGAATACGCCGCCGAGAACGGTCATTTCCTGGCGCAGTGGAAGCTCGGCCGCATGTATGCCGAGGGCGACGGCGTGGCGCAGGACGACCTCAAGGCGTTCGAATATTTCCGCCATCTCGCCGACGGCCACGCCGACGACAATCCCGACATGCCGCAGGCGCGCTTTGTCGCCAACGCCTTCGTCGCGCTCGGCAACTACTATCTCAGCGGCATCCCCAATACCGACATTAAGGCCGATCCCGGCCGCGCCCGCGAAATGTTCTCCTATGCGGCGTCCTATTTCCGCGATCCGGACGCGCAGTATTACCTTGCGCGACTTTATCTCGACGGCACCGGCGCGCCGCGCGATCCGCGGCAGGCCGCGCGCTGGTTCGGCCTTTCGGCGCAGAAGGGCCAGTGCCAGGCGCAGGCCATGCTTGGCGCCATGCTCTTTGCCGGGGACCACGTGCCGCGGCAGGCGGCGCGTGGACTGATGTGGCTCGCGCTCGCCAAGGACAGCGCGCCTGCCGATCAGCAGGGCTGGATCAATAATCTCTACGAAAGCGCGATGCGCCAGGCGAGCGAAGACGAGCGCGCGCTCGCCGGCGTCTATCTCAAGCACTGGCTGGAAACGCGGCGCGAGTAGCCGCGGGTTTCGCCCTAGCGTCCGTCAATCTCCAGATCGACCCACACCGGCACGTGATCGGACGGCTTGTCCCAGGCGCGCACGTGGCGGTCGATGCCGGCGTCGATGAGCCGATCCGCCGCCTGCGGCGACAGCAGCAGGTGGTCAATGCGGATGCCGTTGTCCTTGGCGAAGGCACCGGCCTGATAATCCCAGAATGTGAACAGATCGCTCGCGTCGCTGGCCGCGCGGATGGCATCGGTGAGGCCGAGATTGGTCAGGGCGCGGAATTTCTCCCGCGTCTGCGGCAGGAACAGCGCGTCCTTGACCCAGGCTGCGGGATTGCGCGCGTCCGCCGGCGTCGGGATGACGTTGTAATCGCCCGCCAGCAGCATCGGCTCTTCAAGCTTCAGCCGTTCGAGTGAAAAGGCAATAAGCCGGTCCATCCATTTGAGCTTGTAAGCATATTTCTCCCCCTCGGGGGGATTGCCATTGGGCAGATAGAGGCTGACCACGCGCAGCGCGCCGTTCTTGGTCGAGACCAGCGCCTCGAGGAAGCGCGCCTGCACGTCGTTGTCGTCGCCAATCAGGCCGGGCGCCACCTCGTCAAAGGGCAGCTTGGACAGGAGCGCGACGCCATTGAAGGCTTTCTGCCCATGCACGGCCACGTTGTAGCCCAGGCCCTCAAAGACCTCGCGCGGGAAGGCCTCATCCACGCATTTGATCTCCTGCAGGCAGACGATGTCGGGGGCGCGCTCGGCAAGCCAAGCCTGCATGTTCTCCATGCGCTGGCGGATCGAATTGACGTTCCAGGTGGCAATGCGCATGGGGGAGAATTTAGGGCCGTTGCAGCGCAAATAAGCCTGGTTTTGCGGTGTTTACCAGCGGGCGCAGGAATATGCATCCGCCGCCGTTTATATGCTAAATAGCCTTGAACGTGGCTCGAAATTTGCGAAACGATAAAGAAAAGCTGCGTATAAGGGAGCGCCCGGACAGGGTCGCATTGAGCCCAGGCCGAGACCAGCATTGCCCATGATCAAGCGAAAATGGCTCATAGGGGTGGCAGCGCTTGCCCTGATCGGCGGCGTTGTGCTTTTCCGCAGCTATGGCATTGCGGTCGGCACCGCGGCCCGCTCGCAAAACCAGGCCTCGCGGGTTGTTGCGGTCGATGTCGGCAAGGCCGAGCGCAAGAAGGTGCCGGTGCGGCTTGACGCGTTGGGCACGGTCACCCCGATCGCCAGCGTCGCCATCAAGGCGCGCGTCGATACCAACATCGTCGGTGTGCATTTCCGCGACGGCCAGGAGGTCAAGCAAGGCGATCTGCTGTTCACGCTCGATGGCCGCGCCATCCAGGCACAGATCGCACAGACCGAAGGCGCCATCGCCCGCGATCGGGCTCAGCTCGAAGGCGCCATGCGCGACGTCGCTCGCTATACCGATCTGGTCGCCAAAGCGGCGACGCCGACGGTCAATCTCGACAATGCCAAGACGCAAGCGGACGTCTATCGCGCTGCGATCAAATCCGATCAGGGCCTCTTGGACAATCTGAAAGTCCAGCTCAGCTACTGCACCATTGCCGCGCCGATCTCCGGCCGCATCAGCGTGGCGGCGGTCAAGATCGGAAATTTCGTCCGCCAGGCCGACACCACGCCGATGGCGACCATCAACCAGATGGCGCCGGTTTATGTGTCGTTCACCGTGCCGCAGAAACGACTGGCCGATATCCGCGAGGCGCTCGCCAACGAGACCGCCACTATCGACGCCATTGTGCCGGGCACGGACAAGCGTACGAACGGACAGGTGACGATGATCGAAAATACCGTCGATCCGGCCACCGGCATGGCGATGATCCGCGCCACCATGCCGAACAAGGGCGAGATACTTTGGCCCGGTACGCTGGTCACCACCGAGCTGACGTTGCGCGACGAGGAAGCAGTGGTCGTGCCGACGGAAGCCATTCAGGTGAGCCAGGCCGGAAATTTTGTCTTCGTGGTCAAGGACGGCGTCGCCAAAGTGCAGCCGGTCAAGAGCGAGCGCGCGGTCGAAGGTTATACCGTCGTGAGTTCCGGTCTGTCCGGCGGCGAAACAGTCGTCACCGACGGGCAATTGCTGCTGTCGAATGGCACACGCGTCAATGCCCGTGCTGCAAAACGCGCCGGCAGCTGACCCATGAACATTTCTGAAACTTGCATTCGCCGCCCGGTGCTGACGACACTGATGACGGCGTCGCTGATCGTATTTGGCGCATTTGCGTACCGGCTTTTGCCGGTCGCCGCGCTGCCGGCAGTGGATTTCCCGACCATTCAAATCACGGCAACGCTTCCAGGCGCGAGCCCGGAAACGATGGCTGCCTCAGTTGCCGCGCCGATCGAGCGTCAGCTCTCTACCATTGCCGGCATCTCGACGATGAATTCCTCTTCGTCGCTCGGCCAGAGCCAAATCACGATTCAGTTCGACCTTAACCGCAATATCGACGGCGCCGCGCTCGATGTGCAGACGGCGCTCGCTACCGCCCAGCGCCGATTGCCGGTCGAAATGACCACGCCGCCGTTTTTCCGCAAGGTCAATCCCGGCGACTTCCCGGTGCTCTATGTGAGCCTGCGCTCCGACACCATGCCGCTGTCGCAGGTCGACGACTATGCCGAGACGGTGCTGGCGCCGCAGATATCGCAACTGCCTGGCATCGCCCAGGTGCTGGTCTATGGCGCGCAGAAGTTCGCCGTGCGCGTCCAGGTCAACCCGGTCCAGGCCGCAGCGCGCAATATCTCGCTCGATGACGTCCGCTCCGTCGTCGCCAAGGCCAATTCCTCGACGCCGGTGGGCACGCTCAACGGCGATGCCCGCAACGTCACGCTGCTGGCGACCGGCGCCATTCCGCATGCCAGCGACTACCGCGACGTGGTTGTCGCCTATCGCAATGGCGCGCCGGTCAAGCTCAACCAGATCGCACGCGTGATCGACAGCGTCGAAAACGACCGCATCGCAACCTGGTTCAACGACTCGCGCGCCATCGTGCTGGCCATCCAGCGCCAGCCCGACGCCAACACCGTCGCGGTGGTCGATCTGGTGCGCGACAAGCTGCCGCAGATGAGGGCGCAGGTGCCGCCATCGATCCAGATGCAGCCGCTGTTCGACCGCTCGATCTCGATCCGTGAAGCGGTCAGTAACGTGCAGGAAACGCTGGCCATCGCCATCTGCCTCGTCATCATGGTGATCTTCCTGTTCCTGCGGAAGGTCTCGGCCACCATCATTCCCGCGCTTGCTGTGCCGGTATCGCTGATCGGCACGTGCGCGGCGATGTATGCCTTCGACTTCTCCATCAACAACATGACGCTGCTGGCGCTGACGTTGTCGGTCGGCTTCGTGGTCGACGACGCCATCGTCATGCTGGAAAACATCGTGCGCCACATCGAAGGCGGCATGCGCCCATTCGAGGCGGCGCTGAAGGGCTCGCGCGAAATCGGCTTTACCATAGTATCGATCACCTTTTCGCTGATCGCCGTGTTCATCCCGGTGCTGCTGATGGGCGGCATGGTCGGCCGCGTGTTCCGCGAATTCGCGGTGTCGGTCTCGGTGGCGATCATCGTCTCCGGTTTCGTCTCGCTGACTTTGACGCCGATGTTGTGCGCTCGCGTGCTCAACAGCCACCACGGCGACGAAAAGCAGAACTTTGTGCTGCGCGCTTTCGAACGTGGCTTCGAGATCGTGCTCGGCGTCTATCAACGCACGCTCGATTGGGTGCTGCGTGCCAAGTCGATCATGCTCTTGGTGACGCTCGGTACGATTGCCGGCTCGATCTGGCTCTACATCATCGTGCCGAAGGGGTTCTTCCCGCCCGAAGATACCGGATATGTACTGGCGATCACCGAGGGCAACACCGATATCGGCTTTGCCGCGATGGTCGAACGTCAGCGCAAGGTTGCCGATATCGTTCGCGCCGACAAGGCGGTGGAATACGTGAATTCGACCGTCGGCGCCGGCGGCCCGAACCAACTGCCCAACAGCGGCCGCATGTTGGTCGCGCTCAAGCCGCAAGCTGAACGCGGCAAGCTCGGCGCCGTGATGGCGCGGTTGCGGCGCGAGGCCAATGTCGTCACCGGCATGGCGGTGTTTTTCCAGCCGATCCAGAACATCAATCTCGGCGGCAGGCTGTCGAAAAGCGAATATCAGTATACGTTGCAGTCGAACGACACCGACACGCTTTACCGGCTGGCGCCCGAACTGCGCGACCGCATCGCCAAGCTGCCCGGCCTGCGCGACGTGACCACCGACCTCTACATCAAGAATCCGCAGATCAAGATCGACGTCGACCGCGAAAAGGCCGCGGTCTACGGCGTCAGCGTCGATCAGGTGCGTCAGGAGCTCTACAATGCCTTCGGCACGCGGCAGGTCGCGACCATCTATACGCCGGCGAACGACTACCAGGTCATTCTGGAGACCGCGCCGGAATATCACAGCCAGCCGAGTGACCTCGAGAACATTTACCTCAAGACCACGAACGGCACCGTGGTGCCGCTCTCCGCGGTCACGCATTTTGTTCCCTCGGTCGGGCCGTTGCAGGTCAACCACCAGGGCCAGCAGCCGGCGGTGACGATCTCGTTCAACCTGGCGCCCGATTTTTCGCTCGGCGAGGCGGTGGATGCGATCACCAAGCTTGAGCGCGACGAGCGGCTGCCGGCGACCATCACCACCGGCTTCCAGGGCACCGCGCAGGTGTTCCAGGATTCGTTGCGCGGGCAGGGCATCCTGATCCTGGCGGCGATCTTTGCCGCCTACGTGGTGCTCGGCATTCTGTACGAGAGCTTCATCCATCCGATCACCATTATCTCCGGCCTGCCGTCGGCCGGCATCGGCGCTATTCTGACGCTGATGCTGTTCAAGATGGATCTGTCGGTGATCGCCATGATCGGCATCGTCATGCTGGTCGGCATCGTCAAGAAGAACGCCATCATGATGATCGACTTCGCCATCGAGCGCCGCCGTGTCGGGCTGTCGGCGGAAGCGGCGATCCGCGAAGCCGCCGCGCTGCGCTTCCGCCCGATCATGATGACGACCTGCGCCGCGATCTTCGGCACGCTGCCGATTGCGCTCGGCACCGGCGCCGGCGCCGAACTGCGCCAGCCGCTCGGCGTGGCGGTGGTCGGCGGGCTGCTGGTGTCGCAGCTGCTCACGCTCTACATCACGCCGGTGATCTATCTCTATCTCGACCGCGTCGACCGCTTGATCAAGCGCCGGCTCGATCCGCAGGTGCAGGAAGTGCCGGCGGCCGTGCCGCCGGCGGTCGCGGCGGAGTAGTTATTCGTCTCATCCTGAGGAGCATCGCGCAGCGATGCCTCTCGAAGGACAGGGCGGCGCCATGGTTCGAGACGCGCTGCTGCGCAGCGCTCCTCGCCATGAAGCGTGAAATGCTGGAATTCGCTACAGCGCGAAACTGGTGCCGCAGCCGCAAGAGGCGGTCGCCTTCGGGTTCTTCACCTTGAAGGCGGCGCCGATCAGATCCTCGACGAAATCGATCTCCGATCCCGCCATGTAGTTGATCGAGACCGGATCGATCAGCACGACGGCGCCGTTGCGGGCAATCACCAGATCGTCGGCGGCCTGGGCCCGCTCCATGTCGAATTTGTACTGGAAGCCGGAGCAGCCGCCGCCTTCGACGGACACGCGCAACATGGTACCCGGCGGCTCAGCTTTCAGAATCTCGCCGATCCGCCGCGCCGCGCGTTCGCTGACCGTGATATTGGCGTCCATCGTCATCATGCTCTTGGCATCAGCCCTGACCGATAGTTAAGTGCGCGCGGCAGCAAGGTCAATCGGCGCATGATCCCGAAAATTGGGCACCGGTTTTCGGGTCAGATCATGTGCCAAACAAAGACAAACGAGGCCGAATTGGTCATCGAAACCGGCAGAACGCGGGCCGTTTACGCCGCCGATCCGACGCAAAGCCGGGGCCGGCGCCATGCGGAGCGGCCGAGCCCGACTCGCAACGATTTCCGCCGCGACTGCGACCGCATCATCCATTCGACCGCCTTCCGCCGCCTCGCGCACAAGACGCAGGTCTTCGTCTATCACGAGGGCGATCACTACCGCACACGGCTCACGCATACGCTGGAAGTGGCACAGATCGCCCGCTCGCTCGCGCGCGCGCTCGGCCTCGACGAGGACCTCGCTGAAGCGCTGGCGCTCGCCCACGATCTCGGCCATCCGCCGTTCGGTCATGCCGGCGAGCGCGCGCTCGACGACTGCCTCGCGACGCATGGCGGCTTCGACCATAACGCGCAGACGCTGCGCATCGTCACCGATCTGGAGCGGCGCTATCCGGATTTCGACGGGCTCAATCTGACCTGGGAGACGCTGGAAGGTCTGGTCAAGCACAACGGCCCGCTGACCGACCGCGACGGCGGCGCCATCGGCCGCTACGCCAGGCGTGGCGTGCCGGCGCCGATCCTCGCTTACGACAAGATCCAGGATCTCGAATTGTGGAGCTTCGCCAGCGCCGAGGCGCAGGTCGCCGCCCTCGCCGACGACATCGCCTATGACGCCCACGATATCGACGACGGCTTGCGTGCCGACCTGTTCGGCCTCGGCGACCTCGCCGAGGTCCGCGTGGTCAGTGCCATTGTCGGCAAGATCGAGGCGGAGCATCCGCGGCTTGATGCCGCGCACCGCGCGCAGGAAATCGTGCGTTACCTGATCACGCGCATGATCGAGGACGTGATCGCGGAGACCGGCCGCCGCGTCGCGGCGCTTGCGCCGCGCAGCGCCGAGGACGTGCGCCATGCGCCGCAGGCATTGGTGGCGCTGTCACCGGCGATGACGAAGGCTGACGCCGACATCAAGGGCTTTCTTGCTCCGCGCATGTATCACCACGCCCGCATCGAGCACATCATGGGCGATGCCGAGCGCGTGGTGCGCGAACTCTACATTCATTACACGCGCAAGCCGACCGACCTGCCGGCGGAATGGGCCGACGGCATCGACCCGCGCGAGGAAGGCGCGCTGGCGCGGCGCATCGGCGACTACATCGCCGGCATGACCGACCGCTACGCGCTGATCGAACACGCAAAGTATTTCAGCGTGACGCCGGAACTGCGCTAGACACGATAACCGAATAATTCAAGAACTGGAGAGTCAAACCCATGCCGCGGCTGGCGAACAAGGTTGCCTTCATCACCGGCGGCGGCATCGGTATCGGCCGTGCCACCGCGGAACGCTTCGCCGAGGAGGGCGCCCGCGTCGTCATCGCCGAGATCGACACGACGAGCGGACCGGTTGCCGCGGAAGCCGCCCGCGCCCGCGGCAGGAACAGCGGTGGCGACTGCGTCTTCATCCACTGCGATATCCGCGAGCGCAGCGACGTCGAGGCTGCTCTTGCCGAAACCATGCGCCGCTTCGGAGGCCTGCACATCCTGCACAACAATGCCGGCGGCTCGACGCCGCAGGACGGCCCGGTCACCGAGGCGCCGGAGGAGGAATTCTGGCGCGTGATCAAGCTCGACCTTTACGGTACCTTCCTATGCTCGAAGCTCGGCATCCCGCACATGATCAAGTCGGGCGGCGGGTCGATCATCAACATGTCGTCGATCGTGGCGCTGCGCGCGCTGCCCGGGCGCGATTGCTACACCGCCGCCAAAGGCGCGGTCGCCGCGCTGACGCGGTCGATGGCGGTCGAATACGCACCGCAAAAGATCCGCGTCAATGCCATTGCGCCCGGCGTCGTACTCACCGAACGGGTCAAGAAGCTGATGGAGAGCGCCAAGGACATCGAAAAGCTCGCGCAGACGCATCTGCTCGGTCTCGGCCTGCCGGAGCATATGGCCGAGACGGCGGTCTATCTCGCGTCCGACGAGTCGGTGATCACCACCGGGCAAGTGATTTCCGTCGATAGCGGCGCGAGCATCAGGTAGGTTTTGCCGAAAAGCCGCTTTAGATTTTGACTCGCCGCGTGAATTACGTTAGCCGCACGCGGTCATGGCGAAAAAATCCCGGCGCAAGACGTCAAAGAGCAAGACGAAAAGCAAGGTCAAGCGCAGGCGTGCGGTAAAGCGCAAGGCTTCGCTTCGACGCGGGAAGCCAAGGCAGACCAAGGCAAAGACGAGCAAGCCTAAGCAAAGCAAGCCAAGAAAGCAACCTAGCAAAACAAGGCTCAGCGAAGTAATCCCAAGCAAAGCAAGCCTAGTCCGGCCCCGATAGCGCCCACTCAGAGTCATTTGTTTGCCGTGGTTCTTGACCGGGTGAAAGCGGCAAGTAACGCCGTGCTCGCAAAGAACATCGACTTATCGCGGGTTGTCGTCGAGCCGCCGCGCGATGCAAGCCATGGCGACATGGCGACCAATGCGGCGATGGTGCTGGCGAAGAACGCCGGGCAACAGCCGCGCGATCTGGCCGAAGCGATCGCCGTCAAACTGCGTGCCGATGCGACCATAGACAAGGTCGATGTCGCCGGCCCCGGCTTCATCAATCTCACCCTCAAGCCGCAGCTGTGGCGCGACGAATTGCGCCGCGTCCTCGCCGCCGGCCGCGACTATGGCCGCAGTGACCTAGGGCACGGCGAGAAGGTCAATGTCGAATATGTCTCGGCCAATCCGACCGGGCCGATGCATGTCGGCCATGGCCGCGGCGCGGTGTTCGGCGACGCGCTGGCCAACCTGCTCGCCTTCGCCGGCTATGCCGTGACGCGCGAATATTACGTCAACGACGCCGGCGCCCAGGTCGATGTGCTCGCACGCTCGGCCTATCTGCGCTACCGCGAGGCGCTCGGCGAGACGATCACCATCCCCGAGGGTCTTTATCCTGGCGACTATCTCAAGGAGGTCGGCGAGGAGCTCAAGATCGACTACGGTGCCTCGCTCGGCGACAAGCCGGAAGCTGAATGGCTGCCGATCGTGCGCGAGCGCGCCATCAACATCATGATGGCCGACATCCGCAACGACCTGATGCGGCTCCGGCGTCGTCCCCGACGTATTCTTCTCCGAACGCTCGCTGATCGAGGGCGACGACGATCCCTTCAACCCGGCCCCCGCCGATAAGCCCAAGGACCAGGTCGCCGCCACCATCGAGGCGCTGCGCGCCAGAGGCGAGGTCTATGAAGGCCGCCTGCCGCCGCCCAAAGGGGGCAATCTGGAAGACTGGGAAGACCGCGAGCAGACCTTGTTCCGCTCCACCGATTTCGGCGACGATGTCGACCGGCCGCTGAAGAAGTCGGATGGCAGCTACACCTATTTCGCCTCCGACATCGCCTATCACAAATCGAAATTCGACCGCGGCTTCCGCAACATGATCGACGTCTGGGGCGCCGATCACGGCGGCTACATCAAGCGCATGCAGGCGGCGGTGAAGGCGGTGAGCGGCGGCAAGGCCACCCTCGACGTCAAGATCGTGCAGCTGGTGCGGCTCTTGCGCGCCGGCGAGCCGGTGAAGATGTCGAAGCGCGCCGGCGAATTCGTCACCTTGCGCGAAGTGGTCGAAGAGGTCGGCCGCGACGCCGTGCGCTTCATGATGCTCTATCGCAAGAACGATGCGGTGCTCGACTTCGATCTCGCCAAGGTCATCGAGCACACCCGCGACAATCCGGTGTTCTACGTCCAATACGGCCACGCCCGCGGGCAGTCGATTTTCCGCAATGCCCGCGAGGAAATGCCGGGCCTGCCGGCCGATGCCGCCGCGCGGGCGAAGTTTCTGGCCACAGGCGCCGATCGAACGACTCGAGGATCCGGGGGAACTCGCGCTGATGAAGCGCATGGGGCTTTACCCGCGGCTCGTCGAGGCGGCCGCCGCCGCCCATGAGCCGCACCGCGTTTCCTTCTATCTATATGAATTAGCTAGTGAATTTCACGCGCTCTGGACCCGCGGAAAAGACTTGCCTCATTTACGCTTCATTATCCAGAATGATCCAGACACGACGGCAGCGCGGCTCGCCTTGGTTCATGGAGTCGTCACCGTTCTGGCCTGCGGGCTCTCCTTGCTCGGGGTCGATGCGCCGGACGAAATGCGCTAATTTTATGCGGCCGGCTGCGGCATAGTTGCCCATCTATGTGGCGGGGCAAGGGGACAAACCGGGGATCGAATGGCTGACGACAGCAATCAGCGAGCCTACCGACCGAATGACCTGCGTCCCACGCCGGCGGCCAATTCTGCCAACGGCAACGATCCGCTTGCTGAACTTGCCCGCTTGATCGGGCAGAGCGATCCCTTCGCCGAATCCGGCCGCGATAGCGTGCGCCGCGCCGCGCCGGCGCCTGAACCGGCATCGAACTGGGCGGCCCCGCCCGTTGCGCCGACGTACAAGTCGCCGCCAACGGCGCCCGATCCGCGCACGCCAACCGCCAATTCCTATGCTGCCAATGCCGCCCAGCCGGAAGCGCCGCGGCGCAGGCCTTTGGCGCGCCGGCTTACGGGCAGCCGCGCTATAGCGCTGCGTCTGCCGCCAGCGGCGCCGGTCTCTATGGCACGGCTCCTGAACCGTCCGGCGATACCGACACAAGCGAGCAGACCGAGGACTACGCAAGCGACGCCTATTTTCAGGACGGCCAGCTTGCCGAGCACGAGGACATTTACGACGATGAGGCGCCGCCGCGCCGCCGCGTCGGCATTATCGCTGTCGCAGCCGTATTCGCCCTTGCCATCGCCGGCACCGCTGGCGCCTTCGGCTATCGCGCGCTGTTCGGCTCCTCCGGCACGCACATGCCGCCGCCGCTGATCAAGGCCGACACCGCGCCGGTCAAGGTCGTGCCGTCGGCGGCCAGCAAGGATACGCAATCAAGCAAGCTGATCACCGATCGCGTCGGCAGCCGTCAGGACGAAAAGATTGTCCCGCGCGAAGAACGGCCGGTCGACCTCAAGAGCAGCGCGGCCTTGCCGATGGTGCCGACCCAGAGCGCTGCGCAATCGGCGCCGCTGGCGCCGGCCAATGGCAGCGGCATTGTGTCGGCCGAGCCGAAGAAAATCCACACCATCACCATTCGTCCGGAACAGGTCGGCATGGCCGACACCGGGGCCTCGGCGCCCACGCAAGTGCAGCCGCCGGTGCAGGCGTCGGCGCCGCGTACGGAAATGCCGGCCGCGCCGCCGCCGCGTCCGGCTGCGGCGCCGCAGCGTGTGGTGAACCCACCGGTCGTCGCCGAAGCCAATCCTGAGCCGGAGCCGCTAGCGCCGCGAGTGACGGCCCCGCGGGAGCCGCAGCCGGCGCCTGTGCGCCACACGGCTTCGGTGAACAATGCGCCGCTGTCCCTCAAACCCGATGCCGCGCCGCAGCGTGCGAGTGCCCCGGCGAGGACCGTCACGGCGAGTGCGCCTGCGGCCCGGGTTGCGCCGCCGGCGAGCAGCAGCGGTGCCTACGCCGTGCAGCTGTCCTCGCAGCGCAGTGAGGCGGAGGCCGAGGCCGCCTTCCGCGGCATGCAAGCCAAGTACCCCAGTCAGCTCGGCGGCCGCAAGCCGATCATCCACCGCGTCGATCTGGGCGCCAAAGGCATCTATTTCCGCGCCATGGTCGGACCTTTTGCCACCGGCAGTGAGGCAAGCGCACTGTGCAGCAGCCTCAAGTCGGCCGGCGGCCAGTGCTTCATCCAGAAGAATTAAGGCCCTCAAGCTTGACCCTCGCGGCGGCCGCGGGCTAATCCGCGCCGATGGCGGCGCGCGCTTTCATCACCGGAGTGGCGGGGCCGGAGCTTGCCGCCGCCGAACGCGCCTTTCTCCGCGAGGCAGCGCCCTGGGGCCTCATCATCTTTAAGCGGAACGTGAGCACGCCACAGCAAGTGCAGGAACTCGTTCAATCATTCCGTGATGCAGTCGGCTGGCATGCACCCGTTCTGGTCGATCAGGAGGGCGGCCGGGTGCAGCGCCTGGGCCCGCCGCATTGGGCGGCCTATCCGCCGGGCGCGCGCTATGGCGCGCTTTACGACAGGGACAAAGCCATCGGGCTCGAAGTCGCCCGGCTCGCCGGCCATCTCATTGCCAACGACCTTGGCGCCGTCGGCATCGACGTGGATTGCCTGCCGATCGCCGACGTGCCGGTTCCCGGCGGCGATCCGGTGATCGGCGACCGCGCCTACGGCACCGAGCCCGGCAAAGTGGCCGCCATCGCCGCGGCGATCGCCCAGGGGCTGCAGGCCGGCGGGGTGCTGCCGGTACTCAAGCACCTGCCGGGCCACGGCCGCGCCACCGCCGACAGCCACCACCGGCTGCCGGTGGTCGATGCCGACCGCGCCACGCTGGAAGCCACCGATTTCGCCGCCTTCCGGCCGCTCGCCGGACTGCCCCTCGGCATGACGGCCCATGTTGTGTTTAGTGCCATCGACCCCGTCGCACCGGCCACCACTTCGGTCACAATGGTGCGCGAAGTGATTCGCGGCTTTATCGGATTCCAGGGATTGTTGATGAGCGATGACATTTCCATGAATGCCCTGTCGGGGAGCATCGCCGAGCGCAGCCGGGCGGCGCTTGGCGCCGGCTGCGATGTGGTGCTTCACTGCAACGGCGACTTCAAGGAAATGAGC
The DNA here is from genome assembly GCA_963742385.1 of uncultured Alphaproteobacteria bacterium. Taxonomy (GTDB): domain Bacteria; phylum Pseudomonadota; class Alphaproteobacteria; order Rhizobiales; family Xanthobacteraceae; genus Pseudolabrys. The sequence continues at coordinate 60,232 of CAVULS010000008.1, read as the reverse complement.
GAGGTCGCGGGCGCAACGCCGATGCTCGAAGGCGCGGCGAAAGCGCGCGCCGAGGCGGCGCTGGCGGCGCGCGGCGCGCCGGAAGAGTTCGATGTCGAAGCCGCGCGGCGCACGTTCACCAAGATGATTGCCGACGACGGCGGGCAACGGAAGATAGGCGCATGAGCAGCGAAGACTTCGAGACCACCTTGGGCGAGGAGCGCGCGAGCAGCGAGCCGGCGCTGATGGTCGACGTCGAAGGCTTCGAGGGGCCGCTCGATCTGTTGCTGGCGCTGGCGCGCCAGCAGAAAGTCGATCTGGCGAAAATCTCGATCCTCGCGCTTGCCGACCAGTATCTCGGTTTCATCGAGGCGGCGCGGCAATTGCGCCTGGAGCTCGCCGCCGACTACCTGGTGATGGCGGCCTGGCTCGCTTACCTCAAATCGCGGCTGTTGCTGCCGGAGCCGGCGCCGGAGGGCGGCCCCAGCGCCGAGGACATGGCGCTGGCGCTGGCGCACCGGCTCAAGCGCCTCGAAGCCTTCCGCGACGTCGCAACAAAGCTGATGGGGCGGCCGCAGCTCAACCGCGATATTTTCGCGCGCGGGCTGCCGGAACCGATCGCCGAGATCAAGCAGCCGGAATGGTCGGCGACGCTTTACGATCTGCTCAGCGCCTATGCGCAGCAGCGCTCCCATTCGGCGCTGTCGCGCGTGCGCTTCAAGAAGCGTTCGGTGTGGTCGCTCGCCGAAGCGCGCGACGCGCTCGAACGGCTGATCGGCCAATCCGCCGACTGGTCGCGCGTCGACCAGTTCCTCATCGCCTATGTGGTGGAGCCGTCGCTGGCGGCGACCGTGTTCGCCTCGTCCTTTGCCTCCGCGCTTGAACTGGTGCGCGAGGGCATCGCCGAGATTCATCAGAAGAGTCTTTCGCCCCGATCTACATGCGCAAGCGTGTCGGCGCGAATGAAAGTGCTGCGGCGCATGACACGCAAGAAAACACCTAAGGAGACGAACGCAATGCCCAGCGTGGCCAAGAAGCTCGTGATTGTTCAAAACAATGAGCTGGCACCGCAGCCGGAGCCGCGCGCCGACGAGCTGCGTCTGCTCGAAGCGCTGCTTTTTGCCGCCGGTAGCCCGCTCGACGAGGCGACGCTGGCGAAGCGCCTTCCCGACGGCATCAACGTGCGCGAGGCGCTGGCGCGGCTGAAAGCCGAATATGCAGCGCGCGGCGTCAATCTGGTGCGCATCGGCAAGAAATGGACCTTCCGCACCGCCGATGATCTCGTCCTGGCTGCTGACCCGGGAAACGGTGGAGACGCGCAAATTATCGCGCGCGGCGATCGAGACGCTCGCCATCATCGCCTATCATCAGCCGGTGACCCGCGCCGAGATCGAGGACATCCGCGGCGTGGTCGCGGCGGCGGGCACGCTCGACGTGCTGCTGCGCACCGGCTGGATCCGCCCGCGCGGGCGCCGCAAGGCGCCGGGGCGGCCGATCACTTACGGCACCACCGAAGAGTTCCTGTCGCATTTCGGTCTGGAGGAGGTGGCGGCGCTGCCCGGTCTGGACGAGCTCAAAGGCGCCGGCCTTCTCGAAGGCAACATGCCGACGGGCTTTGCCGTGCCGATTCCGAGCGATGATTCCACGCTGCGCGAGGACGAGGACCCGCTTGAGCCCGGCGATCTCGATTTCGGGCTTGCCCCGCCGCCCTCGCGCGGCGACAAGTAGACCGTAAGACTAAGCCCAAGTAATCACGTTAATTTTGATCGCAGACGGCCGCGTTGTTGAGGCGGTAAGTCCTTGTTTTTGCCGCTTGCGGGGCCTAGTTTGAGGACAAATCACAGGCGGGACGAGCGCGCACAAGGCCCGTCGCTGCGGAGGATTTGCCGATGGGTTCGTTAAGCATTTGGCACTGGATGATCGTCATCGTCGTCGTGATGCTGCTGTTCGGCGGCCGCGGCAAGATTTCGGGGATGATGGGCGATTTCGCGCAAGGCATTAAGGCCTTCAAGAAAGGCATGGCCGAGGACGACAAGCCGGATAAAGCCGAGCCGGCCAAGTCCATCGATCATCAGGCCGCCGCAACGCCGAAATCCGACGCCGAGCGCGCCGAAAGCGTGCGCTCTTAGGCGGCGCGGCCGTTTGACAACGGAAAGCGGCGGGCCGCCCTAGGCGCCCGCGCCCCTGGAGTTGATCAGTCCATGTTCGGTCTCAATTGGGGCGAGCTCGTCGTCATCGGCATCGTCGCGCTGATCGCGATCGGCCCGAAGGAGCTGCCGACCGTCCTGCGCACCGTCGGCCAGTGGATGGGCAAGGTGCGGCGCATGGCCAACGAATTCCAGGGCCAGTTCCAGGAAGCCTTGCGCGAAGCCGAACTGAGCGACCTGCAGAAGCACGCCGACGACATCGGCAGCTCGGTGTCGAGCCTTGCCAATATCGATCCGCTCGCCGAGGAGCAGAAGGAGATCGAGCGGATCGGCGAAGGCGCCGGGAACTTGCCGAGCGAGGCGGTCGCGACCGAGCAGGCCGCCGTTGCGCCGCGCCGTCGAGGCAAGCGGCGGCGCTGCCTGACATTTCCGTGCCGATGCCGGAACTGCCGCCGCCGCCGAGCGAGAAGGATTTTGCCGCCGCCGAACCCGACAAGACCGCGGCCGCCGAGCCGGCGCCAAAGGCGGAGGGCGGCGCATGACCCACGAGGACATCGAGGCCACCAAGGCGCCGCTGATGGAGCACCTGATCGAGCTGCGCTCGCGGCTGATCAAGGCGCTGATCGCCTTCACCATCATGTTCGTGCTCTGCTTCGTCTTCGCCAAGCACATCTACAACGTGCTGGTGTGGCCCTTCGTCTGGGTGGCGGGGCCGGAAAATTCCAAGTTCATCTACACGGCGCTGCTCGAATATTTCGTCACGCAGCTGAAGCTGGCGATGTTCGGCGCCGCTTTCCTGTCGTTCCCGGTGGTGGCGACGCAGATCTACATGTTCGTCGCGCCCGGGCTCTATCGCAAGGAGCGCCAGGCGTTTCTGCCGTATCTGATCGCCACGCCGATCTTCTTCGCCATGGGCGCGATGGTGGTTTATTTCCTCGTCTTCCCGATGCTGATCCGCTTCTCGCTGCACATGCAGCAGCCGGGCGACGCCAACGACGCCTCGATCGTGCTGCTGCCCAAGGTCGGCGAATATCTCTCGCTGATGATGTCGCTGGTGCTGGCGTTCGGCGTCGCCTTCCAGCTGCCGGTGATCCTGACGCTGCTCGGCCGCGTCGGCATCGTCACCTCGGAGCAGCTTAAATCGAAGCGGCGCTATTTCATCGTCGGCGCCTTCGTGCTTGCCGCGGTGCTCACCCCGCCGGACGTGATCAGCCAGATGTCGCTTGCGGTGCCGCTGTTGCTGCTCTACGAGGGCTCGATTCTGTCGGTGCGGGTGGTGGAGAAGCGCGCCGCTGCCGATGCCGCGGCCAAGGCCGCCGAAGAGGCGGCCTCTGCGAGTGCAAAGCCGGCGGAGTAGCAAGGAATTCCGCGTGTGTATTTGTCATGCCCGGCACTCGGGTCCGGCTTTGCCGGCCCGAGCACAGGCCTTGTGCCGGGCATCCCGCTTAGGTAGGCAACGCCGTGCCCCGCTAATCGGGATGGCCGGGACAAGCCCGGCCATGACACGCTAAAAGCCCCGCCATGTATGACATCAAATGGATTCGCGAGAACCCCGAAGCTTTCGACCGCGGCTTGCGGCGGCGCGGGCTTGAGGGCCAATCGCAACATCTGATCTCGCTCGACGAGCGTCGGCGTTCGATCATTCAGGTGCTGGAGAAGTGGCAGGCCGACCGCAACACCGCCTCCAAGGAGATCGGCGAGGCCAAGCGCGCCAAGGATGAGGGGCGCGTGGCCACGCTGATGGCCAAGGTCGCCGAAGCCAAGACGGCAATCGCGACGCTCGAAGGTGATCTCAAGAAGGTCGAAGACGACCTGCACAAGGCGCTGGCGGAAATTCCCAACGCGCCCGCCGCCGACGTGCCGGACGGCGCTGACGCCAGCGGTAATGTCGAGCATCATGTTGTCGGCAATAAGCGTAACTATGCCTTCACGCCCAAGCAGCATTTCGAATTCGGCGAAGCGCTCGGGCAGATGGATTTCGAGCTGGCGGCGAAATTGTCCGGCGCGCGCTTTGTGGTTTTGCAGAAGGGGCTGGCGCGGCTCGAACGCGCGCTCGGGCAATTCTTCCTCGATGTTCATACCAGCGAACCGCACGGCTACACTGAAATCGATCCGCCGTTGATCGTGCGCGACGACGTGATGTTCGGCACCGCGCAACTGCCGAAATTCGCCGGCGATCAATTTCACGCCTACACCGAAGAGGTGCACCGGCGGCACGCCATGGAGACGTTTGAAACCGTCTGGAACCTGGCATTGGATTTCGCCCAGAAAAGGGGGATCGACGCCGCGCGCAGGCAAAAGGCCCACGAGGTCGGGTTCGAGTATCGGCATAACCCCGATCGCAAGTGGCTCATCCCCACCGCCGAAGTGCCGCTCACGAACCTGGTGCGCGAATCGATTACCGATGAATCGAAGTTGCCGCTGCGGCTGACCGCCTGCACGCCGTGCTTCCGCGCCGAGGCCGGCGCCGCCGGCAAGGACACCCGCGGCATGATCCGCCAGCACCAGTTCACCAAGGTCGAGCTCGTCTCCATCACCACGCCGGACAAATCCAAAGAAGAGCACGAGCGCATGCTCGCCTGCGCCGAGGAGGTGCTGAAGAAGCTCGATCTGCATTACCGCGTGGTCACGCTGTGCACCGGCGACATGGGCTTTGCCGCGCAGAAGACCTACGACATCGAGGTCTGGCTGCCGGGGCAGAACACGTATCGCGAGATTTCCTCCTGCTCGAACTGCGGCGAATTCCAGGCCCGCCGCATGGACGCGCGCTACAAGGGCAAAGACGGCAAGGTGAAAGGCCACGTGCACACGCTCAACGGCTCCGGCGTCGCCGTCGGCCGCGCGCTGATCGCGGTGATGGAAACCTACCAGCAGGAGAACGGCGCCATCGCCGTGCCGGACGTGCTGAAGCCCTACATGGGCGGTGTAACGACGATCGAGAAAACGGCATGAGGCAGCCTGCGACAGGTCTCGCTCGCCGGCCCTCCCCTAAAGGGGAGGGATAAGAAAGCAATGCGCATCCTCATCACCAATGACGACGGCATCCACGCGCCGGGCCTCAACGCCTGCGAGACGATCGCGCGGGCGCTGTCGGACGAAGTGTGGATCGTGGCGCCGGAAACCGACCAGTCTGGCGTCTCGCATTCGCTGTCGCTCAACGATCCGCTGCGCCTGCGCGAAGTCGGCGAGCGGCACTTTGCGGTCAAGGGCACGCCGACCGACTGCGTCATCATGGGCGCGCGCCACATCATGAAGCAGATCCCCGACCTGGTGCTGTCGGGCGTCAATCGCGGGCGCAATTGCGCCGAGGACGTGAGCTATTCCGGCACCGTCGCCGGCGCCATGGAAGGAACCGTGCTCGGCATTCCGTCCTTTGCGCTGTCGCAGGCCTATGCCTTCACCACCAAGCACGCGCCTTACTGGGAGACGGCGATCAAGCACGCGCCGGATCTCATCCGCCGCGTGCTCGGCACCGGCCTGCCGCGCGACGTGCTGGTCAATATCAATTTTCCCGATTGCCCGCCCGACGAGGTCGCCGGCGTCTCCGTCGCCACGCAGGGCAAGCGCGACCAGGAATTGCTGCGCATCGACGCCCGCCACGACGGCCGCGGTAATCCCTATTACTGGATCGCCTTCGGCCGCGGCGGCATCGCCGGCGCGGCGCAGGGCAGCGATCTCGCCGCGCTCAACGAGAAGCGCATCTCGGTCACGCCTTTGCGGCTCGACATGACCGACGAGCCATTCATGACGCAGCTGGCGCAGGTGCTTGGCTAGAGCGCCCGGGCGCGGCGCAGCGGCGCGCTGCAGACCCAGGACCTTTACAAGTTCAGAGGTTGGAACGGCCCCGGATCGGCGGCCACCACTACGCTACGCTGCGTGCTGCGCCGCGTCCGCGGAAAGTTGCTACGCGGTCGCCAGCACGGCCGCGAGGGTCGTCTGCAGTTGCTCGGCCTGGAACGGCTTCTGCAGGGCCGGCCGGTCGCGATAGGGCTCGGCGAGGCTGCGCTCGCCATAGCCGGTGACGAAAACGAAGGGCAGGCCGCGCTTGGCGAGAATGTCGGCGACCGGATAGATCGGCTCGCCGTCGAGATTGACATCGAGGATGGCAGCGTCGAATTCGCCGCTTTCGGCAAGCGTGCTCGCCTCGGCAATGGTGCCGACGGCGGCGGCGACGGCGTAGCCGAGGTCGGCCAGCATGTCCTCCAGCAGCATGCGGATCAGATACTCATCCTCGACCACGAGAATGCGTGCTTCCGCGGATTTGGCCATTGCCCCCTCGCGCCTTCAATTCGCCTGCCGTCAACGCGTTCTGCCTGCCGGCGGCTGCGTGACCATACATGCATGACCGGCAAACGTGCTAGGAATGCGGCGGAAAGGGGGAGGAACGTGCCCAAACCATCGCAGGACGACGACGGCGTCGGCCGCATGGAGTTCTTGCTGACGCTGCGCCGGCGCGGGATCACCGATCAGGCCGTGCTCAAGGCGATGGATGAGGTGCCGCGCGAACAATTCGTCGAGGCGGGGATGATCGGCAATGCCTATGCCGACCAGGCCTTGCCGATCGCCTGCGGGCAGACCATCAGCCAGCCCTACGTCGTCGCCTACATGACCGAGCAGCTCAACGTGAAGCCGCAGCACCGCGTGCTCGAAGTCGGCACCGGCTCCGGCTATCAGGCGGCGGTGCTGTCATGGCTGGCGCGCGAGGTCATCAGCGTCGAGCGCTATCGCACGCTGGCCGAGACCGCGCGCGAGCGCCTCGCCGTGCTCGGCTACGATAATGTCGAGGTCATTGTCGGCGACGGCTTTGCTGGCGTGCCGGATAGCGCGCCTTTTGACCGCATCATCGTCACCGCCGCTGCCGAGATCATCCCGCAAACGCTCCTCGACCAGCTCGCCGAAGGCGGGGTGATGCTGTTGCCGCTTGGGCCGCATGACGGATCGCAACACATTATCAAGCTTACCAAGACGGAAACGGGCGTTGAGCGCGAGACCCTGATACCGGTGCGGTTCGTGCCGCTGCTGCCGGGAAAGGCGAAGGAATTGTGATATTTTTGCCGGACCAGGCACGCATCCCGCGTTAGCCGCCAATTCTTAAAACGTTATTTACTCCTCACTGCTTTAGTTCGAGTTCTACGTTTGTAGTGTGTGAGTGAGTAACCACATGTCGCGCCTCGACGTGCCGTTCTGTTCGCCTTTATTCTCGCGCATCGCCATTTTCTCACTGATCGCAGTCGCCGCCGCCGGCTGCGCAAACTCCGCTCGCATTGGTTCGGTCGAAAATACGCCGCCGCAGGACGTGACCGGCTCGGTTGCCTCGCGCCCGGTGAGCCGCGTCGAGACGCAGTCGCTGCCGGCGCCGAGCCGGCCGGCGTCCGTTGCGTCGGGTGGCGCTACGCTACGGCGCTGCATTACCGGCCGCGGCCGCAGACGAGCGAGGTCACGGGCTCGGTTGCCGCCAAGCCCGCGGCGGCCGGCCATTGGACCTGGGATGGCGGTTCGCCGGTCACGGTCACGCAAGGCGAGACGATCGAGGCGATCGCGCGCCGTCATGGCGTCCCGGTCTCTGCGATTTTGCAGACCAACGGTTTCACCAGCGAGGCGGCCATCCGGCCGGGGCAGCGTCTCGTCATCCCGCGCTACGTCTCCGCGGGCGCGCACGAGCATTCTCAGGCGCCCGTCGCGAGCGCCGCACCGGCGGCCGGCGAGGGCGTACATATCGTGGCGCCGGGCGAGACCCTGATGGCCCTTTCCCGCAAATATGGCGTCAGCCTCAGCGCCTTGACGCGCGCCAACAATCTCAAGCCCTATAGCGCGCTCAGCATCGGCGACCGGTTGATAATCCCCGGCGGCCGCCAGGTGGCGGCGCTGCGTGCGCCGGCGCCGAAAGTTGCCGCACCGCGCACGACCAAGCCTTCCGAGACCGTCGGCAGCCTGCCGGCGCAAAATGCGCGCATGGTGACGCCGGTGCCGCAAGCCGCATCGGAAAGTCCGGCAAAGACCGCGGAAGCGGCCGGTGGCTTGCCGTCGTTCCGCTGGCCGGCGCATGGCCGCATCAATTCGCGGTTTGGCGAGAAGGTCAACGGCGTCGCCAACGACGGCGTCAATCTGGCGTTGCCGGAAGGCACGCCGATCAAGGCCGCCGATGACGGCGTCGTCGCCTATGCCGGCAACGAGCTCAAGGGCTACGGCAATCTGGTGCTGCTGCGCCATTCCAACGGCTATGTTTCGGCCTATGCCAATGCCAGCGAGCTTCTGGTCAAGAAGGGCGAGACGGTCAAGCGCGGGCAAGTGATCGCGCATGCCGGACAGACCGGCAATGTGACGTCGCCGCAGCTGCACTTTGAAATCCGCAAAGGCTCGACCCCGGTCGATCCGATGCAGTTCCTCAACGGCGCCTGAGTTTTCCGATCTCGCTTGTGGCCCTGAAGTCCGGGTGCGCACGAAAGTGCGCCCCGGAATGACGGCGCTAATCTCTTAGCGCGACGCCCAGCCGGCCGGCCAAGATCCTGCACGAATTGCCAGGCGACGCGGCCGGAGCGCGAGCCGCGCGTCGTCGACCATTCCAGCGCTTCGCGCTGCAGCGCCTCGCCGCGCGCCGGGATCTTGTAATGCGCGACGTAGCTCTCGACCATGGCGAGGTATTCGTCCTGGCTGCAGCGATGGAAGCCGAGCCAGAGGCCGAAGCGGTCGGACAGCGAGACTTTCTCCTCGACGGTCTCGCCCGGATTGATTGCGGTCGAGCGCTCGTTTTCCATCATGTCGCGTGACATCAGGTGGCGGCGGTTCGACGTGGCGTAGAAGATCACATTGCCGGGCCGGCCTTCGATGCCGCCTTCGAGCAGCGCCTTCAGCGATTTGTAGGTGGTATCCTCGGCGTCGAAGGACAGATCGTCGCAGAATATGATGAAGCGAAATGCCGAGCCGCGGATCAGCGCCATCAGATCGGGCAGGCTGCTCGATGTCTTCGCGATGAATCTCGACGAGCTTGAGCGGGCCGCCTTTGTCCCGGCGCGCATGCGCGGCGTTGACCGCGGCATGTGAGGCTTTCACCAGCGACGATTTGCCCATGCCGCGCGCGCCCCAGAGCAGCGCGTTATTGGCGGGCAGGCCCTTGGCGAAGCGCTCGGTGTTTTCCATGAGCACGTCGCGCACGCGGTCGATGCCCTTGAGCAGCGACATCTCGACGCGGTTGACGCGCGGAACCGGAGCGAGCCGGCGGCCGTCGGGATGCCAGACATAGGCATCGGCGGCGGCGAGATCGGGGAGCGCGGTGCGTTGCGGCGCCAGCCGCTCGAGCGCCTCGGCGATGCGGTCGAGCACGTCGGGTTCGCGACCCGCCGTCCGTTTAGATTTTCGCGCCGATGTCGGCTTTCGTTTTGCCATCTTCGCACTTTGGGCGGTCTTGTTCCGCGGTTGCTGCTCTTAGCGGGGCGGGCACGCCCTCGCAAGGCAGTGATGGCGCAAAGCGGCCAAAATGGCCGGTTTCCGCCGTTGGGCGGCGTTGCAATTGGGGCCGTGGCCGCTATAGTCCGCGCGAAATTAAACCGCTGTCGCCGGGCCGGTATTTGTGGCCGGCCTACCCCGAAATCGACACAAGGGACGCTTCGATGTTCGTTTCGCCTGCCTATGCGCAAGGGCTGTTTGGCGGTGCCGGCGACAGCACCAGCATGATAACGTCGCTGCTTCCGTTCGCGCTGATCTTCGTCATCATGTATTTCCTGATCCTGCGCCCGCAGCAGAAGAAGGCGAAGGCGCATCAGGATATGGTCAAGAACGTTCGGCGGGGCGATACCGTCGTCACCAATGGTGGGCTCATCGGCAAGGTCACGAAAGTGATCGACGACGACCAGATCGAAATCGAGATCGCGGACGAGGTGCGCATCCGCCAGATACGGCAGATGGTCACCGATGTGCGCGCCAAAGGTGAACCGGTGAAGGACGACGCCGCGGCTGGCTAGAATTGGCCGGCGGCTTTCGCGACCGGGTCGGGACGTCATGCTCTATTTCACGCGCTGGAAGGCGATAGCGATTGTGCTCACGGCGCTGGTCGTCTGCCTGTGCGCGGTGCCGAACTTCATCCCCGCCCATATCGTCGACTCCTGGCCGAAATGGGCGCAGCGCCACGTCGTGCTCGGCCTCGACCTGCAGGGCGGCTCGCACATCCTGCTCGAAGTCGACACCAAGGCGGTGCAGAAGGACATGCTGGAGGCGCTGCGCGACGATGTGCGCCGCGTGCTGCGCGAAGCGCGGGTCGGTTACACCGGGCTCGTGGTGCGCGGCACCAGCGTCGAGGTGCGCATCCGCGAGGGCTCCGATTTCGATTCGGCGCAGACCAAATTGCGCGAATTGTCGGTGCCGCTTGGCGGCCTGCTCAGCGCCACCGGGCAGCGCAGCCTCGACGTCACCACCGAACCCGGCAATCTGGTGCGCTTGGCGCTGACCGAGCCGTCGATCGTCGAGCGGGTGCGGCAGTCGGTCGACCAGTCGATCCAGATCATCGAGCGGCGCGTCAACGAGCTCGGCACCGTGGAGCCGCTGATCCAGCGAGAAGGCACCGACCGCATTCTTGTTCAGGTTCCCGGCCTGCAGGATCCGACGCGGCTCAAGCAGTTGCTCGGCAAGACCGCGAAGCTCGATTTCCGCATGGTCGACACCAATGTGTCGCCGCAGCAGGCGCAGCCGGGGCAGATACCGCCGGACGACGAGATTCTCTACAGCTCGAACACGCCGAAGATTCCCTACGTGATCGAGAAGCGCGTGCTGGTCTCGGGCGCCGAGCTGACCGACGCGCAGCCGGGCTTTGACCAGCGCACCAGCGAGCCGATCGTCTCGTTCCGCTTCAACACCGCGGGCGCGCGCAAGTTCGCGCAGGCGACGCAGGAGAATGTCGGCAAGCCGTTCGCCATTGTGCTCGACAACGAAGTGATCTCGGCGCCGGTGATCCGCGAGCCGATCCTCGGCGGCTCGGGCCAGATCTCCGGCAATTTTACCGTGCAGAGCGCCAACGATCTCGCCATTCTGCTGCGTGCCGGCGCGCTACCGGCGCCGCTCACCATCATCGAGGAGCGCACGGTCGGACCCGGGCTCGGCGCGGACTCGATCGCCAAGGGCAAGATCAGTTCCTACGTCGGCGCCGCCATGGTGGTCATCTTCATGCTGGCGACCTATGGCCTGTTCGGGCTGTTCGCCAATATCGCGGTGGCCATCAACGTCGCCATGATCTTTGGCGTGCTGTCGCTGCTCAGCGCCACGCTGACGCTGCCGGGCATCGCCGGCGTTGTGCTCACCGTCGGCATCGCGGTCGATTCCAACGTGCTGATCTATGAGCGCATCCGCGAGGAGGTGCGCGGCGGGCGCACGCCGATCAACGCCATCGATGCCGGCTTTACCCGCGCGCTGGCGACGATCCTTGACTTCCAACATCACCACCTTCATCGCCGCCGCGGTGCTGTTCTATATCGGCACCGGCCCGGTGCGCGGCTTTGCCGTCACGCTCGGCATCGGCATCATCACCACGGTATTCACCGCCTTCACCCTGACGCGGCTCATCGTCGCCACCTGGGTGCGTTGGCGGCGGCCGCAGCGCGTGCCGATATAGGAGCGCGAATGCGGTTACTTCGGATCGTCCCCGACGACACCAAATTCGATTTCATGCGCTTCCGGCGCATCAGCTTTCCGGTATCGGCGCTGATGTCGATCCTGGCGATTACGCTCTATTTCACGCATGGGCTGAATTTCGGCATCGACTTCAAGGGCGGCACGCTGATCGAAATCCAGACTAAATCGGGGCCAGCCGATCTCGCCAAGATGCGGTCTTCTCTCGACGCGCTCGGTCTTGGCGAAGTCCAGTTGCAGCAATTCGGCGCGCCGGACGACGTGCTGATCCGCGTCGCCGAGCAGCCGGGCGGCGATGCCGCGCAGCAGGCCGCGGTGGGCAAAGTGCGCGGCGCGCTCGGTGGCGGCGTCGATTATCGCCGCGTCGAAGTCGTCGGCCCACGCGTGTCGGGGGAACTGCTCTCTTACGGCGTCGTCGGCCTGATGCTGGCGATCTTCTGCATCCTGATCTATCTGTGGTTCCGTTTCGAATGGCAGTTCGCGCTCGGCGCCATGATCGCCAACGTGCACGATCTGGTGCTGACCATCGGCTTCATGTCGCTCACCGGCATCGATTTCGACCTCACCAGCATCGCCGCGCTGCTCACCATTCTCGGCTATTCGCTCAACGACACGGTGGTCATCTACGACCGAATCCGCGAAATGCTGCGCCGCTATCGCAAGATGCCGATGCCGGACCTGCTCAACGCCTCGGTCAACCAGACGCTGTCGCGCTCGGTCATCACCCACGTCACCGTCAGCCTGGCGCTGCTGGCGCTGCTGCTGTTCGGCGGGCAGGCGATCCACTCATTCACCGCCACCATGATGTTCGGCGTGGTGCTGGTCGGTACTTATACCTCGGTGTTCATTGCCTCGCCGATCCTGATCTATCTCGGCGTCGGCACCGGGCGGGATTCGCTTTCGGCGCCGGAGCGGGAGCCGGACAAACCGAAGAACCGGCCGTGAGCATAGCGCAGGGGCTCGGAGCGGACGCACCGCACCTGCCGTGCCCGGCGCCGATCGATGCCTACGGCAATGGCGGCTTCCGCTTCGCCGGCATGTCGCATCGCGGTTCGATCCTGTGCCTGCCCGACGGCATCTGGGCTTGGCCGGTAACGACAGTTGCGGAGTTGAACGCGGCGCTGCTGGCGCCTGTGCTGGCGCGTGCCGGTTCGCTCGATTTGTTTCTCATTGGCGCGGGGCGCGATCCTTATGCCTTGCCGGAAAATTTGCGGGCGCTGTTCCGCGAGCCGGGAATTTCGGTTGATTGCCTGGCCACCGGAGCGGCGGCGCAGACCTATAATATCCTGTTGGGGGAAGGGCGCCGCGTCGGCGCCGGATTGATCGCGACGTGACCGATGAACGAGCCGGGCCGCATCGCCGAGGCTTATCGACATTGCGAGCAGTTGGTCCGCGCGCAGGCCAAGGACGATTTTCTCGCCGCACTTTTTGCGCCGGCGGAGCGGCGGCCGTATCTCTTTGCGCTTTACGCCTTCGCGCTCGAAATCGGCCGGGTGAAAGCGGCCGTTAAAGAGCCGATCACGGGAATGATCCGCCTGCAATGGTGGATTGAGGCGCTCGGCGGATTGCGCGCGGAGGAAGCCTCCGCAAGTCCGGTGATGATTGCGCTGCAGGACGCCTCGCGGCAGACCGGGGTCGCGCTCGCGCCGCTTGCTGCCGCCGTCGAAGCGCGGCAGGCCGAGTTGCATGGCGAACCCGCAGCCGGTGCGGCGTCGGCTATCTTCGTGATGGCCGCGGATTTTCTCGGCGCTGACGGCGATGTTGCCGCTGCGGCCGATGCCGCGGCGCAAGCGGTGACATTCGTCGCTGAGCCAGGCGATGCGGAAAAATCGCGCAGCGGCTACACCGCGTTTCGAGCGCTGGCCGGCAGCCTGCCGGAGCGCGCGCTGCCGGCCTTTCTCGCCGTCTCTCTGGTGCCGCTGCGGCTGAGAAACCCTGACGCCTCGCAATGGCGGCGCCAATTCGCACTGTTGCGCGCGGCCTGGTTCGGATTTCCGAAAATCTGACCTATTCCGCGGCGACGGCACTGTCGCCGGCGAGCCAGCGTTCAAGATCGGCCAGCGCGCGGGCGCTAAGCGCGGCTTTGCGCGCCAGATTTTTCGCCGAGCCGCGGCCGAATTTGCGTCCTTGCGGATCTTGGGAGGCGGGCTCCGGCAGCGGCGGGAACAGGCCGAAATTCACATTCATCGGCTGGAACGAGGAGGGGCCGGCATCGATCGTCTCGATGTGCCCGCCGGTGATGTGCGCAAGCAGCGCGCCATGCGCCGTGGTCGGCGGCGGCGGGACAATCGCTTCGCCGCGGCGCTCGGCGGCGGCAAAGCGCGCGGCGATCAAGCCGATGGCCGCGGATTCCACATAACCCTCGCAGCCGGTGATCTGGCCGGCGAAACGCCAGCGCGGATTGGCTTTCAGCCGCAGCGTCTCGTCGAGCAGCTTGGGCGAATTGAGAAAGGTGTTGCGATGCAGGCCGCCGAGGCGGGCGAATTCTGCGTTCTGCAGACCCGGAATGGAGCGGAAGATGCGCACCTGCTCGGCGTGCTTCAGCTTGGTCTGGAAGCCGACCATGTTGAACAGCGTGCCGAGTTTGTTGTCCTGGCGCAGTTGCACCACCGCGTAGGGCTTCAGATCAGGCCGGCGCGGATTAGTGAGGCCGAACGGCTTCATCGGGCCGTGGCGCAACGTCTCGCGGCCGCGCTCGGCCATAACTTCGATGGGCAGGCAGCCGTCGAAATAGGGCGTCGTTGCTTCCCAGTCGTGGAAGCTCGTCTTGTCGCCGGCGATGAGCGCGTCGATGAAACCGCCATATTGTTCGCGAGTGAGCGGGCAATTGATGTAGTCGGCGCCGGAGCCGCCTGGACCCGTTTTGTCGTAGCGCGACTGGAACCAGGCGTTCTCCATATCGATGCTGTCGCGGTGCACGATCGGGGCAATGGCGTCGAAAAAGGCGAGCGCGTCCTCGCCCGTGAGCGCGCGAATGGCGGCGGCAAGATCGGGCGAGGTCAGCGGCCCGGTGGCGACGATGACGCTGTCCCATTCGTCCGGCGGCACCGTCACTTCACCGCGCGCGAGCGTTATCAGCGGATGCGTGGCGAGCGCGGCGGATACTGCGACGGAAAAACCGTCGCGATCGACGGCAAGCGCGCCGCCGGCCGGCACTTGATTGGCGTCCGCCGATCGCATCACCAGCGAGCCGAGCCGCCGCATCTCTGCGTGCAGCAGGCCGACCGCATTGTGCTCGTGGTCATCGGAGCGGAAGGAGTTCGAGCAGACCAGCTCGGCATAGCCGTCGGTCTTATGCGCGGCGGTCGTTCGCAGCGGCCGCATCTCGTGCAGCGCTACCGGCACGCCGCTATGCGCCAGTTGCCAGGCGGCTTCCGAGCCGGCGAGGCCGCCGCCCACGATGTGCACGGTTTTCGTCATTTAGCGAAACTAGGCGGCCATGCCGGACGCGGCAACACCACTGCTGGGCCATGATTTGCTCCGAGAACCGGTTCCCGCTTGTCGGGGTCATGCGCCAAACGAAAACGCCCGCGGCGGGCGCGGGCGCTTTCGAACCATTATTGAACCTGGATTTAGCGCTGATGCGCGGCGGTCCAGGAAACCCGCGTGATGTCAGAGCGGCTGATGCCGATATCGGCCAGCTCGCGATCCCCCAAGCGGGAGAGCTCGCGCACGCTGGAATTATACCGCCGCCAGTCGCGGACAAAGCGAACGATGCTAGCAAACATAATCCTACCTCTTTTTCCTTCTCCCGGCCCGGCCGGTCAATCAATCAAAGGGAACATAAGCCGTGGACTGGCAATGAAAAGAAACAATGTTGCCCCGCAGCAATGCAAATTACGCATAGCTCAACACACTGAAAATTAACGAAAAAGACCTGAAACGCGACCAAAAACGGTCTTACGCGGCGGCCGTTGGTTGCGTATGCAACGGTCAGCCGACGCTGCGCCAAGGTTGGCTGCCTGCGGCCATGCCCTCGATGTTTTTGGCCGAAAACGCATCGAGATCGCGGGGGGCTGCGCGAGGACACCATGCCCCTGATCGGCGATAGCGGGTGCGTCCTCCCATTTGCCACCAGGGGATCGTGTAGATTGGCCCCAGCCGGGGACGCCGTCCGTTGCACGAAGCCATAAAAGTCGAGCCGCACGACCGTCGCGTCGTCATCACCGCGCTCGGCGTCGCGCAAATTCTCGCCTGGGGCACTTCGTTCTATTTCCCGGCTGTGTTTGCCGGCCCGATCGTTGCCGAGACCGGTTGGTCGCTCGGATTTGTTGTCGGCGGCACCTCGATTGGGCTTTTGGTGGCGGGCCTGATTTCGCCGCAGGTCGGCCGCGTCATCGATCGCCGTGGCGGCCGGCCGGTGCTGCTGGCGAGCTCGATTTTATATGCCGTGGGCCTGACCGGCATCGGCCTCGCGCCGTCGTTGCCGTTCTATCTGTTGGCTTGGGTCGTCCTTGGCCTCGGTATGGGCACCGGACTCTACGACGCGGTGTTCGCCGCGCTCGGCAGACTCTATGGCCATGAGGCGCGGGGCCCGATCACCAATCTCACGCTATTCGGCGGCTTCTCCAGCACGATCTGCTGGCCGCTCAGCGCCTTCATGATCGACCATATCGGCTGGCGCGAAGCGTGTTTCGTCTATGCGGCGTTGCATCTGCTCGTGGCCTTGCCGCTGCAGATGGCGGTGATCCGCCGCGCGCCAGCACAAAAGCTGGTGACTGAAAGATCCGCCGACGCGCCGCAGGCCGCGGAGCCGCCGCGGATTGCCAACGAAACCTGGATCTTTGCGCTCCTGGCGGCGGTGCTTTCGATCGCCGCCGGGATTGGCTCCATCATGGTCGTGCACCTGTTGATTTTTCTGCAGGCGAGGGGCGTGGACTATGCCGTCGCCGTCAGCCTTGGAACCTTGTTCGGGCCGGCACAGGTTGGCGCCCGCGTCGTCGAGCGGTTGTTCGGCGGCCGCTATCATCCGATCTGGACCATGATCGGCTCCTGTACGTTCATGGCGGCCGGCTTGCTGCTTTTGCTCGGCCGGTTTCCACTGTTGCCTCTGGTGATCCTGATCTATGGCGGCGGCTATGGCATATCCTGGATCGGACGCGGCACGCTGCCGCTGGCGCTGTTCGGTCCACGCCGCTTCCCGCGGCAGATGGGCAAGCTCGCCTTTCCGAGTTTGATCGTGCAGGCTCTGGCGCCGTCGGCGGGCGCGCTGCTGATCGAGGCGAGCGGCACCGATGTGACGATCCTTGCGCTGACGGTACTGGCGCTGATCAATGTGGCTCTGATCGCCGCGTTGTGGGCGGTCAGCCGGCCGCAGATCCTATCGGACGCATGACGATGCTCGAACTGCGCATGTTATTTTTCGAGGATCTTTCGGTCGGGATGACCGAAAGTCTCAGCAAGATTATCGACTCCTCGGACGTCGTCGGCTTTGCCGCGGTCACCGGCGACCGCAATCCAATTCATCTCTCCGAACATTTTGCCGCCAAGACGCCGTTCGGCACTCGCATCGCGCATGGCCTTTACACCGCGAGCCTGATTTCCGCGGTGCTGGGCACGCGGCTGCCGGGACCGGGCGCGGTCTATATTTCGCAGACGCTGAATTTTCGCGCGCCGGTGAAAATCGGCGATACCGTCGAGGTGAGCGTCAAGGTCGCCGAGCTGATGCCGGAAAAATTCCGCGCGCGGCTGACCTGCACCTGTTCAGTCGACGGCGACATCGTGCTTGACGGCGAGGCGTGGGTGAAAGTGCCGTCAAAGCAGAAAACCGGACGCCCGCTGCCGCGCTTCTAGCTATCAGCGTCCCGGTGGCAGCGCGAAGAAACAGCGCGGCGTTCCAAGTCTCAGGGCGCCAGTTAGTTTAAAGGCTAATTGCCCAATATATTTTATTTTGTAGGACCCGCTCGGGTAAGCCTCTATCGTGTGCCGTCCGGCGCTCCGTAAGCAATATTTTCAAATCTTTCGTAATTTGCTTGCTTTCAAAAACATATGAATGTCCCCAAATATCATTTGAAGGGACTTCGCTTGTATCAATAGATTCTAGGCCTTTTACGATGAAAATCGACTTTCCTCCATCGCCCGCGCGTGGCACGGGCGATCCGTGTGGGGAATGCACATATCGTGACGCGTTTAAAGCAAGATCATTGTCCGATCCGTAAAGCGTTTCGATCTGCGCTACTGACCCCGCAGCCAACAAAGTCTGCTCAAAAACATCGCGCGCTTCGTCGGGCGCTGCAAACGTAATTGTATCGATTAGTACACCACCATTTTGAATATCCCGAAGCGCAGAAAGCAATATACGGGCACCCATGCTGTGACAAAAAAAGCTCAAATGAAGATTTCCGTATCTTTGGTGGAGTGCAAGTACAAATTCAGCAAAATGCGGAGCGCTCCACTTGGCCGAATCTTCGTCGAATGGATAACTTATCGCTTGACCATCTGATGGCCACGCCCACAAAATTATTGGCCCTGCAAAGTGATAATCAGATGCTATGGCTGCCGCTCGCTGCGCGGAATTTTCAAAAGTGTTATCAAATCCGTGAACAAAGATTAACGCGCGATTGATTTTCTGGTTAGGGTCATATGGAATCGACCTGACGCATTCGGAAAGACCATCATATGTAGCTTGGGTTGGTACGGTAATTGTTCCATTGTACTCGGCTCCAAGATCTCTTGCTAAGTCGAGCGTGAAATTGATTTTGCCGCAAATTGCCTTCCAAGGCAGTTCTCTCTTAGAGCCAAATCTAACGGAAATATCATTTCCCCCTTCATCGTCGCGGTCCGTGACAAAAACCACATCTGACGGTTTCGGGTAAATAAGAGGTCGGTCATTTTCAGTCTTTTTTTTCCAGGTTGCGAATGCACGCGATCGAGAGTTTGCTTAACAAGATTTGCTTGTTCCGTTATCGTCGGGTCGTTTGGAAACACAGTCGTTAGCAGTTCAATTTTTTGCTGAACCGAAAGCTGAACTTTTTGGACTTTTCCTATTTTTTCGGCAAAGGCGGCTTGTCGATATACATCTTGGTTTGCATTTTTGGTTGCATTCCCTGCGGCGAAAACCCAAGCCCTTTTGTCCCTCTCCGGCAATGCTTCCCAATATTTGGGTCCCGCAAATAGTATCCCCACTAGCGGTCGGAATGGCGTTATATAAGGAGCAGTGCCCACGCTTTTGTAAAAATCAGTCGAGAGATCGTGAGCAACAGTTGCGTTAGTTCTTCCTTGGCTAACTGCTGGCAGGACTTCTGCGGACGGTAAAGCAATTTGTGTGGCGCCAAGCCTCGTAAGCATCGCTGCTCCAGCATTGGCTCCAGCGATGCCAATTCTTAGTTTTGCAAAATCACTTGGCTCATCGAGACGTAACGTGGTGATGATATTTTCATTTCCGCCATTCCAGAATGCCAGAGGTATTAACCGAGTGCGGCTAATATCTGCAAAGATAGCGGTTCGTAATGCTGACTGTTGTAGGTCAAACAAATCTTGGGTGTTTTGAAAAAGGAATGGGTGCGTGAAAATTGATGCCAGTGTCGGTTGACTTTCAAATTTGTGTCGAATCAAAGCATCAATCACTAAACCGACGTCAGCCGAACCATTTAAGACCGCTTCCAATATGGCGTCTTCGCTGGCGTACTGATCGAGCCCAACTTTCAGATCATTGCGCGAAAGGGATTCCGATCGTTCAATTTCGCTGACGAACACGCTAGTGGCCGCGCTTTGGGGTACAGCGAGGCGGGCGTCACTGGCTAACGCGGCGCTAATATGGATTGCCGCGCACACAAATATAACTAGCCGCAGCATCATCATTTGAAACCCCTATCGGGATTTCTAACGTTACTACCAATTATCGCCTGG
This sequence comes from uncultured Alphaproteobacteria bacterium, assembly GCA_963742385.1. Lineage (GTDB taxonomy): Bacteria > Pseudomonadota > Alphaproteobacteria > Rhizobiales > Xanthobacteraceae > Pseudolabrys. Next base: position 40,643 of record CAVULS010000008.1, on the reverse strand, counting down.
TGGAGCAAAGAAACAGCGCGGCGTGCCATCCGGGCGCTTGCAACGCCAATAGGCGCCGTCCGGCGACGGCAGCGACTGGCTATAGGGAACGACCTCGTTGATGTTTTCCTGGTGCGTCGGGCCGTCGGCAGGCATTGCCGGTGATCGCTTCGCCATAAGTGACCGGGCCGCGCAGCGAATAGCCGCCGTTGATGGCTTTGACGGCATTGGGTGCGACTACGCCGCAATCTTCGGCGCCGCAGCACCATTCGCCTGCGGGATTTCGATAACTGCCACGACTGATCCAGACATCGTGGGCAATGGCACTTGCGCTTGAAGCAGATAAAACGAGCACAGTTAGTGAGCGGACCAGGGTCGGCGACATCGGTGGCCTCCTCGCATTAGCCCGGCGTGGCTTCACTCAAAGTTTTCTTGTGCTCCCCCTTGCTCCCAACGGCTCACTGCCCCCGTAGTTCCGGTGGCGAGAACCGTATTGCCGCTGCACTACCGGCTGCAGCGAATTCGATAAAAAAATGATATCACGCTTCGGTGTAACCTTCGGATAAAATTGTGCGGTGCGGTATTACCCGGGCGCGAGATGGGAATTGAAAATAACATCGAACTCACAATGGCTTGTTTTGAAATCCTTGAGCGGATCATGGGAGCTATTCCGCCAGCGCAGCCGACGGGTCGTCGGCTTTGCGTGTGCTAGCGGAGGAGGGGAATGAAGTCGTCCTGGCAAATCTGGCGCGACCGCCGTGGCCGCCTTTCGCCGCTGCGCGTCGGCACGCTGGCCGTGCTGTTGTTTCCGCTTACCAAGGCGCTATTCGACGCCTCTGCCATCATCCACGGCGCCAGGCCAATCAACGATCTCATCCACCGCGCCGGCTTCTGGGCCCTGGTGTTTCTCGGGTTGACGCTTTCGGTGACGCCATTCCGCCGCATCATGCGCTACGGCAATCTCGTCGACATCCGGCGCATGCTCGGCGTCGGCGCGTTCTGCTACATTGCCGCGCACCTTTCGCTCTTCATCGCCGATCAGGGCTACGACCCCGGCAAGGTCGTGCACGAGATCACGCATCGCTGGTATCTCATTATCGGCGGCACGGCCTGGCTCGGATTGGCGACGCTTGCCGCGACCTCGACCGACGGCATGGTGCGCCGGCTTGGCGGTTTGCGCTGGCGGCGCCTGCATCAGGCGGTGTATGCAATCGCGTTGCTCGCCCTCATCCACTATTTCCAGCAGACCAAGGCCGACGTCACCGTGCCGACCTTCGTTGCCAGCCTGTTTCTGTGGCTCATGGCCTACCGCGTCGTTGCCTGGTGGCAGGGCGGCGGTGAATTGTCGACGCTCGCGCTGCTTGCCATGAGCATCGCCGTGTCGCTTCTCACTTTCGCCGGCGAGGCGATCGGCATCGGCCTTGCGTTTCATGTTTCGCCGCTGCGGGTGCTCGACACCGCCTTTGATTTCGACGTCGGCATAAGGCCCGGCTGGGAAGTGCTCGGCGCCGGGCTTGTTGTCGTTGCCATCGACGTCGCTGCGTTCGCGCTGGCCGAAGCGCGCGCCGCGGCCGCGCGCGGTTGCAGCGGAGTAGTCCATGGCCATATTCGTCGTCGCGCATGGCGCCTGGAGCGCCGGCTGGGCCTGGAAAAAAATGCACGCGCTGATGGCCGCTCGCGGCCACCGGATTGTCACGCCGACCTATACCGGGCTCGGCGAGCGCGGCCACCTGGCAAATCCCGACATCGATCTCGAGACGCATATCGCCGACATCCATGCCGTGCTGGAATTCGAGGATCTGCGCGAGGTGATGCTGATCGGGCATTCCTATGGCGGCATGGTCGCAACCGGCGTCGCCGACCGCGCGCGCGAACGCGTCGCGCAACTCATCTATGTCGATGCCTTTGTGCCGAATGACGGCCAAAGCGCCTACGATTGCCTGCCGCCGGCGGTGCGGGCGCAGCGGCAGTCGGCGCACGGACGGCTGGCGCATTCCGCCGGGCCCGCTGCCGGCCGATACGTCGGCTGAGGATCGCGCCTGGGCCGAGCCGCGGCGGCGGCCGCAGCCGGCGAAGACGTTCGAGCAGAAGCTGAAATTGCAGAACGGGCCGCTGACGCTGCCGCGCCACTACATCTATTGCCTGCGGCATTCGGCCGACGACCGCTTCCGCCCGTTCTACGAACGGGCAAAACGCGACGGCTGGGGCGCTTACGAAATCGACTCCAGCCACAATCCGCACATCACCTGTTCCGAGGTGCTTGCGGATTTGCTGAAGCGCATCGCCGGCTAGATTTCGCGGCTATCATCGCGCGCCGTCAGCAGGTAGCGATAGCCCTTCTGCATCTTGTCATTGACGGTGACGCTGCGCTTGCGCCGGGGCATGACCGAGGCATGCGTGGAATTTTGCGCCAAGTCAAAGCAGCACCGGCTGGCTTTGCTACAGACGCAACGATAACGGAGCACTATGGCAAAGATCGTCATTTTCGTCGGCCATCCGCAGCGCGACAGCTATTGCGCGGCGCTGGGCGAAGCCTATTTGCGCGGCGCCGAGGAGGGCGGCCACACGGCGCAATTGTTCGCGCTCGGGCGGATGAAATTCGATCCGATCCTGCGCGAAGGCTATCGTCGCCTGCAGCCGCTGGAGGCCGACCTCGCGGCTGCGCGCGACGCCTTTCTCGCCTGCGACCACGTGGTCTATGTGTTTCCGCTCTGGTGCGGCGACATGCCGGCGATCATGAAGGGCTTCATCGAGCGGCTGATCCAGCCCGACCTGCTGGCGATCAACGAAGCCGGACCGGGCGCCGACTGGAAAGTGTTCCGGGGCAAATCGGCGCACGTCATCATGACCATGGGCATGCCCGGCTGGTTCTATCGTTTCTATTACGGCGCGCATGCGCTGAAATTGCTCAAGCGCAACATCTTGCATTTCACCGGCATCAGGCCGGTGCGCTCGACCATCTACGGCATGGTCGCTTCGGTGAGCGACGACACCCGCAGGGAATGGCTGCGCGAGGTCGAGGCGCTCGGCCACGTCGCGCGTTAGCTCTTGCGCTCGGCCACCGGCACGGCGGGAATGTCCGCGGGGCGTTTCGGCCAGACGTGCCGCGCGGCGTTGACCAGCGGCGCCACCAGCTCGCCCTTGACCGTGTGCGCGTCGGGATGATCGGCAAAGCCGAAATGCAAGGCCTCGCGCTCCGCCGCCGGCACGTAGAGCGTGCCGAACATCCAGTCCCACAGCGCCAGGCAACTGCCGAAATTCTTGTTGAAGTGCCGGGGGTCGGCGGAGTGATGCACCTGGTGATGCGCCGGCGAAATGAAGATGCGGCCGAGCGCGCCGCGGAACGAAATCCACATATGCGAGTGCTGCAGGTGGACGTAAGCGTGGATGAACAGCACCAGGATGATGTTGGTGTCGGACAGCGCATATTGATAGGCGGTCTCGCCGAACATGTAATTGCCGAGGCCGTTGGCGATCGCCGTCGACAGCGCGAGGATGTTGGCGAAGATCCAGCTGTAGACCGGGTGCACGCGGAAATTCGTCAGCGGCGTGAGCACCTCGGCGGTGTGGTGCACTTTGTGGAATTCCCACAGCAGCGGCACCTTGTGGCTAGAGCCAGTGGTTGAACCAGTAGCCGAGCTCGTAGGCGAGGAACAGCATCACGGTGATCACCGAGCGCGTGACGTAGACGGGCAGCGTCGATCGGCGCGACGGGCCCGAGCGTCGCGTTGAGCGCGGCGATGATGCCGTTGGACACGAACTGATAGGACAGCACCGCCCAGCCGAACACCACGCCGAAGACGAAGACGTTGAAGAACAGATAGCCGATGTCGGCCTGGTTGGAGCGGTGCGCGAGGATGCGGCGCGGGAACAGCGCGCGCAGGATGGTGCGCGGCGCGCACGCGGCGGCCGCGCTTCCAGCGCTGCCAGACGAACCAGGCGGCCGAGATGAGCAGCGCCGCGCCGAGCGAGGTGAGCGAGAAATGCGAGCCGAGCGAGAACAGCAGTTTCCCGATCTGGCCGAAGAAGAATGAAATGCCGGCCCAGAGATCCAACGCACGCTCCCGCTACGCGGAAAGGCCCAATGTCTTAGCGAAGGGTAAAGATTGCGTTAGGCGGCGCATGTCACTTGAGCAGATCGGCATATTCGGGATGCCTGTCGATGAACGCCTTCACGAACGGGCACACCGGCACCACCTTGAGGCCCTGCGCGCGGGCGATGTCGAGCACGCCGGCGACCAGCGCCGAGCCGTGGCCGCGGCCGTTGATGCGCGGCCGGCACTTCGGTGTGCAGGATGGTGAGCACGTTGCCGTCGCGGCGGTAGGTCGGCGTAGGCGACGCCGCCGTCGAGCGCCATCTCGAAGCGGTGGCGGGCGGGGTTGTCGCGGATGATTGCGGTCACGCGGTCGCCTGGTGGGCGATGGCCGCCAGCGCGGCGTTGAGCGCGGCGACCGCCGGCGCGCTCGCGGCGCCGAGGCCGTGGCGCTCGGCGATCCAGGCCACGTCGTTGTAGCTGACCTGCGCGCGGCCGGAGGCGTCCTCCCACACCAGCATCTTCAGCGGCAGATCGAGCCCTGCGGTCTGCGCCTCCTGCATCAGCGGCGTGCCGCCCTTGGGGTTGCCGAAGATCACCACCGTGGTCGGCCGCAGCACGAGGCCGACGCTCGCGGCGCCGGCCGCGTGATCGACCTGCGCAAACACGGTGAGCTCGCGCTCCTTCAGCGCCGCGCGCAGGCGCGCCAGCGTTTCGGCGGCGGAATGCTTGCTCGCGGTGGTGATCAGGCCCGTGCTCATGCTTGTCACTCTTTGCGTTGCGCGCCCCGCCGTTCGATCCGACACGCTCCGCGCCGGCTCATTCGCGCGTGAGCGTGATGCCGTCGAGCGCCTTGTTGAGCGCGTTGGTCTCGACATAGTTCATGCCCGGCTGCGTCACGATCCATTGCTGCGCCCAGGTGTCGGGGCCGAGCCGCACCAGCACGATCTTGGCCTTGCGCTCGTAGCGCGGCGCCTTTTTCACGATGTTGCCGAAATAGGCCATGCCCTCGCGGCCGGAAATCGTCGCCGGCTTCTGGCTGTCGATCGACTCGATGCCGGCGAGTTTCGCCACCTCGGCGGCGACCATGCTGGGCGGCTGGCCGTGGTATTTCTTGTCGGTGAGGATGGCGAGATAGAGCATGGCGTGCTGGCTCGCCGCCGGCGGCACCATGAGCAGGCCGCCGAGCGCGTCGTAGCGGCTGTGCCAGCCTTTGGGCACGGTGACGCGGAAGGCGTAAGGCCCGGTTTTCGGCACGCGCAGCTCGGCCGCCTGCGCCGCGAAGCGGCGAGGGCGAGGAGCGTCAGGGCGAGAACGAGGCGGCGCATGGGCCAATGCTGACGGCGAAGCGCGCCGCGGGCAAGAGGGCGCGCGCGGTTGCCGCACATTCGGCTGTCATTGCCGGGCTTGACCCGGCAATCCATGAGGCCGAGCCGCGAGGGAGGCCTTGCGTAAGTCTCGCGTATGGCGACGCGCATCATGGATGCGCGGGTCAAGCCCGCGCATGACGCCAGAGATTGTCGCGACGCATCCATTCATCCAGGCAAGCTCCATCGTTCTCGCGGCGCAAATGCGCCCGAGGGTTGCTCCCCCGTGATCCCCGGGGGCGGGGTCGATCCCCGCCTTCGCGGGGGCAAGCCCCCGCAAAAAGCGAGGGGGACGGCGCGCCGAGATGCGCGGCCAGTCCGTCTGTGCACACCTTCTTGCGAAGGTGTGGCGCCTCTCGGCGCGCCGTCGCGGCTCTCGCCTCGCGACTTGGCGCCGCGAAGCTCAGCTCCAGGCCGCGCTTCCTGGGACGTGGCTCTGGCGGCTGTTAGCCGCCTTCGGCCTGTCCCAGCCCAGCGAGCTCCTCGCAGCCCGGTCGTCGTGCCGGACGGGCGGAGCCCCGGAGCCGCCCGGGTGCGTGGCGAGCGAAGCCACGCGCGCGAGCGCCGCGCCCTTACCCCACGAGCCGGCGCAACCGGTTCATGCCCCTCAGGGGGTTCGGGCGGAGAGGAATTTGGTCCTAGAGTATGGCGGAATTTTCTCCTAGCTGCACCATCGCTATGTGGTCGCCTACCTCGGCACGCCATCGGGCTTGCCCAGAAATGAATTGCTTGTGGCGTGGGTTGATTATACTGAAACTTACAATGAAGGGTAGTGGGGAGCCGATTGATGGACGCGCCGGACGACCATTCGACATCGAAGGCGATCGATATTTCATCGTTGCCGATGCCGGTAATGCAAGCGCTTTATCATGAAATTACAGGAAAAACCGAAACACTAATTAAAGGGTTCAAAGAAGCTCGGAAAATATCGAAGAGCGATATCGAACAACTTTCGATTAAGCTCTTGCAAGTCTGCGAACAGTTTTCTGTGGTCGGAGAGAATTGCACTTATACGATCCGACACACAAATAGTATGACTCAGAAATTTTCTTCCCTCGAGAAATTCAAACAATACGACGAGAGCATTCCTCATATCATCGACAACGTCACTCTTGAGTACAGCGCGCTTATCGAAGTTCCTGTAACAAAGAAGCATTACCAATACTAAATAGAAGTCGTTCTGGAATCATTAATGAATCCAAGGATGCGCCGGATTTATTTTTAGCCCTATTGGATTTCGATAGCATTCGAGTTCGAATTGAATATGTCGACTATGTTGTTGCCAGAACTTTCCTAGCCGCCGTCGAAGAATGGACACAAGGCCTTCAAAAAATTCAGGGCAATCGCTTTATAAATTGGCTGCGTAAATTCGTTTATCCGAGAAGTTAATTTCAACCACCGGCGGGCAGCAGATCTAATAGCGTGTGCGGTTGCGATATATGCATCTGCGCAGCTAGAGGGGCGCATCGTGGTGAGTGGAAAATTTCATTCGCTTGCGGAATTTGCCATAACGTTCTCTGTCAGCATCTTTGTGCTGACCACGCGGGTTAATAATGCCCTCTATAGCATGTTTAGTTCGCGTCTCATGCGATAACAGAGTTCCGAATCTCATCGTCATAAATCGTGCCGACCAAGAAAATTATGAGAGGTTTGCGAACGCGCGTAATTCTGCGTACCGCGCCACGTTTTTTTACGTCGTTGAAATAGCAGTCATGGTTGCGGCGAATGTGCTTTCGAACAGAATCTACGACGCTCTAAAATAAACGGCGAAGCGGCACAGCGTTCGGTAGCAGTTACAACTAAACCAGTAACGAGCCGTTATGCTGCACGAATTGGGTGGAGAGCTTGGCCACGTCGCGGAAGTGCAGGCCGGTGGTCGGCTCGCCGAGAATATAGAGAGTGCGGCTGGTGGCGCTATTCGACAGCTCCTTGGCGAGCTCTGTCGATGTGCTCGAGGCCCTCGATGCGGTCGTGGGGGCGAGCGAGGGCTTGGCGCGTTAGCTGAAGGCGCAAGTTGTAGCGTTGGCGACGCAAAGCGGTGGGACGGTTTAATTGACCAAGAATTCGCGTTAGAGTTACAGTTCGCGTTGGCTGCTTGGTGTAACCTTTATGGAAAACTCCAGTCAAAAGAGCGCTGGATTCTATCTGAGTTCAATCCTGAATTTCGTCAAACGGCTTGCCCAGCTACATATTGGCGTTCGCCAAAATGCACCACGCGAAGAATTTGATTTGGAGGTGACCGTAGTTGCAGGCGCCTTTCCGCTTCGAAGGTACCTAGTCGAAGTCCACAAGCTGTTCCTGTCTGTTGATTCTCAGGGATGTCAATTGTTGCCTGCAAAAGCTCCCCACGAACAAAAAGTCATTCGCGGGGATAATCAGTTGAATGATCGGAGGAAGCATCGCAGCAAACGGACCGTCAACATTTATGGAAAGCTTTCTGCGCCCTTTGTTTCCGCGGGCGCTAATTATAGAGAAGATAAGACGACTACGGTTGGCAAAAAAGATCAGCCCTCTGTTGACACTCCAATCGCGTTTGCGAAGTTCGTGGCAGGTGGCTGGGAGCTTTATTCCGCAAAAATAAATGAAGAGCCCTGCTACAACCCACCCCTAAAAGGCGCCATTCTTAGCGGGGCTTCAAGCGAGCCCGAACCGATTGGAACGTTTCGATTTGACCAAGGTCACAACACGGCACAAGTTGAATTTCAAGTTAGACTGCCACGGGGGGGCCTAAGCATATGGCCTGCCGACTCACGAATTCTTGGGCCGACCAAAGATGAAAGGGAAGCGGTAGAAACTGAAGTTGAACTTGAGGTGAAGCGCAATTTTGAGATGCTCAAAGCAAGGCTCGCAGGGATGTTAGCGGAAAATGCCGTTCAACAAATGGTTCTTGAAGAGTTACGCGACAAGGCGACTGAGGAGCTGATTGTTTCCGCTGGACTTATCGAGGCAGTGCGGCTTGGAGATGAGTCGGAAATTGAGGAAATCATCGCGAAAGAGCCGTAGATCGAAAAGTTGGAGGTCGCCATGAACTTGGCCGAGGCGTTAGCCAATCTCAGTGCCGAGAAAGAAAAAGATCGACGCTGTCCTCGCCGCATCCTCTGTCGATATCAAACGTCTCGCGAAGATTGCTGGATTTGATCCCTCTCGTGATTTTCGTAGGGCAAACCTTTCGTATATTTCACGCCGCATCATGAACGAGGGTTCGATTCTCCTGGCTGACCTGAGAAGCGCGAAGTTAGAAAAGCAAAAGTCGACGAAACCACGGTTTTCGAAGCAGCTTTCGTGGACGTCAGGATGAGGAGTTTTTGAATCATCGTGTCAGGATCAATGTAGGTTTTCCTGCAAGTCAAGATAAGCGGCTATTGCCTTCGAAAATTGAATACCGCCCAGGAAGACGATTGCGTTTTAATCGAGCGGATGATTTCTTCTAGTGGATTCGTGATCATAGTGACGGCTTTCTATGGTCACGAAGCGGAAGCGAGTCTTTACTCCGCTGCTTCCATTCCCTTCTTCTTCCTTCGTCCCGACGCTTCGCGCTCCAACACCGGCTTCAAAAACTGCCCGGTGTAGCTTCGCCCTTCGCCCTTCGGCCCGACGCAGCCGCCGCCTTCACAATATCCTCCGGCGTGCCCTGCGCGACGATCTCGCCGCCGCCGTCGTCGCCTTCGGGGCCGAGGTCGATGATCCAGTCGGCGGTCTTGATCACTTCCAGATTGTGCTCGATCACCACCACGGAATTGCCGGTCTCCACCAGCTCGTGCAGCACGTCGAGCAGCTTGGCCACGTCGTGAAAGTAGAGCCCGGTGGTCGGCTTGTCGAGACGATGAAGCGCGCGGCCGGTGCAGATTACGCCAACTGCACCAGCTGTTCCGGCCGCTTGATCTCGATCTCGACGAACGACAATGGGTTCTTCGAGGCGTTGAGCACGTCGTGCTCGATGCCGGCGGGGCGCTGATAGGAATCCCCGGCTTTCCACGTCACCTCGGACACCTCGCCGCTGGCCGCCTCGATCTTCATGACCGCGTCGGTGAGCATCACCACGAAATACGGCCAGCCGTGCGAGTGCCATCCCGTCGCGGCACCCGGCGCGAAGTCCCAGCGCGTGATGCGCACCGTCTTGTCTTCCTGCTGGATGGTCGGAACCGCGGGCTCGTTGCACTTGAACGGCATGACTGTCCCCCTGAAAGCCGGAATTCCCCGGATGAATCCCGAAGCGGCTGCAAGGCTAGGCGTTTGCCGCGCTGCTCGAAAGGGCTTTCGCCGACGATCCGAACCTAGAGAGAGGGCGGGCAACCTCTACTCCGCCGCCTCGATGCGTTTCTTCCGCGGCCTTGCCTCGCGCCGCTCCAGCACCGGCTTCAAAAACTGCCGCCGTATAACTCCGCTTCACCTTCACAATATCCTCCGGCGTGCCCTGCGCCACGATCTCGCCGCCGCCGTCGCCGCCTTCGGGGCCGAGGTCGATGATCCAGTCCGCCGTCTTGATCACCTCGAGATTGTGCTCGATGACGACGACGGAATTGCCGGTCTCCACCAGCTCGTGCAGCACGTCGAGCAGCTTGGCCACGTCGTGGAAATGCAGGCCGGTGGTCGGCTCGTCGAGAATATAGAGCGTGCGGCCGGTGGCGCGCTTCGACAGCTCCTTGGCGAGCTTGACGCGCTGCGCCTCGCCGCCGGAGAGCGTCGTGGCCTGCTGGCCGACATGGATGTAGTCGAGGCCGACGCGGTGCAAGCAGCGCCAGCACGTCGCGCACGCGCGGCACCGCCTTGAAGAACTCCAGCGCCTCTTCCACCGTCATGTCGAGCACGTCGGCGATCGACTTGCCCTTGAACAGCACCTCCAGCGTCTCGCGGTTGTAGCGCTTGCCCTTGCAGACGTCGCAGGTGACGTAGACGTCGGGCAGGAAGTGCATCTCGATCTTGATGACGCCGTCGCCCTGGCAGGCCTCGCAGCGGCCGCCCTTGACGTTGAAGGAGAAGCGGCCGGGCTCGTAGCCGCGCGCCTTGGCTCTCGGGCAGGCGGCGAACCATTCGCGGATCGGCGTGAAGGCGCCGGTGTAGGTCGCCGGATTGGAGCGCGGCGTGCGGCCGATCGGCGACTGGTCGATGTCGATGATCTTGTCGATGTGCTCGAGGCCCTCGATGCGGTCGTGCGGCGCGGGCGCGAGCGAGGCGCCGTTGAGTTTGCGCGCCACGGCGTTGTAGAGCGTGTCGATCAGCAGCGTCGACTTGCCGCCGCCGGAGACGCCGGTGACGCAGGTGAACAGGCCGAGCGGGATTTCGGCGGTGATGTTCTTCAGGTTGTTGCCGCGGGCGTTGACGATCTTCAGCGCGCGGCGCGAGCGGGCCTTGCGCTCGGGGATCGGCACGGCGAGCTCGCCGGAGAGATATTTGCCGGTCCATGAACGCGGCGCGGCGATGAGGTCGTCGACCTGGCCTTCGGCCACGATGTGGCCGCCGTGGATGCCGGCGCCGGGGCCGATGTCGAGCACATGGTCGGCGGCGCGGATGGCGTCCTCGTCGTGCTCGACGACGATCACGGTGTTGCCGAGGTCGCGCAGGCGCTTGAGGGTTTCGAGCAGCCGCGCGTTGTCGCGCTGGTGCAGGCCGATCGAGGGCTCGTCGAGCACGTAGAGCACGCCGGTCAGGCCCGAGCCGATCTGCGAGGCCAGCCGGATGCGCTGGCTCTCGCCGCCGGAGAGCGTGCCGGAGGCGCGGGCGAGCGTGAGATAATCGAGGCCGACGTCGACCAGGAATTTCAGCCGCTCGCGGATTTCCTTGAGCACGCGCACGCCGATCTCGTTCTGCTGGGCGTTGAGCTGCTTCGGGATCTCGGTGAACCAGTCGCCGGCCTTGCGCACCGACAGCTCGGCCACTTCGGAGATGTTCTTGCCGCCGATCTTGACGCACAGCGCCTCGGGCTTGAGGCGGGCGCCGTGGCAGACGTGGCAGGGCACGTCGGTGAAATATTTGAGCAGGTCCTCGCGCGCCCATTCGCGATCTCGGTTTCCTTGAAGCGGCGCTCGAGATTGGTGATGACGCCCTCGAACGGCTTCTTCGTGGTGTAGCCGCGCAAGCCGTCGTCGTAGAGTGAACTTGATCTCGTCCTCGCCGGAGCCGTAGAGGATGGCGTCCTGCGTCTTCTTCGGCAGGTCCTTCCACTTGCTGTCGAGCGCGAAGCGGTAGTGCTTGCCCAAAGCCTCGAGCGTCTGGATGTAATAGGGCGAGGATGATTTCGCCCAGGGCGCGATGGCGCCTTTCTTCAGCGTCGCGTCGCGGTCGGGGATGACCAGATCGGCGTCGATGTGCTGCTCGACGCCGAGGCCGCCGCATTCCGGGCAGGCGCCGAACGGATTGTTGAAGGAGAACAGCCGCGGCTCGATCTCCGGAATGGTGAAGCCGGACACCGGGCAGGCGAATTTCTCCGAGAAGATCGAGGCGCTCGGCATTGGCGTTGCGGCCGCGGTTGGCCGTCGCGCCGCTCGCCTTGCGTGTCGGCGAGCTCGACGACCGCGAGGCCGTCGGCGAGCTTGAGGCATTGCTCCAGCGAGTCCGCCAGCCGCGTGCCGATGTCGCTCTTCACCACCAGGCGGTCGACCACCACGTCGATGTCGTGGGTGAATTTCTTGTCCAGCGGCTTGACGTCGCCGATCTCGTGGAAGGCGCCGTCGATCTTGACGCGCTGATAGCCCTTGCGCAGGAACTCGGCGAGTTCCTTCCGGTATTCGCCCTTGCGGCCGCGCACGACCGGCGCCAGCACATAGATGCGCGTGCCGTCCGGCAGCGCCAGCACGCGGTCGACCATCTGCGACACGGTCTGGCTTTCGATCGGCAGACCCGGTGGCCGGCGAATAGGGCACGCCGACGCGCGCCCACAACAGGCGCATGTAGTCGTAGATCTCGGTGACGGTGCCGACGGTCGAGCGCGGGTTCTTCGAGGTGGTCTTCTGCTCGATGGAGATGGCCGGCGACAGGCCGTCGATCTGGTCGACGTCCGGCTTCTGCATCATCTCCAGGAACTGCCGGGCATAGGCCGACAGGCTCTCGACGTAGCGGCGCTGGCCCTCGGCATAGATGGTGTCGAAGGCGAGCGAGGACTTGCCCGAGCCGGACAGGCCGGTGAACACCACCAGCTGGTCGCGCGGGATCGAGACGTCGACGTTCTTGAGGTTGTGCTCGCGGGCGCCGCGGATGGTGATGGCGCGGGTGTCGCGGGCCGGAGTGCTGGGGCGTTCGGGCATGCTGCCGGAACGTAGTAAGAACAAGGCCGTTTTGCCAGTCCGGCCGTGGATATCCTTGGAAATGCAAAGGCCGGCGCGCGGCCGGCCCTTGCCGGTCGTATCTCGCCGCCTGCGTCAATAGAACCGGTAGTTCACGCCGGCGCGGACGACATTCGCCTTGAACGAGACGTCGGTGGAAATGCCGCAGGTGGTCGCGTCGCAGTTGCCGCCGGCTTGCCCCCGGCAGGCTGCGAACGGCTATGCTCTTAGCCTCACCAAGGGAGGAGTGACCGTCATGAGGCTGGCAAAGAAAACAGCCATCGTCATCGGCGCCGGGCAGGGGCCGGGCACCGGCATGGGCAACGGACGCGCGACGGCGATCCGCTTCGCGCAGGAAGGCGCGAACGTGCTCGCCGTCGACCGCGATCTCGCTTCGGCGCAGGAGACCTGCGCCATGGCCGCGAAGGACGCGAAGGGCCAGTGCGAGGCCTACGAAGCCGATGTGACGCGCGAGGCCTCGATGAAAGCGATGGTCGCGCACGCGCGCGAGCGATGGGGCCGCGTCGACATCCTGCACTACAATGTCGGCGTCAGCATCGCCGGCGGCGACGCGAGCCCGACCGAAATCACCGAGGAGGCCTTCGACCGCATCGTCACCATCAACCTGCGCGGCATGGTGATGGCCTGCAAACATGCGTTGCCGGTAATGCGGGCGCAGAAGTCGGGCGTGATCCTCGGCATCTCCTCGATCGCGGCTTATGAGCACTATCCCTATGTGACCTACAAGGCGACCAAGGCGGCGATGGTCACCTACGTGCAGCAGCTGGCGATCCATAATGCCGAATACGGCATCCGCGCCAACGCGATCCTGCCCGGGCTGATGGACACGCCGATGGCGGTCGATACGCGCGCTCGACACTCCGGCAAGACCCGCTCCGAGGTCGCGGCGATGCGCGACTTCCGCGTGCCGCTACGCAAGAAGATGGGCACCGCCTGGGATGTCGCCAACGCGGCGTTGTTTCTCGCCTCCGACGAGGCCAATTTCATCACCGGGGTGGCGTTGCCGGTTGACGGCGGAACGCTGGTCAACATCGGCTGAAAAGCCACGAAAATCGGCGCGAAACTCTTGCAGGCGGGAATGCTGGGTGATAAGAACATAACAGGAACATGTGGGTGGCCGGCTTTTTAACGGGGACAAGTGGCCCATATCGGGAATGGCGGCCGCCAACCGGCCGGCGTCCCGCAGTAGTGTGATCGGGAAAAGCAAAGTCAGTGGAGAGAGCGATGGCAGGCAGCGTCAACAAAGTGATTTTGATCGGCAATCTCGGCGCCGACCCGGAAATTCGCCACACCCAGGACGGGCGGCCGATCGCCAATTTGCGCGTGGCCACCTCGGAAAGCTGGCGCGACAAGACCACCGGTGAGCGCCGCGAGAAAACCGAGTGGCACCGGGTGGTGATCTTCAACGAGGGCTTGTGCAAGATTGTCGAGCAGTACTTGAAGAAGGGCTCGAAGGTTTACCTCGAAGGTGCTCTGCAGACACGCAAATGGCAGGACAAGGATGGTCAGGACCGCTATTCGACCGAGGTGGTGCTGCAAGGCTTCAATTCGCAGCTGACCATGCTCGACACCCGCGGTGGCGGCGGCGCCTCGGCGGAGACATCCGACAGCGACTTCGGCTCCAGCGGGCCGAGCGTGGCGCGCGAACGCAAGCCGGCCTTCGCCGGCGCTGGCGGCAAGCGCGACGACATGGATGATGAGATTCCGTTCTGAGCGGCCGCTACCGGCGGGGTGTGAGCGCTAGGAAGCCTGCTTCAAGGTCGTAAAACGCCGCGGCTTTAATTTGGCTGCCAGCGCCAGCTGCTGCACCGCCGGCTGCGCGGCGACATAAGTCATGCAGTGGCTGACATGGTTGAAGCCCAGCCGCTCATAGAATTGGCGCGCGCTGTTGCTCTTGTCCACGGTCAGTTCGATGAAGGCCGCGTTCTGCGCCCTTGCCTCCGCCGATAGGCGCGCCATCAAAGCCCGTGCACAGCCGCGGCCGCGGTGGGCCTTTTCGACGTAAAGATCGTGCAGAAAGAACGTGGTGCCGCTCCAGCCGGGAAATCCGCGCTTGCTGTAGATCGCCATGCCGACGGCGTCACCGTCGACATCGGCCACCAGCGCGGTGAATTTCGCCGCCGGACCGAAGGCATCGCGCCGCCAATCCGCGTCGCTCGCCGTGCCGACATGCAGGGAATTTTCCAGGGCGAGGAGCCGCATCTTCATGCGGCGAAGGGCAGGGATATCGGCCGGGGTGGCGGCACGAATACGGATAGTGGCAAACGACATCAGCAGGCCTCGGGTGCGTGCTTCAGACGGTCACATCGCGCACGCCGATATCATTCTGCCTGAGCATGGTTAGCAATGTCTGAACGACGGGAGGATTCAGCCCGCCAGCGCCGCGCGCACGCCGTCAACGACATATTGCACGGCAAGCGCTGCCAGCAGTACGCCGAGCAGGCGCGAAAGGACGGTGTTGGCCGTGGTGCCGAAGCGCTTGGCGATCGCGGCAGCCATGATGAAGACGACAAAACAAAGGACGATAACCGCGGCAATCACGCCGAGCAGGATGCCGAGCCGCAAGAGATCGCCGGCGGCGCGGTCGGCGAGCAGCACCGTCGCGGTAATGGCGCCGGGTCCGGCCATCAGCGGCACGGCGAGCGGGAAGGCGGCGATATTGCGCACGCGCTCCTCGATCGCCTCCTCGGCCTGCCGCGATTGGCGCGGGATGCGCAGGCCGAACACCATTTCCGAGGCGATCGAGAACAGCAGCAGCCCGCCGGCGATGCGGAAGGCCGGCAGCGAGATGGCCAGCGCCCGCAGCAGCCAGGCGCCGGCAAAGGCGGTGCCGGCAAGCACGCCGGCAGCAATCAAACAGGCGCGCAGCGCCACGTCGCGCCGCGATTTGTCGGGCAGGTCCTCGGTGATGGCGATATAGCTCGGCACCAGCGCGACCGGATCCACCACGACGGCGAGCGTGACCAGCGCGGAGATGAGGAACTCGACCGGCATGTGTCTCGCGTAGCGGCGGCCTCCGCCGCGGTCAAATTCAACGCGAAACGCAGCCAAAAATCGCTGCCGCCGCGCTTGCGGCAGCCGATAGTGACATCCATATAACCTATTGAAAATAAGACATAATATACCCGGTATGGGCCGCGATTTTATTTGGCTTCGCGGCCCTGAATCAGCTAAGAAAACCGCAGGCTAAAACACCCACAGGAAGCCGACTTTGTCCGATACCGATACTCCGAAATCGGGGGACGGAACCCCCTCTGACGTTCGCCCGGTTTCGATCACCGAGGAAATGAAGCGCAGCTATCTCGATTACGCCATGAGCGTGATCGTCTCGCGCGCGCTGCCCGACGTGCGCGACGGCCTGAAGCCAGTGCACCGGCGCATCCTCTACACCATGTACGAAAACGGCTTCACGCCGGACAAGCCGTACAAGAAATCCGCCCGCGTCGTCGGCGACGTGATGGGCAAATATCACCCGCACGGCAACCAGGCGATCTACGACGCGCTGGTGCGGCTGGCGCAGGATTTTTCCATGCGCCTGCCGCTGATCGACGGGCAGGGCAATTTCGGCTCGGTCGACGGCGACCCGGCGGCGGCCGAACGCTACACCGAAGCGCGGCTGGCGAAGCCGGCGATGGCGCTGCTCGACGACATCGATCTCGATACCGTCGATTTCACGCTCAACTATTCCGGCGAATTCCGCGAGCCGGCGGTGCTGCCGGCGCGCTTTCCCAAATCTGCTGGTCAACGGCGCCGGCGGCATCGCCGTCGGCATGGCGACCAATATCCCGCCGCACAATCTGGGCGAGGTGATCGACGCCTGCATCGCGCTGATCAACGATCCGGCGCTCGGCGATCGACGACCTGATCAAGAATCGTGCCCGGTCCGGATTTCCCCACCGGCGGCATCATCCTCGGCCGCGCCGGCATCAACAGCGCCTATCAGACCGGCCGCGGCTCCATCATCATGCGCGGCAAGGTCGCTTTCGAGACGATCCGCAAAGAGCGCGAAGCGATCATCATCAGCGAGATTCCCTACCAGGTGAACAAGGCCTCGATGGTCGAGCGCATCGCCGAGCTGGTGCACGAAAAGAAGATCGACGGCATCGGCGACCTGCGCGACGAATTCGACCGCGACGGCTATCGCGTCGTCATCGAATTGAAGCGCGACGCCGAGCGCGACGTCGTCCTCAACCAGCTCTATCGCTTCACGCCGCTGCAATCCTCGTTCGGCGCCAACATGGTGGCGCTCGACGGCGGCCGCCCGCTGGTGATGACGCTCAAGGACATGCTCGAGGCTTTCGTCGCCTTCCGCGAAGTGGTGGTGTCGCGCCGCACCAAGCATCTGCTCGGCAAGGCGCGCGACCGCGCCCATGTGCTGGTCGGCCTCGCCATCGCGGTCGCCAATATCGACGACGTGATCAAGCTGATCCGCGCCGCCAAGGATCCGAACGCGGCGCGCGAAGCCTTGATGGCGCGCGAATGGCCGGCGACGACGGCGGCCTCGCTGATCGAGCTGATCGACGACCCGCGCCACAAGGTGACCAAGAACGGCACCGCGCGGCTCTCCGCCGAACAGGCCAAGGCCATCCTCGATCTGCGCCTGCAGCGCCTCACGGCCCTGGGCCGCGACGAGATCAAGGAAGAGCTCGACAAGCTCGCCGCCGAGATCGCCGACTATCTCGACATCCTGCGCTCGCGCGCGCGCATCCAGGCGATCATCAAGGAAGAGCTGATCAAGGTGAAGGACGAATTCGCCACGCCGCGGCGCACCGTGATCGCCGAAGAAGAGGGCGAGGTCGACGACGAGGACCTGATCCAGCGCGAGGACATGGTCGTCACCGTCTCGCATCTCGGCTACATCAAGCGCGTGCCGCTCTCGACCTATCGCTCGCAGAAGCGCGGCGGCAAGGGCCGCGGCGGCATGCAGGTGCGCGAGGAGGATTTCGTCTCGCGGCTGTTCGTCGCCTCGACGCATACGCCGGTGCTGTTCTTCTCCTCGGCGGGGCAGGTCTACAAGGAGAAGGTGTGGCGGCTGCCGCTGGCGGCGCCGCAGGCGCGCGGCAAGGCGCTGATCAACATCCTGCCGCTCGACGAGGGCGAGACCATCACGACGATCATGCCGCTGCCCGAGGACGAAAAGACCTGGGCCAATCTCGACGTGATGTTCGCCACCACCAAGGGCAGCGTCCGCCGCAACAAGCTTTCCGATTTCGTCGAGGTGCGCCCCTCCGGCATCATCGCCATGAAGCTCAAGGACAGCAACGCGATCGTCGACGTGCAGATCTGCACCGAGAAGGACGACGTGTTGCTGACGGCGGGCGGCGGCCAATGCATCCGCTTTGCCGTGCCCGACGTTCGCGTGTTCTCCGGCCGCACGTCCGACGGTGTGCGCGGCATCGACCTCGGCGACGGCGACAAGGTCATTTCGATGTCGATCCTGCATCACTCGGATGCGTCGTCGGAGGAACGGCTTGCCTATCTCAAGCGCGCGAGCGCCGTGCGCCGCGGTGGCGAGGAGGAGCCGGTCGAGGCGGAGGAGGATTCCGACGCCGAGGAGGCTGCCGGCACCATCGAACTCGGCGAAAAGCGCTACGTCGAGATGTCGGCGGCCGAGCAATTCGTGCTGACGATTGCGGAGAAAGGCTACGGCAAGCGCTCCTCGTCCTACGAATACCGCATCACCGGCCGCGGCGGCAAAGGCATCGTCGCCATGTCGGTGCTGGAAGGGAAGAAAGGCGCGAAAAAGATCCGCGAAAAAACCGGCCGCCTGGTGGCCTCGTTCCCGGTGGAGGAAAGCGATCAGATCATGCTGGTCACCGACGCCGGCAAGCTGATCCGCACGCCGGTCGCCGGCATCCGCATCGCCGGGCGCTCGACGCAAGGCGTCATCGTGCTCGATACCGCGGACGACGAACGCGTCGTTTCGGTGGAACGCGTGAGCGAGGAAGAGGCAGAATAGCAACTCGTCATTCCGGGGCGCGAGCCGATGATAAACTCCACGAGCGAACCCGGAATGACTTTTGACAGGGCTGCGCCATGAACTGGCATCTGTTTTCGGCTTTCATCGCCATCACGTTGATCCTGGTGCTCACGCCGGGTCCGATCGTCACGCTGGTGATTGCGACCGGGGCGACGCGCGGCGCACGCGCCGGTCTCATCACCGTCGCCGGCAGCGTCACCGGCAATGCCATTCTGATCACCTGCATCGCGCTCGGCCTCAGCATCGTCATTGAGCACGCGGCGATTATTTTCGAATGGCTTCGCTGGATTGGCGCGGCTTATCTGATCTGGCTTGGCATTCAGGCTTGGCGCCATGCCGGCGCGAGCGCGACGGTCGCGCCGCCGGGCGGGCACGTCTATTTCCGCCGCGGCTTCATCGCGGCGATTTCAAACCCGAAAACGATTGCGTTCTTCACGGCCTTCCTGCCGCAATTTATCGATTCAACCCTGCCAGTCGGGCATCAGCTTCTGGTCATGTGCACCGTCGCCATTTCGATGGCGGGGGTGACCGATTGCGGCTGGGCGATCGTGGCGGCAGCAGGGCGCGCGTTCTTTCTGCGACGTGCCAACGCCGCATGGCTCGGCCGCATCTCCGGGCTGGCCTTGATGGGCGGCGGCATCTGGCTGTCGCTCGCGCGCCGGCCGGGCTAATGGGCGGAAAGCCGGTCGGTGGTGACGAAACGGATGCGCGGATTGCCGAGCCGGGTGCCGACGCAATTGTAATAGGGCCAGGGCCGCTGCGAGCAGATGTTGAGCGCGGCCTCGTCCGGCCTGGCCAGCGGGCCGGCGGCAAGTTCGGCACCGGGGGCAACAGCCAGCGTGATCACCGCGGCAATCGCGGCAGCGGCGGCGATCGCGGTGATCGTTTGCAACATGATGGCCTTCCTCTGGCTGCCAACCTTTGTCGCAGCGCCAAGGTGCAAGGTTCAAACAGCGGAAATCCGCACAATTTCGTGAGTTCCCGGCCTTGCCGGGCCGAAAAGGGCGGGGTAGACCCCCGCCCATGCCGCGGATCGCCCTTTACGCCGGTTCCTTCGACCCGGTGACCAACGGCCATATCGATGTGGTGCGCCACGCTGCCCGGCTTGCCGACAGGCTGGTGCTGGCGATCGGGACGCATCCGGGCAAGGCGCCGTTGTTTTCCGCCGAGGAGCGCCTCGCCATGCTGGAGGAAACCTGCGGACCGATCGCGCGCGAAGCCAAATGCGAGCTCGCCTGCATCACCTTTGCCGATCTGGTGGTGGCAACGGCGCGCAAGAACGGCGCCACGCTGTTGATCCGCGGCCTGCGCGACGGAACCGATCTCGACTACGAGATGCAGATGGCCGGCATGAACGAAGCCATGGCCCCCGACATTCAGACCATTTTCCTGCCCGCCTCGCCGATGGTGCGCCCGATCACCGCCACATTGGTGCGCCAGATCGCCGGCATGGGCGGCGACGTCTCAAGTTTCGTGCCGGCGGCGGTCGCCGCGCGGCTGAAGAAGAAATTCGCGAAATAGCGGGAGTTGTCATGGTCCGGGTTCTTGCCGTCGTGTTCGCGCTCGTCTGCGCGTTTCCTGCCGTGGCGCAAACCAATTTGCCCGCCGGGCTCGATCCGCAGAACACCATCCTGCTCGACGTCAAATATGGCCGCGTCATCATCAAGCTGCGCAACGATATCGCGCCCAAGCACGCCGAGCGGATCAAGCGGCTCGCCCGCGAGGGCTTCTACAACAACGTGCCGTTCCACCGCGTCATCGCCGGCTTCATGGCGCAGACCGGCGACGGGCAGAACGGCGACGGCACCGGCGGCTCGAAATACGCCAACCTGCCGGCGGAGTTCTCGGCCGTGCCGTTCAAGCGCGGCATCGTCGGCATGGCGCGCCGCGGCGACAGCGTTAATTCGGCGAACTCGCAATTTTTCATCATGTATGCCGACGGCGCGAGCCTCAACGGGCAATACACGGTGGTCGGGCAGGTGGTGTCCGGCATGGAGGTCGTCGACAAGATCAAGAAGGGGCCGGAAGCGGATAACGGCAAGGTGACCGATCCCGACCGCATCATCCGCATGCAGGTCGCAGCCGACGCGAAATAGGATGCGGTTGCGCGCCATGCATATCGCGGTGGCCGCGCTGCTGGCGACGGGCGCAGCACCGCCTGCCTATGCGCAAGGCGATCCCCCGCTTATCAAGGGCGAACTCAACACGCTGGATGACATTCGCAATGCGCTGCGCAAATGCTGGGTGTGGCCGTCGCTCGCCGACAGCAGCGGCAGCATGGACCTGACCGTGATGCTCAGCTTCCGCCGCAACGGCGACATCCTGGGCGGACGCATCACGCATGTAGCGCGCGACGTCTCCAACAACGAACGTGCGCTTTATTATGTCGCGCTGGAGAACATGATCCGCCGCTGCTCGCATCTTCCGGTTTCCCAAGGGCTCGGCGAAGCGATCGCCGGGCGTCCGTTCATGTTCCGCATCGTCGACACCCGCAGACAGAAAAGGGCCTGAGATCATGGCAAAACCCGAAGACACGCTCACGCTGGAGACCACCAAAGGCACGGTGGTGATCGCCATGCGCCCCGATCTTGCGCCGGGCCATGTCGCCCGCATCAAGGAACTGGTGAAGCAGGGCTTCTACGACGGCATCGTCTTTCACCGCGTCATCGACGGTTTCATGGCGCAGACCGGCTGCCCGAAGGGCACCGGCACCGGCGGCTCCGGCAAAAATCTCAAGGCCGAGTTCAACAAGGAGCCGCATGTGCGCGGCACCGTGTCGATGGCGCGGGCGGCGAGCCCCGACTCCGGCGACAGCCAGTTCTTCATCTGCTTCGATGACGCCACCTTCCTCGACGGGCAGTACACCGCCTGGGGCAACGTCATCGAGGGCATGGAGAACGTCGACAAGATCAAGCGCGGCGAGCCGGTGCAGAACCCCGACAAGATCGTCAAGGCGACCATGGGGGCATAGGCTTCCATTCTGTCATTCCGGGGCGCCGTGGATTCCGGGTCCGCGCCTTCAGCGCGTCCCGGAATGACGGGTCTTTTTATGCGCACCGATCTCTTCGACTTCGAGCTGCCGGCCGACCGCATTGCCCTGCGGCCGGCGAACCCGCGCGACAGCGCGCGGCTGCTGGTGGTGCGGCCGGACGGGGCGCCGGAACTGGAAGATCGCAGCATGCGCGATCTGCCGGACCAGCTGCGGCCGGGCGATGCGCTGGTGGTCAACGACTCAAAGGTTATCGCGGCGCGGCTCAAGGGCCGGCGCATCGGACGGGGAACGGCGGAGCCGGCGATCGAGGCGACCCTGCACAAGCGGCTCGACGGCTCGCATTGGCGCGCCTTCGTCCTCGGGGCGAAGAAAGTAGAGGTTGGCGACACGCTGCGCTTTGGCACCGAGGGCAAGGTTTGTTTCCTCGGCCAGCTCGATGCTCAAGTTTCGCAAAAAGACGAGGGAGGGGAAGTAACCCTCTCATTTTCCTTTCATGGCCCGGTGCTGGACCAGGCCATCGCCGAGCGCGGCGAGATGCCGCTGCCGCCTTACATTGCCTCGCGCCGCGAGCCCGACGAGCAGGATCGCGCCGACTACCAGACCGTTTTCGCGCAGATGGAGGGCTCCGTGGCGGCGCCGACCGCGGGGCTGCATTTCACGCCGGAATTGACAGCGCGCCTCATGCGCCGCGGGGTCAATATACGCAAGGTGACGCTGCACGTCGGCGCCGGGACTTTCCTCCCGGTGAAGTCCGATGACACGGCGGACCACAAAATGCATGCTGAATGGGGCACGGTCACCGCCGAAGTGGCGGATTCACTCAACGGTCTGCGCGCCGATGGTGGCCGTATCATCGCGGTCGGTTCGACGGCGCTGCGGCTGCTCGAAAGTGCGACCGATGCCAGCGGCCAAATTCAACCATTTTCCGGCGAAACCGCGATTTTCATCACCCCCGGCTACAAATTCCGCGCGGTCGACTTGATGCTGACCAATTTCCATCTGCCGCGCTCGACGCTGTTCATGCTGGTTTCGGCGTTCAGCGGGCTGGAGACGATGAAGCGCGCCTACGCGCACGCCATTTCCGGCGGCTATCGCTTCTATTCCTACGGCGACGCGTGTTTGCTATTCCCCGCTGGTCATTCCGGAACGGCCCGCTAGGGCCGGACCCGGAATCCATACTCCGCAGCGCTGGGGATATGGATTCCGGGTTCGCGCTTCGCGCGCCCCGGAATGACGGAGAAACAATGAGCGCACCCTTTTCTTTCACCGTAAACAAATCCGATAGCGCGGCGCGGCGTGGCGAGATCGTCACGCCGCATGGGTGCGTGCAGACGCCGGCCTTCATGCCGGTGGGAACACAAGGCACGGTCAAGGGTCTGGCGCCGGCGGATGTGCGCGCGACCGGCGCCGAGATCCTGCTCGGCAACACCTATCACCTGATGCTGCGGCCCGGCGCCGAGCGCGTCGCCGCGCTCGGCGGCCTGCACGAATTCATGCAGTGGCCGCTGCCGATCTTGACCGACTCGCGGCGGGTTCCAGGTGATGTCGCTGTCGGCGCTGCGGCGGCTGGAGGAGCACGGCGTCACCTTCCGCTCGCATCTCGACGGCGCCATGGTGGAACTGACGCCGGAGCGCGCCATCGAGATCCAGGCGCTGCTCGGCGCCGATATTTCCATGCAGCTCGACGAGTGCCTCGGGCTTCCGGCCAAACGCGAGGAGATCGAGCGGGCGATGCAGTTGTCGCTGCGCTGGGGCGAGCGTTGCAAGCGCGCCTTCGAGGGCAGGGCGCGCGAGGGCTATGCCTTGTTCGGCATCGCACAGGGCGGCGACGATACGGCTTTGCGCCAGCAGAGCGCGCGCGCGCTCGTTGCCGTTGGCTTCGACGGTTACGCCATCGGCGGGCTTGGCGGTCGGCGAACCGCAGGCCGTGATGCTCAAGATCGTCGAGCGAAACCGTTGCGGTGCTGCCACAGGATCGACCACGCGCTATCTGATGGGCGTCGGCACGCCGGACGACCTGTTGCAGGCGGTTAAGCGCGGCATCGACATGTTCGACTGCGTGCTGCCGACACGCAACGGCCGCCACGGCATGGCCTTTACCCGTTTCGGCTCGATCAATCTCGCCAATGCGCGCCATGCCAATGACCCGCGCCCGCTCGATGAACAAAGCGCGCATCCGGCGGCGCGCACCTATTCGCGGGCCTATTTGCATCACCTGACCAAGGCCAACGAGATGCTCGGGCAGGTGCTGCTGTCGACCATCAATCTCGCCTATTACCAGGAACTGATGGCCGGCATGCGCGCGGCGATCGAGGCCGGGGGCTTTGCGGATTTTCTGGCGGCGACGAAGGCCGGCTGGGAGCGGGGCGATATTGCGCCGCTCTAGCCGTCATCCCGGGTTCGCGCGCGGCGCGCTCCGCACATGACGAGGGTTGTTTCGCGGGGTCGGCCTTCGCTAAAGCCACGGCATGAACATCCAGCCCGCGTTTCTTGCCCATCGCCGCAAGCCGCGCTTCAAGCTGCCGCCGGGCGGCTGCGACGCGCATTGCCACGTCTTCGGCCCGGCGGCGAAATTTCCCTTCGCGCCCAATCGCCGTTACACGCCGGCCGACGCGCCCAAGGAGATGCTCGCCGCGCTGCACGCGCATCTCGGCATCGAGCGCGCGGTGATCGTGCAGGCGAGCTGCCACGGCACCGACAATGCGGCGATGCTCGACTGCATCGCTTCCGATCCCGCAGCGTTACCGCGGCGTCGCCATCGTCGATGACACATTCAGCGATGCCGATTACGACCGGCTGCACGCCGGCGGCGTGCGCGGCGTGCGCTTCAATTTCGTCAAGCACCTCGGCGGCGCGCCCGACATGAACGTATTCGGCCGCGTCATCGATCGCATCCGCACCCGCGGCTGGCATGTGGTGCTGCATCTCGATGCGCCCGACATCATCCCGCTCACGCCAATGATCCGCGCGCTGCCGCTGCCGTTCGTCATCGACCACATGGGCCGCGTGCCGGCGGCCGCCGGGCTCGATCAGCCGCCGCTGCGCGCGCTGCTCGAACTTGCGCGCCTTGAAAATTGCTGGATCAAGGTCTGCGGCGCCGAGCGCATTTCCATGCCGCCTTATGCCGCCGCGGTGCCGATCGCGCACGCGCTGGTAGAAGCCGCGCCCGAGCGCGTGCTCTGGGGCACCGATTTTCCCGCATCCCAATGCCACGCATGAGGCGGACGAGGCCGATCTGGTCGATCTGGTGCCGCAATTTGCGACCCAAGCGCTGGCGCAACAGCGCCTGCTGGTGGACAATCCGGCCAAGCTCTATGGTTTCGACCAATAAGAACAGAGGAACTTCGAGGAGACGCACCATGAGAAAGCTGTTTGCGCTGACGCTCATCGCAGCGCTGGCGACGCTGGCGATGGCCGGAGGCGCGCAGGCCGCCTGGCCCGACCGGCCGGTGAAGATCGTGCTGCCGTTCGGCGCCGGCGGCGTCGCCGACGTCACCGCGCGCATCATGGCCGACAAACTGAGCGACAAGCTCGGCCAGCGCTTCGTCATCGAGAACATGCCGGGGCCCGGCGGCATCAACGCCGCGCGCGCGGTGACCACCGCGGCGCCCGACGGCTACACCATGGGCCTCGTCACCAACGGCACCGCGATCAGCGTTGCCGCCTTCAACAAGCTGCCGTTCGACCCGGTCAAGGAATTCGACATGGTGTCGACGCTCGGCCTGTTCGACCTCGTGTTCGCGGTCAACGCCCAGTCCGAAACCAAGACGCTCGGCGACTTCATCAAGGCGGCGAAGGCGCAGCCGGGCAAGCTCAATATCGGCACCATCGCGGTCGGCGGCACGCAGAATCTCGGCGCCGAACTGTTCAAGTCGATGACCGGCTTGAACGTCATCATCGTGCCTTACAAGAATTCGCCGGAGATCGTGGTGGCGCTGCTGCGCAACGACGTGCAGATGCTGGTCGAGTTTCCCGCCGGCCATCCAGGGCCAGGTCAACGACGGCAAGCTGCGCGTGCTGGCGACCTCGGCGCCAAAGCGGTCGCCGTCGCATGCCCAATGTGCCGACGATGGCGGAGGCGGGCGTGCCTGGCTACGAGGTGACGTCGTGGAACGGCGTGTTCGCGCCCAAGGGCACGCCGAAGGAGATCATCGACGCCATGGGGAAGGCGATGCACGAGGTGCTGGCGCTGCCCGAGGTGAAGGAGAAATTCGCCAAGGTCGGCGTCGTGGCGCAGGCCTCGACGCCGCAGGAACTGATGGACCGGCTCACCTCGGACATCAAGAAATGGAACGAGGTGATCGATAAGGCCGACATACCGCGCAAGTAGGCCGGCAGTCGCGTCAATGACAAAAAGAAAAATCTCGGTCGCCGTGGTCGGCGCCGGCATGGGTGGGCTTGCGGTGGCGGCAACGCTGCGCCGGCGTCGGCATCGATGTCGCGGTCTACGAGCAGGCGGCGCGCTTTGCCCGCATCGGCGCCGGCATCCAGATGATGCCGAATTCGATGAAGGTGCTGCGCGGCATCGGCATCGAGGAGCGCTTGCGGCAGGTCGTCTTTCGCGCCGTACTCGCATCTCAACCGCGACGGCGACACCGGCGAGGTCACCCGCGAACTGCCGATGCCGGAAAGCCTCTACGGCGCGCCCTATCTGTGCATGCATCGCGCCGACCTGCACGACGCGCTCGCTTCCGCAGTGCCGAGCGAGATCGTGCATCTCGACAAGAAGCTCGTCGGCCTCGACCAGAAAGGCGGCCGCGTGACGCTGCGCTTTGCCGACGGCACGTCGCGCAAACGCCGATGCGGTGATCGGCGCCGACGGCGTGCATTCGACCGTGCGCGACATCGTCGTTGGGCCGGACGAGCCGATCCACAAGGGCCGCATCGCCTATCGCGCGGTGTTTCCGGCGGCGCTGATGGGCGGCTTCGATATCGGCCGCTCGCGCACCAAATGGTGGGGCAAGGACCGGCACATCGTCATCTATTACACGACGAAAGCGAAGAGCGAGGTCTATTTCGTCACCAGCGTGCCGGAGCCGGGCGAGTGGATGACGCAAGAATCCTGGTCGGCCAAAGGCGACGTCAGGGAATTGCGCGCGGCCTATGACGACTTCCACCAGGATGTGCGCAACGTGCTCGGCGCCTGTCCGGATTGCCACAAATGGGCGATCCTCGAGCGCGAGCCGCTGCCGCGCTGGAGCGACGGCCGCGTCGTGCTGCTCGGCGATGCCGCGCATCCGATGACGCCTTACATGGCGCAGGGCGCGGCGACCTCGATCGAAGACGCCGCGGTGCTGGCGCGCTGCCTTGACGATGTGAACGGCGAGGACATTGCCGGCGCCTTCCGCCGCTACGAAGCGCACCGCAAGCCGCGCACCTCGCTGGTGCAGGCGATTTCCAGCGCCAATACCTGGATGCGCGAAGGCTCCGGCGATACGAGCTGGCTCTACGGCTATGACGCCTGGCACGCGCCGCTCGATGCGCCCGCCGCGCACGCGCCGGCGGCTTGATACTGTGGCGATGAGACGGCTATTGCCGGCAACTTGCACCGAATCAGGGCCGCCATTACGCACGACACTGGCGTAAATGACGACCGCGCGCCGATCGAGGGCCAAGCATGCCGGATTTGAACTGGAACCAGACGATCTGGGGCGCGTCCTACGATTGGCAGGCTGGGGGCGAAGAGTGGAGCCAGACCTGGGGCGGCAGCGAGGCGCAATGGTTCGGCGCCATCTTCCCGCGCCTGCATCGTTTTCTCCCGTCGCGGCGGATTTTGGAAATCGCCCCCGGTTTTGGCCGCTGGACGAAGTTCCTGATCCCGGCCTGCGATGAATTCGTCGGCATCGATTTGTCGGAAAAGTGCGTCGAGGCCTGCCGCAAGACCTTTGCCGCTGCCAAGCATGCGCGCTTTGCCGCCAATGACGGGCGCTCGCTGGCTGCGGCGGCGGACGCAAGCTTCGATCTCGTCTTCTCGTTCGATTCGCTCGTACATGCCGAGCTCGACGTCATCGCGAACTATGTGCCGCAGGTTCTGCGCAAGCTGTCGCCGACGGGCGTTGCGTTCCTGCATCACTCGAATCTTCTCGCCTATGCCAATGCGATCGGCGCGCCGCACGCGCGCGCACCGACAGTTTCGGCGGACGCCGTCGCCGATCTGATCACACGTGGCGGCGGAAAAGTCCTCGTTCAGGAGGTGGTCAACTGGGGCGGCGAGCATTTGATCGACTGTCTTTCGCTGTTCGCGCGCGAGGAGAGTTACCCGACGGCCACGCCCGTGCGCTACGAGAACCCGCTGTTCATGGCGGAGGCGCAGGTGATCCAGTATTTCCAGAGTCCCTACAGCAAGTTGTCGCTCGCGCCCGCGCCGCCGCAAGCCATGACCGGCACCGGATGACGGGCGCCCGGTGACGAGCGAGCGTTGGCGCTCGCGGGCCGCGGCAAAGCCAGGCGATGTCTTCGGTTCCGCTCGATGCGCTGGCCGCGCCCGCGCCCGCGGTGTAAGAATTGGGCATTAGCGAGTGCAGCATGCGCCTGTCGCAATGTTTCAATTTTCACGACTTCCGCAAGCTGGCGCGCCGGCGCTTGCCCGGTCCGATCTTCAATTACATCGATGGCGCCGCCGAGGACGAAACGACGTACCGGCGTAACACGCTCGCATTCGAGGAATGCGATCTGGTACCGAATATCCTGACGGGCGTGGAACATGTCGACCTGTCGGTTACGGTCATGGGCCAGAAGCTGGCGATGCCGTTTTACTGCTCGCCGACGGCGTTGCAGCGATTGTTTCACTACGATGGCGAGCGCGCGGTGGCGCGTGCCGTCGAAAAATTCGGGACAATGTTCGGCGTGTCCTCGCTGGGAACGGTCAGCCTGGAGGAGGTCGCGAAATTCTCCTTCCCGCAGGTCTATCAGTTTTACTTCCACAAGGACCGCGGTCTCAACAAGGCGATGATGGAGCGGGCGAAAAGCGCCGGCGTTCAGATCATGATGTTGACGGTCGATTCCATCACCGGCGGCAATCGCGAACGTGACCTGCGCACCGGATTTACGATTCCGTTCCGCCTGAACCTGCAAGGCATTTTCCAGTTCGCCGTCAAGCCAAAATGGGCGATTGACTATGTCACCCATGAAAAATTCCGTCTGCCGCAGCTTGACGAACACGTCGACATGGGCGGCGGCACCACCTCGATCGGCGATTACTTCACCAAGATGCTCGACCCGTCGATGACGTGGACCGACGTTGCGGAGATGGTCAAGCACTGGGGCCGCAAGTTCTGCCTCAAGGGCGTGATGAGCGTTGACGACGCGCGCAAGGCGGTCGACATCGGCTGCGCCGGCATCGTGGTGTCCAATCACGGCGGCCGCCAGCTCGACGGCTCGCGCAGCTCGTTCGAGCAACTGGCGGAGATCGTTGATGCCGTCGGCGACAAGATCGACGTGCTCATGGACGGCGGCGTGCATCGTGGAACGCATGTGCTCAAGGCGCTGTCGCTCGGAGCCAAGGCCGTGGGCGGCGGCCGTTATTATCTGTTCGCGCTTGCCGCGGCGGGCCAGGCGGGCGTGGAGCGGGCGCTGGAGCTGATGCGAATCGAGATCGAGCGCGACATGCGCTTGATGGGCTGCACCTCGATCAGTCAGTTGTCGCGGCGCAATCTGAAATTTCGTAATTCGTCTTGATCGCGCCGTTTACCTAAGGCCCGCCGTAGAGCCAGGCGATGCCGTCGTAGCCCTGCTGCGGCGTGCGCCCCGACAGCGCCAGGTCGCGCAGTTCGGCGGTAACGCCGCGCGCATGATAGAAGTCGCCATAGACCCGCGCCATGATCTGCACGCGCGCGGTGCGCAAGTAGCGCTCCTGTTGATAGGCCGCAAACGCCGCCGGCAGGTCGGCGGACGAGGCCGCGACCTTGTCGGCGAGCACGATGGCGTCCTCGGTCGCCATGCAGGCGCCTTGCGCCAGATATTGCAGCATCGGATGCGCGGCATCGCCGAGCAGCGTGACGCGGCCGTGCGTCCAGTCCTTCACCGGCTCGCGGTCGCACAGCACCCACATGCGCCAGGTCTCGATGCGCTCGAGCATGCGCGTGACCTGCGGTACCTGCATCTTGAAGTGCTGCCACATCACGTCCTTGGCACCTTCGGCATTCCAGCCTTCCTCGTAATGATCGGAGTGAAACACGGCGACGAGGTTGTAGAGCTCGCCGCGGCGCAGCGGGTAATGCACGAAATGCGTGCGCGGACCGGCCCAGAGCACCACGTCAGGTCGCCACAGATCGTCGGGCACTTCGCTGCGCTTGAGCACGGCGCGATAGGCGATATGGCCGGAGACGCGGGGCTTGCCGTCGCCGACAATGCGCTCGCGGATCTTCGACCACATGCCGTCACAGGCGATCAGCGCGCAGCCGCTGACGTCCTCGCCGTCGTGCAAATTGACGGTGACGCGGTCGCCGTGATCCTCGTAGGCATCGACACGGCGGTTGTTTTCCAGCGTGATCAGATTGTTGCTCTGGCAGGCCTTGAGGAACGTGCCGTGGATATCGGCGCGATGGGTGACCGCGTAAGGCTGGCCGAAGCGCGCGGCGAATTCGGCTCCCAGCGGAATACGGGTGATCAACTTGCCGGTCAGCGCATCGCGCATTTCCTGCGCCGGCGGGCAATGGGCGTCGGCAAGCACGGCGTCTTTCAGGCCGACTTTTTCCAGCACGCGGAAAATATTGGGGCCGAGCTGGATGCCGGCGCCGACCTCGCGGAATTCCAGCGACTGCTCGAACAGGCGAACGGGAAATCCCTGCTTGGCCAGCGCATAGGCCGCGATCAGCCCGCCGATGCCGCCGCCGGAGATCAGAAACGGCGCCGTACCGCCATTCGCTTTGGCCATGGATGCTCCCTCGCCGCAACACTCTTTTGCAGCGAAGATAAAACGCGGCCTGGCCAGATGCAAAAAGCCCGCCGGGATCGCCGGCGGGCTTATCACGATGTCATTCCGGGGCGCGCGCTTTAACCGCGCGTCCGTAATGACGGCGGGAGACTTACTTCGCCAACTGGCCGCGGATTTCACCGCCCTTGTTGGCTGCGGTGTGGATATTGACGTAAATGTCGCCGTCCATCAGCGCTTTGGCCTGGGCGTCGTTCAGCGTCGCCGAGCCTTCAAACGAGGGCCCATTCGGGCTGATCGGCACCATCACGCCGGCATTCTTGCCGGATGGCGCGGGACCATGGAAATGCGCGGCGGTGGCGGGGCCGGTCAACCCGCTATAGCTGCCCTTCCAGGTCAGCTTCTTGGTGGCGTCGTCATAGGTCGCGGTGACCGAGCCGGCGCCCGCGCTGCCGTTGGGTGGCACCTCACTCGCGGCCGTTAGGTTGGCCTTGAGGGCTATCACGGCGGCCATGGACGGGGTGGCGAGCGCCAGCGCGCCGGCGCAGACAAGGCCCGCCAAGGCGGACCGCAGGATAGGCGATGTCATGTTTGTTCCTCCTTGAACAGGC
Source organism: uncultured Alphaproteobacteria bacterium (assembly GCA_963742385.1). Classification (GTDB taxonomy): domain Bacteria; phylum Pseudomonadota; class Alphaproteobacteria; order Rhizobiales; family Xanthobacteraceae; genus Pseudolabrys. Next base: position 9,528 of record CAVULS010000008.1, on the reverse strand, counting down.
TATGCGCAGCCTGCGAGGAAAACACCATAGCACACTACCTATTCCGGCGGTTGCGGGTGTTTTTGGCCTCGGTCCGGAAGGCGGTACTGGAGGAGCCGCCGCAATTGTCGCATTGCCAATGGTGGCGGATTTCCCCGCCGACCACGAATTCCGACATTTCCGGCGCAATCATAGGGTCGCCACAATGTGGGCAGCGCATCGACGCGGCGAAGGAGCGAATAGCGGCAAGCTTTGTCGTGTCGCAGTGGAGCTGCATGGTTGCTCTCCTCGTTCGGGGTCCCCGAATGGCGACACGGGTAACGGCGCATCGTGGCGATGCCGAGACGCTTTGGTGAAACTGTGGTGGCTATTGCGCAATGGTTTTGCGACGAAGCGCTCACCCCTACCGCGGTGCATACAGGATTTGCCGGGTAACTTGGCAAAGCGGCGCTTGCGGGCGCATGGCAAATGCGCGAACCTCGCCCCGCTTCGGGTTTCCGTCGGCCACCGGCCGCACCGCAATGTGATTGCGGCTCATCTCTAGGGAGGAAATATCGTGTCCATCAAGTTTGCTGTTCATACCGCCTTCGCGGTCGCGCTCGCCGGGCTCGCTGTCTCGGCGACAACCCCTGCACGCGCAGACGTCGAAGCCGGTATGCTGACCTGCAAGAGCTCGCAGAACGGGACCTATGTTGTCGTCTCGATGCGCTCCTTCGATTGCAGCTTCACGCCGACGGCGGGCGGCCCGGTGCAGCACTACAGCGCTTCGGTTCAGCGGATCGGGGCCCAGATCGGATTTGACAACAATGTCAGCTTGGCCTGGGCAGTGTTCGCGGCAACCGCGCATGTCGGCCAAGGTTCGCTGGCGGGCGCCTATGGCGGCGTATCTGCCGGCGCCGCCGTGGGCATCGGCGCTGCCGCCAATGGACTTTACGGCGGGCTCAACAACTCATTCACCTTGCAGCCGGTAAGCGTTGAGGGGCAGATCGGCCTCAATGTGATTGCCACCGTGACCGGGCTGCAGCTGCAATCCGCGGCACCGGCCCGTCATAAGCGGCACAAATAGCTGGCACGGCACCTTTTGTTTTGCGACGTGCGCGCCGCCGGTTGCGGCGCGCAGCCTTTTTTGCGTGGCGCGGACGCAGTGAACGCCTTCTGCAATGGCGAGCGCGTTGGAACTTGAGCCCGCGCCTCAAATCGAAAGCATCACGACGCTCGGCATGACCCCTTGCAGCGCGACGGTGATGATTGGGGGCGGCGGGAAATTCAGGCGGCGCGGACGCGCTCAAAGAATGCGGCCACTTTCGATTCAAGGTCGCGCGCGCGAGCGGAAACCCGCTTGGTCAGCTCGGTGATTTCACCGAAGGCGGCCGCGCTGCGGCCGGCGCTTTGCTCAACCGACAGGATCTCGGTCGACGCGCTGGCGGTGTGGCCGGCGGCCGTGCGGATGCTGTCGGCAATTTCGCGGGTTGTGACGCTTTGCTGTTCGACGGCCGATGCGATGCTCGTAGAAACCGACGTCAATTGCCCGATGGCGCGCGCGATCGACGACATTTCATCGACCGAGTTTCTGGTGGCCTCCTGGATGGCGGCAACCTGTTGCGAGATTTCCTCGGTGGCGCGCGAGGTTTGGTTGGCGAGCCCCTTCACTTCGGCGGCCACCACGGCGAATCCCCTGCCTGCCTCGCCGGCGCGCGCCGCCTCGATGGTCGCATTGAGCGCCAGAAGATTGGTTTGCGATGCGATCGTGGAGATGATGCTGATGATCGAGCCGATGCGCTCGGCAGTGTCGTTCAGCGAAAGGATGGCTTGCTGGCTGCGCCGCGTGTCGCCGACGGTGGCCTTGGCCATCTCGCGGCCGCGGGTCGCTTCCTGCCCGATATGATGGATCGACCCGGAAAGCTCGTCAGTGGCCTCGCCGGTCATTTTCACCCGCTGCGTGGTTTCCGCCGCCGCGGCCGAGGCGATAGCCATACGTTTGAGAGTTTGATCGGAGACTTCGCGCATGGTCTGGCACGTGGCGGTCAACGAAGTCGAGGCATCCTTGATGGCTTCGAGCACATCGCCGATTGCGCCGGCGAAGCCGGCAATCGCCTCATCGATCTCCGCCCGTCGTTTCTGCTCGGCCATTTCCGCTGCTTCCCGATGCAGGGTCATCGCGTTGGCGACGTCAAAGGCGATAACCTGGGCGAGAAGCTTGACGCTCGCGGCAAGCTTGCTCGGCGAAAAGCGGTGTTTGCGCGCCAGCGCATCCACCGCCGCCCGCAGCAGATAATTTCCGGCCGTGCTGCGCATGCGGGCGTCGAGCCCGAGCGCGGCTTCCTGTTCGACGGTCTTTCGGCACGAGTCGAAGTAGTGGTGGTCGAGTTCCGCGCCCAGCAAGGCCTTCAGGTGCGATACCTCAAGGCTCTTGACCATACCCCGGTGCTGGGCAGTGACCGCGGAGACGTGCGGCAGGTCCTTCGTCGCATCGAGAATGGTGTCGACCGCCGCGTCGAGATGCGGCGCAATTGTCGGCCACAGCCGATTGATGGCGTCACGGGCCTCTCTGTCGAGGCCGTAAAGCGTAAAACGGGACTCTGCCCCCTTCACAAGCTCGTGCAACGTCGTCACTACCAATTCCGCTGCGGCAACCTCGCCGAGACGATAAGTCCATGACAATAATACAGTTTCGTTGTGTCATTCTTAACGATGGGGTAACCAGTTCATAGCGTGAATTTTAACGATCGATAAACCATTCGGGCGCCGCCGACGCAGGTTGTTCGGCGCCGGCTACGCCGCGGCAGTCGTCGGCGCCAGCTTTATGAAAGATGAAAGCGCGTGGAGAGCGGCACCGAAACAAACGCGCAAAGCGCCGCATAGTGCCCGAACGAAACGATTGGTGAGCGCGATGGGACTCGAACCCATGACCTACTGATTAAAAGTGAAAATTAGTCTCCTCACTCAAGTTTTTGAACCCACAATAGTTTTGCAAGAAATGCAGGAAAAACCGACATAACCGGCATTTCCGAGCGCTGCCTCGCGTTACCGCCTGTTTCCTTGTTTTTCCCTCGAAACAGTCTAAATTGGTTGCACGTGCACACAGGTTAGACCGCCTGATCAAAAATCAGAGGGGCGACCCATGCGGGGAGAATCAGCATGACGGCCGTCGATGGGTTGCGCGCCGGCCAGTTCATCAGCGATGGCAACCCTGTCGGTTTCACGGCACGTCGTCTCAAAAGCGGCGCGGTGAGCTACGGCTACCGCTACCGTGACAAGGCGAGCGGCCGCCAGCGCTGGGTCGGTCTCGGTATGCACGGCTCCGATCTCACGCCCGATCAGGCACGCAGGAAGGCTCTCCGGGTCGCCGGCGAGGTGAAGGATGGTGGCAACCCGGTGTCCGCTGCCGAGGCCGCGGCGAAGCGACGACGGGCGGCCGCGCACTCCGTTGACGAGATGCTAGACAATTTCATTGCCCGGCATGTCCGGCCGAACCTGCGCGGCGCCGACGAGGTCGAGCGGGTGTTTCGCGTCTACGTACGGCCGCGGATTGGCACCAAATCGATCTATGATCTCAAGCGCCGCGATATTGTCGAACTCCTCGATGCCATCGAGGACAGTGGTGCGCCGGTGATGGCCGACCGGGCGCTAGCGCACATACGCAAAGCGTTTAATTGGCAGGCCAGCCGTGACGACGAGTTTAAGTCGCCAATCGTTATAGGCATGGCCCGCACCAAGCCCACCGAGCGCGCGCGTAGGCGCATCCTCGACGATGAGGAAATCCGCGACCTTTATGCGGCGCTCGACGATCTCCCGGCCGGGCAGGCGCCGGCGTATTTTGCACCCTTCGTGCGGACACTATTCCTAACAGCAGCGCGCCTCCGGATGATCTCAGACATGGCTTGGCACGAGATCAACGGCCGCGACTTCGTCGTGCCAGGCACGCGCAATAAAGGCGGCCGTGAGCATGTCGTGCCGCTCACCGACAAGGTAGTCGCGCTGATTGGTCCGCAGCGGAATGGCTTCGTGTTTTCGAGCGACGGCGGCCGGACTGCATTCAAAGGCTTTTCCAAGGCTAAGGCGGCGCTCGATGCCAAGCTCGCCGAAATCCGCAAGCGCGACGGCCGCATGCCGATGGCGCCGTGGGTTTTCCACGACCTGCGCCGCACCGCGCGGTCGCTTATGGCGAGGGCAGGAGTGCGGGCCGATCATGCCGAGCGCGTGTTGGCGCATGTGATCCCCGGCGTGAGAGGCACTTACGACGGCACGATTTACAAGGAAAAGCGCGAAGCCCTCGAAAAGCTCGGCGCGCTGGTCGACCGCATCCTGCATCCCGGCAGGAAGATTGTCGATTCGCAAATAGCGCGCGACGGTCGCGAAAGGCGAGCTAGCCCGGTTATCGACGGCGCCCTAAAATGGAAACGCGGTCGACGTGGCACGTCGACCGGGCATTAAATTGCACAGTCGACTGGCTTAGGCGACGACCATGCGCGTGAAGAATAGGGGAGGGGCCGCCCCAACAACGGCCGCGTGAAACTTACGATTTAGTGGCCATTCCCCTTACCACGGCGCCGCCGCAGATCGGCGAAATGTCGAAATCGCCGCCTCGCAAAGGCGTTCACCATTTGCGATTGTCCGGGCAAGGCAAGCGGGGTCAACCGCCCTCATTCACAGAGGACCGGCTTCTTACGCTGCGCCAGCGATTGACCGGCTGGCTCACCGAGCAATGCAAACGGCCGAAAATGGATGCCGCAGTTGCGTTTGTTATAGGCCAACTGCTCGACGGCGAGAAAGCCAAGGTCAAGGCGAGTACGGTGAAGACGCACGTCGTGCGCCCGGTCTATCGCATCAAAAAATGCGAGTAAGTGAATACATTCGCTGACTCATTTTTGCTTTCATTGCCTTTCCCGCCGCCGGAAAATCGACACTTCAACTCTATGGAGTGTCCGATGGTCACAAAATCCGAAGATGCAATCGGCCGCACTGGTCTGGACCGCCTGCTCACAGTTCAGGAAGCCGCCGACGTTTTGCGGTGCAGTGTTTCCTCGCTCGATAAGTGGCGTCTCACCGGCAACGGTCCGCAATTTGTCAAAGTCGGTGCGAGGGTTCGCTATCGTCCAGCGGACGTCGCGGCGTACGTCGCGCGCGCGACGCGCCTATCGACCTCGGCCCTACCCTGAAGAAAAAAAACGGCCACCCCCGCAAGGGTGGCCGTCTTCACTGACGACGAGCTTTGCTCGTCGTCTCGAAAGACCCCGGCCGCTGCTGGCAGCAGCGCCGGGGCAAGGTCGAGGAGATATCCAATTTGCAACACGAACCTACGCGCGCCGGCGCGAACCGGCAAGCGCTAACTGACACACGCGGCAACGCGGTCGCGGTCAAGCGCTATCCGACCCGCCTTCAAATTAGCTGTCCGGGCTGCGGCCATAGAGCCGTGGTCGCGTTGATGCTCGACGACGTCGCCAAGCTTCGGTGCAGGGAGTGCGGCTGCGCGGACCCGATCATCGCCGGCCGTGAGCCGCTGCGGTCGTAGTCACGATCACGGCGGAAACGCAATTGCAGCGCCAAGGCGCCGGCGGCCACGCGGCCACGGGCACCACGCTCGGGCTGACACGTCGCACCAATTTTGTGCGGCGGTCTCCTCCCTGATCCTCATCCGCCGCGCGCCGCCCTCACGGGCGGATTGTTGAGAGTGATCGCAGCGCGCCGGGCCGTCTCATGTCCGGCCGGAAAGCCGGTTCCGACGTATAGGACACCGGCAACGACCACCGGAAACCTACGCGGGCGGAAGGGACGATGAAGCCCCATGTCCGCGGTCCCGGCCGTCCCCGCTAGATCACACTATGCGGGGAACATACGCGGCTCAACCTAACCACCTAGCCGGCCCGGCATGATCAGGGCGGTGGAGCGTCTGGCTCACGATACGAGCGCCCGTAATAGTGGTCTGAAAAGTGTGCGCCTAGTCCGTGTTCTATCTCCACAACAGTGGAGGTGGAGGTGAACGGGACCGGACCTATGGCTAAACGGCCCCACGGTGCGCCCTACGGGCGGTCGGAGTACAAGACATAACTCTAGCGAATTGCTAGTCATGCGCGGCCATGGGCAGGGGTGGACGATGGCAAATACGATCTGGAAATCAATTCAAAGCATCCGGCGGGAGCAATTTGCTTCGCTGATCCCAGCCGCCACTCAAAATCAAGTACTCACCGCCGACGAAATAGATCGCATCGTGATACGTAGAGACGAACGAGAGCGACTTCTCGTCAAAAATCTTTTTGTACAGATGGCGCTATGCCGCGCTAGTTGCGGCCCCGACTTCGGAAGCGATCCCACTGTTCGGAATTCCGTTTAAAGCTGTTCACGAGATAATTCTGTTCCTGTTGATCATCTTAAATTTGTTGGCTGTATTTCTCGGAATGACGATCAACGTGCTCAATGACTTTATTATCACGTGGCAGTCGAAAAAATACTCGCAGCAATTTCAACCTTCGGGAAACTAGCATTCTCATCGCTTTTTTCACCTGATTACTGGTTTCCGCCACCATCGCCGCCACTTACCCGAGGGAAAATCGGCAAGGCGGCGGCTCTTTTTTCTGTAGTTGTTCCCCCTTTGAGTTCAGCCTCCTTTTGTTCATCGGCGGGTTGATCCTGACAGTGTACGCAGCACGAGAGGTCTGGCATTCACCATCGTTGCCACCGCCGCTGTCGAAGATGGTCGTGTTGTTATTTGTCGCTTCGTATTTGGTGAATTTTGCTTACGCGGTCATAGGCCACGCGCCGCTGCCGTACCTGACAAATCACAAGTAGTCGGGCGATCACTGCGACCGGAGCAAAAGAGGCACCGCTGGCGGCGGGGGGTGCGAGGTGCGCCCGCCCCCGAGATATCACCCGTTGCAACGAATTCTGCATTTAGCTGGGAACGTAAAAAGCTGCCGCTCTGTCCCCGCTAACCACAACAAACAGGTAAAAATCGGGGGGCGTTATCCACCGCGGCATTGCAATGCGGTTGCGCCGGTGCTGTTTTCAATGTGGTCGGCTAATTCGGTTCGCCCGACGCAAAAAACGAAAACCGGGCTTTCACCCGGTTTACGTCGTGGGCCGGTGAGTTGGTACTCGGGAGTCTCTGGCTATCCACCCGTTCCCCGAGGGTTCAATTCCCTCCCGGTCCACACTGTTGCCCCGCGAGGGGCAGTGACGCCGCGTAAAGCGGCGGTTTGGGGCGGTCTTGGTGCTGGGGGGGCCGCCCCTTCTTTTCACAACCACGGCTCGAAACCAATTTCGAGCATAACTTGGTGAGCAATTCCTTAACTCCACATGCAGTGGAGTGTAAACTAAATCGTTGTCCGGTGGACAACACAATTTGAGGCTCCATGGTCACGCCACGCGGCCCGCGCTCACGTCCACTTGCCGAGGTCTCACGGCAACGCGCTCGCCTCGCCGCCGCGCAAGCCGACGTCGCCGAGATCAAGGCGGCCAAGGCGCGCGGCGAATTGCTCGACGCCGAGGCCGTTGCAGCGGAATGGTCGGCGATCTTGCGCGGTGTGTGCGCCGGCATGCTGGCGGTGCCGAGCCGAGTGGCGCAACGGCTGCCCCACCTCACCGCGCATGATGCGGCGGAGATCGACGGCGAGGTGCGCGCGATGCTGGCCGAGATCGGCGGGGCGGGTTAATCTTGCCGCTGCCGGAATACAGCCATGATATATTTGCTTTTTACGCTCGGCATTATCGTCGCATTCCTTTGGGCATTGGTCGTTTTTCCGAGCTTCCGCACCGTTGCCGTCATTCTTGCTCTGATAATCGGCGGATCAATATTCGTATTGAATAAGAACGTCGAGGAGGAACAGAAAAAAACCGAAATAAAAAAAGAGCAGGAACGGGCGGCCTGTGAGGCCCAAAAGAAAGTTATTGAGGAAGCCGATAAAAAGAATTGGGCGATTGTGCTACCTTCACAGGTTGATATACGCGATTTGCTGTTGACGCCACCATTATACGGGGATGAATACAGCATCACTGCATCCGTAAAAAATCGATCGGCTGTCAATATATCAAAACTTAGAATGAACGTTGTTGCTTTTGATTGTCCTATTAACGCATCAAATTTTAGTCAGTGCGACATTGTAAGGTCATCAGGAAAAAGAATTTTATTCGGATGTCCCGAAGGGCGAAGTGAGGCAGATCAAAGGAGCTGTGACACTGCCCAATGTCCCGAAGCCACGCGGTAACTTTTCTTGGTCGTATCGAGTGGTTGGCGTCAAGGCCAGTTCCGGGTCGGCGGCTGACGACGATTTGCTGGCGCAATGGGATCGTTGCGGCCCATGACCGCCAAACCCTCACCACCGACCAGCGTAGCAATCCCCGGCATGACTTGGTCTTTTGAATTGCCGAAATCGGCTCCGGCTGGCAATCGCCAATGCAGTGACGATCTTCTCGCGCATTGACCACGCGATCATCGAATGTATTTGGGTGTTGGAGCAGGCCGACCTCAAGCGAAAAAGGCAAATCGCGAAGGAGCACGCCCACGAAAACATTCGGTACGTTCGCAGCGTCGTAGAAGAGCATATGAAACTGGATATTCCGCCAACTTGGGACGCGCTCGCTGAATTGCGAAACGAGCGCAATCTCATCGCGCATGGTGTGTGGATGGTGCGCTTCGGAGGCAATTCCGAAGGTGAAACGGCGACGCCACCGACGGGGCTGCCGATGGTGCTGTGGCATTCCAAAATGCTTGAGAGCGATGACTTTGTCACCGCCGAGAGTTGACTATTGGCGCTTCGACAAATTTATGGATCGCTCCCGCGTTTTGCTGGACACGTTCTTGAAGTTTCGCTCGATGGCCGAGAAGGCCATCGACGATGAGGAGAGCAGCCGGGCCCGATGATCAGGCTCGCCACCGTCCGCGCTCGCGTCGCTGATCCCGCCGCCGCGGCTGCGGCTCAGTGAATGGATCGAACGCGAGATCGTGCTGCCCGAGGGTACCAGCGCGCTGCCCGGCCGCGTTCGCTTGTGGCCCTATCAACGTGAGATCGCCGACGCGATCAGCGATCCCGAGATCAAGCACGTCGAGTGCTGTCCGAGCGGTCGGTTATAGAAAATTGGCTGCAAATTGTTCACGAGCGACCTATCTAACCTGTGTGGATATCATCGACGTTCGCCGCCCGGCACAACTCGCCGCTAGGGTCCTGTGGAGGCACCCCGGCATGAACGGGTGGCGCGCGACCGATCTCTGCCAGTAGGCATGGTGTTTTCTAACGGGCACCACCACCTCATTGGCAAGGTGGGAAAAGCAAAATGCAAAATCATCTTTCGGTTAATGCCGCCGCTGAAATGCTCGAAAGAACTAGGCGTACGGTGAAGCGCGCATTGCGCAACGTTCCGCCGGATTCTCACGAACGCGGCCAGCCTCGATGGCGACTACCAAAAATAATCGAAGCGCTGGAATTCAGCGGCGCGCCTCTGACACAGCCGCGTCATATCGGTGATGTGGGCCAGCTTGCTGACCAGTGCGAAGTCGCCTTTGCGGAGTTTGATCGCGGCTTCGGCGAGATGACGGCTACGCCTGCTTTGGCGAAG